>PEAD01000027.1 GCA_002753335.1 Nitrospirae bacterium MYbin3
CTGAAATCAGGGGGAGGCAAGTTTATTTAAAGCAATGCATTACTGGACAAGGGTTTGAAAGCTTTTAGCCTTAGAACTTTTGACAATACGTAAAAACCAAAAAGGAGAATCAACATGAAAAAACTTGTACTGTTTGCCTTATTGCTTTTTGTTTTTGCGCTTCCTTCGCTCGGCCTCGCTTCAACATGGCAGATAGATGGGGACCACTCGACAGTAGGGTTTTCTGTAAAACATATGATGATTACAAATGTTAAAGGTGTGTTCGAACGCTTTTCTGGCAAGATTGTGATAGATGAAACTAATATCGCCAAATCAAGCGTCAAGGCGGTGATAGAAACAGGCTCTATAAACACGCGCATTCAAAAAAGGGATGATCATCTGAGGAGCTCAGATTTTCTTGATACTGCGGTGTTTCCAACCATGACTTTTGTATCGAAAAAAATAACGGCGTCAGGAAAAGAGCGCCTGAAAATTACGGGAGACCTTACACTTCACGGCATAACCCGCGAAGTTGTCCTTGATGTCGAAAACCTTACCGAACCTGTCAAAGACCCGTGGGGCAAAATTCGGCGCGGAGCTTCGGCCACTACAAAAATCAACAGACGCGACTATGGCCTGACATGGAACAAGGCGATAGAAACAGGCGGGGTCTTGGTGGGCGATGAGGTTGCTATAACTATAGAAATCGAAATGATAAAGGAGTAGCCTTCAACAAAAAAATATTCACCACAGAGAACACAGAGAGCTTAACCAAAAATAAAATTAAAAACTCTGTGCGCTCTGTGGTTTAACTGCCGTTTATTTTATTAGCGGCTGAGGGTTTCCCCTACAGCAAGACTTTTCATCTCGGTCTTAAGGCCAAGCGCTTTAATCTCTTTTTCAAGTGCAGCAGCTGTGCCTGTGAGTGCAGGGAAAGTGCCATAATGCATAGGCACTACTACTTGAGGGTTTACAAGCTGCACCGCTTTTGCTGCGAGTTTAGGCCCCATAGTGAACTTGTCACCAATGCATGCGAGCATTACATCAATTTTGCCCGAACTATTTATCAAGGCCATATCACCAAAAACGTCTGTGTCACCGGTGTGGTATATAGTAGGCCCGTTCTTAACATAAATTACAAATCCGCCCGGATTGCCTCCGTAAGCGTTCAGGTTCGGCAGTTTGCTGTCTGTAGCGCCTTCAAGGGCAGAGCTGTGAACAGCAGAAACAAATAGAATTCGTACTTCTCCGTTCAGAAGCGATATCTGGCCGCCAAAGTTCCCCATATTTTCTTTAGGATAATATTTTTCGGGCAGGCCGCCGAACTGAACCATTGCCCGGCCGAGGTCTGCCGTAGCCACAATCGTCGCACCTGTCTTTTTTGCGATCTCTACAGTGTTGCCCACATGGTCGCCATGGCCATGCGTAAGCAATATGAGATCGACCTTGTCGAGCGCAGCAAGCTGCTCTTTGCCTTTAGGATTTGCTGGGTTTGTTATCCAAGGATCGATGAGAAGAACCTTCCCCGAGCCGGTCGTGACTTTAAATGTGGAATGGCCTAACCATGTAATTCCTGTTTTGTCAGCGGCACAGACTGCTGTGGCATAGACCAACAAGCAGAATAAGACCAAACTTAAAAATAATTTGCGTGACATTGTCCCCTCCGGAATAAGTTTTTAGAAGCTGCCTTAATTTTGCAACTGTTTTAAGTTAAGAATCAAGACAGTAAAGCAAACTATTTTGGTTAAAGTATTGCAGAACTGTATTTCTAAAATTTTGTGCTATAATTGACATATAAATTATAATTTTAGCTAGGTGTGGTCTAGAAATAAAAAACAGGAGGAAAAAAATGACAAAAAACATCTTTTTTAAAAAGGCGTTTGCGGTTGCAGCCGTAACACTGTATTGCAGTGGCGGGTTGTTCGCAGCCGAGAAGCCGCAGATTCTTAAACCCTGTACGCAGTGTCATCAGGCAGAAGCAAACAAGCTTAGGGGCACAGTAGGCAGCGTGTCCGGCAAGGCAGAAACTATTCAGGTTGAGACGGGCGCAACATGGATAGTAAAGTTTGATGAAAAAACAAAAATCAACAATTGGCAGCAACCTGTAAACAAGATACCAAAAGAAAAAGAAATCGCGGTTGTTTTTGCTGAGAAAGAGGGCAAATTATATGCTGAATCAATAACTGTAAAGCCGCCGGCAAAGGTAAGAGATGAACAGCTGATTAAAGCGGAAGCGCTTTCAAAACTTATTGCGCTCGGAGCTGACAAGGGGAACTATATCATTATAGATTCAAGGCCTGCGCCGCGTTTTGGTGAAGCGCATATTCCGGGAGCTATAAACATCTACGATGCTGATTTTGACAAAAATATAGAAAAGCTCCCTAAAGAAAAAGATAAAATCTTAGTTTTTTATTGTGCAGGCCCCACCTGAAGGCTGAGCCCATCCTCTGCCAGTAAGGCGGAGAAACTTGGATACAAAAACGTAAAAGTGTTTATTGATGGGCTGCCGGCATGGAAAAAGGCGGGCAGTCTTATTGCATCTACCGGTGCGAATCTCAAAGGCGTGATAGACAAGGATATACCGCATGTGCTGATAGATGTAAGACCGGCGGATTATGCAAAAAAAGAACATATAAAAGGCGCAGTCAACATACCGCTTAAAGAGCTTGCAGGAATGAAGCCTAAATTCCCGGAAAACAAAAAAGCCCCGATTGTTATTTACTGTGCTTCCCAGCAGGCTATGGAAGAGGCGTTTAAAGCTGTCAGGGGATGGGGTTATGTAAATGCGTCATACCTTGCCGGAGGAATGGAGGGGTGGAAGAAAGCGGGCAACCCGGTAGAAAATGACAAGCTAAAAACAGAAATAGTATATGTGCCTAAACCAAGACCGGGCGAGATTATGCCCGAAGAGTTTAAAACAATTGCGGCGTCAACTCCATCCGGCAAGTTCATTCTTGATGTGCGCGATGCTGATGAAGCTGCGGAAGGCATGATTAAAGGCGCGAAGAATATTCCAACTCAGGATGTTGGCGATAGAATTGCCGAGATACCGAAAGACAAAGAGATTATTATCCATTGTTCGACAGGAGCGAGAGCAGAGATAGCCTACAACACGCTTAAAGAAAAAGGGTTCAAAGCGCGTTTCTTAAATGCAACTGTGAAGATAGCCAAAGATGGAAAGCTTGAAATAACCAAAGAAGATTAGTTTTTACAGAAGCGCCTGAGGTTTGCCTCAGGCGCTTCTGTTGCCTTGACGGAGCAGAAAAATCTTTAGTACACTTAACCCCATGGAAAGAAAAATAATAAAGGCATTTGAAGACAGCATAGAAGTCAAAAAGCGTTTTGCAAAAGATAATACCGCATTGATCGCAGAAGTTTCGAAACTTATTGCCGATGCTTTCAGCGAAGGCAGAAAACTGCTTCTTTTCGGCAATGGAGGCAGCGCTTGCGATGCATCTCATATTGCTGCAGAGTTCGTAAACCGCTTTAAAAAAGACAGACCCGGATTGCCGGCCATAGCACTCAATACCGATACCGCTGTGCTTACATCCATTTCAAACGATTACGACTATTCAGAAATATTTGCAAGGCAGGTAAAGACTCTTGGCCAGGCCGGAGACCTTGTGCTAGCTATAAGCACGAGCGGGGGATCTAAAAATATTCTCAAGGCTGTTGATGCAGCTAAGAAAAAGGGAATAAAAACGATAGCTTTTACCGGACAAAAAGGCGACAAGTTTGCGGCAAAATGCGATTATGCCTTTGTGGTGGCCTCTGAAGACACGCCGCGCATTCAGGAAACACATATTACACTTGCACACATAATCTGCCAAATGGTGGAAGAGATTTTATTTGAAGCCCCAAGAAAAAGATAGTCTTGAAAATTTTAGGCATTGATCCGGGCAGTATTTATTGCGGCTACAGCCTCATAAACGTTTCACCAAATCCGTATTCAAAAAAAATCGATTATATGTCTTCAGGCAGGATTGCAATGTCTGCAAAAAATCCTCTTCATGAAAGGCTTAAAACACTTTTTACCACACTAAACGAGATCTTTGCCGAATACAAGCCTGATGAGATAGCCATAGAAAAGATGTTTTTTGCTAAAGGCACAAAAGCGGCTATAAGCATGGGGCACACTAGAGGAGTTGTTCTTGTTGCAGCGGCACTTACCGGGATGCCTATTTTTGAGTACAGCGCACTTCAGGTAAAAAAAGCGGTTGTAGGCTACGGCAAGGCCGACAAAAATCAGGTGCAGAGCATGGTCGCGCAAATACTTAATATACGCCACAAACTGTCATCTGACAGTGCGGATGCCATAGCTTTAGCCATTTGCCACGCCCACACCAGACGATAATCAACCATACCGGTGTGTTATAATTTTAGTCGTTTATAAATTGTTTCTGAGCAAATAAATCGGAGGTTTTAGAGTGGAGAAATATAAAGTAAATTCTATAGAGGAAGCCCTTGAAGACATTGTCAATGGGAGAATGGTGATACTTGTTGATGATGAGGACCGCGAAAATGAGGGTGATTTGTGCATGGCGGCCGAGAAGGTTACGCCGGATGCCATTAACTTTATGGCCAAACACGGGCGCGGACTTATATGTCTTTCACTTACTCCGCAAAGAGTTGAGGAGATTAATCTGCCGATGATGACCGAGGACAACACCTCGTCTTTCGGCACCGCATTCACTGTTTCGATCGAGGCAAAAAAAGGCGTTACCACCGGAATATCCGCAAAGGATAGAGCTACTACGATACTCACCGCTATTAACCCCAAAACAAAACCTGAAGATATAGCAAGACCGGGACACATTTTCCCGCTTAGGGCAAAACCGGGCGGGGTGCTTCAGCGTGCCGGACAAACAGAAGGGTCTGTTGATCTTGCGCGCCTTGCAGGACTTAATCCCTCTGGAGTCATCTGCGAGATTATGGACGATGACGGCACGATGGCGCGGATGCCTCAGCTTGTGGAATTCGCAAAAAAACATCATCTAAAAATAATTACGGTAAAAGACCTAATCAAATATAGAATGCGTAATGAGCGGCTTGTAAAACGTATTGCTACGGTAAAGATGCCTACTAAATACGGAGGCGATTTTACCTCTATAGCCTACGCTAATGACGTTGATAAAAATGTGCACATAGCACTCGTGAAGGGAACAATTAAAAGCGGCGATACGGTTTTGGTAAGAGTGCATTCTGAATGCCTTACCGGTGACGTATTTGGTTCAAAAAGATGCGATTGCGGGGACCAGCTTCACAAGGCGATGGAGATGATAAGCAAAGAAGGCAAAGGCATTGTGTTATACATGCGACAGGAAGGCCGTGGCATCGGGCTTGCAAATAAACTGAGGGCGTATGAGTTGCAAGACAAGGGCCTCGATACTGTAGAGGCCAACCTCCAACTCGGGTTTCAGCCCGATCTTCGGGATTACGGCATAGGCGCGCAAATACTGGTTGAGCTTGGTGTGAAAAAGATGCGCATAATAACAAACAATCCTAAAAAAATAGTTGGTCTTGAAGGCTATGGCCTGAAAATTGTTGAAAGAGTTCCGGCAGAAGTCACTCCTCATGACAAAAACATTGTTTATCTAAAGACAAAAAAGAAGAAAATGGGCCACATGATCGAAAATGTTTAAAACACGCCTCAGAGGATTCGAACCTCCGCTCCTCGGCATGAAGAGTTTAGGTTAAACAGGATTCTATGCCGACAAGTCCTTATTGTCATATAGAAACATTAGCTGCATTCCTAATCTTTATAAGACCGACTTCTGTGCTTGATATAGGACTTGGCAATGGGAAAATAGGCTTTATAGTCCGCGACTGCCTTGATGTCACCATGGGGGAGCGTTATAAACGGTCAGACTGGAAGGTTATTCTTGATGGTATAGAAATCTTTCCAGATTATATACAGGATCATCAAAAAGCCATCTATAACAAAATTTTTATCGGCAATGCCTTTGAATATATCGATGTCATAGGAGTCTATGATCTGATCATTGCCGGTGATGTGCTCGAACATTTCGAAAAGAATAAAGCATGGAGTTTTTTAGACAAATGCGCTGCTCATTGCAACAAGTATCTTATACTTAATCTGCCTCTAGGCGAAAAGTGGGAACAGCCAACTATTTATGGGAATCCACACGAAAAGCACCTTTCCTCATGGACACAGGAGGAGCTCGCGCCTTTTACCTCTATGAAACAAATTTATTCTTGTAAAGAAGCGGGCGATTATGGATGCTTTCTTATAAAAAAAGAAGATTATCTCTCCTACCGGCAACAACAAACAGGTTGAGCTTTTGGAATTCGTCCGTTAGAAAAAACGGGAGAGTTGCGACATGCTGCTTTGTAACTCGTTGTTTTTAAAAGCGCGCCTGAGAGGATTCGAACCTCCGACCCTCGGCTTCGGAGGCCGATGCTCTAATCCCCTGAGCTACAGGCGCATCTGAGGTCTATTCGTATTCTAACATCCGCATTGTAAGTAGTGCTACTTTTGAATTGTTTATGCAGCATTTTTATGAGCGCTTTTCGTTCCTGAATCTTTCAACAGCCACATGCAGTATCGAGATGGCTGCAGGAGTAATACCGGGTATCCTAGCCGCCTGCCCTAAAGTCTCGGGCTGAATCTCTGTCAGCTTTTGCACCACTTCCCGCGAAAGCCCCGGCACAATTTTATAGTCGAATCCGGCAGGAATTTTATAGGCCTCAATTTTATGAAATTTGCAGGCCATTTCGGACTGCTTTTGGATATATCCTTCATATTTAACATTAATCTCGATAAGCTGCGCTATCTGCTCAGATATTTGGATTGGCGCAGGAGCATAATTTTTTATGAACGCATATTTAATTTCGGGACGCTTGAGTATTTTTTCTAATGATATGCTTTCTGTGATAGACGATGTTCCTAAAGAATCCAGAGCGCTGTTAATTTGATCAGAAGGTTTAAGTCTAACCGTTTTTAATCTGGACAACTCTTCTTCTAAAATACTTTTTTTCTGTTCAAACCGGGTATACGCATCATCAGACAACAGCCCTATTTTATGACCTTTTTCGGCAAGCCGAAAATCAGCATTGTCATGTCTAAGGAGCAGTCTGTACTCTGCACGAGAGGTAAACATTCGGTAAGGCTCTGTAGTTCCTTTTGTCACAAGATCATCTATCAGCACTCCTATGTATGCCTCATCCCTGCCGAGAACGAGCGGTTCGAGCCCTTTTATCTTGCGTGCTGCGTTTATGCCTGCGATAAGCCCCTGAGCAGCAGCCTCCTCATAGCCTGAGGTGCCGTTGATCTGGCCGCCAAGAAAAAGACCGTCTATATTTTTTGTTTCCAAGCTGTGACGCAGCTGTGTAGGGAATACAAAATCATACTCTATCGCATACGCAGGCCGCATTATTTCGGCATTCTCCAGGCCTTCTATGCTTTTTACAAGCTGCACCTGCACATCGTAGGGAAGGCTTGTAGAGATGCCGTTTGCATAATACTCTTTTGTTTCCAGTCCCTCCGGCTCAAGGAATATTTGATGCCGTTCTCTATCTGCAAAACGCACTATTTTATCTTCTATCGAAGGACAATATCTCGGACCGATGCCTTTAATGCGCCCACTATAAAGCGGTGATCTATCGAGTCCTCCGCGTATGATTTCATGCGTGATTTTATTGGTATAGGTCATATAACATGGAAGCTGTGGAGTTGTTATCTTTTCTGTTGTGTAAGAAAACGGGACAGGCGGATCATCACCCATTTGCGGAACAGTTTTCGAAAAGTTGATGGTTTTGGCATCAAGTCTCGGCGGGGTTCCTGTTTTTAATCGCCCCATTTTAAACCCGAGATTTTGCAGCGAATCCGAAAGCCCGATAGAAGCGAACTCGCCTGCCCGGCCGGACTGAAAACTGTCAAGGCCTATATGTATCAGCCCTTTCAGGAAAGTTCCGGTAGTAACAACTACAGCCCGAGCACCATACATCACCCCGAGAGCTGTAACAACACCGCAAATTTTTTGATCCTTTACGGCAAGCCTCTCCACCATGCCCTGCTTTATGGCAAGATTTTTCTGGCTTTCGAGAACCATGCGCATTGTGTTTTTATACAACGATCTATCTGCTTGTGCACGCAGCGACCATACAGCAGGACCTTTCGACAAGTTAAGCATCCGAAACTGGATGCCTGTTTTATCGGTCACCTTTGCCATCTCACCGCCAAGCGCATCTATTTCTCGAACAAGATGGCCCTTGGCAAGCCCTCCAATAGCCGGGTTACACGAAAGATGCGCAATTGTATCAAGGTTTATGGAGAACAGACAGGTTTGGAGTCCTATTCGCGCTGCTGCTAAAGCCGCTTCGCAGCCGGCATGTCCTGCGCCGACCACAATAATATCGTAGTCTTGCTCTTTGTACATAAATCGCATTATTATAGCATTTATGCAGATACCCTTCTTTGAACATACCGTAAAGTCGCTTCGTGGCTTGATTAGCGACGAGCGCGTTCCACTTAGTTCCATTGCCGGCATGATACGACATGATCCGGGGCTCTATCTTAGTATGATTAATGGGCTTTGTCTCGCCTCCAACAAATGCGAAGTAAAAACAGCTTTGCAAGCCATATCCCTTGTTGGTGCCCAAGGTGTTGAACGGAATATAATCCAGCATGACATGCTTTTAGATCGAGAATATATGCCTCTATGGTGTTATTCGGTGCTTGCAGGAGAAATTGCAGTGCTGATAAACAATAAGGCCAATATCGAAGAAGAGGAGGAGATCGTTTATTTTTCTGCATCGCTTCCGATTATAGGCATGCTTTTTATGCTGATAGAAAAGGCTCAATATAAGAGGGTCTATGAGTTTCTCTTAATGCTTCCCGTAGAAGACAGGGTCTTTATTGAACAAAGACTTTTTAAGACAACCAATATAGAACTGCTTGCTAAAAACTTTTCGGCGGCTGCAGTTTATAAGGATATTATCAGCCTCATTACCGCAGTTATAGCTGATGATGGCTCAAGAAGGCCTTTGATAGATCAGCCGGCAAAGCTTTCGCTTGCATACGAGACGTTTCAACTGTTTTATCTCATGGAGACGGCCGGCGCAGGGGCGAGGGCTATTCTTTTCCCTTCTGTCGTGGAAGCGCAGGAAAAATTCAGGGAGTTGTGCAAGAGGTATTTTACAATAGCCGAAAGCGAAGTTGAGGAACTTCTTGCGGAAGCACTGGAAAGACTTAATGCTGTGAGCAAGCTTTACAATGTCGAAGATGCTGCGATCTACTGCACCTCTTCTGCCGAAGAAATCAAACAAACTGCCATGCAGTTTTTGACCAGAACTCCCGAATTAAGCACAGAGCTTGAAAGAATAAGCGCTGCTGTTCGTGAAGAAAAAAACATTCTTATATGTGGTGAGCGCGGCACCGGCAAAAGACTCCTTGCCGCAGCGCTTTACTATCAGGCCGACAACCCTAGAAGACTTAAACCGTATGTTACTTTCCATTGTGATACCTCTGAAGATTTGCTCGAAAGAGATTTGTTTGGAAGCAGGAGCGGTTACCATAATCTTCAAAAGCATAAAGGCGCTTTGGAATTCGCAAACGGCGGCACGATACTTTTGAAGGATGTAGATAGAATGCCGGAATACCTTCAAGAGAGAATCATCGAAATTTATTCGTCCGGGAAGTTTTTCAAATCCGGTGATAAACACCCACAAGACCTCGACATACGTTTCATTCTCACATCCAAAAACAATCTGCCGGAGGCTGCAAACGAAGAAAGCTCGTTAGCCAAGCTGCTGGCATGCCTGTCGCCTGAAGCTATAAAAATTCCTGCATTGAGAGAACGCAGGCAGGACATCGAATTTATTGCTGACAGCATTATATCAAAATACGGCCTAAATCTAAAAGATGATGTTTTGGTTCTGGGGCTTAAAGAACTTTACGAAAAAGAAGAGTTTCCGGGCAACCTTAAGGATCTGAAAAAGTTGTTATTCTATATCGCTGCCAAGCACAGCCTTAAATCTTAGATATTCAACAAGCCCCCACGAACTGGCCGCAATTATCGAGAAAAACCATATAAGAGAGAGTGTCATAGCCATATCTTCAGCAATCCCTGTAAGACCGAAAAGGAACACAAAAGCGCCTTCTCGCAGACCAATACCCGAAATCGAAAGGGGCAGGAACGAAATCACAATTATAATAGGCAAAAATATGAACACCGACAGAAAAGAAATTTTCATAGAAAGCCCGAGCGCTAGTATGTAAACGCCCAGAACACTGAGGACCTGGATCATCAAAGAATATGCAAAACAGCGGCCAAGCACAGACCGCTGATTTTTGTATAAGCTGAAATTGTCATAAACATTACTGATAAAATTTATATGTCCGCCTATTCTGAATCTGAATACAAAAAAACTGCCTATTACAAATGTTGCTACAACAAATGGGATTAGCCACTTAACCGGGGTGTTTTGCAGATATCCGAAACCGAAAGGAAACGTTATCAGGGCGATCGTCATAAGCGCTGCAAAACCTATATATCTGTCCATAAATACCGAAGCCACCGCAAGCGCGTTCTCGCCGGTCTGCAGTTTTCGGCATTCTACCTTGCCGTTTTTATTTTTTATCTCTCTGCCCAGATAAAAAATCTTTACCGCGTCTCCACCTATAAGCCCCGGCATGCAGATATTGAAAAAAGCTCCAATCATATACATATCGAACATGCGTTTGGTCTCTGTTTTGTGCGGAATAAGCATTTTCCACCGCAGGGTTGAGATATATGATGCCAATATATATATCGCTACTGCCGCAATAAAAGCTGCTGGATTCATAAGCTTTATGTTGGATATCAGCGTTTGGGTTCCAACCCTTGACAGCAGTATGTACAAGAATGCTGAGCTTACCGACAGCTTCAGACAAAACAGCAGGATTTTTTTAATCGAACTTTTGATCTTATCGTCCGGAGCCTAAGATTTTTTATCTAGCGTATATCGGTTTCTTCTGGCTTTCATGATAAACCCTTACGATCATCTCTCCAAGCAGTCCCATACCGATAAACTGAACGCCTACAATTATAAGCAGCACCCCGAGTAGAAGCAGCGGCCTGCCTGCGAGCATCGCTCCCCAAAAAAGTTTTTCTATAGTGAGATAAAAGGATATGCCTAAGCCGCCCAATGCAAAAAGAACTCCCACCGGCCCGAAAAACTGAATAGGTTTTGTAGAGAAACTCTGCAGGAATTTTACGGTTATAAGATCCAAAATCACTTTTATGGTTCTGGAAATGCCGTATTTTGATTTGCCGCGAAGCCGTGGGTGGTGCGTTGTTTCTATCTCTGCTATCTTGACGCCGTACCAGCTTGCCATAGCAGGAATAAAGCGGTGCATTTCACCGTAGAGCCTAAGGTTTTTTACTACATCACGTTTATATGCCTTGAGCGAACAGCCGTAGTCGTGCAGATTAACGCCCGTAACTTTGCTTATGAGCCAGTTTGCAATGATTGAAGGCAGTCTTCGGGTAAAAAATGTGTCCTGACGGTGTTTGCGCCATCCGCTCACAAGGTCAAAATCTTTTAATTTTTCTATCAGCCTTGGTATGTCTTTCGGGTCATTTTGCAAATCTCCGTCCATCGTCACAACTACATCTCCCCGAGCAAAATCAAAGCCTGCGGCAAATGCAGCGGTCTGTCCGAAATTTCTTCTTAGGCTGAGCACAATGACATGCTCGTTTTTTTTCTGGAAAGATTCCAGAATAGCCAGTGTTTTGTCTGTACTCCCATCGTCAACAAAAATAATCTCGTACCCGGAAGAAAACGTATCAAGAACTTCATGCAGCCGCTCATAAAGCGGTTCAACATTTTCTTCTTCATTGTACAAAGGAATTACTATGGATACTGTCATCATATCTCCTTAATCGGTTAATAGATTATAACAGATTACCGCTTGGCGTATCGTTGCAAAAAGCAAAGGTAGCTGAGTATCAAAAGAGATGCGATGAATGCTCCCCACAGGCTGCCCGCAATAACGTCCGTCGGATAATGCACCCCCAGATAAACCCGGGATATAGCTACAAGGGTTGCAAGCGCCAATGGGAAAATGCGCCATCCTAAAGGAAGAAAATTACGGGTCAGGTAAAAAAGCGGAACCGTATATGCAAACGAATTGGCGGAATGATTCGACGGCATAGATCCTGATTGAGTGCATCCGACTAAAATCCGTACATTATCGAGCGCCCTGCAGGGCCTGACTCTGGCGAAAATATGTTTCAAATTCCCGCCGCTCCAGTCGGCAAGAGCAAAAGCAAGCACCGAAATGCAAATGGTCCATAACGCTAGGATTTTGTAGCTCTTCCCCTCAGCATCTTTTGTTTTTGATGCATTTAGCAGCATAAATACGACAAAAGGAAAAATAAGCAGATACCCTTTTGTTGTAAGCGATTTCATCAATGCATCAAGTACAGGGTTGTTGATGCCCTTGTTTATCAGGAAAAAAAGATTTATGTCAGCAGATGACAGATCCATTTAGAATGCCCATAATGCATAAGAGGGCAGACGGATTTGCCGTCTGCCCTCCTGCAAAAAAATATCAACTATTATCCCTGCTCTGTTATGGTAGCTATTAACTCTTTTAAAGCTTTTTCTGCATTCTCGATGCTTATCTGACAGGTGCCTGCATTCATATGTCCGCCGCCGCCATACTTGAGCATAAGTTCACCGATATTGGTTTTGCAGTCTCTTTTGAATATAGATTTTCCTACCGCAAATACAATGTTTTGCTTCTTAAGCCCCCAAAGCACATGTATCGAAATATTGCAGTCAGGATTGACAGCGTAAATCATAAAGCGGTTGCCGGGATATATTGTTTCTTCTTCTCTGAGATCCAGCACAACGAGATTTTTATAAGTCGTAGAGCATTTGTGTATCTGGTATTTAAAGCGTTCTTCATAGCTGAAAAAAAGATCAACACGCTCCTTAACATCCGGCAGGCTCAGGATTTCTTCGATCGTGTGATTTTTACAATAGTCGATGAGATCCATCATCAACTGGTAGTTCGATACTCTGAATTCTTTAAACCGGCCCAGGCCTGTCCTTGCATCCATTAAAAAACTTAACAGTTCCCAGCCTTTGGGTTTGAGCACGTCGTCGAGGCTGAACTGTGCTGCATCCGCTTTATCCACAGCAGCCATCATATCATCCGGGATGTCAGGGAATTTGCTCTTTCCTCCTGAATAGTCATATACAACGCGTGCTGCAGAAGGGGCGTCCGGATGGATAATGTGGTTTGATCTGCCTTCCTTGTTTCTTAGGGTTTCGCTCAGGTGATGATCAAAGGCCAGATGCACTCCGGGGACGTAGGGGAGGTTTGTTGTTATGTCGTTTTCGGTTATATCGATTTTCATGTCCTGCATGTCTTTGGGATGTACAAATTTGAAATCATTGATAAGATCCAGATCTTTCAGCAGAACGGCACAGACAAGACCATCCATATCACTCCTTGTTACAAGTCTATACTTTTTCTGCTCGGCCATAGCAACACCTCGAAATTATTTGATTTAATGACTATAATAAAATAAAATCCCTATAGATGCAAGGTTTTTGTTGCCATTAATCAGAAACAGAAGCGGTGCAATGCATTGTTTTTCTTTGCCTTGAAAAATCATAATACAAAAAAATGTGTTAAGGAATGTTATGAACCAGATAGAGCTTTATAAAAACCTGCCGAAAAAAAACTGCGGCAAATGCAAACAGAAAACCTGCATGCCGTTTGCGCTTGCGGTGATAAAAGGCGATGCTGAACTTTCGGAATGCCAGCTTTTGGAGCCGGCCGAAGCAGAACGGCTCAAAGCGATGATAACCGTGACCGACTGGCGCGAAGGGTTGATATTGAAGCTCAGAGATGAAATTAAGAAGATAGATTTAGGCTCGATTGCTGAGCTTCTTGGCGGACAGATGCAGAACGGAAGTCTTGTTGTAAACTGCATGGGCAGACCGTTTACGGTATCAGCGGACGGCGATGTAACTACACATGGACACATTACGCCGTGGGTAAAAATTCTGCTGCTTCACTACATAAGAAATTCCTTCAACAACTCCATCGCAATAAAAGGCATGCCGAAACAGACGGATGAAAAATGGGTATCTTATGCCGAACTTAAAAATGGCATGGTCAAAGCCGCATCATTTGAGCGCGAAGGCGAAGAACCCCTAAAAGAAATGCTTGACCAGAACCTGACAGCGGTCGAAACTATTCTTAAAAGATTAGGGGCCGTAACAAAAGAGGGCTTTTCAACTCCTTGCGCATGGGCGCTTCACCTGCTTCCCAAAGTTCCTGTTCTTATACTCTATTGGCCCGAAGAAAGCGAGTTTCCATCAAAGGTCAAGGTTCTATTTAATACTTATGCCGATAAATATCTTGATGTGGAAGCGATTGTGTTTTTGATTGAAGGGCTTGTAAAGAATATCGAGGCGATGAGCAGGCGCTAAATCTGACTTAGCAGCGTCAGAACAACAGCCATCAGCAAAAGACCGAAAAATACAATCGATGCTTTTCGCCTTCCATTTGCTCCCTTGTCAATATAAGGTATTGCAAGCAGTAAAAATGCGAATACAGCAGGAACAATTACTGCTCCCACAAAAATAGCATTGCCCGGGAAGTAGCGTATAAGCTGATATATCCAGAGAAAATACCATTCAGGCAAGGGCTGAAAAGATTTTGTGAAATCTATCTGCCTGCCGACCGGAGGCGGACAAGTAAGCGCAATGACCAATAACAGCTCAAATGCGATCAGCACGACAAATATTATTTCAGACAAGTAGTCGGGATAAAACTTTTTTTCTTTCACAGATTTTTTGCAATCCCCCGTCTTTTTACCATGTGAAAGTGGCCCCAGAGCAACAGCGAAATAAACACCGGCATATAAATCACATGTATGCTGTAAAATCTGATCAGCGTAGAGCCCCCAACATCAGCGCCTCCACGCAGTAAGTTTTTAATATGTCCTCCGAAAAACGGCAGGGTGCCCAGCATCGAGGTTCCGACTTCGGTGGCCCAATACGCCTTCTGGTCCCACGGCAAAAGATAACCGGTAAATCCTGAACCAAGTGCAAATATAAGGCCGACCACACCCGCCATCCAGTTAAGCTCTCTCGGCGGTCTGTATGCCTTGGAAACAAAAACTCTAACAGTATGCAGCAGTATAAAAACTATAAATAAAGTGGCGGACCATTTGTGCAGCCCGCGTATAAGCCAACCGAAACTAATCTCTTCGGTGATCATCAAAATGCTTTTATATGCCTCTTTTTCGGAAGGCACGTAATAAAGCGTCAAAAGCATTCCGCTGAATCCGAGCAGCAAAAAATAAACAAAAGCGATGCCCCCAAAACAGTACGAATAGCCGATATTATCCGGCACAGGCCTCTTCATGAAGTTTTTATGCGGTGCCTTTATGCCGAACTTCCTGTCCAGCCAATCAAATATTTTTCTCATCAGATCTTCATGCCTATATAAACTTTTCCGTCCTTTATTTCTAAAGGCAGCCTTGCAAGAGGCGCCGGTGGTGGTCCGGCCGTTACATTTCCGTCAATGCCGTATCTGCCGCCGTGGCAGGGACAGATAAATTCTTTTTTATTGTGATCCCAGTTAATAAAGCAGCCGAGGTGTGTGCAGACAGAAGAAAATGCTGTCAGCTCTTTATCAGAGGCCGAAATGTAAACTCTGCTTCCCATCGTGCGGTCTTCCCCGTTGTATTCAAAATCTACTTTGCGCACGCCTTTACGAGGAAGACTGTCTTCATCCATAAGATAGAAATAGCGGATATTTTGGGTGCGTTCCCTTGACGGAAAAATATAAAATACAACCGAACAAACAGCGGCAAAAAGCCCTGCGAAGAAAAGCTTTACAAAACTAACCAGAAAGTTTCTTCGGTCCATAACTGCAACATCTTACATTCCACAAGCCAACAGTTAACAATGACTTGCGTAATGCAAGCGATCTGTTTTAGGAATTCAATGCGATATGAAAAGGCTTGCCGGTCTTGAAATGAACGACCTTTTTGGGGGCCACCTGCACCTGTTCACCGGTTCGCGGATTTCTGGCGGTCTTTTCTTTTCTCTGCTTCAGCCTGAAGTTTCCGAAGCCGCGAATCTCGATCTTGCCGCCTGTTGCAAGGGCATCCTTCATCCCGTCAAATATCGTGTTTACTATCGCTTCTACCTGTTTTTTGGTAAGGCCTTCCACCTTTTCGGTAACTTTTTCTATCAGCTCGGATTTTGTCATTTTACTGCCTCCTGTTTTTTCTTTTGTTTATTTTGTCCTTAAAACTGGTAAAGGTATTTCATCTCAGTCCTCGGCATACGCTTCCATACGACATCAGCGATGCTGCCATTGAGCAGTTCATGAAAAATTGATTTCTCTTTTTTGCTTACAACCTCAGGCTCCCCTTCTATGCCGGCAAGCAGCGCAGCTTTTTTAATTGCGGCTTCAAGGTCTCCAAGCTCATCAACAAGCCCAAGCTTCAATGCCTGCCTGCCCGAAAAAACCCGTCCATCCGCAAAGTCCTTTACTTTTGAAACCGGTATTTTCCTGCCTTCGGATACTGCATTGATGAACTGTTCATGCACATCGTCCATAACACCCTGAAGTATGGCGCGCTCTTCGATTCCTATGCCGCGAAAAACAGAAGCAAGGTCCTTATGCTTGCCGCTCTTTATAACCTCGGACTTTATGCCCAGTTTATCCATGAGTCCTTTGATATTAGGCACCTCCATTATAACGCCGATCGAACCTGTTATGGTTCCGGGGTTCGCTAAGATTTGGGTTGCCGGCGCCGAAATATAGTAGCCGCCCGATGCTGCAAGCGCACCCATAGAAATCACAACTTTTTTCTCGGCAGAGGCCCTGCGAACTTCGGTGAATATTTCCTGAGCAGCGACCACCCCTCCTCCTGGACTGTCAACACGAATAACGATCGCCTTGATCGACTTATCTTTCAAATAACCCTTTATCTCATTTACAGCAGTTTTAGATTCAAATATTGGTCCTTCAATCCTTACCAGTGCTACTTTTGAGCCGAGAGGAACCTGTTTTTGAAAAATAGTTATTACAATGCTAAGGGAAAATATCACAGCCAAAAATATGCTCCCGAATATGAAAATTTTTCTAGTTCGCATGTGCTTTTAAAATTTTAGTGCTCAACCCGATTTTGCGTTCGTCTAAATTTAGCTTTATAATTTTTACGCGAATTTCATCACTTTCCTTCAATTCCAGCAGGTGGTCGATTTCAGAAGAATACACCAACCCTTCAACCCCGCACTCAAGCTCTACAAAAACGCCGAAGTCTGCGATTTTTAGCACCTTGCCCCTCATCTCTTCTCCGAGTTTGAGCTTTGCAGGAATTTCATTAACCCATGGGTCAGGAGTCAGTTGTTTAATGCCGAGAGCCATGCGTTCACGCACAGCATCAAGGCTCAAAACTACCGCCTCGATTTTCTGTCCTTTTCTCAGTGCTTCGGACGGATGCTTGATGTGTTTGGTCCACGAAATGTCCGAAATGTGAACAAGTCCGTCAACGCCCTCCTCAAGCCTTACAAAAGCTCCAAAATCTGTTATTGTCTTCACTTTTCCACTTATCTTTTGTCCAATAGAATAATGCGCTGCAACAATTTCCCATGGCTTTTGCTTAAGTTGTTTAATGCTTAGTGAAAGCCTGCGTTCGTTTTTGTTGACATTAAGAACTACAGCCTCAATCTCGTCACCCGCTGAAACATATTTAGACGGGTGCTTGGGACGGGCCGCCCAATCAAGCTCTGAAATATGAATCAATCCCTCAAGCCCATCTTCTACTTCTATGAACACACCATAGTCAACAATGTTCACAACCATGCCGGTGATTCTCATTCCTGAACGGTATCTTTCATCAACCGTCAACCATGGGTCAGGCTTTTTTTGCTTATATCCGAGTGTTACTTTTTCGTTGGTCTGATCATATTTAAGTATCAGGAAATCTTTTTTTTCTCCGACTTTAAAAAATTCTGACGGATGGTTTACGCGCCGCCAAGACATATCAGAGATATGCAGAAGCCCGTCTATCCCGCCTAAATCAACAAATACACCATAGTCGGTGATATTTTTTATTACACCCGACAGCACCGCATTTTCTTTGAGAACTTTCAGGGTATTTTCTTTTTGCTTGCTGCGCTCCTCCTCAATAACAACACGCCGGGACAGTATCATGGAAGTGCCCTGAGATCCTGCTCCCTGCTTCTGCGGGAGCATTTTAAGAATCTTTACTTCAAAAGTTTTTCCTATGTACGAATCAACATCCTTTACAAGCCTAACATCTATTTGTGAAGCAGGCAGGAATCCTTTTACGCCTCCGCAGTCAACTATCAGGCCGCCCTTTGTCTTGCCTTCTACTACGCATTCTATTGTTGAACTGTTTTGTTGAGCTTTTGTTAGGGCTTCCCATATTCGAAGCTTTGCGGCCCTGTCTTTTGAAAGATATACCACGCCTTCATGATCATTTATGCGTTCAACAAAAACATCAACCGTATCGCCTTCCTTAAGCGAGGCCAGCTCTTTTTCGGTAAACTCGGTGGCAGGAATTATGCCTTCAGATTTATATCCGACATCAACCACAACCACGTCTGACTTGACGCTTATCACCCTGCCTTTTGTTACAACTCCTCTCTCTACCCTTTGCAGGGTTTCGGCATAAAGCGATTCAATGTCGGCTGTTTCTTCTTTTGGTTGACCGTCCATCCTGGCCCATTCCTCCTATTTCCCTGATTCTATCCTGTACTTCTTTTATAATCCAGTCAGGGGTTGAAGCACCTGCGGTAATGCCGACATTATTCTTGCCTTTAAACCATACGGCCTTAAGCTCCGAAGCGGTTTCTATATGATAACACTGCACCTCTTTGTCGGCACATAAATGTGCAAGTTGTGTTGTGTTGGCGCTGTTCCTGCCGCCCACAACAACCATCACATCAACTTTTTTTGCAAGCTCCTCCGTCTCTTTAAGTCTCAGGGCGGTAGAGTTGCATATAGTATTGAAAACCTTTATTTCATTGACCTGCCCCATAGCTTCACATACAAATTTCTTCAGGATGCCTATAGGCTGAGTGGTTTGAACCACCACTCCCACCCTGCTTTTCAGCTTAGGCAAATCATCATCCCGTCCCAAGACAACAACTTCGGCGCCGGCATAGCTCATAAGGCTTTTTACCTCAGGATGCTCTCTGTCACCGATAATAAGAACTTGATAACCGTCCTCTTTGAGAAGCTTCGCGTACTGCTGAGCTTTTTTTACAAACGGGCATGTAGCATCTATAACTCTATATTTTTTATTTGCAAGCCTTTCCGAAACCTCTACAGGAACCCCATGAGTTCTGATTATCAATGTCTTTATCCTGCGGTTATCTATGCTGTCAGAGGGGGCAACGCCTTGAAGCTTTAGGTTTTCAATAACTTGCGGGTTATGGATTATAGGGCCGAGCGTGAATACATCATCACCTTTTTTCGCCTCGTCAAAGGTCATATCAACCGCCCGTTTCACACCGAAGCAAAACCCTGCCCGTTTAGCAGTTGTTATGTTCAGTTTATTCCTCATAAAACAGAGATATAGGATACAGGATTGGGGCGCGAATAGGCAATAGTTTGTTTCGGGCGAAAATGTATGCATTTTAAAGAGGAACCACTATAGGGCCGATTGGCACAGCCGGCCTGATAATCTTTTTACTTTTAGTCCGCTTTTGGAGTAAAATAACATTCTTTTCTTCAAGATGTTACATTAAATCTTTTAGCTGTGCGAGGAGGTAAAATGGGATATGTCGATGGGCTTAAATGCAGGGAATGCGGCAGGGAATACCCTGTTGACCCTATATATGTTTGCGAATTCTGTTTTGGACCGCTTGAAGTAATTTACGACTATAAAGCCATAAAAAAAGTCCTGAAAAGAAAAACCATAGAGAAACGGGACAAAAGCCTTTGGCGGTATAAAGAGCTGCTGCCCATAGACGGAGAGCCGCAGGTGGGCTTGAAATCAGGCTTTACCCCGCTCATAAAGGCTGACAATCTAGCAAAAGAGCTGGGAGTAAAAGAACTTTATGTTAAAGACGACACCGTAGCTCATCCAACCCTCTCTTTTAAAGACAGGGTTGTGGCTGTTGCCCTTACAAAGGCAAAAGAGTTCGGCTTTGATACGGTTGCGTGTGCATCTACCGGAAACCTTGCCCATTCGGTTTCTGCGCAGGGAGCTAAGGCAGGGTTCAAAAGATTTGTGTTTATCCCGGCAACTCTGGAACAGAGCAAGATAGTAGCCTCTTTAGTGTACGAGCCTAACCTTGTAGCGGTGGACGGCAACTATGACGAGGTAAACATAAATTGCAGCGAGATCGCCAACAAATACAAATGGGCCTTTGTGAACATAAACATCAGGCCATTTTATGCAGAAGGTTCTAAAACACAGGGTTTTGAGATAATCGAACAGCTCGGATGGAAAGCTCCGGACAATGTGGTTGTTCCCTGCGCAAGCGGTTCGCTTCTAACAAAAGTATGGAAGTCGTTCAAAGAATTTAAAGAGATAGGCATAATTAAAGAGCTTGAAACTAAAGTTTTTGCGGCACAGGCAACAGGCTGTTCGCCGATTTCGGTCGCTATAAAAAACGGAACTGATGTGATAAGGCCTGTGAAGCCCAATACTGTAGCCAAATCTCTTGCTATAGGCAATCCTGCCGACGGGTTTTATGCGTCTCAGGTGGTAAAAGAAACCGGAGGCTATGGAGAGGATGTTTCGGATGAAGAAATTATAGCCGGCATTAAACTGCTTGCAAGAACAGAGGGGATATTTGCAGAAACAGCCGGTGGAGTTACTGTTGCGTCCGCAAAAAAGCTTATCGAACAGGGCAAAATCGGCAGAGACGATACAACGGTTATATGCATTACAGGCAACGGGCTTAAAACACAGGAAGCGCTTGCGGGCCACACCTCACAAATGCACCATATATCGCCCAAGCTTGATGCTTTTGAAGAAGTTCTGAAAAAGATACGTGGGAAGTAACGATTAGTTTCTTTTAATTTAATTTGGAGGTGACCGTATGGCAGTAAAAGTTAGAATCCCGACCCCGCTTCAAAAGCTGACACAGGGCAGCGAAGAGGTCGAAGGCAAACCCGGTACAGTGATTGAGCTCATAAACGACCTCGAAAAAAGGTATCCGGGCATAGCCGAAAGGCTTTCGGAAGGCGGAAAAGTAAGGAGATTTGTAAACCTGTATGTAAACGAAGAGGATATAAGATTTGCACAGGCGGAGCAGACGCTTGTAAAAGACGGTGATGAAGTTTCGATAGTGCCGGCAATAGCCGGGGGAAGCTGCTGATTACAGGTTTAATCTAAACAGTCAAAAGAATACTTAGGAGGACGCAATGAAAAGGCGTGTGAAGCTGACTTTTCCGCAAAACCTCATAAAAGAGCCGGTAATTTTTACTATGGCGAAAACATATGACGTTATGCCGAATATCAGAAGGGCTCGGATAACAGACAGCGTTGGAGAAATGATACTTGAGCTCGACGGGGCCGAAGACAATGTGGAAAAAGGAATAAAATCGCTCGTAACTCAGGGGATTGATGTGGAGCTGATAGAGGGCGACATAATCGAATAAACGGAGATATTTAATTTATGGTGACTGACCGATGCAGCCGTTCTAAAATTTTATGGGGCGGCATAATAGAAGAATACAGAAAGTTTTTCCCGGTAACAGAAAAGACGCCTGTAATAACCCTGCAGGAAGGCAACACGCCCTTACTGAAAGCGGTTAATTTAACAAAACGACTCAACATAGAGCTGGATCTGTTTTTAAAATTTGACGGTGCAAATCCGACCGGATCCTTCAAAGACAGGGGCATGACCCTTGCTCTATCCAAGGCCGCAGAGGACAATGCAAAGGCTGTTATATGCGCTTCAACAGGCAATACTTCAGCTGCTGCCTCAGCTTATGCTGCCCGCGCAGGCATAAAAGCGATAGTTGTAATTCCGGAAGGCAAGATAGCGCTCGGCAAACTGGCCCAGGCTTTGATGCACGGGGCTCATGTTCTTCAGCTTAATGGCAACTTTGACGAAGCCCTGAACATGGTAAAAGAGGTGGTATCCAATTATCCTATTACACTTGTAAACTCTATTAATCCTTACAGAATCGAAGGCCAGAAATCTGCCGCTTTCGAGATATGTGACCAGCTCGGCTTTGCACCCCGCTACCATGCCATGCCGGTCGGGAACGCCGGAAACATAACCGCCTATTGGAAAGGCTACAAGGAGTATAAAACCGAAGGCATTGTTTCTAAAACTCCTGTCATGCTTGGTTTTCAGGCTGCCGGGGCAGCGCCTTTGGTAAACGGCAAGCCTATCGAAAAACCAGAAACGGTAGCGACAGCAATAAGAATTGGCAACCCTGCAAGCTGGAAAGGCGCAATCTCGGCGAGAGACGAATCTGGCGGGAAAATAGATGCTGTTACGGACGAAGAAATTTTATCGGCATACAAGCTTATAGCCGCAAACGAAGGTATTTTCTGCGAGCCGGCATCCGCGGCATCTCTTGCCGGAGTGCTTAAGCTGTATAAACAAAACTATTTCGAAAAAGGCGAGACTGTTGTGTGCACCCTAACCGGCCACGGCCTGAAAGACCCGGACAATGCTATCAAGGTTTCGGGGGAGACTATTAAAGTCAGAGCCGAATTCAATGAGGTAAAAAAAGTGATCGAGAGAATTCTTTGAAATTCGTAGTTCTTTTAGGCGACGGAATGGCCGATGTTCCGATCGAAGAACTTGGCGGGCTTACGCCACTGCAAAAAGCATCAACACCCAATATGGACAAGCTCGCGCAGGAAGGAATTATAGGCATGGCCCGAACAGTGCCGAAGGGCTTTCCTCCGGGGTCGGATGTGGCCAACCTGAGCATACTCGGATACAATCCTGCGGACTGCTACACAGGCAGAGCGCCTCTTGAGGCCGCAAGCATAGGGGTTGAGCTTGAAGAAGGCGACATCGCTTACCGCTGCAATCTTGTAACCTTGAAAAATGACGACAGCAAAGTTTCGATGGATGATTACAGCAGTGGCCATATTACAACACCCGAAGCAACAGAACTTATACTTGCGCTGAAAACAGAACTCGAATCCGAAAACATAAAATTTTATCCGGGCGTGAGCTATAGGCATTTGATGGTCTGGAAAGGCGGAGCGGATGATGTTGAATGCACGCCGCCCCACGATATAATCGGCCAGGGAGTTGATAAACACCTGCCCTCAGGCAATAAAGCCGCGTTCTTGATAGACCTTATGAGACGTTCAGAAAAAATCTTAGCGAATCATCCGGTCAACAAAGAGAGAATAAAAAACAGCAAGAAACCGGCAACCAGCATATGGCTCTGGGGGCAGGGCAGAAAGCCGCAGCTGTCAACTTACAAAGAGAAATACGGGCTTAAAGGAGCGCTCATATCTGCCGTGGATTTAACAAAGGGCCTCGGCATTTATGCGGGTTTTGAGATACCCGAGGTTCCGGGGGTCACAGGCTGGCTCGACACGAACTATTCAGGCAAGGCCGATTATGCGCTCAATACGCTTAAAAAAAATGATTTTGTTTACATACATGTCGAATCGCCGGACGAGGCAGGACATTCGGGCGATTACAAAAATAAGCTTCAGGCGATAGAGGATTTCGACCGCCTTGTGGTTGGCCCGGTTATGAAAGGTCTTGAAGAAAGATTCGGAGAGTACAGGATACTCTTGATGCCTGACCATGCAACCCCGATAAAAATCAGAACACATACGGCCGAACCTGTGCCATTTGTTGTTTATGACAGCCGCAAAAAACAGAACAATGAAGGGGTTTCATACAGCGAAGCTATTGCAGAAAGAAAAGACATAATGGTTGTTGAGGCCGGATACAGGCTGATGGATTATTTAATCAAGGAGGTTTTGATTTAATGCTGATAGTACAAAAATACGGCGGCACCTCGGTCGCCAATGTTGAAAGAATAAAGGCAGTTGCCCAACGCGTCGCAGATACCGCAAAGCAAGGCCACAGCGTAGCGGTTGTGGTTTCGGCTATGTCAGGTGAAACTGACAAAATGATAGCGCTCGCGAATCAGGTATCGTCAAATCCGAGTGAGAGGGAGATGGATTTGCTTCTGTCATCCGGAGAGCGCGTTACGAGCGCGTTGACCGCAATGGCTATAGAGGCGCTCGGACACAAGGCGATGGCGCTGACCGGCAGACAGATGGGCATCATCACCGACACGGTTCACACAAAGGCAAAGATAGAAAAGATACATGCTGACAGGGCTCAGAAGGCTTTGGAGGATGGCTTTGTTCTTGTGGTTGCGGGATTTCAGGGGATAACCGGTGATGACAATGTTACCACGCTCGGCAGAGGCGGTTCAGATCTATCTGCAGTCGCTATCGCGGCAGCGCTAAAAGCGGACCTCTGCGAAATATATACCGATGTTGACGGTGTTTATACTACAGACCCCAATATCGTCCCAGAAGCAAGAAAGCTCGACAAAATTTCTTACGAAGAAATGCTTGAGCTGGCAAGCTTGGGCGCAAAGGTTCTCCAGACAAGATCTGTAGAGTTTGCGATGAAGTACAATGTGCCTGTCGTGGTCAAATCGAGCTTTAACAATAATCCCGGAACACTGGTCACAACGGAGGAGAAGGAAATGGAAGAAGTCGTAGTATCAGGCGTAGCTTATGATAAAAATCAGGCAAAGATAACGGTCATGGGGCTTCCCGATCGGCCCGGCCTTGCGGCAGGTCTGTTCAAGGCGATTGCGGATGCAAGCATAATCGTGGACATGATTGTTCAAAACATCAGCAGTGACGGCAATTCTGCCGATATTTCGTTTACTGTTCCAAAAACCGACAGTAAAAAGGCTTTTCAGCTTGCCGAAAGCATAACGAAGGAGCTTGGAGCAGAGAGGGTTGCCACAAGAGAAGATATAGCCAAAATATCTATTGTGGGCGTTGGCATGAGAACGCACTCGGGCGTTGCTGCGCAGATGTTTGAGGCTATGTCCAAACACGGTATCAACATAATGATGATAAGCACATCCGAGATAAAAGTCTCCTGCATCATTGATGCAAAATTCACGGAACTTGCGGTGCGTGTTCTGCACGATACATTCGGGCTTGCGCAGGGAGCAAAACCGTAAGTGAGAAATATAGAGATATACGACACAACCCTGAGGGATGGCGCTCAGGCCGAGGATGTAGCTTTTTCGGTTGAGGACAAACTTCGCATTACAGAAAAGCTCGATGATTTAGGTGTTCATTACATAGAAGGCGGATGGCCGGGATCGAACCCGAAAGATGTCGAATATTTCAAAAGAGCAAAAAAACTGAAGTTAAAAAATGCGCTTGTGGTTGCATTCGGAAGCACACACAGGCCAAAGATCAAGGTTGAAAACGATCCGAACATGAAAGCACTGGTTGAGTCTCAAGCCACAATCATCACGATATTCGGCAAGACATGGGATTTTCATGTTAAAGAAGCTTTGAAAATCACACGTGAAGCAAATCTTGTCATAATACACAATTCTATTGCGTATCTGAAAAAACATTCTGAAAAGGTTTTTTTCGATGCAGAGCATTTTTTTGATGGCTACAAAGGCAATCCGGGATTTGCGATTAAATGTCTGCTTGCGGCGCAGAAAGCTGGCGCAGACAGGCTTGTGCTTTGCGACACTAACGGAGGCACCCTGCCGGACGACCTCAGGAAAATAGTTCACGAAGTTCTGAAAAAGGTGAAAACCCCTATCGGTATTCATGCGCACAATGATTCTGATTGCGCTGTCGCTAATTCTTTATCTGCTGTCGAGCTAGGTGCTGTGCAGGTACAAGGTACCATTAATGGCCTCGGTGAGAGATGCGGAAACGCTAATCTGTGCTCTGTAATTCCAAATCTTCAGACCAAAAGCGGATTCAAATGCATCTCTACCGAAAACCTGAAAAAACTAAGAGATGCCTCACGCTTCGTTAATGAGATAGCCAACATGAGTCATTTCAAAAGGCAGCCTTTTGTGGGCGACAGTGCCTTTGCGCATAAAGGTGGCATCCATGTCAGCGCGATAAGAAAGCATCCCGAAACTTATGAGCATATGCGGCCTGAGCTTGTTGGCAATTCGCAGCGGGTTTTAATATCGGACATGGCAGGCAGAAGCAATATCCTTAGAAAGGCCGAGGAGTTCAAGATACGACTCGATGCCGACTCTCCGGAAGTGCAGGGAATACTCGACAGGATGAAAGGCCTTGAGCACCAAGGCTTTCAGTTCGAAGGCGCCGAAGCCTCTTTTGAACTGCTTTTGAAAAAAGCGCTCGGCCTGCATAGGAGATTTTTTGATTTGATAGGGTTCAGAGTAATAGATGAAAAGCGGCATGAAAACGAAGAGCCTATCAGCGAAGCGACCATTATGCTGAGAGTGGGTAAAAACATAGAACATACTGCAGCAACAGGAAACGGGCCGGTCAACGCACTCGACAACGCAATAAGAAAAGCGCTCGAAAAATTTTATCCCGAGTTGAAGTCTGTAAGATTATTGGACTACAAGGTCCGCGTGCTAACTACAGGCAAGGGTACCTCTGCAAAAGTCCGCGTCCTGATAGAATCTGGCGATGAGCTCCACAAATGGGGAACCGTCGGGGTTTCTGAAAACATCATCGAGGCCTCATGGCAGGCGCTTGTTGACAGCATCGAATACAAACTGCTCAAAGAAAAAGAGTAGAAAATCCCCTTACTATTTGGCGTATTGATATATAAAATTTTATGGCGGGAGCGTATGGGAATCGAACCCATCCTGCCGGTTTGTGGCCGGCAACACCGGATTTGAAGTCCGGGAGGGACACCAGAACCCTATGCGCTCCCAAACATACATAATACTCGTTTTCCAGAGTTCTAGGCAACTGTCATAATTACCCAGAGTGACAAAATCGTGATCCAATTTCGTACTATGATACTCCTCAAATGCTTTTACTGTATGCCTTAACCCGAAAAATGCGGTTAGATTGTTTTCGATCAGCCGTATTGAAATAGGCAGAAAATATTGAAGATATGCTCTAAACCTGATAGCATATACGAAATGCTTTGGAGCAAAACACATAAAAAATGAATGAACTGATTTCGGTTTTTTTTGAGCTGGATCGTTGGGTTTACGGATTAAAGGGCGCGCTACTAGGTGCCCTAGGCGCGTTTGTGGTTATTTTGTTGATATATCTTGTAGCCGAATTAGGGCGGCACAAAATCCGTTGGCAAAAAATATTAAGCCGCCTCGATACCGCAGAAATGCTTCAACAAGGAAACATGTCGGATGACGCCCTGCAGATCTACGCAGACCTTCTTAGAATGAGCGCAGTAAAAGAAAGACCCGAAATATATTCTCGTGTGAAAACAGGTGAGGGGAACTGCTATTTAAGTATTTCTCAGCATAGAAACAAGTCCGAAAATATTATCAAAGCAATAGAAGCATACACGTCAGCCTGCAAGTATGCTTCTCCGGATAAACACCCCGATAGTTTTGGAATGCTTTATTACAATATTGCAAAAGCATACATGTTTCTGTCCGAGTTTCATGACAAAGGAGAATGCATTTCTAAAGCTATCCGGGCGTTAAGAGAAACCTTGCGTGTATATAAAATCGCCACACATCCAGCAAATTATGGCATTACACAGATGAAGTTGAGTGATGCGCACTCGGTTCTTGCCGAAATATATGAGTCTGAGGACCATCTTGTAAAGGCGATAGAAGCACTCGAGGAAGCATTAAGAATTTATGACCTTGAAACCTACCCTGCTGAGCATGCCGATATTCATTTCAAAGCAGGACATCTGCATCTGGTACTCGCCGGTTTCTCAAAAAAACATGAAAACCTTACAAAGGCCATAAACAACTACAAAACAGCTATTACGCTATTTACACCCGAAAAATATCCGGCCGCATTCGGCAAGGCAATGCTAGATTCGGGAACCGCCTACCGTTTGCTTTCCGAAATAGACGACAAAGATACAAACCTCAAGCTTGCAGTAGCAGTTTTAAATGAGTCTCTTGCTGTGTATTCTATCGACAAATTCCCAATGGAGTTCGCTATTGCGCATAAAAAACTTGCGGAAGCCTATCTGGCAGGATTCAGCGGAAACAAAGATTATCTGGAAAAAGCGATATTGTCGTTCAAAGAATCTCTTAGAGCACACACTGCCGAATCATCTCCGGAAGAATATGCGTCTTTAAAACAGGGGATGGGAAAAGTTTACAGACTGCTTTCGGAACTTGACCACAAAGAAGAGTTTATTTATGAGGCAGTTACAGCTAACCTTGAGGCGTTGCGCTTTAAAAGCCCTGAAAAAGATCCCTTGGATTATGCGCTGATCCAGAACGAACTCGGAGACCTTTATGTGAGAACCGCAAAGATAAAAGAATGGGACAAAAACATGAAGTTGGCAGAGTCAGCCTACAATGAAGCCTTGAAGATATACCACAGTGATAAATTTCCTGCTGAACATGCCGCGCTTACCGAGGCGGTCGAAAAAATAAGAAGAGTCTATTCATAATTTTTTTACCTGCGTATGCGCGGTGCTTCCATCAAAAACCGGAGGGCAGAAATTCTAGCAGCAGCATGCCTGCCCAATTCGTTGTCTGGAGCCACTTTTAACTGCATGGAATATTCGTTGTAAGCTGCATTTATATTGTTTGTGTTCTCATAACAAATACCGAGTGAGCCATGCACCTCAGGATGTTTTGGTTGGGCTTGTGCCGAAGCGCGCAGGTGAGGGATGGCCTCTCTGTACATGCGCATTTTGTAGTAGCTCATTCCGAGAAAATGATGCGCCGATATATCCTGAGGAAAAAATGCTATGCTGTTTTTTAGATGTCTTATGCTTTCTTGGTAATCCCCCCTGAAATACCCTACCGTGCCTTTGCCCCTCAATGCCGGTTCGTATTTGTCATCTATTTTCAGGGCCGTATCAAAATGTTTTTCTGCCTCAACATGCTCCTTCTTTTTGAGAAAGATAAAACCTTTAAGTGTATAAAACGGTGCCTGATTAGATTCCAGAGCGATAGCCTTTGAAAGCTGACTATCAGCTTCATCGAGTTTATTCTTTTGTAGAGCGCGAACAGCCGGATCGTAATGATCAATATAAATTTTATTTATCCGCCTGATATTTGCAATGTTGTTCTGGTATGTTTCTCTGCTGGTCCTGTCCTGCCGTATACTGTATCTGTCTGCGTCGGCCGTCATGCTCTGTATCTCATCTATCCTTACGGACATTCTAGGATGAGTGGCAAGCAGCTCATCAAAAACGCTTTTCTCATGCGGCTCTTTGCCTAAAGAGCGAGCGAAGTCGTCCGCAATTTTTTCGAGGGTCTGATGGGCGCTTACCGCATGCTTGGGGTTATAGCCGAGCCTAGACATATATTCGATTCCTAGCCTGTCAGCCTCCAGTTCATGTTCTCTGCTGTACTTAAGCATAAGAAGCTGGCCGCCTATAGCGCCAACGTTCAACGCAAGATCAGAATACGCCCTGCCGCCCATAGCAACCCCAAGCCCAGAAAGCCCAACCTGCATCAGCATTCCTGAGGTCATCTGTCGTGCAGAATGTTTAGCCGAAACATGGCCCATCTCATGTCCGAGCACAAAAGCGAACTGTGCATCGTTTTCAAAGACAGAAAGCAGCCCTCTTGTTATGACCACATGCCCCGGAATAGCCCAAGCATTTGGAACAGAACTGTTCTGCACCGTAAATTCCACAGGCAGGTTTGGCCTGTGAGAAGCTTCATGTATTTTAAGCACAATACCTTTAAGGTAGCCCTTCAACTGTTCGTCTCGGTACTCGCCGCCGCCGCCCATGTCCCCCCACATTGCGTTTGGATACACGTCCGATCCCATTTTTAGTTCATCTTTTTCGGAAACGAGCATTAACTCTTTCTGGCCGGTAACAGGGTTTACGGCGCAGGCTGCAAGGAAAAGACAGATAATAAAAAACAGCAATGAATTTATAACCTTTTCAGCCATGATGCAGACACCTCTCAAACCAAGGATTCATGCGCTTTTATATTATATACTACAGCATTTAACAGAGCAATTATTTTTATTGACAAAAAAATAAAAATTGCTGTAGAATTTCTGTTTAAGAAGACGGGGAATCTTCGATTCTGGTACTGAAGGAGGGTAGAGAATTGTATGCTTTAGGTACTCATCTTTTAATAGAGTTAAAGGACTGCAATCCGGAAATTCTCAAAAATTTAAGCATGGTGAAAGAAGTGTTGGTTTCTGCAGCAAAGGAAGCCAAAGCAACTATAGTAGATGTATCCTTCCACGAATTCAATCCATTTGGAATCAGCGGCATGGTGGTAATAGCTGAATCTCATCTGTCAATTCACACGTGGCCCGAATACGCTTATGCCGCCATAGATATATTTACATGCGGAGATATTATTAAGCCCGAAACCGCTGCTCAATATCTTATTGAGCGGTTTGAAAGCAGAAACCCATCTATAGTCGAAGTTAAGCGTGGTATAATTTCGTGCGCTAACGAAAGACTGCCGCATAAAATATGTGAACCTGAACTTCAGATGGTTTAGCAGATAAAACAAAAAAGGGGACAGCTATTTTAGCTGTCCCCTTTTTTTATGAAACTTTTGCTAGGCTTTTTTGTCTGTAAGTGCCGATATCCCCGGCAAATCCTTGCCTTCCAATAACTGCAACGACGCGCCGCCGCCGGTTGATATAAAACTTATAGAATCGCTTACGCCCGCACGGTGTATCGCGTAATCCGTATCTCCTCCACCGACTATGGTCATGGCATATGCATCACCGACCGAATTGGCTATAGCGTAAGTCCCCCGCGAATAGGCATCAACTTCAAAAACTCCCATGGGTCCATTCCATATTATGGTCTTGGCATCCTGAAGAGCCTCGTTGAATAGCTTTACCGATGCAGGACCTATATCAAACGCCTTCCATCCTTTCGGTATCTCCTGATTAGTGACTATCTTTGTGTCGGAACTTGATTCAAGGCTCTGCCCGATTACGCTGTCAACAGGCAGGTAAAACTTAACATTGTTGTTCCTGAGCTTCTCCATTATCTTTTTTGCGAGGTCAAGCATATCAGGCTCAACAAGCGAATCGCCTATCTCGTAGCCCATAGCCTTGATAAATGTGTAAGCCATGCCTCCGCCAACGATGACCTTGTCCACCTTGTTGGCCAAGTTCTCCAGAACGCCTATCTTCCCCGAAACCTTTGCCCCGCCCAAGATAGCCACAAAGGGCCTCACCGGATTATCCACGACACCCTTCAGGTATTCTATTACACTTTTGAGCAGGAAGCCCGCAGCCGAAGGTATGAACTTGGTTATTCCGGCTGTCGAGGCATGCGCTCTGTGCGCAGCCCCAAATGCATCATTTACAAAAAAATCCGCAAGCTTTGAAAGAGATCTCGAGAAGCCCTCCTCGTTTTTCTCCTCCTCAGGATGGAAACGGAGGTTTTCGAGAAGAAGAACATCGCCTTCTTTCATCTTTGCAACCATATTCTCAACCTGAGAACCGATGCAGTCGGGCGCGAACATGACCTCTTTATTCAAAAGCCTCTGGAGTCTTTTTGCCACAGGCGCAAGGCTGTATTTAGGGTCAATCTTACCCTTGGGCCTTCCCAAATGTGACGCAAGTATAACCTTTGCGCCTTCATCAATAGCATAATTTATGGTAGGGAGACTGGAACGAATCCTTCTGTCATCTGTGATAACAAGATTGTCATCAAGCGGCACATTAAAATCGGCCCTTATAAAAACAGCCTTGCCTTTTATCTGGAGATCCTCTATCGTGAGCTTGCCGAAGATGTCTTTTATCTCAACGACAATATCATTCTTTTTTGCCATGGCATCTCCCTTTATTTCTTTTTGTTTATGTAGAGTATAAGGTCTCTCAAACGTGAGCTATAGCCCCACTCGTTGTCGTACCATGCAATCACTTTTACCATTCTCTTGTCTATGACCTTTGTAAGAGAAGAGTCAACGATCGAGGAGTGCGGATTTCCGTTGAAGTCTATCGAAACAAGTTCTTCCTCGGTGTATTGCAGGATGCCCTTCATCGGCCCCTCAGCCCATTTCTTTAGTGCGCCGTTGACCGACTCTATGCTTACATCTGTATTCAGTTCAGCAACAAGGTCAACAGCCGATACGTTAGGTGTGGTGACTCTCATCGCAAAACCGTCCAGTTTGCCTTTAAGTTCAGGAAGCACAAGACCGATCGCTTTTGCCGCTCCGGTTGTGGAGGGGATCATCGATAGAGCTGCTGCGCGAGCCCTCCTCAAGTCTTTGTGCGGAAGGTCAAGAATCCTCTGGTCATTGGTGTAAGAGTGGACGGTGATCATCAATCCCCTGATAATTCCGAACTCTTTATGCAGAACTTTTGCAACCGGTGCGAGACAGTTGGTGGTGCATGAAGCATTGGATATAATCTTGTGCTTTGATGGATCCAGCGTCTCCTCGTTTATGCCGAGACAGACCGTTACATCAGGGTCTTTAGCAGGGGCCGATATAATTACCCACTTTGCTCCTGCCTCGATATGCTTTGAAGCCGAAGCCTTGTCTGTGAACCTTCCTGTTGACTCAATTACTATATCAACATTCAAAGCCTTCCACGGCAGTTTTTCTGGAGCGGTCTCTGCTGAAACCTTTATCTCTTTGCCGTCAACAATGATGCTGCCGTCGCCTGATTTAACGTCAGCATCAAAAATGCCGTGAACCGAATCATATTTGAGCATATGCGCCAAGGTCTTGGCATCTGTAAGATCATTAATGCCCACTATCTCGATATCGCCATACCCTTTGCATGTCCTGAAAAAATTTCTGCCGATCCTTCCAAAGCCGTTGATTGCTACTCTTATTGCCATACTGCCCTCCTTAGGGGATTTAGTTTTTGAAGCTGTTTATAACCATTCCGGTCAAAAGCTTGGGATAAAAATAGGTTGACTTGGGCGGCATGCGGAGGTTCGAAAGAGCGACTTTTTCAACGTCGCCTACGTCTGTGGGATTAAGGAAAAATACCGCATCGAATCCGCTGTTTCTCGCCTTGGCAACCGAAACATGAGCATCCATTTCATAAACCACCTCGGTTATTCCAAGGTCTTTCTTTAAAATCAATTCATGAAGCAAGACCACATCGAGTTCACTTAGCGGAAGTTCGACATTATCGAGTCCCGCACCTTTGTACTTAAGCAGATACCATTTATCTGATGCTGTCAAATAAAGACCAAAAGCATTGCGCCCGCTTTTTGCTAAAAGCCTGGTTATTTTTGACGCCATATCCTCTTCATAAACCGACACCACCTCAAAGTGAGGTTTTATTTTAGAAAGCACTGCTTCTGTCGAAGGAAGCCCTTTAACAATTCTGTGGGTTGGAAGAATTGTTATTCCTTCATCCGCCATATTTGCCAAAAACATTAGCACATAGTTCCATGGATTATTGCTGTTAGCGCCGTGTTTTGCGTCCATTTCACGCTTATATTCGATGGCCACTTCATACCTGTGGTGCCCATCAGCTATAAAAACAGCTTTGTTTGCAATATCTCGCTTTACAAGAGTTATTAACTTTTCATCGCTTATACGAAAAATTTTGTGGCACGCCCCATCATTGTCGATTGCCGAAAATGTCACTTCAGCCTGTGTCTCTTCAAGAATTTTGGATGCAATTCTCTCTGGGCTGTGATAAAGGGAGTATATCGGGCTTATGTTTCCAAAGCAGGTCCGCATAAGATTGAGTCTGTCGCTCTTGGGTTTAGAATGTGTAGCTTCGTGAGGATAAACCCCTTTGCCTAACTCCTCGATCTTTACCATTGCCAAGAGACCCTTGAGTGTTTTAGGCTCTCCAGCCATTTTGTAATCAACCACATACGAGTAAAAGCAGGGATTGCTGTCCCTCGTTAAAATTCCTTCTGCTAACCACCCAGAAAGATCATTCGCTGCACGCGAGTATTTGTTTTTTGAATCTGTGTCGCCGGCATGCTCTTTTCCGAAATCTATCCGCACCACATTATAAGGACTTTTCTGATAAAGCTCATCGCGGTATTCGGATGAAATAATATCGTACGGCGGAGCGATAACATCATCGCCCGCAACCCTCTGCTGATTAAAAATGATACCCTTAAAGGGAATGATTTCTGCCATTTTTGTGCTCTGTTAAACCGAGGTTTTATATTAGCATTAAATATCCCGAATTTCAATCGTTTTTCGCGCTTACCGTCCGCTCTTTTATGCTACAATTTAAAATGATACGTCTATTGACCGCCCTTGCTATATTACTGTTCATCTCCGAGGCCTCTTGCCTTACAACATACGCTTCTGCTGCCGTTGCGCCAGACTTCACGCTGACAAGCCTCGACAACAAAACCGTAAGCCTTAGAGATTTCAGAGGGAAGGTTGTTGTTCTTAACTTCTGGGCCACCACCTGCGGAATATGCCGCGAAGAAATGCCCTCGTTCAACAAGCTATACCTTGATTATAAAGACCGGGGCCTTGTAGTCCTCGGTGTTTCGATAGACACTGCAGAAAAGGCCTTAAGATTTTTCTCTGCCAAGAGCGGCATAGCGTTTCCTGTGCTAATGGACAAAGAACGGGCTGTTTATTCGGACAAATACAAATTATTCGGAATTCCTGTTACTTTGCTTATAGACAAAAAAGGTATAATAATCGAGAGAATTATCGGCGAAATAAATTGGAACGAGCCCGAGATGAAACAAAAAATTCTTAGACTACTCGAAGCTAAACAGACTAAACAATAATTTGGAGGAAACTATGAACCGTCGTGATTTTTTAAAAACCACAGCACTGGCAGCGGCAGCAGTAGCTGCAGCCCCCTTAAAGGCCGACGCAGCGCCTGAAACCGCAACAGCTTCGCCCTCGGTAAAGAGCTATCGCGAAATAGGCAAAACAGGTTTGAAGATGAGCGACATATCTTTCGGCGCAGGCAGGCTTGCATCCCCTTCAATGATTCTCCGTGCTGTGGACAGCGGAATAAATTATTTCGACACAGCACCTGATTATGGTGCGTCAGAAAAACTTATAGGCGAAGCTATGCCTAAGATAAAAAGAGACAAGATTATCATCGCCACCAAGTTCTGCAGCCTCACGCCTTATCCGGGGCATCTGCCGTTAGGCACTAAAAAAAGAGAATATGTTGCGGCGGTTGAAGACAGCCTGGGAAGACTTAAAACAAACTATATTGATTTCATGCTGGTTCATGCAATAGGTGGAGAAAGGGGCAAGAATAAAGATCTTGAAGATGAGAAAAAAAGGCTTCTTGACAACGAAATGCTATCAGCCTTTGATACGCTTAAAAAAGCGGGCAAGGTGAAATTTTTAGGTGTCTCGTCGCATGGGCCTGCAAATCTTGAAGAGCTTTTGATGACGGCGGTCAAGTCCGGCCACTACGATATGATCATGCCTTCTTTCAACTTTATGAACTTCCCAAAGCTGCCCGAGGTGCTGAAAGAGGCGCACAAGCGCAAAGTGGGCGTTGTTGCGATGAAAACCCTTGCAGGCGCAAAAGACACGAATATAGAGGCAAAGAACGAAGAGTTCGCGCATGCTGCGTTCAAGTGGGTGTTGAAGCATCCCGAGGTTAGCGGATTGATAGTAACTATGAAAACCGTGTCTGATATAGAAACATATTTGGCCGCATCAGGAAAAAAGTTTACGCAGAACGACAGGCGGGCGCTCAACGAATACGCTATGATGTTCGGCAAAGAATACTGCCGCACAGGCTGCAACGAGTGCGAAAGCTTATGCAATCGCGGTGTAGAGATAGCAACGATAATGCGCTACCAGATGTATTTCAACGACTATGGCATGGAAAAAAGGGCCATTGAATCTTACGCTTCGGTCAAAGGAAAATCCGCGGCCTGCAGCGACTGCGATAATCCGGCCTGCATTTCAGGATGCCCTTACGGGTTGTCCGTAAAAAACATGTTGGCCGATGCGCATGATACACTGACAATATCGGTTTAATGGGAGTGTCTTTTTTCTTAAGGACGATTCTTATTCTCGTCCTGCCTTGCATTGCGGCCGTGATTTATCTGAAAGGGCAGAAGTACGATCCTGCGCTGCTAGACTTTAAAGCTTCAGCCAAATCAACGGCCGAAAGCATACAGAAGGATGAAACAGCAACCGGTCAGAAGGAATCCTCATCTGCTTTGCCATCAGATATTGAAGGCTTTAAACAGTTCGGAAAAACACGGGAGTTCAATAAAGACAACCTTTTTGAGCATGTGAACGGCCATGCCGAATACTTCATCTCTGCCGGATTTAAGAAACTATCGGTAATTGAATATGTCTCCTCAACCTCAAAACCATCCCAACCAGAACTACAGGCCGAGGTTTACGAAATGGGGAGCGGGCTTCAGGCCTTTGGCGTGCTTATTGATGAAAGCGGGGCCAAGGCTGAAGCGGTTAATATCGGCACTATGGGATTCAAGACATCTGCCGGAATATCTTTTTTCAAAGGCAGATATTATGTGAAAATCGCACCCTACAGCGGCAAGCCTCCTTTAATGCTCTTTGCCTCGAAATTCGAAAAAAAGCTGCCTGCTGCCGGTGGAGAATTTTCGGCCTTCTCAAAACTTCCGGCATTAGGCAAGACAGTTGCAACTCGATTTATAAAAGAAGGCTATCGTGGGCTTGATTTCTTCAAAAATGTGATCGAAAGGGAATATGCTGTTGACGGCAAGACCTTGCAGATCGCCTTGATATCAGGCAAGGACAAAGAGATAAAAGATTTTGCCACAGCGCTGAACTCATATCTTCAAAAGTCTGCGATAAGCTTTGAAAAAGAGAGCAAACAGAACAAAGAAATTTACAAAATATCGGACAAATATGAAGGCAACTGGTATGTAGTTTTAGAAAAGACCGCAGCCTTCGGGATTTTCGGCGCTTCCGACGGTTCTATTTTGCGCCATTTTATTAAGGAAAACTGATGCCTTCAAAACACAATAAAACAGAACCCCAGCTTACTCGCAGAGATTTTATTATAAAAACAGCAACCGTCTGCAGCGCGTCTGCGGTCGTGGGTTTGTGGGGATACGCCTTTTACAGTAACGACCCTGTAAGGCGGCAGGACACAAAAATATTCACCTTCAAAGATTACCGGGTCGAGGATGTTAAAACTTATCCTAATCTTGCCGTAAGTCGGGGCACAGACGCAGAGAAAATGGTACGCGCCGCTGTTGACAGGATTGGTGGCATAACTCGTTTCATAAAACCGGGCGAACGAGTACTCATAAAACCTAATGTGTCTTGGGATAGACAGCCTGAACAGGCGGCCAACACCAATCCTGAAGTGGTGGCCGCGGTAGTAAAAATGTGCGTTGAGGCCAAGGCATCGGTCATCTGGGTCACCGATGTTTCGGTGAACGACCCATATAGATGCTTTGCCCGTTCAGGAGTTGAAGATGCCGCAAAGAAAAACGGTGGGGTTTTAAAATTCGCAACAGAAAACGATTTTGTTCAGACCGACCTGAAAGGCAAGGCGCTCAAAGTCTGGCCGGTCAGCGCATTTTTTCATCAGGTGGACAAATTGATAAACATACCGATGGTCAAACATCACTCGTTAAGCAAATGCACAATGGCGATGAAGAATCTTTATGGCGTGCTGGGCGGTCAGCGCAACCGCCTGCATCAGGACATCAATACATCGATTGCGGATCTTGCGGCTGCTATTAAGCCGACATTGACGATTATGGATGCCACCAGAATACTTATGAGGAACGGCCCAACCGGAGGAAATCTTGCGGATGTTGCAAGAGGAGATACAATAATAGCCGGAACTGACATTGTGGCGATTGAAACTTATGGTCTGTCATTCCTTGATCTTAAGCCCGAAAATATTCCGTATATACTCATGGCCGAACAGCGCGGCGCAGGGACCACTGACATAAAATCTCTTAACATAGCAGAGATCAGCGTATGATAAAAAAACTGCTTTCGCTCAAAAACATCCGGCTGCTGTATGCGGCCTTTTTTCTGGTTCTCTTTATCGTTCTGGTAGGAATCACAAGCTTCAGAAGCATGAAAGGCTATCAAGTAGCACTGTTCCTTGAGCTTGATCCCCTTGTGGCTTTGTCGTCATTCCTTACAAGTTGGACCGTATATAAGGGGCTTTCACTTTCTCTCATCATAATTGTCGGGACGATGATATTCGGAAGATTTTTCTGTTCATGGATCTGCCCTATGGGAATAATCAACCAGATAGCCGGAAATATTTTTAACAAGCTGCGTGCCGTGGATTTGATAAAGATGAATGCGTACAGAGTCCTTTACCGTTTCAAATATTATGTTCTGGCTTTGCTCCTTGTGCTTGCAGCGTTTGGAACTATTCAAACAGGATTGCTCGATCCTATTCCGTTTATAACAAAGGCCTTTGCTGTATCTGTTTATCCTGCGGTCAATTATTGGAGCGGTGGCTTTTATCTCAAGCAGCCTGTTTTTCAGGGTGGGTTTCTGCTTGCCGTTATCTTTATCGCTGTACTTTTCGCCAATAGATTTATAAATCGGTTCTGGTGCCGCTCGCTCTGCCCTCTTGGTGCCCTGCTCGGCCTGCTTTCATTTAAACCTCTCCTACAGATATGGCGCGATACGACTAAATGCAACGACTGCATGAAATGTGTTCAGAACTGCCACGGCGCCTGTGACCCTCATGCGTCATTAAGAACAAGTGAGTGTATGGTCTGCATGAACTGCATATCGGATTGTCCAGAAAACGCGATGCATTATGGATTGCCAAAAGACACAAGCTCTGTTCACGCGCCACTTGATGTCAACCGCCGCAGGCTTATAGAAACAGCTGTGTTCGGGACGATAATGTTTCCGATGATGCGGAGTGTCATAACCTCAAAAACCGTCTCCCAGCACAGCGTGATAAGACCGCCAGGATCTATTGCAGAAGGAGACTTTCTGCGCAGATGTATCAAGTGCGGGGAGTGCATGAAGGTATGTCCTACAAATGTTATCCAGCCAGCTTTGCTTGAAGCAGGTTTTGAAGGCATCTGGACGCCTATTCTGCTTAATAAAATCGGCTACTGCGAGTACAACTGCGTGCTCTGCAGCAGGGTCTGCCCAACAGGAGCCATTGTGCCGCTCACCGTAGAAAAAAAGATAGGAAAACCACCGGCACAAAAGCCTGTAAAAATAGGTATCGCTTTTTATGACAGGGGACGCTGCCTGCCGTGGTCCATGCACACCGAATGCATCGTGTGCGAAGAAGTCTGCCCCACATCTCCCAAAGCTATCTGGTTTCAGGATGTCGAGATGCAGATGAGAGACGGCACAACAAAGGTATTTAAAAGGCCTTACATGGATCCTGAATTGTGCATAGGATGCGGTATATGCGAGAACAAATGCCCGGTGCGCGACAAGCCCGCAGTGCGTGTAACATCAATAGGCGAGACGAGATCGCTTGTCAACCAGATGAGCCTGAAAAGCTGATATTTCGGTTTTTGACATTTAATATTAGAGCATGGTATAAATTGTCACCGATGCTTTGTTTCGGGACCCAAAGGAACATCTGTTCCGGGAAATTTAAGGAGGACTTAGCAGTATGGCTTTTGAAGGGAAAGTAAAGTGGTTCAACGAATCCAAGGGCTTTGGTTTCATCCAACAGGACAATGGGCCGGATGTATTTGTTCATTACTCTTCGCTCAAACAGGAGGGCTTTAAGACCCTTGCTGAAGGCCAGAGGGTCAGGTTTGACGTTGCCGAAGGCGACCGCGGACCAAAGGCCACAAACGTAGAAAGAATCTAACCAATCCGGGGCCCGCAAAGGGCCCCTTTTATTTTTTTCTTATTCCTACTGTAAAGTAGAGGGCTGGCGCGGTAGTATAGCACCCCGTTTCCAGTCCCCCCTCATCAATTCCGTACGTTCGGTTTTCCCGAATACGGCTTTCCGATTATCTTCTTCCAGAAGT
>PEAD01000028.1 GCA_002753335.1 Nitrospirae bacterium MYbin3
GAAGCATGCACTAATACGGCAGCATCATCCAGACCTCTTTTCCCATCGCCCCTCCCAGATGCCCCACCGCTGTATCCACAGCCACTATCAGGTCAAGGCTGCTTATCAATCCAGCAGTATCTTCAAAGCTTCGTATCTCTTCAGTAAAATCTATTAACTTGGGATGAACTCCTCCAGCTTTGTTCAATACCTGAAGGTTGTAGAAATCTATACCGTGAATATCCAACAACTGCTTCATAACTTCAAACCCGCAGGACCTGTTTCTGTCATTTCTGTGCTCAGGGTTGCCTGCCCAGCTTATGCCCACCTTTAGTCTGTCCTTATTGCCACCGATTCTTTTTTTCCATTTGGCAATTATTTCTTCAGATGGCCTTATGTAAGGAATGTTCGCAGGTATGCTTGAAAGCTCGGTCTTAAACGCAAGGGGCAGGCTCAAAACAGGACAGTGGAGGTCAAAATCAGGTATGGCTTCTCCTTTTGACACTGCTGCATTTACCCCTTCGGTATTTTTCAAAAGAGATACTAGGGCAGGCTGGCATTCAACGATAACCTTAGCTCCCATCTGTGCAATCAAAGGGGCGTATCGTATGAACTGTAGTGTATCACCGTAACCCTGTTCTGCATGAAGGAGTATGGTTTTGCCCTTAATATCAGAACCGTCCCAGCGAGGTTGCGAGAAGTCTCTGCGGTGTACAAGGTAATCTCCTTTTTTCCAGCGCCATTCGTGCTCTTCCCATCCTTCTTTAAAATTCCCAAGCAATAAAAGCGTCAGCGCCCTGTTGAAATGGGCTTCGGGATAGTCAGGATTTATTTCAAGGCTCTTGCTGTGCCATATTAGCGCCTCTTTAGGCAGTTTCTTTTCTTTTAGTGCTGTTGCCATATTAGTGCATGCTTCAAAATTGTCAGGCGAAATTATTAAGGCGTTTTTGTAGCATTCCAAGGCATTATCTAGCAGATTCATGTACATAAAGGTATTGCCCAAATTTATGTGTGCTTTAATGTTTGCAGGTGAGAGTTTGATCGCCCTGTTGAACGATTCAATAGCTTTTTGATTTTCCTCTTTTGCAGAGAAGGCAAGCCCCAGGTTAATATGCGCCTCAATGTTATTGGGAGCTATCCTCAATGCATTTTGATAGGCAGCAATAGCCGCATTATTATCTTTTGTTTCTAGCAGGGCATTGCCCAGTCCATGATAGGCCAAGGAGTTTTCCGGATCCAGTTCAAGGGCCTTTTTAAAGCATTTAACAGCCTGCTCATGGTTTCCTGAATCATGAAGTGCATTACCAAGTCCGATAAAGGCTTCTGGGTTTTGTGGTTCTCTATTTATTCTGATGGTATGAAATTTTATTTTTGCGTCTGTATTTTCAGGGTGGTTCATAATATGTTACGAAGTGAGAATTGTGTAAAAATCCTGTGCTGTCTTGCGCCATGTTGCTTTTGCCATGTCCTGGCCTGCAAGCTCTCCTATTTTTGGTAGAATCGCTCTGTTTTTATATGCCCATTCTAGTTTTGCGATAGTTTCATCAAGGCTTGGCTCAAACCATGAGGCTATTTCCCTGTTGTCATCATATATGCTTATCTGTTCCATATCTTCAATTAAGATAGAATTTTTTTTGTTCAGCACATCTTTATGGCCTGTGTTAAATGAGGCGATCACAGGTTTGCCGCAGGCCATGTATTCCATTAGAACGAGGTTTGTTCCTCCTTCGCACCTATTAGGAAAAAGTCCGATATCGCTGTTCCGATAGGCTTCAGCCATCAATACATTCGGGTAGGGCGGCAAAATAAAGGCTCTTTGCAGATTCACTCCATTTCTTACAAGAGTTTCTTTTATAAGGGTGGTATAGTCGTCTGAGTAAATATCGAACTCAATGTGCTGTGACGCTTTCATGGTCGAGAGGCTTTCGTTCCAGTGGTTAAACCAGCTGTTGACAAGTATGACATCAGGATATTTGTCCTGCATGTGCTTGAACGCCTTGATTACAATGTCCTGGCCTTTTCTCAGTTCGAATTTACCGCCCGAAAATATGACAAAAAGATCGGTGAAATGCTCCTTGACCGGGGACTTAGAATTGAATATAGCCGGGTCAATACCTTGGATGATGGTTGCAACATTGTTGATGCCGTAGTCTCGAAGGACTTCTTCACACCATGTTGAGCCGGTTACTATGATATCAAAAAATCTCTTGCCGTTCTCTATGAACGGTGAAGGAATGATGCTTTCTTCGAAGAAGGTATATCCTACATTTCTACTGCCGCGGATATTCGGATGAGTTGATTTCATTGTATTGCTGATTATCGCATGGAGAACAGGACCTTCAAGATTGAGTTCTGATAAGGTTTTTATGCGTTGATACTCGTCATCCGGCATCATTTTTTCTTTTATAAGTCTGTAATCTGATTCATTTCCTATCGAACTCGGATCAATAGGTTCTGATATAAGCATCACCTCTGTTGTAAGAGATAGTTCTTTTACGAGGTATTTGCCGCATACACCCCATCCATGATAGCTTCCAACAGGAAGTGTGATATATATCATTTATATCCGTCCGTTCCGATTAGCTTTTTAAGTTTTGTTGATAATCTAAGAATAAGGTTTTGCCAATCGTCATTTTTTTCTTTGCGAAATAATAACATTGTTGGATACCATGGGCTGTCATTTCTTTCTAATAACCAACGCCAGTCAGGATCTTCGGGAATCAATGTCCAGACAGGCTCACCTAGCGCTCCTGCAAGATGGGCAGAGGCGGTATCGACTGTTATTATCAGCGACAACTGCTCCATAATTGCGGCGGTGTCAGAAAAATCATTAATCTCTCCGGATAGCTCTATCGGTCTTAAGTTTTCTGGAATGTCCATGATTTCGTTGGCAGCAGCTCCTGTCTGAAGACTAAAGAAACTTATTCCGCAATCTTTTAGCGTGAGAAGTGGAAGAAGTGTTTTTAAATCGAGTGAGCGAAATTTGTCTTCCCTGTATGTGGGACTGCCTGCCCATACAAGTCCGACACGGATAGATTCACCGACAGATTTTATGCGTTCAGACCATTTCCCTATTGTCTTTTCATCCGCTTTTAAATAAGGCACTGATGCAGGTATATTATTTTTATTGAATATCCGCGGCAGCGAAAACAGAGCAGAACATAGATCAAAATTAGCTAGTTCAGATTTTCTGGGTGATATGTGATCTATACAATCAATGCTTCTCATGAGAGATATAAGTTCAGGCTGGCATTCCAATATTATTTTCCCTGCGCCCATCGCTTTTACCATAGGTATATATCTGGCGCATTGTAGCGTATCGCCATACCCTTGGTCTGCATAAAGTAGAATGGTTTCCCCATTCAGCGTATCTCCGCTCCATTCCTTACAATTTTTGCGACAGTAAACATTTCTTGTTTTTAACCGCCATTCGTACTCCTGCCAGCCTTCTTCGAAATTTCCGCTAAGCAAAAGGGCAATTGCATAATTAAGATGAGCATCCTCGTTGTCAGGAGATAATTCGATAGCTTTTCTATAGCAGGTGATGGCCTCTGATATATTGCCGCAGCTTTTAAATGCTGCTCCTAAATTGCTCCAGGCATCCGAATAGTCAGGCTTAAGTTTTAACGCTTCCCGGTAAATATCTATTGCTTCGCTTATGCTGCCGGTGATTTTTCTAATATTGGCCATATTGTATAAGGCATAGTGGTTATGAGGCTCTATGTCCAATGCGTTGTGATAAGAATCCAGCGCATCATCCAATCGGCGCATGGCTGTGAATATATTGCCCATAGTCATATGCGCGGCAGTATAGTTCGGTTCAATTTTTAAAACTTGTTGAAGGTAATAAAGGGCTTCATCAAAACAGCCTATTTCTTTTAATGCTTCGGCTATATTATTGTAAGCAAGCTTAAATTCAGGTTCAAGGGCGATCGCCATTTTATAATGAGTAACAGCCTCATCTATATGGCCGCTCTCATAAAGCATATTGGCAAGATTGAAATTTAATTCAGGTGATGTTGGCGCTGCGATAAGAGCTTTTTTGAAGTATTCTATCGATTTCTCCCTCTCTCCTTTGGTTTTGAAGAGATTGCCTAAATTGTTCAGAATTACAGGATTGGAAGGGTCTTTCAGAAGTATTGATGAGTAAATATTTTCTGCTGTTGAAAAGTTTCCTGATTCCAGCTCTTTAAGGGCAAGGTTTATATCATTTTCTATGCCCATTGATGGACTTTTAGGATTGCGAAAATTTGCTGTCTTAAGGATTTTTAGGAGCTTCTACGGCTGATGCCCTTAAGCCTGCAGCTATATTTATATTGATGTTTATTAAAATCGTGAGTTTTTCGGGAGACGGAAATGCGAGAACCTGAAGCGATTGCTTATCAACGAAAGCGCTTAGATTTAAAAGGTCTTCGCGAATGTTATGGGGTAGTGGGTTTGTACCTTGGGCCAGTTCTGACTGGAATATGCTCCAGATCATCTGATTGTACTTGATTGCGAGTTGAAGCATTTCATCACGGTCTGCAGCATTCCAGTTATCCTGACATTCTTTGAGAGCCATAGCAGACTTTACCAAGACCGAAGCTTCTAGCTCACGGCCGTTCAGAGTTGTTTTATCAACCTGTTTATAAGCATCCAAAGGGTTTGCGGCCATAACCTAAAAATCCTCCTGATAATATTTAGTTGCGCAAAGATTAAAAGACACCATATAGTGCATAGCTTATTCTAAGTTATCGGGATTATTTTGTTCAATTTAACTTTGCCTGAAATAAAAATCATAACCGGGATTGGGAAATGATTATTTTTGCTGTGTTGTGATATTCTTAAATGTTTTTGTGTCTGCTATCAAGCATCATTGAATAATACATCAGGAGGGTAAAGTGTCAAAAGGTATTTTTACGGGCATGATAATCGCGCTGATTTTCATGTCAACAGCATGCGAAGGCGGTAAAGTTGAGGAGAGCCTAAAAAAGGATTTCCCAAAGCTGAAGTTCGAGAGTGTAAAAGAAAGCGAAGTAAATGGGCTCTATGAAGTTGTTACTGGAGGAAGGATTCTTTATTACTATCCCAAGAAAGGATACATAGTAGTAGGGCCGATAATAACTAAAGAGTCTGATGGCAATGTAAATCTTACCGAAGAGAGAATGAGGCAGCTGTCTAGCGCTAAAGCCAAGGACATACCGGTCAGCAAGGGGATCAAGATCGGCAGCGGAAAGAATGTGGTCATTGAGTTTACCGATCCTGACTGTCCGTACTGCAGAAAAATGTCAGATTATTTAAAAACGAGGGATGACTTGACCAGGTATGTGTTTATGTTCCCTCTTACGAATATACACCCTAAAGCTGAGGCAAAATCGAGATATGTCCTCTGTTCATCTGATCAGGCTAAGGCGCTTGAAGAGGTGATGTCAGGAAAGTTTGATTCTAAAGACCCTGAGGAATGCAAAGATAAAAAGGGTGCAGAGAAGCTCGAGGAGCAGATAAATATAGCTACGCAGTTAGGAATCAACGGGACCCCGGCTTTCTACGTAAACGGGAATTTCGTGTCAGGCGCTGACACGAAAAAGTTCGAGAGTTTTCTGAAGAAATAGCCGCAATATTTTACCGGATGCCGAAATTGACCTTTCGGCATCCGGTATGTCATATTTATGACATGACCGCTTTAGCCCCAATACTGCCCAAAATAGTTGGTACATCAAGAGCGATTAGGCATATCCATGAAACCATTATAAAAGTAGCAAAATCAGACAGTACAGTTCTTATAACGGGTGAAAGCGGAACCGGCAAGGAGCTTGTTGCCAAGACAATCCATATTAAAAGTGCTCGTGCCAACAAGCGTTATGTGGCGGTCAACTGCGCCGCTTTTCCTCATGAATTGCTTGAAGCAGAACTGTTTGGCCACGAGAAGGGGGCTTTTACAGGAGCGGTTGTCAGGCGCACCGGGAGATTTGAGTTCGCAGACGGAGGCACAATTTTTCTTGACGAAATTGGAGATATGCCTCTTACGCTTCAGTCAAAACTTTTGCGCGTTTTGCAGGAGAGGGCGATAGAAAGACTGGGCGGAAATGATATGATTCCTGTAAACGTTAGAGTAATATCTGCAACGAACAAGAATCTCGAAGATTCTATCAAACAAGGAAAATTCAGGGAAGATCTTTATCACAGACTGGATGTAATACCCATAGAGATATCTCCTCTCAGGGAGAGGAAAGAGGATATTCCGCTGCTGTGCAGATTCCTCTTGGACAAGCATGCGGAGAGATTTGGCAGGAATGAAGTGAAACTCAGAGAAGACGCTATGAACTTATTTATCAGCTATGCCTGGCCGGGCAATGTCAGGGAGATGGAGAATGTCATAGAGAGGCTGCTGGTGTTGAACGAAAATGATTTTATTACGCCGCAGGACCTGCCGGATAAGATGACAGGGCAGAAGATGCCTGCTTTACCTGATGGCCCCGAAACTGATGAGGGGTTCAATCCTTTTGTTGGCGGTATTGACTTGAACAGCGCCATAGACGAGTACGAGCGGCGTCATATAAATCATGCTTTGGAACTGCACAAAGGTGTAAAGGCTCAGGCTGCAAAGTATCTGAACATAAACAGAACAACCCTTATTGAGAAGATGAAGCGTCTCGGTATGTAACCTATTTTTCTTCTTGTCATTTATTTGACTCGCTGTTGTATTAACCTCATATAAAACAATAAGTTTTGAATTGGCACATTTCTTTCATACTGTATTAGGGATATTTATGTATAAACAGACAGAAAAGAAAATGCCTTGTGCAAAACCAGTCCTGGTTTTTTTAATGGCGATATTGTTTTTGTCTGTAGCATATGATTTTAGTGCAGCCGAGAACAAAAAGCCTGCAGAGGCCAAGCCTCAATCCGACAATAAGACCGCTGCTGTGAAAGAGATATCTCCTGAGGTTAAGCTTGAAGAAGCAGAAACTTCATTTAAAAGAAGAGACTATATAAGGTCTCGGCAGATTTTCAAGGAAGTATATCTTAAAGTAAAAGACCCTGTGCTTTTAGAGCGGTCATTGTGGGGTATCATAAAAAGCGAATATCGTCTTAGGCATTATTTTGAGACCAGAACCTCAATTAAAACGCTTTTTTCGAACTTTCCTCGTACTCAATATATCGACGAGGTTTATCTTCTTCTCGGTTATATGTCTATCGATATGAGAGAATACAAAGAGGCTGCTGAATATTTCAAACGTATTCAAGGTAATCTGCAGGACAAGGCGTTAATAGGCGAGGCAGAACTTGCGGTTATTCAGGGTGATGAGGTGAGGGCAGAAACCCTTCTGGGTGGAGTGAACAAAAAACTCTTCGAGCGTGATCCAAGGGCTTTGTATGTCAGGGCTATGATATCAAGCAGAAAGGGTTTGCATGCTGATGCCGTAAAACTATTCGGCAAGATTTATGATGATATTCTCAAGGAGGAAAATCTCAGGGTAAGACATGCTGAGGTTTTGTTTGGTGCCGACAGAGTTAAGGAGTCTGCTCAAAAACTTGAGGCAATTATTGCAAAGCCTATTTTTTTCAGCGAGGGGGTTGAAGCAAAGAAAGTCCTTTTTTCGGTGTATGAGAAGGAAGGAAAAACTGAAGAGGCGATGAAGCTGGCCCGCCAGCTTATATCTACTGATGCGCCGGATGATTTCAAATTGCGGCTGGTAGCTTTTTTTGAAAAGAGCGGAAATATAGACAGTGCCGTAAGAGGCCTTATTTATGTAAAGGCAAAAGAGAAGAGGTATTCCGAGGTTGAGAGAATTTTAAAGGGAGCGGTAGAGTCTAAAGACAATAGATCAGTTGAGTACCTTCAGAAATATTCTACATATTTATCTCCCAATAATCCTTTTTTTATAGAGGCTGCAAAGTATCTTATAGACAACGGCAAGAAAACAGAGGGTGTAAGTCTTTTAAATCTTGCAAAGAAAAGCAAGTCAAAAGAAACCGCAATGCTCATGCAGGCCGAGCTTTATATAAGCGAGGACAAGGACAAAGAGGCTGCGAAGATGCTTGAGCAGATTATTGATATTCAGGAATACAGGTCCCGAGCATCTTTATTGCTTGCTGCCATATTTGTCAAAAAAGGCGAACTAACCCACGCCATAGAATACCTGACTAGATCATTTAGGGACACTAAGGACATAAATACAGCAGTGATGCTTGGCGATTTGTATTGGAAGAAAGATGATCCTATGAGTGCACTCAAACATTACCTTTTTGCATCGAAGAGGGGGGATGGGGTTGCATCGGTGAAGGCTGGCGACTGCCTTTATTTTATTGGCAAGGAAAAGAAGGCCGTAACTTTTTACGAAAAAGCACTGAAGGGATCCATCAAGGATGCAAGTTCTAAACAATGGGCTGAATATCAGTATGGGAAGTTAACCAAGAATAAGGATTATCTGAAGCGAGCGGCAAAGGGAGGCGGCGAGATTGGCGAGGCAGCCTCGATGCTGCTTGGGGAATGAACATAAATACAACCGACATAGATCTTTTGAAAAAGACTATGGAGTCTTTAATTGCTGCTTCCGAGACAGCAATACAGTCTCATAGGATACTTGAAGAGAAGGTTACACTTTTAACCGCCGAGGTTGACCACAAGAAGCAACTGCTTGACAGCATTTTGCAGAGCATTGATGTAGGGGTTGTTTTCTTTGACAGCGACGGAATTATACGGCTTATAAATCATGTTGCCGAAAAGCTTTTGAATGTTTCTGCCGAAGTTGTTGTTGGAGGTTCATCAATAAAGGCGGCTATAGAGGATGAGGTTATCAGGCCCGAAAACGGCAACTCTTTTTCTGCGATAGTTTCAAGGTCGGATGTAAAGGACGGCAATGGATGTACGATGGGTCAAGTCCTGATATTCAAGGACATAACACGGCTTAAACAGCTTGAAGAGGAAAATGAAAGGAACCGAAGACTGACCTCTATGGGCGAACTGGTTCTAAAAATAGCGCACGAGATAAGGAACCCTCTCGGCAGCATCGAGCTTTTTGCGAGTCTTCTGTCATCAGATTTAAAAGGCACAAATCATGGTGATTATGCTAACCGTATATCTAATTCTGTGCGGACGCTGGTTAATGCGCTGGACAATATGCTCAGGTTTTCTAAAGACCTCAAGCCAAGACTTGAGCCGGTAGAGCTTAACGATATAGTTGCCGAGATTGGGCGCGAATTCAGCGAACTTTTTTCTCATGACAGGATTGTTTTTAATCTGGGAGCTGACGTTCCGGTAATTGTTAATGTTGACAGAGGGCTTATGAGGCAGGCCTTGATGAATATCATGCTCAATGCCGTACAATCTATGCCTGACGGAGGAACTATTACTGTGAAGATAGTCAGAAGGGAGATGAACCGGGAGGTTGAACTTTCGGTGCGTGATAGCGGCATTGGTATGAATGAAGAAACAAAGGCCAAGATATTCGAGCCGTTTTATTCCACGAAAGACAGGGGGACTGGACTGGGTATGTCGATAACCGCAAGTATTATCAAGGCCCACGAAGGCATGATAAGGGTTGTGAGTGAGTTGGGGGGCGGATCTGAGTTTGTGATTACGCTGCCCGAAAAGGGAAGCTGTTTATGAGAAATGTGCTGATTCTTGACGATGAAATAGATATGGCGCTGGCCTTGAAAGAGAGCCTTAAACGGTGCGGTTTTTCTCCGGTGGTCTATCACAATCCAGTGTCTGCGCTTTCGGAGCTTAATTTAGGCGACTTTGAACTAATAATTACTGATATGAAGATGCCGAAGATGGATGGCATTGAGTTCCTTCAGGAGGTCCGCAAAAAAGGGCTGTTCACACCCGTAATTGTTATAACCGGCTACGGAACCGTAGAGAATGCTGTGGATGCTATGAAGCTGGGCGCTACCGATTACATAATGAAGCCTTTTGCTTTTGAGTCGCTGCAGAGGGTGATAGAGCGGATAATGCCTTCCGAAGAAACGGATATGGTAGCCGAATCACAGGTTATGAAAAACCTTCTTTCGATTGTCCGGGATGTTGCAAAGGCCGATATTACGGTACTTGTGACCGGAGAGAGCGGCACCGGCAAAGAAATAATAGCACGCAAGATACACAAAAGCAGTTTGCGCGCAGACAAGCCGTTTGTGGCTATAAACTGCGCTGCTATTTCTGAGCATCTGCTTGAGTCTGAGCTGTTCGGTTATGAGAAGGGGGCTTTTACCGGAGCAACAGAGAAAAGGATAGGCAAGTTCGAATTTGCGAATAAAGGCACGCTTCTTCTGGACGAGATCAGCGAGATGGCTTACCCTCTTCAGGCTAAACTGCTGCGCGCTATTCAGGAAAGAGAGATCGACAGGGTGGGAGGAAAGACGCCTATTCCGGTTGATGTAAGGATTATAGCCACCACCAACAGGGATCTTTTGTCTGATGTGAAGGCAGGCCGCTTCAGGGAAGACCTTTATTACAGGCTGAATGTTTTTCCGATAAAAATACCTGCATTAAGGGAGCGGCGCGACGATATAGTTCCTCTTGCCGATTTTTTTATTAAAGGTCTTGCCCAAAAAATGGGAAGGGGTTTTGAATTGTCGGATGAGTTCAAGAAATACCTTCTGTCAAAGAACTGGGAAGGAAATGTCAGGGAACTGGAAAATTTTGCCTACCGTACGGTTGTTGTTTCAAAATCTGACACTTTAATGCCGCCGCACGAGGAAAAAGTTAGCATGTCAAATATGTCACATATGGAGGCTTCTTTAAGTTCATCCAAAGGCACTATAAAGGACATGGAGAGGGATTTGGTGGTAAAAACCCTAAGAGAAACAAGTGGAAATAGGACAAGGGCAGCAGAGGTTCTCGGTGTTACTGTTAGAACAATAAGAAACAAGTTGAAGGAATACAGCATAACTGACGAAGAAATAAACAGTTGAAAATTAATATGGAATAAAAATTGCATGATTTGTATGTGAAATTTTATTTTGAGGTGTTTTGATGCCTGATAAGAGCATGGTGCTTTTAGAAAAGATGATAGATATTACGGCGTACAGGCAAAGACTGCTCGCGTCTAATGTTGCCAATATAGATACGCCGAATTATAAGGCTAAGGACATATCTTTTCAAAAGGAGCTGGACAGCGCGGTTTCTGAAGCTGCAAGAGGACTAAAAGGCGTAAACCATAAATACGAGGTTTTTGAATCCCCGTCAAGCATGGCCAGCAGGGATGGCAATACTGTGAACCTTGATATCGAGATGGCAAAGGTTGGAGAGAACTCTATGATTTTCAGCACAGCCGCACAGCTTATGGCTATGAAGGTAAGAATGATGAAGGAAGCGATTAAAGGAGGCAGATAGCAATGGAAAATATGTTCATGCAGCTTAAAGTTAGCGCATCGGCGCTTGAGGCTCAGAAAATAAGAATGAATGTTATTGCTTCCAATATAGCCAATATGAGTTCAACTCAGACTCCTGAAGGCGGACCATACAAAAGAAAAGATGTTCTTTTTCAGACATACCTTTTTGGAGAGAACGCAGCAGGTGTAGATATACCAAAGATTGTTGAGGATTCCCGGCCGTTTAAAAAGATGTTCGAACCTGGGCATCCTGATGCTGATAAAGACGGATATGTGACATATCCCAACGTAAATGGTATTGAGGAAACTGTCAATCTTATGACTGCTTCAAGGGCGTATGAGGCTAATCTGACGGTTATGAATACATTTAGGGATATGTATATGAAGACGTTGGATATACTAAAGGCGTAAACTAAAAGTGTATGATATAAGCAGGGGGTATTAAGATGAATGAGATTAAAAAAATTGGTGATATTGCTCAGACCATCTCAGGGGTCTCAAAGGCCAATCAGACGCCTGAGGTCTCTTTTCAGGATGCAATAAAGGATGCCTTGAAGCAGGTCTCAGAAGTGCAGAATGAGGCTGAAAAGGCGATAGAAGACTTTTCTAAAGGCGATGTTAAAGATATACATACGGTTGTCATAGCGATGGAAAAGGCTGACGTATCACTTCAGACGCTTATGACGGTCAGGAGCAAACTGCTTAGTGCATATGAAGAAGTTATGAGGATGCAGGTTTGATTCTTTTATTTTTATATAAGGGCAGAAAATGTCGTTAAGTGACGTTATTTTACAGATGAAAGATTGGCCTTTAAAAAGAAAGGTCGCTCTAATTTTTTCTATTGTTTTTAGTATCGCTCTTATATCAGGCATTGTTCTCTGGAGTGAAAGAATTGACTTTCAGGTTTTATACAGCAATTTAGGCACTGAAGACGCTGGGCAGGTTGTTGTTAAGCTGAAAGAGATGAAGGTTCCCTACAACGTAGAAGGGAATGTGATTTATGTGCCGAGCAACAGAGTGTATGATTTGCGTCTTGAACTGGCCTCACAGGGAATTCCTCAGGGAGGCGGGGTAGGGTTTGAGATATTTGACAAGACACAGCTGGGCGTTACCGAATTTGTCCAAAAGCTCAACTACCGCCGGGCCTTGCAGGGAGAGCTTTCTAGGACTATAAAGCAGCTTTCTGAAGTTGACCAGTGCAGGGTTCATATAGCAATTCCGGAAAAGACTATTTTTACCGACAGGGAGCAGCATCCAACCTCATCAGTCGTACTTAAACTCAAGGGCGGACGGGTTCTTAACAACGCACAGATAGGCGGCATTATACACCTTGTAGCGAGCAGCGTTGAAGGAATGAGACCACAGGACGTTACTGTTATTGACAATATGGGCACATTGCTTTCGAAGAGTTCTGGAGCTTCAGGTGATTCGGTTGCTGATTCTAAACAGTTGGAATACCAGAAATCGGTTGAGAAGGAATATGAGAGCAGGTTGCAGAGCATGCTTGAAGGAGTTATAGGACGAGGAAAGGCGATTGTAAGGGTTGCCACAAAAATAGATTTTACCCAGATAGAAAAAACAGAAGAAAGATATGATCCAGATACTATAGCTGTTAGAAGCGAGCAGCGCGTTCAGGATAAGAGCAGCGGATCTTCAGGTGGTGGTGGCGTTCCGGGAGTAATGTCAAACCAGCCCGGTTCCGGCCAATCCGGCGCTGGCGGTGGAGGATCATCAGCACAAAAACAGACCGAAAGCATCAATTATGAGGTCAGCCGGAGCGTCAGTAAAATAATTCAGCCGAGAGGCGAAGTCAAGAGCATATCTGTTGCTGTTTTGGTTGACGGCACTTACAAAAAAGAAAAAGAAAAGAAGGTTTATGTCCCCAGAATCGAGGCGGACCTTAAAAAATATGATGAGCTTGTTAGGGCCGCTATAGGCTTCAATAAGGACAGAGGAGATCAGGTAATAGTTTCAAACGTCTCTTTCGAAGAATCTGTCGAGGAAATCGTACCCGAAAAAACAGATTACATGAAGATAGTCTCATCCGTTCTCAAGTATTTGGTGCCTATTATAGTAGTTTTGATAGTGGTGCTTTTTGTGCTCAAGCCGATTATCGACATCTTAAAGGTGCCGGTGCGCAGGCCTGAGTTTGCGGGGGAATCGGTTCAGATAGGAAGAGGCATGCCGGGAGTTCCTGAAGAGATTTCTCCAGATGATGTTGTTAAAGATGAGGTTTTAAGCATAGTGAAACAGGATCCTCGAAAGGCTGCAGGCGTTCTTAAAGAGTGGATGTCGGAATAGATAGATGAAAAAGCTTTCTGGCGTCGAGAAGGTTGCTGCTTTCTTATCTATGGTTGGTGAAGAATCAGCCACTCAGGTTTTCAAGCATTTAGATCCTATGGAGCTTTCCAGAATAGTTCCGATGATGTCGAGGGTTAAGATATCTCCAGACGAAGCCATTTTTGTTATCAGAGAATTTCATGATAAGACAGGTAGCGGGGCTATGCTGAGTGTTGATGACGATTATATCAAGAAGCTGCTTACCAAGGCTTTTGGCGATGATCAGGCCAAGAAGCTTATGGACAAGATCGAAAGCGGTGCGAGCGCCTTCGACGTATTGCGGTGGCTTGATTCTGGAGCGATATCCAGCATGCTTGCGCGTGAGCATCCGCAGACTATTGCGATAGTTCTTGCGCATCTGGAGCCGACGCAGGCTGCAGAAGTTCTCAGTAAGCTTCCTGAGCATATTAAGATAGATGTTTCGCTGAGGATAGCGAGCCTTGACCAGATATCACCCTCCATTCTTGAGGAGCTCGAGGATGTTCTGCAAAAGCAGCTGCACACATATACGAGAGGCAGGAAGATCGGCGGTATTAAAACCGTGGCAGAGATACTCAACCAGCTTGACCGGGCCTCGGAAGATCTTATCATTAAAAATATTGAGGAAAAGGACCAGATACTGGCAGACGAGATACGGAAGCTTATGTTTACATTCGACGACCTCGTTCATATCGACGACAGAGGCATTCAGATGGTTATGAAGGAGATCACCACCGACGATCTTGCACTTGCCCTTAAAATGGCGTCAGAGGATCTCAAGAACAAGATATTCAAGAACATGTCGCAGAGGGCATCCCAGATACTTAAGGAAGAGATGGAAGCCAAGGGAGCGGTTAAAGTCTCGGATGTTGAAAAGGCCCAGATGAACATTGTCCGTGTCGCAAGAAGACTTGAAGAAGAGGGCAAGATAGTCATCGGCGGCAAGGGTGGAGAAGAGCTTGTCGCTTAAAGAGGACCAGTCTGGTGTTCAGCTTTATGCGCCGATGCAGTTTGAGTCTCCGGCCGAACTAAAGGTAAAGGAATTCCAGACAGAGAAGCATATTGTTGAAAGAGTAAAGATCAAAGAGGAAGAAGCTTATAAAGCTGCTTACGAAAAGACTTTAGTCATAGCTAAAGCAGATATCGATGATAAGCTCAGAAATCTTGAGCGCATAATTGTTTCACTCGAAGGTTTCAGCGCAAAGCTGGTTGACAAGCTTATGCCCGATATAATTTCACTTTCCTCCGAGATAGCCAAAAAGGTGATTCTTAAAGAAGTTGCTCTGGATAGAACCATAGTTATGAATGTTGCTGCCGAAGCCATAAAAAAGGTGTCGGAGCGCGAGGAGCAAATTACGATCAAAATTAATCCTATTGATTATGAACTGATTGTTGCGAACAGCGAGTTTTTTAAAGACCGTTCTGGTTTAAAAGACATTGTTATAGAGCCTGCGCCTTCTGTTTCTCGCGGCGGCTGTTATATAGAAACACAGACCGGAGAGATAGACGCAAGGCTCGAAGAAAAGTTTAAGGAACTCGACAATGTCATCGACACATCCACAAATAGCCAAGAGTAAAGAATTTCTGAAGGAATCGGACCTTGTAAAAGTTTACGGCAGGGTTACGCGCGGTGTGGGGCTGATCCTCGAAGGCCTGGGCCCAAAAACAAAAATCGGTGATATCTGCCAAATTCAATCAAACGAAGGCAAATTGGACAGTCAGGATTCTTTTATAGAAGCTGAGGTTATTGGCTTCAAAGAGGATAAGGTTCTTCTTATGCCTTTAGGGAATATGGTCGGCATAGGCCCTGGGTCAAAAATCATAGCTCGAGGCAAGCAGAAGTACATTAAAGTCGGGGACTCTCTTTTGGGAAGGGTTCTGGATGGCATGGGCAATCCTATTGACGGCAAGGGTAGTGTATCAGGCCATCTTTATCCGATTTATAAAGATCCTATAAATCCTCTCTACAGGCTAAGAATAACAGAGGCTTTGGATCTCGGCATAAAATCGATTAACAGCATGCTTACTATTGGGAAGGGCCAAAGAATAGGCATAATGGCAGGAAGCGGGGTTGGCAAGAGTGTGCTTCTCGGAATGATGGCAAGGAATACAACAGCAGATGTTAATGTCATTGCACTTATAGGAGAGCGCGGCAGGGAAGTAAGGGAATTTATAGAAAAAGATTTGGGCGAAGAAGGGTGCAAAAGATCGGTGCTTGTGGTGGCCACATCAGACACTTCGCCTTTGATGAGAATTAGGGGCGCGTATGTTGCCACCGCGATAGCCGAATATTTCAGGTCACAGGGGAAAGATGTTCTTTTGATGATGGACTCTCTCACGAGGTTCGCCATGGCTCAGCGTGAGATAGGCCTTGCTGCCGGTGAACCGCCCACCACAAAAGGGTATCCCCCGTCAGTCTTTAATCTGCTGCCAAAGTTTCTCGAGCGCGCAGGCACATGGAGCAGCGAAGGAACAATAACCGGTCTTTATACAGTTCTTGTTGAGGGCGATGATATGAATGAGCCTATAGCCGATGCTGCTCGTTCAATACTCGACGGGCATGTTGTGCTTTCCCGTGAACTGGCGAACCATAACCATTATCCGGCCATAGATGTCCTTCAGAGCATCAGCAGGCTTATGAAGGACATCACCGAAAAGAAGCACAGATCAGCGGTTGAAAAAGCGCTGGAGATTATGGCCACCTATAAAAGATATGAGGATGTTATTACCATAGGGGCTTATAAGGAAGGCACAAATCCTAAGCTCGATTACTCTATAAAAATGATGGACCGAATTAGAAATTTTCTAAGGCAGGATATTTCCGAAAGGGTAACCTTTGATGATGGTGTATCAAGGCTTACCGGTCTTTTCGAGCAATAAGAACTAAATTATGGCGACTCCCATAGAAAGCCTGTTGAGCCTCAAACGATGGGAGGAGGATCAGGCTAAAAACAGGTTTGCGATGCTTTTGAAAGAGCTTGCTATTGAGGAGGGGATTTTGGAAGAGCTTGAGCAGAACTATGCTTTGTCTTCCGAAAAGGTCAAGAATAATCATTATGAGCCGAAAACAATAGATAAGATACAGGAGCTTCTTGTCTTTATCGAGGCGCTGGTGAATAAGATTCACCAGCAGGAAGAAAATATAAGAAATAAGGCGCTGGAAGTTGAGCGCGCGCGTGGCTTTCTGGAAGAGGCAACAAAAGAAAGAAAGACTTTTGAAAGGCTAGATGAAAGACAGAAAGAGATGATAAAAAAAGATATGGACCGAAAAGAACAAAAAATAACCGATGAACATGCGTCAGCAAGGCATGGCAAAAAGGATGTTGGTGAGACGGGCTGATATGTCATTTTGCAAATTATTTATTTTTACGGCAGCGATAGTATTCATGCTTTTATTTTTTTCGTACCCTGTTTCTTATTCTCAGGATGCAAAAGAGGGGGCTGATTCAGGTGTGGCCAAAAGCGATAATTCTACAGAACAGGCAAAACCTAAATCAGCAAAAGCTATCGAAGAAGAACGGCTGCTAATTTTAAAAGCTGATATCAAAAAAGAGATAGAGCAATTAAACAGGCTGAAAAAAGAGATAGAGGATGCAAAGAACTCCCTTGCACAAAAGCGGCAGGAATCCATAGACAAGATAGTAAAAATATTTGAGTCAATGCCTGCCGAAGATGCTGCACGAAGAATAGAGAAGCTTGATGAGAATAATTCGGTTTTGATATTGAGCTCTCTTAAACCTAAAGTTGCAGGAAAGATCCTTGCTCAGATAGAAGTTGAGATGGCTGCATCCATATCAAAAAAGATGATCGCAAAGAGCAGGGCTTCGCAGGAAAAATCTTCCCGGTAGGAAAAAAGTTCCATTCACTTTTGCCTCTCCGCTGTAAATAAAAACAAGTTTTCTTTTAAAAACAATTGATTGTTAATGTGGCACGCCTATTGCATTTACCATTGAGCTTTAATGAAAATGCGGGGGTGAGCTGATGGTAACACAGGCAGTAAATGTCGAAATTGTTTCAAAGAAACCTGAGATGAAATCTTTTGGAGTGGATTTGCAGAATGTCCAAGAAATCAACTCAAGCAATGATTTTGCGAAGAGCCTTAAGGTGCTGCTTTCTGATAACGAGGTGAACAAGGATTCTCTAGTTGTTGATACAAATGGCAACCAGATTAAGGTTGCCGACCTGATGGAAAAGATTTCTGATGGCAAGGATATGCTGGGCGAAGATGTTGTCAGCATGGTCGAGCAGTTGATGGCCCAGCTTCAACTGCAGGTTTCTCAAGTAGTTCCTCAGGCCGCAGTTCAGTCGGCGCAGGATGGCATTCAATCCGCTATTCCAACTGCACAGAGCGCTCTTGCTCTTATGTTTCAGATGCCGCAGATAATGGATGGCCTTAATAAGCTCCCAGCCAATACTGAATTGAAATCTTCTCAAGCTGCTGCTCAAGCTTATACTGCTGGTGAAGGTGTTGTAGATTTAGCAGAAGCATTTAAGGGTGTGATGAAGTCGGATATCGCCACTCCTGTTATGAACAATACCGGTAAGATCGACATAAGCGACTTTAAATTATTGCTGAGCGATGCGAGTAAGGAGCTTCAGTCGATAAATATGGATATGAAATTTACGGTATTGGGAGAGAAAGAAATTGCTTTGATAGATGCGATGCCCCAAGAAATAGCTGTAGAGGATTTGCTTAAAGAGACCGACATGTTTTTAGTAAAAGATAATGATGCTCCGCAAAATAATAGTTCTAATGTATCAACATTTGCGCAGACCGGAGCGGTGCAGCATGATAATAAGAATCTGACTATTGCCAAAGATTCGATCAATATAGAAAAACTCAGAGATATAGATATCCCGATCATGAAAGCTGTAGATGGTGGGACCAAAAATCTATTAGTAAGGCTTGATCCTCCTGATCTTGGAAGTGTACAGATTAAGTTGTCTATGAACAATGGTTTGTTAAGGGCAGATTTCAAGGTGGATTCTTCAGCGGTTAAGGATTTGTTTACCGCAAATATGCCGCACATAAAGGCCTCACTTGAGAATTCCGGGCTGCGGGTGGGAGAGTTTTTTGTGGATGTGAGGGAAGAGGGTTTTTACTATTCTGACGACCGCAGACAGAGTAATACCAATGAAGACCAAAAGCAACATCAGCAAAATCAACATAAACAGGCAAAAGACGAAAAATTCAGCTTTTCTGATCTTTTTGCATAATAGGAGGATAAATTATGGCATTCCAGTCAACAGCGCCAATATTCAGCGATCCTACATATTTTAAGCAGACATCTGCAACAAAAACAGATGACAAAAAAGATGCTACGACTATAGCAAAGGATGATTTTATGAAGCTGCTTTTTACGCAGCTTAAGAATCAGGATCCTTTAAATCCGGTTGAGGATAAGGATTTTATAGCACAATTGGCGAGTTTCAGCAGTCTTGAGCAGACAACACTAATGAACAATAATATTAGCTCGTTGCTTAAGCAAGAGAAGATATCAAACGCGTCTGCAGCCTCTTCGCTTATAGGCCAAGCCATTACGAGCCTTGATAATGACAGCGGAATTGTCAGAAGCATAGCAATTGATGAAAAGGGAGTGTATGTTTCGGTAAACGGCAAGAATGTTGCGCTTGACAGAATAAAAGAGATCAGAAATCCATATATTACCTAACGGAGGTTTATCATGAGTATCTTAACATCATTGTTCACAGGCGTCAGCGGGTTGATAGTAAACGGAACTGCCTTGTCGGTAATTGGTGACAATATAGCCAACTCCAACACCGTAGGTTTTAAAGGCGGGAGGTCCATATTTGGCGATGTATTAAGTCAGGCGCTGGCAGGCAGTTCAACAACACAGATAGGCAGAGGCGCAAACTTATTAAGAACACAGGTTATGTTTACACAGGGCAACTTCGAAACATCAGCCAACCCTCTTGATATGGCGGTTGATGGAGAGGGCTTTTTTGTTGTCAAGGAGACAAGTGGAGGCACATTCTATACCAGAAGCGGACAGTCGGGCATTGACAATAACGGCTATATAATTTCACCCACAGGACTAAGGTATCAAGGGTTTATTTATAGCAATGGTGTTCTTCAGATCGGTAATCCTCAAGACATAAACGTATCAAGCGTAAGCAGCAGTCCGAGCGCAACAGCTACTATAAGTCTTCAGGCAAATCTTGATTCGAGAGAATCCGCTCCTGCAGCTTGGGCGTTTGTAGCAGGGGCAACAGGACCGAGTTCTGACCAATACAACTTTAATACTACGATGACCGTTTATGACAGTCAAGGAAATGATCATGCTGTTGGTGTATATTTTAGGAAAACAGCCACCACAAATCTTTGGGAGGCTCATTTTGTTTATAACGATAATCAGAGTGGAGCGGCCGATCCCACGAGATATGTAGAAGTTGATTTTGATCTTGGCACCGCAGGTACGCAGCCTTTGTATTTAGAATTTGGCAGTGACGGCACACTTTCAAAAGTTGATAATGTTAACCCACCTGTTACAGGAGTTGTGGCAAATACGGGGACTTTTGATTTTAGTTGGTGGACAGCAGCAGCAGCAGATCAATCAATAGACATATCTATGGGGTATAGCGGTCAAAACTCAACACAGTTCGGTTCTCCTTCGAGTATGGTGTTTCAGAGCCAGGATGGATGGACATCAGGAGCATTAAGGGCATTGACGATTGGTGGTGATGGAACGATTGCTGGTGTTTTTACCAACGGTCAGGTTAAGAACATAGCACAGATAATTCTTGCCAAGTTCACATCTCCTCAGGGTCTCACAAAAATGGGCAAGAGTCTTTACGCAGAGTCTCACGATTCAGGGCAGCCGGTTATAGGCGCCCCAAACAACTCTGGCCGTGGCGGCATACTGCCGAATACAGTTGAACTGAGCAATGTTGATATTGCAGAAGAATTTGTTCGAATGATAGCTGCCCAGAGAGGATTTCAGGCTAATGCAAGGGTTATAACCACTTCTGACAGTATGCTTTCTGAGGTCACAAACATAATGAGGTAGTTTTTTAATAGTTTCTTGTTTGTCCATGTGACGGTTAGGGTCTAAATCAAAGGCTCTAACCGTCATTTTCTTGACCTAAATCCCATCTTTTTATACAAAAAACATAAAATTCAACTAGTTATCATTTGGCATACAATGTGCAAACAGTGTTAAGGCAATTTGCACAATTTTATGCATATTTTAAGGAGGCGATATGGCTGATGAAGAACCTAAAGAAGGCGAGGCTGCTGAAGCACCACCACCTAAGAAAAAGGGTAAACTTTTAATAATAATTATTGTGGCTGTTGTTTTGCTGGTTGGAGGTGGAGGCGGAGCCTTCTTCTTCCTGAAGAAGTCCGGAGGTGGAGGTGAGGGTAAAGAGGCCGAAAAGAAGGCTGATAAAAAGGGTGAAGATGTTGTTATGTATTCTATCGAGCCGTTTGTTGTTAATTTAACCGATCAGGGTGGAGGAAAATTTCTTAAAGTAACCCTTCAACTGGAACTTGCTAATGCAGGGCCTACAACATCAGATAAAGCAAAAGCTAAAAACCCTCAACTAAGGGATGCAATAATCACGCTTCTTACTAGCAAGTCAGCAGAAACTTTAGTGTCCCCTGAAGGCAAGCTGCAGCTTAAGGACGAAATATCTGTCAGGGCTAATCAGATACTCGGTGAGGGGGCGGTTAAAAATGTGTATCTTACAGAGTTTGTAATGCAGTAAAGAACTTTATATTCTATTGTTTAACGTACTGTTTTAAGAGGAGATAATGGAAGATATCCTGTCGCAAGATGAAGTTGATGCGCTACTTAAAGGTATATCTGACGGGGATGTAGAAACCGAAAAGGTTGAAGAGGTTTCTGGTGTAAAGCTTTATGATTTTACCGGTCAGGAAAAGATTGTTCGTGGCCGGATGCCATCTCTTGATATAGCCAATGAAAGGTTGGCAAGGAATTTTCGTCTTTCACTTTCTGCTGCAATAAGGCATATGGTTGATGTAACCAATGTTAATGTAAACATCACTAAATTTTATGACTTTATGCGAGGCATTCCTTTTCCTTCAAGTATCAATGTGTTTAAGATGGAACCTTTAAGAGGATACGGGCTTTTGGTTTTTGATGCTCCGATGATTTTCACTCTTATCGAGTTTTTCTTTGGCGGCACCGGAAAAGGACATTACAAACCTGAGGGACGTGAATTTACCCCTATAGAACAAAAGATTATACATAAAGTTGTGATAATGTTCTTTAGTGATATGGAAGAGGCATGGAAACCGATCTATCCTGTTGTTCCAACATATGTCAGGTCAGAAATGAATCCTCAATTTGTAACTATAGTAACCCCTGTGGATGTTGTTATAAAAGTTGAGTATATTCTTGAGATAGAAGGTAAGCAGTGCAGGGTATTTTTGTGCATACCTTATGGTACTGTTGAACCTATTAAAGAGAAACTTTATAGCGCATTCTCTGCTGATAGGGATGAAATGGATCATAAATGGCTTGATAGATTGCGTGAGAGATTAAAGGAAATCCCATTGAATTTAACAGCAACTCTCGGTAGGACAATGGTTACGGTTGAGGATGTTCTGAATATGCAGAAAGAGGATATTATCATCCTTAATAAAAGAGTGGATGATGGTATTGATATAGATGTAGAAGGAGTACCTAAACTGGAGGGCAAATTCGGTATTTATAAAGGATCTTACGGGTTAAAGATTACCAAATTTACTTAGAAACAATTAGTTAGGAGGTAAAATGTCAGAAGATGTTAAGGATTTGAATATGGAAGAATTTGGAATGGAGGGAACATCTCCTGCTACACAACAGAGGGATGTCAATTTTATTCTTGATGTTCCACTTGAGCTTACAGTTGTTATAGGCAGAACAAAAATACTGATTCAGGAACTATTGCAGTTGGGGCAGGGGTCTGTAATTGCGCTCGAGAAACTTGCTGGAGAGCCGATGGAGGTGTATGTGAATGACAGACTTGTTGGAAGAGGCGAAGTTGTTGTTGTAAATGAGAAGTTTGGTATAAGGGTAACTGATATAATCAGTCCTACCGAGCGAGTAAGGTCTTTAAAATAATAGTTTAATCATATTGGAGGAATGACTTTGGGTTTAGAGGTGTTAAAAATTCTGATAGTTTTAATAATAGTACTTGCAGGTCTTTATCTATTTCTGCGTATTATAAAACAAAGGGTTATGCCACAAAAAGGCTTCATAGATTTATTGTATTTTTATCCTTTAGGAACAAAGCGTGGCATAGGTATAGTTAAAGTAATGGATGATTATTTTGTTTTGGGCATCGGCGATCAAAATGTTTCTTTGATAGAAAAGCTGGATCCACAAGTTGCAGCAGCCAGCTTAAATGAGAAGATAGAAGTGAATGTACAGGGTTTCAAGCTGAAAGATATATTTAAAAACAAAGGGAAACTTATATTTTCTTCATTCTGGTTTTTCTGTGGTCTCTTCTTTTCGGATACCGCTTTTAGCGCGCCGTCACCAGCTACTGCCGGGGGAGGAATACTTGGACTTAATTCCCCCCTCGAGTTATTGCTCTTTTTTACTCTGCTGTCAATTTTACCCGCAATGCTGGTTATGTGCACATGCTTTACAAGGATAATTGTTGTTTTATCTTTTTTAAAACAGGCTATGGGCACGCCTCAAGCACCACCTAATACTGTTTTGATAGGCTTAGCGCTTTTTATTACTTTTTTTGTGATGTCACCGGTATTTGACCGTGTATATTCAGAGGCTTATCTGCCATATACTAAGAAACAGATTGATGCAGAAGCTGCTTTGAACAAGGCTAGTGTTCCTCTAAAAGAGTTTATGCTTAGACAGACTAAAGAGAAGGATTTAGCCCTTTTCCTGAAAATTTCAAAGAGCGAAAGGCCGGCCAGCCCTATGGATTTACCCATGAGGGTAGTTATTCCTGCATTTGCTATTGGAGAACTTCAGAAAGCATTTGAGATAGGATTCCTTATCTATCTGCCTTTTCTGGTTATTGATATGGTTGTCGGCAGTATTTTGCTTGCTATGGGTATGATGATGCTTCCTCCTGTTATGGTATCTTTGCCGGTTAAACTCCTTTTGTTTGTTCTGGCTGATGGCTGGGAATTGATAATTGGTTCGTTAATAGGTAGCTTCAGATGACGGTTGAACTTCTTCAACAGATATCAAAGCAGACGTTCGAAACCGTTTTGATGGTCGGAGGGCCTGTATTGGTTGCCAGTCTTGTAATTGGTATCGTAATCAGTTTCTTTCAGGCAATGACCCAGCTTCAGGAGGCTACCATAACATTCGTACCAAAGATAATCGCCGTTTTTTTGACGCTTTTGGTCTCATTGCCATGGATGGTTAAAATTATGGTTTCGTTTACCAGAAATATTTTTGAAAATATACCGCTTTATGTTAGATAGAAAACATGGAACTCTTTAATATAGTCAATATTTACTCAGGAAAACTTATTCCTGTATTCATAAGAATAGCTGCGATGTTTTCTTTCATACCCTTTTTGGGCGCTAAGGCGACCCCGATGATGTTTAAGGTTGGTCTTGTTTTGGCCTTGAGTATTTTTGTTGCGCCTTTCGCTAAAGTTAATCCTGAAGATCCTTTCAGGGCTATACTGGACGCAATTTTTGTCGGTATGTCAATGGGACTTGCAGCAAGAATCATATTCGGCGCTGTCGAGATGGCTGCTCAGTGGATAAGTCTTCAGATGGGCTTCGGACTTGCGGCTGTTTTTAATCCACAGTTTGGTGAGACGATGGGGCCGCTGAATTTCTTCTATATGTTTCTGACCATGGTCTTTTTTTTCGCTCTGGACATACATCATCATTTTATAGAAGGCATAGTAAGAAGCTTCGAAATTGAGCAGGTTCAATACAAAACCATATTTCAGACCATCATAAATCTTAATGCATTGCTTTTTCCTCTTGCATTCAAAATAGCCGCACCCATAATAGTTGTTCAGATGCTTGTTAACATCGCTATGGGCTTTTTGTCCAAGGCGATGCCGCAGGCCAACATATTTTTTGTAAGCTTTCCTGTTTTGCTCGCGATAGGGTTTATTTTTATCATTGCATCACTGTCATTGACCTTTATGCTTATTTCCAAGGCTTTCCTCAATATGAAGGAAGCTATTTTTTTGTTTACGAGGTAACGGATGGCTGCCGAAGACGAAGGCCGCACAGAAGAGGCAACGCCGCGACGGCGTGGTGAGGCAAGGGATAAAGGGAACATAGCAACAAGCAGGGAGCTTATCAGTCTTGTTCCTTTATGGGTGTTTTTTTCATTTTTTTCATTCAGCGGGATAGCTTTTTTCAATACCCTGCTTGGTTTTTTTAGATCATCACTTAAAAGGAGCTTTGAGACCACATTGAGCGATGCGTCGTTTGTGGAAATATTCAAAACGGATGCGTACCAGTTGGGAGCGCTGATGCTGCCGTTGTTCGCGTGGATGATTGTGTTGGCTATTGTTATTCATTTGTACTCGACAGGTTTTTATTTTTCTGCCTCACGAATGAAATTTGAGAATGGAGGCGCTTTAAACCTTAATCCTGCGAATTTCATTAAGAGAATGTTCAGCTCAGCAATGGTGTTTGATCTGGGCAAGGGCTTCTTAAAGATGATTATTTTAAGTCTTATACTGTACCTGATTCTGAAAAAAGAGATTTTAACGCTGCCGCTTCTTGTTGACATGGATGTCCTTTCGATTGCAGGAATTTCTTTTGGTCATGTAAAGAAGCTTATTTTGATTTCGGCCTTGGTGCTGAGTTTTTTCGGGTTGATAGACTATTTCTATCAAAAATGGCAGTACGAAGAAAGCCTTAAGATGACAAAGATGGATGTTAAAGATGAGATGAAATCTTCAGAAGGTGATCCTAAGGTAAAGGCAAGGATCAGAAGTCTTCAGAGGCAGATGGCTATGAAGAGGATGATGCAGGATGTGCCAAAGGCTGATGTGGTAATTACAAACCCCACTCATCTGGCTATAGCCCTTAAATATGATACTTCAAAGATGGCCGCTCCTACGGTAGTGGCAAAGGGCGCGAACCTCGTCGCAGAACGGATAAAAGCAGTTGCGAAAAAACATAAAGTGCCGGTGTTTGAAGACAAGCCGCTGGCCCGTACTCTTTTTAAGATAGAAATCGGGCAGGAGATTCCGGAAGTGCTGTATAGAGCGGTGGCAACAATACTTGCGAATGTTTATAAAATGAAAGGCAAAATACTAAGGAAATAGACGATGCTGGATGCCCTTTTAAAAAGAAGCGATCTGCTGCTTGCGGTAGGCATAATGACTGTTCTTATAATCATGATTATTCCTTTGCCGCCATTATTGCTCGATTTGGGCCTTACATTGAGCATTACTCTGTCTGTAATTATTCTGCTCATATCCTCATACGTCATGAAGCCGTTGGAGTTTTCGGCATTCCCATCGGTGCTGCTTGTTACAACTCTGCTCAGGTTATCACTTAACATCGCATCAACAAGGCTGATACTTCTGAAGGGAGATGAAGGGGTAGAGGCTGCAGGCAAGGTGATCAAGGCTTTCGGCCAGTTTGTGGTTGGCGGAAACTTTGCGGTGGGCCTTGTTGTATTCATAATTCTTGTTGTTATCAACTTTGTGGTCATAACCAAGGGCTCCGGAAGAATTGCTGAAGTGGCAGCTCGCTTCACCTTGGATGCGATGCCCGGAAAGCAGATGAGCATTGACGCAGACCTTAATGCCGGCATGATTGATGAGAAGGAGGCAAGGAAGCGCAGGGAAGAGATTAAGCGTGAGGCTGACTTCTACGGTGCGATGGACGGCGCGAGCAAATTTGTGAGAGGCGACGCTGTGGCAGGCGTAGTTATTATGCTCATAAATGTGATCGGCGGATTCATAATAGGCGTACTTCAGAAGAATATGGCGCTGCTTGAAGCAGCTCAAACTTATACCATACTTACGGTTGGTGAAGGGCTTGTAGCCCAGATACCGTCATTGATCATCTCTACAGCAGCAGGTATTATCGTAACAAGGGCTGCCGCTGAAGCTAATATGGGCAAAGAGGTTATAGGCCAGCTATTTTCTAACCCCAAGGTTATGGGGACGGCTGCCGGGATACTGGCTTTCTTTGGCCTGATTCCCGGGCTTCCGCACATACCGTTTTTGATGATCGCTACGGTTATGGGCACCGGAGCCTACCTTTTAAAAAGCACACCACCTGCAGAGGAAGCACCCCCTCCTCAGGAGGCTGTCAAGCCTCCCGAGACGCTCGAGTCTCTTTTGCCTCTTGACCCTCTTTCTCTCGAGATAGGGTACGCACTCATACCTCTTGTCGAAGAGGGGGGCTCTCTGCTTGCAAGGATCAAGGCTATTAGAAAACAGATGGTCACGGAGCTTGGCTTTATCGTGCCTCCTGTTCATATCAAAGACAACCTTTCTCTGAAGCCAACCGGATATTCATTTCTGATAAAGGGCGTAGAGGTGGCTTCGGGAGAGGTTATTTTGAACAAGTATCTGGCTATATCTCCAGGAACAGAGAGGGAGAACATAGACGGTGTGCCCACAGTTGATCCTGCTTTCGGCCTTAAGGCTAAGTGGATTGATGAAAGGGATATGGAAAGGGCGCAGCTTGCCGGTTATACCGTTGTTGATGTTTCGGCTGTCATAACCACTCACCTTACCGAGATCGTCAGAAACCATGCCCACGAACTTCTTGGCAAACAGGATGTCCAGAAGCTTATTGATACTATCGTATCTTCGCACCCTAAGGTTGTTGAAGATTTAATACCCGGATCATTAAGTCTTGGTGCAGTACAAAAAGTTCTACAAAATCTTATAAAGGAGAGGGTTTCGATACGTGATCTGCAGACCATACTCGAAACCCTTTCGGAATTTGCCTCCTCTACAAAAGACCCTGATATGCTTACGGAGTATGTAAGGCAGTCGCTGACAAGGAGCATAACGAAACAGATACAGAATACGGACGGGAATATTTCTGTAATAGTTGTGGACCCAAAGGTTGAACGGACTATGTTGGAATCTGTTCAGACTACAGCTCAGGGCACATATCTGTCGCTTGACCCGGCTGTTCTGGAAAAGCTGAACGAAAGCATAAGGAGTAATTTTGAGGATGCGGTGACCAAAGGTTTTCTGCCGGTAATACTCTGTTCTCCGGCAACAAGACGTTTTCTTAAGAGGCTTGCAGAAAGGGTTTCGGCAAGTATTATCGTCGTATCGCACGGAGAGATATTGCCTAATGCAAAGGTTTATTCGATAGGCACAGTAAATGCCAATTGATGGGGGGAATAAATGAAATTTAAGAAATTTGTAGGGCAGAGCTTTAAGGAGGTCATGGAGACTATTAAGCAGGAGCTCGGTCCTGATGCGATAATTGTTTCTCACAAGAAAATAAATTCTGGCCCTTTTGGAATAATGAATAAGGATGCCATAGAAGTTACGGCGGCCATAGATGAAGCAACGGCTGCTCCTCCTCCGCGCCAATCTGAAGCAGCACATTTATCAGGCGCTCATGAAATAATGCAGGAGTTGAGAAGCCTTCGCGACGAGCTCGGTTTTCTGAAAGAAACTTTAAGGCCGATAGTTCCGACATTGAGAGTAGGCAAGGACAAGAAAGGTCTTTTTAATCTTCTTGTCAGGCAGGGAGTAGATACTCATTTTGCTATGATATTGCTTGAAAGGGCGACAGAATCCATAGACAGCCTTAAAGAGATTATCGGCAGTGATCTGAAAATAGAAGGGCTTAAACAGGCTGAAGAGAAAGGCCTTGTTTTTCTTGGGCCTTCAGGCGTTGGAAAGACCACCACAATGGCCAAGGTGGCACAGATGCTTGCGGATAAGGATAAGCAGGTCAGTCTTATCTCGCTTGATGAAGACAGGATAGGTTCGATAGCCGAAATGAAGATCCTTGCAGGACGCCTAAAATGCCCGCTTAAAACCGTAAGAAAGATGTCTGATCTTCCAAAAGTGGTTTATAAGGACATACATAGAGGGCCTATTTTAATCGACACTCCGGGGCACTCATTCAAGGAAACTCTTAACGATATAAGAGAGATATTTCCATCAGGGTTTCCTATCAAAAAATGTTTTCTTATGGATGCCTCTACACACACCGATGCTGCTTTGAAGGCATGGAGGAGCTGCGATACCAACATGATAGATTCAATAGGCTTTACAAAACTTGATATGGCGACTCAGTACGGTGGGCTTTACAATATTGCACTGATGACCGGCAGACCGCTTTCTTTGTTGACCACAGGCCCTGATGTGCCTGATGCCATAAGGGTTCCGTCTTCTCAATTTCTTGCAGGGCTTGTGATCGGGGGTGTTTAGTGAAGATAAATGGACCTAAAATCATTGCGGTTTCCAGCGGCAAGGGCGGGGTTGGCAAAACAAATTTTGTGGCCAATCTTGCGCTTCTTTATGCAGGCATGAACAAGAAGGTTGTGATATTTGATGCGGACCTTGGATTGAGCAATATAGACGTATTGTTCGGATTGGCGCCAAGGTTTAACCTGAAACATGTATTTTTAGGAGAGAAAAAATTCAAGGATATTATTGTTAAAGGCCCTTCAGGGATAATGATAATCCCTGCAAGCTCCGGTGTAAGGGCATTGACAAACCTTACTGTGGAGCATAAGCTGAGGCTGATTGCTGACGTTGAAAACTTTAGCCCTGAATGCGATCTCTTTCTGATTGATACAGGGGCCGGTATTTCTGACAATGTTCTCTTTTTTTGCAGCGCTGCTCAGGATGTTATCGTGATCGTAACACCTGAGCCGACGTCTCTTGCGGATGCGTATGCTCTTATAAAAATTCTATCGAGGGATTTCGGCGGCAAGCATTTCAGGATACTTGTGAATACCGCAAGAACCGAAAAAGAGGCCCACGATACATTCAGGAAGCTGTATATCGTTGCGGATAAATTCTTGAGCATTTCTTTGGACTATTTAGGGTACCTGCCTTTTGACCAGCATGTTAAAGATTCGATAATCGCGCAGAGGGGCTTTTTGACGATGTATCCGAACAGCAGTTTTGCTAAAAAACTGGCAGAGATCGGGCGAAAGCTTATGGATACAGGTTACGACTACATAGAGGACAATGCTTCCAAGAGGGCGACCGGAGCTCAGAAAATACCTGTGCAGTTTTTTAAAAAGGCGTTCAGGGTTGACTGAGACTAAAATGAGGAGTGTGATACAATTTTAAATGGGTAAGGCAACCCAAAAACAGAGGGACAAGATAGTTGAGCAATTTTTGCCGCGTGTAAAATATTATGCCGGCAAATATTCTTTCGGCCTTCCGCCAGGACTCAGCTATGACGATTTGGTTTCTGCCGGCGTAGTGGGGTTGCTTGAAGCTGCAGAGAGATATGATTCCGAAAAAAATGCCAGCTTGAGCACGTTTGCCGATTTTCGCATACGCGGGGCTATAATTGACGAGGTAAGGTCTATGCAGTGGGCATCCAAAGACGCGCGAAAAAAACTGGATGATGTACGCCAGACTTACGCTTCTATGGAAAAAGAGCTGAGCAGGCATGTTCTAGATGAAGAGGTTGCAGAGAGGCTTAATCTTACGCTGGATGATCTATATAAGACGCTTTCTACTGCTAACACTCTCAATATGCTCAATATCGAAGACATAGCCGTAAATGCCGAGGGAGAGGCGCTTGATATACTGGAGTGTGTTGCGAAAGAGGATGATAGGGATGTTATAGAAGAGCTCAATCTTAAGGAGCTCGCAACTGTTCTTGGAGAGTCTATCAACGAGCTGCCAGAGAAGGAGCGTCTTGTTTTGACTTTGTACTATTACGAAGAGCTTACGATGAAAGAAATAGGCAAGGTGCTTGATGTAAGCGAATCAAGGGTTTGCCAGCTTCATGGCAAAGCGCTTTTAAAGCTCCGCAGCAAGGTCGAATCTTTTAGAAGCTGATTTGTTTTCTGTCTTTTCCGGCTCTATTTTTTTCATGATTTTTTTTATTTCTAGGTAGTATAATGTTACGTTAAAGTAGTTATACGTTTCGGTTGTAAAAATCCCGAAAATATTTCGTTGGGATTGTTTTAGATATCTCTATTCATGAAGGGAAGAAAGATGGCCAAGAATATCAAAAAACTGATTCAGAAGCTGTCTAACGCTGACCCATCGGTCAGAAGGTTTGCTGCTGAGGAGCTCTCCGAAGCTGACGAAAGGGCTATTTATCCTCTCATAAAATGTCTCAATGATGATAATGCAGGGGTTCAGGACGCAGCTATGCGTTCTCTTATATTTATAGGCGGAGAGGCTACGGCCTATATGGTGCTTCCCCTTATGAGAGAGAATACACTGCTGAGAAACACCGCCTTGATAATACTCAGAGACTTAGGCGAGATATCTGTGCCGCTGTTGTATTCCCTGCTTAGGGACAAGGATGAAGATGTAAGAAAATTCGCAATTGATTTGCTGGGTGAGATAAAGACCGGCGTTGATGCCTCTAAGCTTCTGCCGAGTTTTAAAGACCCAAACGCAAATGCACGGGCCGCTGTCGCAAAGGCGGTAGGCCTTCTTGAATATAGGGATGCTTTGCCTAGCCTTATTGCTGCACTTGACGATGAGGAATGGGTCGCTTTTTCTGCGCTGGAGTCTTTAGGACTGTTAAAGGCTGAGGAATCTGTAGAAAGCATAGCTGCCCTTTTGGAAAAAGGTTCTGAAGCCCTCAGGTTTGTAGCTATAGAGACATTGGGCCAGATAGGGTCCGCAAAAGGTGTTGATGTTTTGAGGTCATATCTTGCAAAGGCATCTGATGATGAAAAGAATGCGGTTATAAAGAGCCTGATTCAGATCGGCATCACTCCGGACATGTCCGAAATATCGTGTCATCTGCTTCCCATGCTGAAAGAGGGCGACTGGGATGACAGAGAAGTTGTTCTGAAAGGCATTGTTGGCCTTAACTGCACAGAGGCTGTACCCCTTCTTGTTGATATTGCAGGCTCCCTTGATTCTTCTATGCCCGGCAATGAAGAAAGGCTCAATAATGTAAGAAATACGCTTACGTCTATTAATTCAGAGGATGAACTTATCAAGCTTCTTGACTCTACAGACCTGAGGTATAGAGGCAAAGCGTTTGCTATAGAGATATTAGGAGAGACAAAAAGCAAAAAGTCAGTTTCACGGTTGTTGAACTATCTGAACGACATGCGCAGAGATTTGAGAAGGGCGTCGGCCGAGGCTCTCGGAGAAATTCAGGACCCTGATCCAGATGCTATTAAAGGACTGTTGGATGCTTCTCATCAGGATGTTGATTCGCATGTAAGGCGCACTTCGATAGATGCCCTAGGCAATATAAAGTCAAAAGCTGCTGTAAAACCCCTGCTTGAACTTATGGAAGTTGAGAGATACCGCGATGTGCTTGAACGAATAGTAAAGGCTCTGCTTAATATAGATGCAGAATCTTTTCTTGCCAATATAGGCGGATATAATGAGACAGTTAAGGAAATAATAGCCGACACTGTAAGCGATTTAGATGTGTTGCTAAAACTTTCTGAAGACAATTCCAAAAAAGTAAAAAGCGCCGCAATACACAGCTTAGGCAAGGTAGGCACAGCAGCGGCGCTGCTGAAGCTTTCGTCATTCCTTTCGGATAGTGATTCTGATATCAGGAGGGCCGCGGTTGTCGGATTGGGCGAGGCGGGCTACTGTTCTCAGGATTTGATAAACGCTCTTCATGACTCAGATCCATGGGTCAGGTTTTATACGATAAAGAGTGTTGGATTTTCTTGCGACAGGGAGAGGTCCATAGAATTGATCAGGGATATGCTTGACGATGAATTTATTCCTGTGGTCATGTCGGCAATAGACGCGATTATGAATTTAGGCGGCAGAGAGGCTTATGAAGTTTTGAGCGCTCACGAGGAGCATCCTAATCCTGATGTCAGAGACAAGATAAGGGAGGCTCTGAACAATATATGAACCTTACGATGACCGACGATGTATTTAAACAGATCAGGGATTTTATATATGAAAAGAGCGGTATATTTATTCCTGACAATAAGAAATATTTTCTCGAAAACAGGCTCGGAAGGCGTGTGCAGGAGAAAAGTCTTAAGGGCTATGAGGATTATCTGTATGTGGTGAAATTCGGTACTGATAAAAATGAGATGATCAAGCTTTTTGATCTTGTTACAACAAACGAGACATTCTTTTTCAGGGAACCGCAGCAGTTCGATGTTTTTACGGGAGAGCTTTTCAACCGCATAACCGCAGAGAATGCCAAAGGCGGACGCAGGGATATAAAAGTCTGGTGCGCTGCCTCATCAACAGGCGAGGAACCTTACACAATTGCTATGCTTCTTCTCGAAAAGCCTGAGGCTAAATCACTTAGGACAGAGATTTATGCCTCGGATATCAGTGAGTCTGTGCTGGCCTCGGCAAAGGCCGCATCTTACGGTTCCTATGCTATCAGGAATGTTCCAGATGTTTATATGAAAAAATATTTCAGTACGGTAAATCAGCAGTACCAGCTTTCTTCAACCGTAAAATCGATGGTCAAGTACATGAAGATAAATCTTATGGATGACAGGGATGTCAGGGCTGTGAGAGGCGTTGATGTAATCTTCTGCAGGAATGTCCTGATATATTTTGACGAGAAGGCCAAGCAGAAGGCGGTTTCATTGATGTATGATGCGCTGAGGCCGAACGGTTATCTTTTCGTAGGCACTTCAGAGAGCCTTCATAATATTACGAGGGCTTTCAGGCCGGTAATTATAAACAAAGTGATCGTTTACCAAAAAGTATGAGACCGGAAGACAAGATAGGGAGGGTCGGATGAAGATACTCATTGTCGATGACGACAAGACCACAAGAAAACTGCTGTCTCTTTACTTGAAAGGCAAGGGGTACGAGATTGTGACGGCAGAGAACGGGTTGGATGCCCTTGAAAAGATAGGCACCGAAGGCATAAACCTTATAGTATCTGACATGAACATGCCGTACATGGACGGCATAGAACTTACAAAAACGGTAAGAAAAGACCCTGCTATGTCGGGGTTGCCTATCGTGATGGTTACAACAGAGGCTGATGATGACGAGAAGAAGAAGGCGTTTGAAGCCGGTGTTGATGACTATCTTGTAAAGCCTACTAATGCAGAGCAGATAACAGATGCAATAAAGAAAATACTAAAAAAAATGTTTAAATCCGGAGGTGAAAGCAATGTCTAATTTAAATGTAAGTCTTAAGGTTTTGGTGGTTGATGATTTTCCGACTATGAGAAGGATAGTGAAAAATCTTCTGAAGCAGCTTGGGTTCGAAAACATTGAAGAGGCAGAGAACGGCCAGATGGCTTTGGATAAGCTTAGGGTTGGCGGTTTTGGCCTTGTTGTGACGGACTGGAATATGCCTGTAATGGAGGGAATCGACCTACTGAGAAATCTCAGAAAAGAGCCGAACGATAAGATAAAAGATCTGCCTGTGCTTATGGTTACGGCAGAGGCAGAGAAAGAAAAGGTCATAGAGGCGATTAAGGCCGGCGTTGACAACTATATAGTCAAGCCATTCACCGCCGAAACCCTGAAAGAAAAGCTTGACAAGATTGCTGACAAAAAGAAATCACTGAAGGCTGGAGGCTAATATGGCTGATGAAATGGATGAAATAATATCCGAATTCGTCACCGAAGCCGAAGAAACGATAGAAAAGATAGACCCGATGTTTGTCGAGCTAGAGACGAAGGGGCACGACAAGGATATTCTTAACGAGATATTCCGTGGCATGCATACGCTGAAGGGCGCAGCAGGCTTTTTGGGTTTTCAGCAGATCGTTGATGTGGCTCACAGGTCCGAGAGCATTATGAAGAAGCTGCGCGAGGGCGAAATAGCGCTTTCTCAGGAGTTGATGGATGTTGTTTTTCAGAGTGTTGATGTTCTTCGGTCTTTAATCCATCATGTGAAGCTCAAGGATGGTGTTGAGGAGGACATTTCGGGAATAACCGGCAGGCTTGACCTCGCGTTGGACACCGCTGTTTCTGCAGGTATGGGGGGGGCTCCACCTCAAGCAGCTGCCGAGGAGTCAATACCTCCTAAGGCTTCCGAAGCTACTGCACAAGATTCTTCATCAGTATCTCAGGAGCAACAGCCATCTCAGAGCATCGAGGTTGCAGAAGCTAAGCATGAAGAGAAGCAGGACAAAAAGCCTGCTAAGCCTGCATCAGCGCCTGCCGCTCCTGAAGATACGGTGCAGCAGATATCCAAAGAAAAAGAAGTTGTAGCAAATTTAAGGGTTGACGTCAATAGGATCGACAAGGTTATGGATCTCGCAGGAGAGATAGTTCTTGCCAGAAACAGGCTACTGAACCTTGCGGCAAAGCTTGATGCGAGCTATTCCGGAGACAAGAATGTCGAGAGCATGCTTGAGACCACCGCGTTTTTAGACAGGGTGACTTCGGATTTGCAGCTTGCTGTTATGAAGATGAGGATGCAGCCTATACAAAAAGTTTTCGGCAAGTTTCCAAGAATGGTGCGGGATATGTCCCGAACTCTCGGCAAGGATATCGATCTCGAAATGTTTGGTGAAGAGACGGAAGTTGATAAGACGGTTATCGAGAACATCGGAGACCCGTTGGTCCACATAATCAGAAACTCTATAGACCATGCAATAGAGTTCAGTGATGAAAGGGAGCAAAAGGGCAAGCCTAAAAAAGGAAGAATCATTCTTAGCGCCGAACAGAAGGGAACACAGATTATCATAGAGGTTGCTGATGACGGCAAGGGCATAGATGTTGAAGCGGTTAAGAGGAAAGCTATTAAGAACGGGCTTATAACCGAGGACGAGGCTTTAAAGATGTCGGATGATTCGGCTATTAATCTTATATTCCTTCCGGGCTTTTCGACCAAGGAGGTCTCTACTGAACTAAGCGGCCGAGGCGTCGGAATGGACGTGGTTAAAACAAATGTGGCCAAACTGAACGGCTACTGCGAGGTTATGACCAAGAAGGATGTAGGTTCTACTTTCCGCATAAGCCTGCCGCTCACATTGGCGATACTTCAGGCCATGATGGTTAGGATCGGCGAAGAATATTATGCTATTCCTCAGACCATGATCGAGGAGACGCTCAGGGTTAAAAAGAGCGATATAAAGGATGTAACCAAGCAGAAGGTGCTTACCATCAGAGGCAGGGTTATTCCTCTTTTCGATCTGTCAGAGATTTTGGGTGTGCGCAACAGACAGATGCTCGACACCGAGAACAGATATCTGCTGGTTGCTCTTGTGGGTGACAGAAGGTTTTGCATGTCGGTTGACGAACTTTTAGGACAGGAAGAAATAGTAATTAAGATGATAAACGGCATAGAGTCTGAAGAGTGTGGAATACTCGGCGCTACAATAACAGGCGACGGACGTGTTGTTCTGATACTCGATCTTGCCGTGATTTCCCGGAACATATTCACCACCGCAAACAAATAATACAGGAATACTGGAGGATATATGCAATATATTGGTTTTACAATGTCAGGCTGTGAATACTCGATTCCGATTCTGAAGGTGCAGGAGATAATTAATCTGCCCTCCATCACCAAGCTGCCCCAGTCGGCAGACTATATCGAGGGGGTCACTAACCTCAGGGGACGGATAATACCTGTGGTTAACCTTAAAAAGCTGGTCGGTCTTTTTGGTGAGATAGCCGAAATTACGACAGAGAAGGTTATTGTTGTAACGAGCGGCCGCATGACCTTTGGAGTGCTTGTTGACGGAATAACAGGTGTTGTGACAATCGATCAGTCATTGATCGAACCTTCAGAAAACTTTATGCAGCACCATATTGATCAGGTTGAGGGAGTTGCCAAGGTAGACGACAGGCTGGTGGTTCTGCTCGACACAAAGAAGCTTATACCTGTTGAGGATGCGAGCCTTTTTGAAGATAATATTTATGAGGTTGGAGAACAGATAGGCGACAAGGTGGAGGTTGTCAAAAAAATAGAGGGTATGGGCGGCGAAATGGTGGTTCGCGAGATGCGCGACGCAAAAGATTTTTTCGAAAAGAAGGGCATACCTGCTGATGACCCGCGTTATGCGTTGTTCGATGACATGGTTGCTTTTATGAATTCGATTACCGGACAGGATTATGAGAAGGCGGATGAGGCGATTCAAAAAATGATGAACAAAGGACAGAGCGATCTGTTCAAAGAGGTTGGCAAGGTTACCAGAAAACTGCATGATTCGATCAGAAGCTTCAAAGAGGCGCTCGATCCAAGGCTTAAGGACATGGCTTCTTCAGAGATGCCGAATGCTGTTGACAGGCTTAAATACGTCATAGAGAAGACCGAAGAGGCTGCCAACAAGACGATGGGAATAGTCGAGAACAATATACTTGTGATGGATGAGCTTTCAACACATATCAGAAACCTTACCGGGCCTGAAGAATCGATCGCCTACATTAAAGATTTCAAGAACAGACTCGAAGATGACTTTACCGAAATACTGACCACGCAGTCGTTTCAGGACCTTACAGGCCAGACTATCAAAAAGGTTATAACGCTTGTCAGCGAAATCGAGAACGAACTGGTCAGCCTTATAACTTCTTTTGGAGTGAAGGTTGAAGCAGGAGGCAAGGCAGAAGCAGAAGCTGCAGAGAGGGTTTCTCAGGCGGGCGTTGACGATCTGCTTAAGGACTTTGGTTTCTAGTCATTAGCTGTGCTGATGTAACGCTATGGTTTCCATGGTAGAACAATAATAATCAGGGAGGGTGTAAATGAAAAATTTTATCAAGGTTTTGGTGTTGCTGTCTTTAGTTGTTTTTGCTTCATCAGCTATGGCGAGCGAGTTAAAGCTTGCAGGCGGGGGAACTGTAGAATCTACGGTTATCAAACCTATTAAAGATGCTTTTGAGAAGGCGTCGGGAATAAAGATCAATTTTCTTAAGGTCGGGTCCAAACATGCTTTTGCCGAACTTCTGAAAGGCAGCGTAGATGCTTCTACCGCGGATGTTGATTAAATCAGAGGTGGCTCCCTGAATAGACCGCTGAAACTCCACAGTCCTCATCTGAAAAGGAGTGCTTCGCTCGGTGAGATACGCAAGCTTGTTCTTTACAAAATTCATTCCAACAATACTTGTGCCTGCAACAGCGCAGAGTATCGTAAGAACAAGAACAAGGTTTAGTGTAAGCTTTCTTTTAATAGTCATATTTTTTTTCTCCACAAATGGAAAATATTTATTGTGGGGCATTCTCAGCCATACAATGCCCCACAATAAAAAACTATTCTATTTAATATACTTGCCGCCTTCTGTCTTTATAAAATCAAGAAGCTTCTGAACATTAGCCGAAGGGGCTCCTTTTGTCACAAGAATAAGGGGCCTTCCAACTTCGGGGGTCTCGGGAACTTTAATTTTGTCGTCAGACATGATGATAGGGCCAAAGCCTATGCCCTCGGGCGTATCTATAATCTGCTTCTTAACATCATCTGATGTATTGACCTCAAGTACATCTTTGGTAGGCGCTTCTCCGTCAAGTATATTCTTTGTAAATAGGCTGTTCGTGCCTGTTGAAAGCTTTCCCCATACAACAATGATGGGGGTGTCTTTGCCTCCAACATCTTTCCAGTTTGCTATCTTGCCTGTAAATATGCCTTTAAGCTGATCTTTGCTTAGTTTTGCAACGCCGTTTGATTTATTCAGGAACACAATCATCTTGTCCTTCGCAATAACAGTATGCTGATAGCCCGAAGGGTCCCCTGCGTTCATATTCTCTTTTGCGGCTATAGCCATAAGCCCA
>PEAD01000029.1 GCA_002753335.1 Nitrospirae bacterium MYbin3
TCAAAGTTTTCTATCGGGGTGTCAGGGCTGTTGATTAATGCAGGGAAACTGGGCTCCCCTGTAAAAGAACTTGTAATTTCGGGCAATATAACGGACCTTTTTAAAAATATTTCTTTGGTTGGAGAGGATTTAAGATTTTATGGTAATATAGGCAGCTCAAGCCTTTTAATAGAAAACTTTGATATAAGCGCATAGGAGGATTTAATGGACTATTTTCTCACCGAAGAGCAACTGATGATACGCGACCTCGCGAGACAGATAGCGGTAGAAAAGATCGTTCCGGTCAGGGCTGAGTTGGATGAAAAAAATGAATTCCCGCATGAAACCATGAAAGCCATTGCTCAGGCAGACTTGCTCGGCCTCTTCGTTCCTGAAGAATACGGAGGCCTCGGCAAAGGCGCGCTAGATCTCTGCATCGCAATTGAAGAGCTTTCGTGGGGATGTCTCGGGATTGCTACAACTTATGCAGCAAATGCGCTCGGAACCTACCCTATTTTAATCAGCGGCTCTGACGAGCAGAAGAAAAAATACCTTCCTGATATAGCCACAGGCAAAAAAATGGTTGCATTCGGGCTTACCGAAGCCAATGTTGGAAGCGATGCAAGCGGCGTTCAGACGACAGCCAAGCTCGAAGGAAACGAGTATGTTATTAACGGCACCAAACAATGGATAACGAACGGAGAAGTAGCTGACATTTATACAATTATAGCGATGACCGACAAATCCAGAGGCGCCAGAGGCGCATCCGCCTTTATAGTGGAAAAAGGAACCCCCGGATTTACCTTCGGCAAAAAAGAGAACAAGATGGGCATACGCGCCTCTATTACAAAGGAGCTTGTTTTTGATAACTGCAGAATACCGAAAGAAAATATTATAGCTAAAGAAGGCATGGGCTTTATTGTTGCAATGAAAACCCTCGACAAAGCAAGAGTTGGAGTGGGTTCTCAAGGGGTAGGAGTTGCACAGGGAGCTTTTGACGAGGCGGTTAAATTCGCACGCGAAAGACACCAGTTCGGACACCCGATTATAAGTTTTCAGGCGGTCCAGCATATGCTGGCCGACATGGCTATACAGATAGAGGCTGCACGCGCGCTGGTTTATGCTGTTGCACGCTTTGTTGACAGCGGCGCCAAGGATGTTTCTAAAGAATCGGCCATGGCCAAAACCTTCGCAACCGATATGTGCATGAAGGTTACTGTAGATGCACTTCAGGTGATGGGCGGCGCTGGCTACATGAAAGAATATCCTGTAGAAAAGATGATGCGCGATGCAAAAATACTTCAGATATACGAAGGCACCAACCAAATACAGAGAAATGTTATCGGTCAGGCATTGATCAAAGAAGCGGCGAAGAAAAAATAGCGATTACCAACTTCCATAGAAACCTAGATTTGGGGGGAATATGAGTGAACAAAAGGGTAAAGTGGTGGTTGCCGATGATAATGAGTCTATCAGAGAAATGCTCTCGATGCTGCTCGAAATGGATGGCTATGAAGTGCACACTGCAGAGAACGGCGCTGTTGCGATCAAAAAATTCGATTCTGTAGGCAATATAGACCTTGTAGTATCCGATATGAACATGCCTGAGCTCAACGGCCTAGAATTAATCAGTGAGGTGCGGAAACGGGATGCACACGTTCCTATTGTTATTTTGACAGGCGAGGACGACAGCTACTTGGTTTCGGAGGCGATTTCAAGAGGAGCAGAGGATTACATCAAGAAGAACGAAAATATTCATGAGATTTTCCTGCCAACAATAAGCAAAATACTTGATCAATACCGGTCGAAGAAAGAAAAAACCTGATAGCTGAAACTATGAAATCGAAACTATATTTGGCGCTGTTTTTTGCGGTTTGGATAGTTTCAATTTTGATTATTCCCCAATTGGTGTCAGCCGCCGATGAGCCTGTTATCGATTTAAAAATAGTACATGGTGATACGCTCGAAAACATTACAAAAAAATACGTTGAGAACTGGAAAAACTGGCTCGAAGTAGCCAAATTCAACAAACTTCAGAACCCGCACCTGATTTATCCGAACATGACGCTGAAAATCCCTGTAAGACTTCTGCGCGGCGTACCTATGGACGGAACAGCGAGTTTTGTCAGCGGCGAGCCGAAAATCCGCAAAAACGACAAGAGCGCATTAGAAACAGTTCGCAAAGGTGATGTGGTAAAACAGGGATGCACTATACAGACTAACGGGCAGAGTTCCGTTGAAATTACATTTACTGACAAGAATTCTATATTTCTTAAACCGAACACAATATTGACTATTCAATCTTCCCAAACCAAGGCTGACAAATACAGAGTCCACGATTTTTATCTTGCGGCCGGACAGGTTATCAACAAGGTCAAGGCCGCAACAGGAACCGAGTCGCGAGATGTAATCCGGACATCCTCTGCGGTTGCTGCTGCAAGAGGAACCGAGTTCAGGGTGTCCGCAGATGCAAAAGCGGTTACGCGGATGGAAGTCCTAGAGAGCAAAATAGAAGTGGAGGCCATGAACAAAAGCATCTTACTGGATCAGGGATTCGGCACTCAGGTAAAAAAAGGCGCGCCCCCGGAGCCTCCGAGAAAACTTTTGCCGTCGCCTGTGCCGTCAGGACTTAAGGAATTTTACAACGAATTTCCAGTGAACATCGCTTTTGAAAACGTAAAAGAGGCAGCAGCCCTGCGCGTAGTACTTGCCAAAGACCCGGAAGGCAAAGACGTTGTTGCGGAAAAAGTGATCAGGACAGGAGAACCTTTTGTGGTGGACAATGCGTCTGACGGTGGATACATGCTTCTTGGGCAGAGCGTAGACCGTTCAGGCATTGAAGGCCCTCCATCAAAGCCATATCCGGTCAAAGTGCGCACAACGCCCTACCCTCCTTCCATTGAGTTTAAGCCGGAGGATAAAGAAGTTGTCGGCAAAATAGCCCAGTTTAAATGGCTTAAAGTAAATGATGCGGTCAAATATCATGTCCAGATCAGCAAAAGCAAAGACTTTAAATCCCTTGCAGAAGATAGTGTTTCGGTAAAAGAAAACTTCTATAAAACCGGATCGCTTGAGTACGGAGACTATGTGTTCAGGATAGCCTCTATAGCCAAAGATGGGTACCAGGGTGGTTGGTCCCGAGTCATTGAATTCAGGCTTATACCCCCTCCACCTGCGCCAGAAATGGCCCCCCCTAAAACATCAGATAAGACCATCACTATAGCTTGGCGGGCCATTGGACCTGATTATAAATATCATTTTCAAATGTCCAAAGACAGCGATTTTAAAGAAAAACTGAAAGACGAAATCCTTGGCAGGCCAGAAATATCTTTTCCAATTCCTGATGACTCAGGCACCTACTACATCCGAACAAGCAGCATAGACTACAAGGGGCTTGAAGGGCCTTTCGGTTCTGTGCAGACCTTCGAAATTCCACGCTCCCCATACTTTTGGATAAGCATTTTTATAATGGTCCTTCTTGTCCTTAGTATCATATACATGCTGAATGAAATAGGCTGACCTAAGCATGGCGGAAACTGGCAAGTCTGTGAGGATTCCGGGCATATCTCTTGTTTTGGTCATCTTATGTCTTGCCGGGCTTTTCTTTTTTGAATTCCTTGGGTTCTTCGAGGGAATCAACAATTATTGTTACGATCTATTCTTTCGCATAAGAGGGCAGGAATCCTCCGACTCAAGAATATTGATTGCCGGCATCGATGAAAAGTCCCTGAGCAAGCTTGGCCGCTGGCCTTTTCCGAGAGTTCACTATGCGACATTCCTTGACCGCATCGCCGGGGCCAAAATCGTCTCTTTCGATATCGTGATGCCTGAACCCTCTCCTGACGACAAGCGTCTTGCGGCCGCAGCAAAGAAAATGAAGAATGTGATCTTCCCTGTCTATTTTGATTCGGAGCTGACAGTCCACTATCCTGTGGCGCCTCTGCCTTCGTCTCCGGTTGGGCATGTCCATGTAGATGCGGATACGGACGGTATTGTCAGGACCATTTACCACACTATGTACTCAGAAGGCAAAGCCATTCCATCATTGTCCTCTCTGACCTACGAACTGGCTACAGGGAAATCCTTACAGCGCATACATCCAGCCGCAGACATAAATGAAATCAAGAGCATAAAACAAGCCGACCTAATGCGCATAAACTATATCGGCGGCTCAGGAATTTTCGAAAATATCTCGTTTTCGGACATAGTCGAAGGATTGTATCCTCCCTCCTACTTTGCGGACAAAATTGTTCTTGTGGGAATCACCGGAGAAGGGCTGGGAGATAAAGCGCTGACACCCTTTTCCCAATCCAGGCGGACAACTACAGGCATTGAGGTCCATGCGAACAGTCTCCAAACGCTTCTGTCCAACAACCCCATAGTCGTAGTACCGGTGTATATCCGCTGCTTAAGCCTAATAATATTTTCTGTTCTGCTCTTTATATTTTTTTTGAATCTCTCGGAGCGCGGAATTGTTTTGGCGATGGCTTCCGTTCTCCTAGTTACGGCCTTGGCCGATTATCTGCTTTTTGCATATGCCAGGCTCTGGCTTCCTGCCTCAATATTCTATGCGGCTGCGGTTTTGGTGCTGGTGCTTGCTTATCTGTCAAAGTTCGATGAGGCGCTGCGCCTTCTGGACAGGACATATGCGACTATACTCCCTCGCCTTAGGTGGAAGGACCCCTTCATAACGGACCAGAAGGTCTCCGGCCTTCTCGGCCTCTTCAACACCGAAGGGGTGCGCGCAAAGATACAGTTGCTCAACAGCTTTGCCAATCAGCTGAGTTTTGAAAAAGATCTGTCCGATAAAGCTCTGTTGAACGATATACACGGAGTTTTACTGTTCGATCCCTCTGGCAATAAACTTCTTGCCAACGAGCCTGCGATGCGCATATTTGCGGAAAATTCGATTGAGAGCGACTCAGTAGAAGTTTTAGTTGATAATCTGACGCCAATTATGATGCTTGAGACAGAAGTTTCGGAAGCGGTCAAGGCAAATCGCTTGTTCTTTGGTACAGAAGGCATCGTCAGAGCAACAGTATCATTTCCGGGACCGCCGGTGGGGCATTTTAATCTGGATATTTCTATTCTAAGGTTGAACGGGGAAGACTATACCCTATTCCTATTCTCGGACGTCACAAAAATTGTTGAGGCAAGAAATGAAATTGAAGAGAAAAACAAAGAACTGAAAGAGCTGAATCAGCTGAAAAACAAGTTCCTCGGCATAGCAGCCCATGATCTCAGGAATCCCCTCTCATCCATAAAGGGGTTCAGCGATATGCTGCTCAGCGGCATGCCGGGGCCGTTGACCGACAGGCAGAAGCACATTTCTACAACGATCAGCAATGCCAGCAAAGGCATGCTCACTCTGTTGAACGACCTGCTGGACATATCCGCAATCGAGAGCGGCAAGATAGATTTAAAACTTAAGGCTGGCTCTGTGAAAAAGCTGCTGGAAGACAGATTGACAATAAACCGGATGGTAGCGGAAAAGAAAGAGATTAAGCTGCATGAGTCCCTTGCGGATTTGCCAGACACCATGTTCGATTACGACCGCATGGTACAGGTGGTGGACAACCTGATAAGCAATGCGGTTAAATTTTCCCCTCCAGGTTCCAATGTTTATATCACATTAGCGGATGAAGGCGGCATGGCAATGGTGAGCGTTAAGGATGAAGGGCCGGGCTTATCAGAGGAAGACAAGGGAAAACTGTTCGGCGAATTTCAAAAGCTCAGCGCAAGACCGACAGGAGGAGAAAAGAGCACAGGCCTCGGGTTGTCGATAGTTAAAAAAATAATAGAAGCACATAAGGGCACTATATATGTTGAAAGCGCTCCGGGCTCTGGAGCTGCCTTTATTTTTAAAATACCTATCACAGAAGCTGCGTTGCCATAATATCTAACATGTCGAGCCTGTATCTGCTAATAGCAATTTCCTTGCTGCTTGGCGTTGTGTGTTGGCTGCTTTTTATCTGGGCTGCCAAGAAAGGCCAATATGACGATGTCGAAGGGCCAAAGTATAGAATGCTTGATGATGACGACGAAAAATAACTTAAAAGTCTTTTTGACAAAAGCGGTAGCCTCAGTTTTTTTTATCGGCCATATCCCATTTGCTCCCGGCACTTTCGGAACGCTTGCGGCTGTTGCGTTTGTATGGATTGTTAAGCCTGATTCGTCTGCATTGATTATTATCTCTGCGGTTCTGTTTTTAGCCGGCACCGCAAGCGCCCACTACGCCGAAACTTGCTATAACAGGCGCGACAGCGGAAATATAGTAATTGATGAATTTGCAGGCTATCTTGTTTCGATTATGTTTCTGCCGCTTACCACAGGCTATATAATTGCGGCATTTTTTATATTCAGGTTTTTTGATATTGTAAAGCCGTCACCGATAAGGAATGTTGAACAGAAACTGCACGGGGGATTAGGTGTGATGACCGACGACCTGCTTGCAGGAATCGCTACTAATATAGTCTTGCAGATATGGAGAGTAATCTAGTAGATGAGATGCTTTATTGCGATAAAAATCCCATCTTCAATAAAAGAGTCTATCGCAAAGCTTATTAATGCAATAACCACTAACGCTTCGGGCATCAAATTTGTGCCTTCAGAAAACATTCACATCACTATGAAGTTTTTGGGCGAAGTCGATGAAAAAAAAGCGCAGGATGTTATTGCATCTCTAAAAGTTTTGTCCGCATCGCATTCCCCCTTCCCTCTCTAAATTAAGGGCACAGGCGTATTCCTGGACCCTAAACGCCCTAATGTGCTTTGGATCGGCGTTTCTGAATTAGCTAATCTTCAAGAATTACACAAATATATAGAATCTTCTCTAGTCATGCTCGGATTCGAAAAAGAGGCCCGTAAATTCTCCCCTCACCTTACGCTAGGAAGAGTGAAAGACCAACGCAGCGCAGGTTCGGCAGTTAGGCAACTCTTGAAGCACAGCAGCGAAACATTCGGAAGCTTTGATGTCAAAGAGGTCTGTTTAATGCAAAGCGTCCTTAAACCTTCGGGTGCCGAATACTCTACAATAGAAACTTTCGGATTGGAAAAATGATAAGGTTTTGTATTTTTCTTGCATCTTTATTTCTTTTAAGCTGCGGTTCGTCTTCCAGAATTGATGGCTTCGTATATTACCGCATAAACGCCAATCCCACAACCCTTGACCCTGCCCTGATTGTTGATGTAACCGGCGCATCAATAGCAGCAAAACTTTTCAACGGATTGGTCAAGCTAGATGAAAATTTAAATATTGTCCCCGACATTGCCGAACGCTGGCAAATTTCAAATGATGGACTGAGGTACACTTTTTTTCTGAGAAAAGACGTGCGCTTCAAAAACGGCCGCATAGCCAACGCCCATGATTTTAAATTCTCTTACGAGCGGGTACTGCATCCGGATTCAAAGTCACCGGTCACATGGGTATTTGATAAGGTTTATGGTGCCGCAGAGTTCAGGAATGACAGAGTAAAAGAGGTTGCTGGCTTTAGGGTTATTGATGAACACACTTTTGAAATAAGGCTAAACTCTGTGTTTTCTCCGTTTCTAAATATTCTTACTACCACGACAGCCTATGTGGTGCCTAAAGAAGAGGTCAGCCGTTGGGGGCCTGACTTTTCGAGCAACCCTTCAGGCACAGGGCCATTTTATCTAAAAGAATGGAAGCAGAACGCTGAGGTTAAGTTAGTAAAAAATCCGAACTATTTTGAAGATACGGCAAAGATAAACGGCATAGTTTATAAGATTATTCCTGAAGACCTCACCGCGATTACCGATTTTGAGCTCGGTAATCTTGATGTCATATCGCTTCCTGCTTCGGCATATTCTAAATTCAGGGACGATGCAAAATGGGAAAAAGAAATTCTGACGATGAATGCGCCCAATACATATTACCTAGGACTCAACTGCTCAAAGCCGCCTTTTGACAACGCAGCCTTGAGGCGCGCCGTGGGATTAGCCGTTGACAGAAAAAAGATTCTCGAGACTTTTTATGAGAAACGCGGCAGGCTTGCGCTTGGGCCTGTCGCTGACATAATAAGGGCTTGGACAGTTGCCCCTGACGCTAATGACTTTTCATACAAACCGGAAGAAGCATCAAAGATAGTCAAAAAACTTTATCCGCAAGGTCTGTCTGCAAAAATGTATATTACTGCCGATCAGGATGTTGTTGACTTGGCCGAAATAATTCAGTCGTATCTCGAAAAGAGCGGCATCAAGGTGACCATAAAACAGCTTGAATGGAGCGCCTATAAGCAGGCCATAAACTCAGGCGAGCCTGATATATTCTGGTTGAGCTGGTGGGCCGACTATCCTGACCCCGAAAATTTCTTGTTCCCGCTTTTCCATTCCGCAAATTTAGGCCCGGCAGGCAACAGAACGAGGTATGTAAACAAAAGCGTTGACAGCTTGATCGAGAAAGGGCAGAAAGCTGTAAATGTTCAGCAGCGCAATGCCTTTTACAAACAGGCTGAAGATATTATAATTTCTGAAGCGCCTTGGATACCGTTCTGGCACAAAACAGATTTTCTCATAAAACAGCCACATATAAAGAATTACAAAGCATACCCAATCCACACTATGGATAAGGGGCTTGGAATAACAATCGAAACACGCTGAAATTGACAGCTTTTCTTCACCTTTCATATACTACCAGGATAATAATTTGTCATAGGAGGCTTTTAATATGGATTTTGGAATGAAAAACAGAATGTCTAAGATATTCAACCCGAAGGATGGAAAGACTGTTATGTTGGCGGTTGACCACGGATATTTTCAGGGACCGACAACAGGTCTCAGGGACATGAAAAATATAATCCCACTTATACCGCAGGCTGACTGTCTTTTTGTAACCAGAGGAATATTAAGAAACTGCATAGACCCGAAGATAGAAACGTCGGTATGTCTGAGGGTTTCGGGCGGGCCGAGCATACTAGGCGAGCTCTCGAATGAAGATATAACCACCTCAATGGAGGAAGCGCTAAGACTCAATGCTTCTGGTGTAGGAATGTCCATGTATGTCGGCGCAAAAAATGAGGACAGGACAATAACCAACCTCGGAAGGCTTATTAACGAAGCCGAAAGATTCGGCATGCCGGTTCTTGCTATTACGGCCGTTGGCAAAGAAATGGTCAGGGACGCAAGATATATAGGCCTTGCCTGCAGGATAGCGGCCGAGTTCGGCGCACATATAGTCAAGACTTACTACTGCGACGGTTTTGAGGATGTTGTCGCTGGATGTCCTGTCCCGATAGTGATTGCCGGCGGCAAGAAGCTGCCCGAGATGGATGCGCTTAAGATGACCGAAAACGCTATAAGAGCCGGGGCATCGGGCGTTGACATGGGACGGAACATCTTTCAGAGCGACAGTCCTATAGGGATGATAAAGGCTGTAAAGGCGATTGTCCACAAGGGAGCAACCGCTGAAGAAGGATATGAGATTTATCAGAAAAACAAAAAGTCTGCGATAAGTGGAATAGACCCCAATATGGAGAAGGTATAACTTGAAAGTTGCGGTTTATCACAACAATTCTGATGTCAGAATAGAAGAGCGCCCTATTCCTGCTATAGGCGACGGGGAAATCCTCGTCAAAATGAAGGCGTCGGGTATTTGCGGAACCGATGTTATGCAGTGGTACAGGATTAAAAAAGGGCCGCGAGTGCTCGGCCATGAAATGGCAGGAGAGATAGTCGAAACAGGCAATGGTGTTGAACAGTTCAAATCCGGAGATCGAGTATTCGTCTCGCATCATGTGCCCTGCTATTCATGCGTTTATTGCGATCAGGGCAACTACACTGCCTGCTCACCCCTGCACACAGGAAATTATGAGCCGGGCGGGTTTTCGGAATACATAAGGGTACCTGCGCTCAATGTTAAAACAGGAACATTTCTGCTTCCCGCAGGGATGTCATACGAAACTGCTACAATGATAGAGCCGCTTGCCTGCGCCGTGCTTGGACAAAAGAGCCTTGATGTTAAAAAAGGGCAGACTGTAGTTGTCTTCGGCTCCGGTATTTCGGGACTGCTTCATATCCAGATGTCAAAACTTAAAGGCGCAAAGGTTATAGCCACAGACATTAACAAATACAGACTTAATAAGGCGTTGGAATTCGGAGCAGACCATGCAATTCACGCTTCCGAATATTCTGTAGAAAAGCTTAAAGAACTAAACAACGGCAGGCTAGCGGACAGAATTGTCGTTTGCGCAGGAGCAAAACAGGCGGTTGCCAGCGCCGTGGAGTCGATAGATAAAAGAGGCGTGATACTTTTCTTTGCGGTGCCGCAGGAGGATATCTGCATTCCATCGGTAAACTTCTGGCGCGATGAGATTTCGGTGCGTTTTTCATACGGCGCATCCCCGCAGGATCTGAAAGAAGCGCTTGCTCTAATTGAAACAAACGCTGTTGATGTACAAAAAATGATCACACATAAAGTGTCGCTGTCAGGAATACAGGAAGGGTTCAGGATGGTTTCTGAGGCTGCTGATTCCCTGAAAGTGGCGGTAATACCCGATGATTCAATTAAATAAGGAGAGAATGAAATGATTGTTGTAATGAAAATCGGAGCAGCGGATGAGGAACTCAAACATGTCTGCAAAAAAGCTGAAGAGCTTGGGTTTTCTCCGCATGTAATATACGGCAAAGAGCGAAATGTCATCGGTCTTGTAGGAACCGGCGGAAACAGGGAAGAAGTATTTATCATCGAGGAGTTCGAGGGTGTTGACAGCATAGTGCCGATAAGCAAGCCTTACAAACTTGCAAGCCGTGAAGTAAAGCGCGAGACCTCGATCGTAAATATCGGCGGAGTAAAAATAGGCGGGGAAGAGCTGATTGTTATGGCAGGCCCCTGCTCTGTCGAGAGCAAAGAGCAGATAGTAAGTTCAGCCCGCCACGTTAAAGCTGCGGGAGCCAGGATTCTCCGCGGCGGAGCGTTCAAGCCCAGAACCAGCCCCTACTCCTTCAGAGGACTCGGTGAGGAAGGACTCAAGCATCTAGCAAAAGCACGCTCTGAGACAGGGCTTCCGATTGTTACCGAAGTGGTTAATCCTGTGGATATCGATATTGTTTATAAATACGCAGACGCTTTTCAGGTCGGCGCGCGCAACATACAGAATTTTGCGCTGCTTACGGCATTAGGCCAGGCAAAAAAGCCTGTGCTTCTAAAAAGAGGGATGGCAACAACAATCGAAGAATTTCTTATGGCAGCCGAGTATATAATGTCTGAGGGCAACCACGATGTAGTTCTTTGCGAAAGAGGCATAAGGACCTTTGAGACCGCAACAAGAAACACGCTCGACATTGCGTGCATTCCGGTTGTGAAGGCAAAGTCTCATCTGCCGATAGTGATTGATCCAAGCCATGCTGCAGGGCATGTTCAGTATGTTCCATCTCTGTCAAAAGCGGCTATAGCAGCAGGGGCAGACGGTTTGATAATTGAGGTTCACCCTGAGCCGGAGCGCGCTACGAGCGATGGCGCACAATCACTTACCCCGAATCAGTTCGCAAAACTGATGTCAGAGCTGAAGTTGATAGCGCCTGCAGTTGGCAGAAAGCTGTAACAAATATTCAATTATATTTTTCTTGGAGGATTAGATGAAAAAATTTGATCTTGAACTTGCGGTGGGAATATTCCTGCTTGTCGGAATTATGTCGCTTGCGTACATTTCTATAAAGTTAGGCAGGCTAGAGGTTATGGGGAATTCGGGATACACTGTTTATGCTGAGTTCGTAAAGTCAGGCGGGGTCAAAAACGGTGCGGTGGTTGAGATTGCTGGCGTTCAGATAGGAAAAATAAAAAGCATAAAACTTAACGGAGAATATATGGCTAGGGTCGAGATGGTTATCAACGAGGATATAAAACTTCAGGATGATGCCATAGCCTCGATAAAAACAAAAGGCCTCATTGGAGAGAAGTATATCGAAATTACTCCCGGCGGTTCCGATAAAGGTGTTTCTGACGGAGGCAAGCTTCGAGAAACAGAGTCAGCAATTGATATAGAAGAGCTTATTTCCAAATACGCCTTCGGCAAAGTTTAACTAAGGAGTGACAAAATTGAAGTATATTTATTATCTAATTTTTTGTGCAATTATAATCGCGTCTTCACCAGCCGTCTCGGTATCGGCTGAAGCTTCTAAACCCAAGACGGTCCTGAATCTTCAGGAATGCATAAAAAAAGCTGTGGAGATAAGCCCCGAAATTGGAGAAACCCGTTTTGAAGAAGATGTCTATAAGGCAAAAAAAATGCAGGCCGACTCAGCCCTCTATCCGCAAATCGATATGCTTGCGATTACAGGCCCCTCGCCAAAAGCAAGGAGAGAACAGCTTAACCCAATAGACACAAGCTCTAAAACAAGCATCGGCGGCATATTCGGCAATGCCGAGGCTACGCTTATACAGCCGCTTTACACATTCGGCAAGATAAGCAGCTACAGGGAAGCAGCGGCAAGTGGTATTAAGGTTGCAAAAGCAGGCGTTGACAGGAAAACGTCAGAAATAGTTCTCAGGACAAAAGAACTTTATTTCGGGCTTCTGCTTGCCAGAGATTTGAGAAAGCTTATACTCGAGATTAAAGATGGCATCGTCAGCGCTATAGAGAAGGCAGAAAAGCAGATAGCGACAGGATCGCCGGCAGCGGATGAGCTGAATCTTTTCAAACTGAACGCATTCTATGGAGAGGTTCAGAGAAACCTGAACGAGGCAGAAAAAGGCATTGCGTTGGCTAAAGACGCGCTCGCTACAAGCATGGGATTGCCTTTGAATGCTGATTTTGATATTGCGGATGATTCCCTCACCCCTCAGGACAGAACAGTTGATGATGTATCCAGATACATTCAGCTCTCCCGAGAACTCAGACCTGAATTCCTTCAAATAAAAGAGGGGCTGATAGCAAAAAATGCCTTGGTTAATGTTGAAAAGAGCAATCTTTATCCGATGGTCTTTGCCGGTTTGAAAGGCTCTGTTTCTGCTGCATCGAACAGGGATCGGATAAACAATCCTTATATCGATGATTATTTCAACCATTCATACGGCGGCGCTTTCATGGGGCTGAAATGGGCTGTGGATTTCGGCATAACAAAAGGCAGAATTCAGGAATCGCTCGCAGAGTACCACAAGATTGCAGAAAAGAAAAAGTTTGCTGACGAAGCTATTCCTTTTCAGGTGAGAAAGTTTTACCTCGATTTCGAAGAGGCACGGAAAAATATATTCGAGACCGAGAAGGGTTATACAAACGCAAAAAAATGGCTTGTTGCAGCAATCGCCAACCTTGACCTCGGCATAGGAGATGCTAAGGATATGGCTGACGCGGCACTTGCTTACGCGATGCTGAAAGCCAATAATCTTAAATCAATGTACAACCACAGGATAGCTTACGCAAATCTTTTGTATGCCTCTGGATTGGACCTAAAGGAATTAAAATAGGAGGGGATGATGAAAACTTTGGTTTGTTTGTTGTCTGCAATATTTTTTCTGATATCAGGCTTTAATGCCCATGCCGGAGAACCGACCGATCAGATTCGGGTTACGGTTGATAAGGTTATCGATATTTTGAAGAACAAAGAGATGAAACGACCTGATAAAACGAGAGAAAGGCGTTCTGCCATTCGTAAGGTGGTTCTGGAACGCTTTGATTTTGAGGAGATGGCAAAAAGGTCTCTCGCGCAAAACTGGAGCAAAAGAACACCTGAAGAGAAAAAGGAGTTCGTATCTTTATACACAGATCTGCTTGAACGGTCATACATAAAGAAAATAGAAAATTACAGCGATGAAAAGGTTGTTTATCTGGAAGAAAAAACCGACGGTGAAAATTCTATAGTAAAAACTAAAATGATAACAAAGAACGGCACCGAGATTCCTGTAGATTACAAGCTCGCAAAACTGAACAGCAGATGGAATGTTTATGACATATCTGTGGAGGGTGTAAGTCTTGTCAATAATTACAGAAACCAGTTCAACAAGATAATCCGTTCGCATGTCAACGGCTATGCCGAGCTTTTAAAGATGATGCGCAGCAAGCAGGAAGACGAGGCGTTCGAGGAAAAGAAAAAATAGCTTCCTGCATGCAGATTAAATGCCCGCACTGCAAAAAGAAGACTACTTGGGAAGAAAACCCATGGAAGCCCTTTTGCTCCGAAAGATGCAAACTTATTGACCTCGGCAAATGGGCGATGGAAGAGTATAAGATACCTGCAAGAGATGATGAATCAGAAATCGAGGAGGAGAATAAATGACAAAGATTATAGTGACAGGCGCTACCGGAAGAATGGGCAGCAGAATTGCGGCGCTTTCAAAAGAATATGCGGATATTAAACTGGCAGGTACGACCGAGAGAAAAGGACATGTACTGCTCGGTAAAGACATAGGTGGAATTCTAGGCATAGGCGAAAACGGGATAAAACTAGTTGATAACCTTGGCGCGGTTATAGAAGCCTGCGATGTCGTGATAGATTTCACATCCATTGCCTCCTCCCTTGAACACCTTAAAATAGCTGCCGCAAATAAAAAGGCGATGATAATTGGAACAACAGGCTTTTCTAAAGATGAACTGGCAGAGGCAAAAAAAATCGCTGAAGGCATTCCCGTTGTAATAGCTCCGAATGTGAGTGTGGGAGTGAATCTTCTGCTGAAAGTATTGCAGGATATAGCGCGGGTTTTTGGCGATGACTACGACATCGAAATAGTTGAGTCACACCACAGGCTAAAAAAAGATGCACCGAGCGGGACCGCAATAAAGATGGCTCAGGTAATAGCCGATGCTGTAAACAGAAATCTGGATGAAGTTGCGGTTTATGCCAGGAAAGGCATAATCGGTGAGAGAACAAAAAAAGAGATCGGTATCCAGACCGTCAGAGCGGGCGATATAGTCGGCGAACACACCGTGCTTTTCGGCGGTCTTGGCGAGAGGATAGAGATAACACATAAGGCATCAAGCAGAGACACTTTTGCCAGAGGAGCTTTAAAGGCCGCATCATGGATAGTTGGCCGGAAGCCCGGAATATATGATATGCAGGATGTCCTTGGCCTAAAGTAATAAACCGCCATGGCGGAGAAAATTATAATCTACGGCCTTTCGAGCGTAGGATTAAGAGTTGCAGAGTTCCTTAAACAGACAGGAACAGAGCCTTTAGTTGCAACCTATCCTGCATCGCCCTATCTATCAAAAATCAAAAACTGCTGCACAAATGTCATAGAGGCCGACCTTTCTAATTTTGAACTCTTACGAAAAATTGAGATCTCGGATGCCTCTGCCATAATACTTCCGTCGAGCGATGAGCAGTTCAACCTGCAGGCTGCACTTCATGCTGTGGAGATTAATCCTAAAATTAGTGTGGTTCTGAGGCTGTTCAACACAAAACTTGCAGCAAAGCTTGAAGAAAACATGCAGAACTTCAAAGTTATCAGTGCATCTCAGGTTGCATCCGCTGCATTCGCAACAGCAGCTCTACTCGAAAAGCCTATTCTTTCGCTAAAGGAGTCAGATAAAATTTTCAGCTTTTTCAGGGTTCCCTGCTCACTCTTTGCACAAAAAACAGTGAACGAAACAGAAAAAGAACACAGCCTGGATATTGTTGCGATAAACAAAATGGTCTTTCCAGCAAAAAACGAAAAAATACCTGACAAAGGTTCTTTATGCATTTTTTCTGAGTTTAAAAATGGCTTTAGGTTCGAAAAACAGCCATGTCCTGAAAAAAACAATACGCCTACTAAAGCCATAAAAAAAGAAACCATACCCTTATCAAAAAGGCTTCTGGGAATGGACAAGATTTTACGAAATACATTGACAGCTCTCATTTCTGTCATTATTTTTTGCATAGCTTACTTTTACAGCTTCGAAAACCTCTCTTTCATTAATGCCGTTTATTTTGTAGTAACAGTCCTTACCAGCACAGGCTTCGGAGATATCAGCCTGAAAGATTCTTCCACACTTTCTAAGATTATCGGCATTATGCTTATGCTTTCAGGAATATCACTTTTTACCATACTCTTTGCAATGATAACCGACACCTTAATAAAAAAGAGAATGGATCTTATGCTCGGCCGTAAGCGAAGCAGGCTTTCAGGGCATATTGTCTTATGCGGAACAGGAGATGTCGGAATTCGTATTCTCGAAGACCTTCTGGCGCTCGGAGAAAAAGTTGTGGTGGTAGAAAAAAATCCCGAAAATAAATTTTTTGCTGCCGTTAAAGAGATGAATATCCCTTTTATAATATCTGATGCCACTCAGGAAAAAACTCTTTCCGACGCAAACATACCGGGCGCAAAAGCCATAATATGCGCAATGGACAACGACATAATAAATCTCGAAGTGGGTCTTAACGCAAGGGCGTTGAACAGAAACATACGGGTGGTGCTGAGAATATTCGATAAAGACTTCGCGTCACGCATAGAAAAATGTTTTGATATACATTACGCCCTCAGCTCTTCTCATATTGCGGCTCCTGCTTTTGCTTCGGCCGCTCAAGGAACAGGGGTGGTTAATACCCTCGATATCGAAGGTGAGCTGCTCTTTCTGGTTCAAGAAAAATTGGATGGCATAAAAGACGAACTGAAGACGCTTTTTGCCCTAAATGCCGATAATAAAGTATTTTATCTCAGAAAGGGCTAAAGGTGAATATATGATAAAAGTTGTTTTTGCTCTTGCATTTTATTCGATTATGCTATTTTTCAACGCAGATGTTTCAGCCTCTCTTTACAACAGTGAATACGAGGATAAATTCGAGCCTGCATCCCTATTTTGTCTTATAATTTTGATATACATAGCAGGTTACGCAATTGTCAGAATAAAAAAAGCCAAGGCGTCAGTTTTAGTTGACAACGGTGAACCAACTCCTGCCGAAATAGCTTATCTCAACAAAGGAAGGCGTCATGCTATCTGCGTCTCTTTGTTCGACTTAATCAGAAGGGGCGTCCTCGAAATAAAATCAGGCAACGCACTCAAATCAACTAAAAAAGATGACCGCCTCCTGTCCTACGAAATAATGCTGGTAGGTTTCTTTAGAAACGAAAAAAAGCTATCAAACTTGCTTAAAAACAAAGATGCTCTTAAAAACTACGACCTAGGCATCATAAATTCACTTTTGAGAAAAGGCTGCCTGAAAGATGCTGAAGAAGAGCGCTCGGTCGGAAATGGGTTAATCAGAAATTCTTTATTTTCACTGCTTTTGCTTCTCGCATTCATGTTCAATTCGGATGTATTATTTATAAAAGGAAATCCGTTTTTTTATGCAGCTGTGGGCGTTAGTATTATTGCGCTCATTTCGGGAGCAGTTCTAAGGAAAGCTCATATACATTCAAAACGCGGCAATGAGTTTTTAAATAAATACACAGACAAGATAAAAACTTCAGCCGACTATGTTTCGGACAAGAATAGTTATGACCCGTCTCTTAGCTATGGGGTTGCTGTACTCGGTTTCGGAATACTTGCAGGCTCGGTTTTTGATGAATTTCTGAATTATGTTTCATACACCCGGTCGAGGTTCCCTGATTCCAGTTCTGGTTGTTCGTCATGCTCCACCACAGGCGGAGATGGTGGAAGCAGCGGCGACGGCGGTGGAAGTGGTGGTTGCGGAGGCTGTGGCGGCGGGGATTAATCGATGCTGAAGGTATCCGGTTTTAATGACTGGTTCTACCTCCAATGGCATATCACAGACTCCTGCAACCTGAGCTGCTCGCATTGCTACAATGCCTCTGTAAAAGCTGAGCCTGACATAACCCGCCTCTCTTCTGTTCTGGACAATTTCGTAAGTTTTCTTGGCCGCAATCGCCTAAAAGGCAGAATACATCTCTGCGGAGGAGAACCGTTTCGATCTAAACACCTTTTTTTTCTTCTCTCTGAAGCGTTAAAAAACTCTATGCCGGTCAGAATACTTTCGAATGGAACCTTGATAACACAAGCCATAGCAAAAAACCTTAAGAGCCATTCCTGCGAAACAGTTCAGATATCGGTGGAAGGCAGCGAGTCCATACATGATTCATTGCGTGGGCCTTCAAGCTTCTGTGATGCTATAAACGGCGCAGCACTCTTGAAAGAAAATAAGGTGCCGGTCACTTTTATGATGACCGTGTCAAAAAAAAATGCGGCATATATCGAAGACGCGGCAAAGCTTTCCGAAATTCATGCAAAACGCTTAGCATTCTCGAGGCTCGTGCCTATAGGTCTTGGGGCATCTATGATAAAAGATATGCTGACCCCAGTCGAAACCAAAAAAATCTTTAGAAGTTTTCATTCGCTCAAGAAAAAAAATAAATTTGAGATTCCTGTGAGAGACCCTCTGTGGCATGCCTATTTCAACAAATGTAATCCACATCTTATCAGCGGATGTTCAATAGGCTACAATGGTATTTGCGTGGACACGGACGGCTCTGTTTATCCATGCCGCCGCCTGCCCATAGTTATCGGCAATGCTTATAAAGATGATCTAAATGATATTTGGAACTCACCACTGCTTGAAACATTGAGAGACAGGGATAAATTAAAAGGCAAATGCCGAAAATGCAGGCTGAGGTGGCAATGCGGAGGATGCAGGGCGGTTGCTAATGCAGTATCAGGAGATTGCTTGGCCGAAGACCCTCAGTGTTTTATGTAGCCATGAATTCGTTTTATACCTTCATATTTTATTCATAAATCTCTGCTAACATTAAATCAAATAAATTAATGGAGGTTGCTGATGAAAAAATTTGTATTCATAATTATTGCGGTACTGCTGGTTGCAGGAACCGCTTTTGCAAAGGACTTTGAAGTAAAGAAGAAAGCAGGAGATTATGATGTCGTAGTTAAAATTGACAAAAATCCTCCTGTGGTCGGAACCAATAATGTAACGGCAGAGATTAAAGATGCAGCAGGAAAGCCTGTTACAGATGCCAAGGTGGTGGTGGATTATTCAATGCCTGCTATGCCGGGTATGCCGCCAATGAATTACAAAGCAAACGCCAAATTAAGCGGTGAAGTTTATAAGGCAACAATGAACCTTTCTATGGGCGGGCCATGGAACATAGCCATAAAAATATCAAAAGGCGGAAAGACTTCTTCCGCTAAATTTAATATAGACGTGCAGTAGATAAATGATGCTTCCCCCCACAAAGCAGATGAAACGCAGTCCCCTCCCCAATCTGCGTTTCGTCTGCTCTTTTATTTTTATTTTTTTCTTAATTGCATCTGTTGTTTCAGCAGACGAATTAAAACTACAAGAACTTATAAATGATGCCCTCTCTAAAAATCCGGAGATATTGGCTTACCAGGCCAGATTAGCCGGGGCCGCCTTTAAGATACCTCAGGCAGAAGCCCTGCCCGACCCGATGCTGTCTTTCGGTTATCAGAATGAAGGGTTCAAAAGATATACCTACGGTTATGAGCAGGGAGCCCAGTGGATGCTTTCGGCATCTCAAACCTACCCTTATCCGGGCAAAATTCCTCTTAGAACAGACATCGCCTCAAAAGACAGAGAAGCGCTGGAGAGAAGCCTGAAAGCGGTCCGTTTAAAAACTATCGTGCGTGTCAAAGAACTCTATGCGGATATTTTCCTTGCTTATAAAAATCTGGACATAATTAAGGACAGAGCTGCTTTAATAGCACGAATCGAGGATGCAGCTCTCGCACGCTACTCCTCGGGCGTCTCAGAAGTTCAGGATGCGGTGACTGCGCAAACCGAAAAATATATGCTGCTCGAACGAGAAGAGATGCTCAGACAAAAAATAAATGCGCTCGAAGGCATGATTAATGCGGTTTCCGGCCGTGATATAAGCGCCCCTATAGGCAAACCCGGAGAATATAACGTATCTCAATACTCAAAAACGCTAGACGAAATAATAAAAACTGCCTATTCTAATTCACCAGAAATCAAATCTAGAGAGAGTTCGATTTCTGTGTCCGAGAAAAAAGTGGAATTGGCAAAAAAGGACTTCTACCCTGACTTCACTCTCAACGCAGGCTATGCCACAAGACGGGGAGTGTTTAAAGATATGTGGAATCTTACAACAACCATAAATGTCCCTCTTTATCATGAAAAAAAGCAAAAACAGGCTGTCAACGAGGCTGAAGCGGCAACACGAGAGAACAGATACGAACTTGAAGCCCTGAAATTCATGCTATCGTCTTCTATAAGGGAGAACCATGCGATGATAACCTCGGCAGAAAAGCTTATGGAACTCTATAAAAAGGGGCTAATACCTAAAGCGTATCAGGACTTTGACTTGGCGCTGGCGGGCTATGTTTCTGGCAAAGGGGATGCCTCATCTATAATAAGCAGGCTTAAGTCCCTTATCGATTATGAAACTCTTTACTGGAACCAGTTTATCGAGAGAGAAAAAGCGATTGCACGGATAGAAGCGGTCTCGGGCATATCAGACATGGAATCGAAGGGGAATCAAAAATGAGAAAAAATATAGTGATATTAATTGCTGGAGCATTTCTGGCAGCAGGCTTGTCGTTCTTTCTTACGAAATCGAATCTGCTTAAAAACGTCTATAAGAATACTGATACAGCATCACACCAAAGCAATACCACACAGGCCAATGACAATACATCTTCATCGGAAGCGCCTTTGGTAGAGATATCTGCAGATAAACAGCAGTTGATAGGCGTAAGGACTTATGTAGCCAATATGCAGCCGATGGGCAAAACCATCAGGTCGGTGGGCAAAATCGAATACGATGAGAGGAAACTTTCGACCGTCAATTCAAAACTGGAAGGATGGATAGAGTCCCTGCATGTGGATTACACCGGCAGGCTGGTAAAAAAAGGAGAGCCCCTTGCCGAGATTTACAGCCCTGAACTGATGGCCACACAGCAGGAATATCTCAATGTGCTGAAATGGACTTCACAAAAACGTGATGAAGGCATCGCTAAGATGCTGGCAAAAGATGCTGACGCAATCCTTGAGGCGGCCAGGAACCGCTTGAAGCTCAAGGATATCAGCGATGAGCAGATCAAAAACATAGAGACCACAGGCAAGCCTATCAGAACTTTTACGGTTTATAGCCCCTCCAGCGGATATGTGGTGCAAAAAAACGCATTGCGGGGCATGAAGATAACAGCAGGCGAAAAACTGTTTGATGTTGCAGACATATCGACTCTCTGGATAGTTGCGGATATTTACGAATATGAACTACCTATGATAAGAATCGGACAGACCGCACAAATAAGCATAAACTCTCTGCCGGGCAAGATTTTCAGCTCAAAAATAGATTATGTTTATCCGTCTCTTTCTGGTGACACAAGAACAGCAAAAGTAAGATTCACTATACCGAATATTTCAGAAGCTCTCAAGCCACAGATGTTCACGAACATTGAGATCAAGATCGAAATGGGGAAGCGGCTACTCGTTCCTGATGATGCTGTCATAGACACCGGTGTGCGGCAGATTATCTATGTTGATAAAGGCGATGGCTATTTTGAACCTCGCGAAGTCACCATAGGCCTTAAATCAGACGGCATGACCGAAATCACAAGGGGTTTGACATCGGGAGAAAAAGTTGCATCTTCCGCAAACTTCCTTATAGATTCAGAGGCTCAACTCAAAGGCGTTAAACCGCTCGGCAGCCACAAGCACTGACAACAGTTATGATCGCAAGAATAATCGAGTTCAGCGCCAAGAACAAGTTTATCGTTTTTCTGCTCGTATCATTTCTTACGCTCTGGGGTTGGTGGGCGCTAAAGCAGACGCCTCTTGATGCAATTCCCGACCTGAGCGATACACAAGTCATCATCTACACAGAATGGGCAGGCAGAAGCCCTGACCTTGTTGAAGACCAGATAACCTACCCTATAACCTCAACCCTTTTAGCCGCGCCAAAAGTTCAGGTAGTACGCGGATTCTCTTTCTTGGGCAGTTCCTTCATCTATGTTATTTTTGAGGAGGGAACAAATATTTACTGGGCAAGAAGCCGCGTGCTCGAATATCTTCAGGCGGTAAAAAGCAAGATACCTGCTGATGTGAACCCAGTGCTCGGCCCTGATGCAACAAGCGTTGGCTGGGGTTTTTCTTATGCGCTCATTGATGAGACAGGACAGCACGATCTGTCACAGCTGCGTTCGCTGCAGGATTACAATGTCAAGCTGGCGCTCGAAAGCGTGCCCGGAGTTTCTCAGGTGGCGAGCATAGGCGGTTTTGTAAAGCAATACCAGGTGACCATAGACCCGAACAGACTGCTCGCTTACAATCTATCGCTTCCGAAAGTTATGGATGCGATAAGAAAAAGCAATCGAGACGTCGAAGGCCGGGTGCTTGAGTTTTCTGGCATCGAATATATGGTCAGAGGCAGAGGCTACATAAAGAATATTAAAGACCTCGAATACATACCTGTTGCTACAAACAATGCCGGAACCCCTGTGCTGCTTAGGGATATTGCGAATATCCAGCTTGGCCCAGAAATAAGGCGAGGCATAGCTGACATTGATGGTAAAGGCGAAGTGGCAGGCGGCATAGTTGTTGTTCGATTTGGTGAAAATGTGCTCGACGTAATCGAAAGGGTCAAAGAGAGAATAAAAAAAGACATATCGCCAAGCCTGCCTAAAGGAGTGCATGTAGTAACAACCTATGACAGATCTGATTTAATACTCAACTCGATCGGCACACTTAAGGAAGAGATAATCAAGCTGTCTCTGGCGGTTGGCGCGGTATGCATTGTGTTTCTCTTCCATCTTCCTAGCGCACTTGTTGTAATACTCACACTGCCTATAGCGATAATCATTTCCTTTATCTGCATGTATTACTTAGGCGTAACCTCAAATATTATGAGCCTTAGCGGAATAGCCATCGCTGTTGGTGCGATGGTGGACGCCTCTATAATAATGGTCGAAAATGCCCACAAAAAGCTTGAAGAATGGGAGGCAGGAGGCAGGCAGGGCAGCCGCACTGATGTGATAATCGAGGCTGCCAAAGAGGTGGGCCCTTCCCTCTTCTTTTCGCTTTTAGTTATCACCGTAGGATTTCTGCCTGTGTTCACGCTTCAGGCTCAGGCCGGAAGACTATTCAAGCCTCTCGCTTTTACAAAAACCTTCGCGATGCTGTTTTCGTCATTCTTGGCCGTGACTCTTACACCGGTATTGATGACGCTTCTGATTAAGGGCAAAATTCATTCAGAAGAAAAAAATCCGATAAGCTTAATTCTGCATAAAATTTACGAGCCGGTTGCAAAACTATCATTAAGATTCAAATGGAGCGTCATAATTATCGCGATTGTAATAATGGCCGCCACTGTATATCCGTTCATGAAGTTAGGCTCCGAGTTCATGCCTCCGCTCTATGAAGGCACGCTCTTCTATATGCCAGTAACGGTGCCTGCAGCCTCTATTTCTGAGGCATCCAAGCTGCTCCAGCTTCAGGACAAGCTGCTAAAAAAGATACCCGAAGTTTCTCAAGTCTTCGGCAAAGCAGGCCGAGCCGAGACAGCAACCGACCCAGCACCGCTCGAAATGTTCGAGACCGTTATAAACCTTAAGCCAGAATCCCAATGGCGTCCAGGCACGACCATCGAATCACTGAAATCAGAGATGAATGACGCACTGACAATACCGGGCGTGGCCAATTCATTCACTATGCCTATAAAAGCCAGAATTGATATGCTTTCTACCGGCATAAGAACGCCTGTCGGAATAAAAGTTTTGGGGGCAGACCTAAATGTCATAGAAAAGATAGGTCTTGATGTTGAGAATATTGTAAAAGATATTCCGGGCACAAGAAGCGCCTATGCAGAAAGAGTGACAACAGGATATTTCCTCGACTTTTCTGTAAAACGTGATGAAGCGGCGAGGTATGGATTGACTGTCGACGATGTTCAGGAAATCATACAGGCAGCCGTAGGAGGAATGAATCTGACCATCACCGTTGAAGGCAGGGAGAGGTACCCTGTAAATGTGCGTTATTCGAGGGAGCTCAGAAATGATATCGAGCGCCTAAAAAGAATCCCTGTGCCTGTCATGGGAGCTCAACAGGTTGTTATGGGTGGAAATGGGCAGACCTCTCCGGGGCAGTTGCTTCAGGTGCCATTAAGCGAGCTTGCAGAAATAAAAATTGTAAAAGGCCCCACAGGCATTAAAAGCGAGGAGGGTCTTCTCACCTCGTATGTATATATCGATTTTGCAGGCAGAGATGTTGGCGGTTATGTGGAAGAGGCCAAGAAAAAAGTCTCTGCACTGAATATACCGAGCGGCTACCGCCTTGAATGGAGCGGCGAGTATGAATATCTCGTAAAAACCCATGAACGGCTGAAGCTAGTGATACCTTTAACTCTTGCGGTAATTTTTGTGCTCATTTACCTGAACACAAAATCTGTTACAAAAACCTTTATAGTCCTGCTTGCGGTGCCGTTCTCGCTCGTAGGCTCCTTCTGGTTCTTGTACATTCTCAACTACAACATGAGCATAGCGGTGTGGGTCGGAATGATCGCCCTTGCAGGCCTCGACGCAGAAACAGGCGTGGTGATGCTTCTCTATCTTGACCTTGCTTATGAAAAATGGAAAAAAGAGGGGAAACTGAACACCATTAGCGACCTCAGAGAAGCGGTAATGTACGGCGCCGTAAAGAGGATAAGACCCAAAATTATGACAGTGAGCGTTATACTTGCAGGCTTGATACCGATAATGTACAGCCACGGCGCTGGTTCGGATGTCATGAAAAGAATAGCAGCGCCGATGATAGGCGGCGTAGTGACCTCCACTATGCTCGAACTCATCATATATCCTGCAATCTATATGATCTGGAAAAGCAGGGAGTTAAAGGATTAGAATTCAGCTCCTGAAGGCTGTCGTATCAAGACCTTCTTTTTCTTGCCAAATATTCTGCCGGAGTGATAAAATTTCATTCGTTCTTAATCAACACGGAGGAAACCCTTGAAGCTTAATGAAATGACCATAACCGGCCTGCGCAATTTACTCGACAAAAAAGAGATCCGGCCGTCAGAAATCTTGGACGATGTTTACGCAAGAATTGAAGAGGTTGAGGACAAGATTCATGCGTACCTTATCACCACAAAAGAGCAGGCTTATAAAACCGCAGCAGAAGCCGAAAAAACGATCATAGAAAACAAGACCGCGCTTCTCACAGGCATTCCAATAGCGGTAAAAGACAATATGTGCACCGAGGGAATACTCACAACCTGCGGATCAAAGATTCTCTATAATTTCATCCCGCCTTACGAAAGCACAGTTACTGCAAGAATGAAAGCACAGCATTATCTTCTTACAGGCAAAACCAATATGGATGAGTTTGCGATGGGCTCATCAACCGAAAACTCGGCATATTATCCTTCCAAAAATCCTTGGGACACAGGATGCGTGCCGGGCGGAAGCAGTGGTGGGTCAGCCGCAGCAGTTGCCGCCGATGAATGTATTGCGGCAATAGGTTCGGATACAGGAGGCTCAATACGGCAGCCCGCCTCGCTTTGCGGAGTGGTCGGGTTAAAGCCCACTTACGGAGCGGTTTCGCGCTACGGCCTTGTAGCGTTCGCCTCGTCGCTGGACCAGATAGGCCCGCTGACAAAAACTGTTGCGGACTCCGCACTGCTTTTAAATGTCATAGGGGGTCATGACCCCAAAGATTCGACATCCGCTCCCGGTGAAATAAAGGACTTCACAAAAGTAATCGGACAGGATATAAAGGGAATGCGGATAGGCATACCTGAAGAGTATTTCATCAAAGGGCTCGACAGCGATGTGGAAGCCTCAGTAAAAGATGCCCTAAAAAAACTTGAAGCTCTCGGTGCGGTACCTGTTGAAATCTCACTTCCACATACCGAATATGCGGTCGCAACATACTATGTCATCGCCACATCCGAAGCATCATCAAATTTGGCACGATACGACGGAGTGAAATACGGCTTCAGGCGTGATGGAAAAGACCTTCTCGATATGTACATGAAAACTAGAGCTGAAGGCTTCGGCCCCGAAGTAAAAAGACGAATAATGCTCGGCACATTTGCGCTTTCGTCCGGATATTACGATGCATATTACCGTAAGGCCCAACAGGTAAGGACTTTATTAAAAACCGATTTTGAAAAAGCGTTCGAGAAAGTTGACATAATAGCTACTCCGACAGCCCCTACTACGGCATTCAGGTTCGGCGAGAAAACCACAGATCCTCTGCAGATGTATCTTTCTGACATATTCACCATCTCTGTAAACCTTGCGGGAGTCCCGGCTATATCTGTGCCCTGCGGGTTCTCGGCAAAAAGAATGCCTATAGGGCTTCAGTTGATAGGGAAGCATTTCGATGAGGCATCAATTCTCAAAGCCGCTTACGCCTTTGAGCAGAGCACCGAATGGCACTTAAGGAAACCAACCCTATGAAATACGAAGCCGTAATAGGACTTGAAGTCCACGCGCAGATGGCCACAGACACAAAGATTTTTTGCGGATGCTCAACAAAATTCGGCTCAGAGCCTAATTCACAGACCTGCCCTGTCTGCATCGGCATGCCAGGAGTTCTGCCTGTTCTGAACAAAAAAGCTGTTGAGTGTGCGATAAAAACAGGGTTAGCGGTTCAATCCAAAATCTCGGCATACAGCCGTTTTGCACGAAAGAACTACTTTTATCCTGACCTGCCGAAGGGTTATCAGGTCAGCCAGTACGAACTGCCTATATGCGAGGGCGGCCACATAGAAATCGTGATTGATGGTGAAGTGAAAAGAATCGGCCTGACCCGCATACACATGGAAGAAGATGCAGGCAAAAACATCCATGAAGGCGGCGGTCCTTACAGCTTTGTTGACCTTAACAGAACCGGAGTTCCTCTGATGGAGATTGTTTCTGAACCGGACATCAGAACTCCGGCAGAAGCTGCCGCATACATGAAAAAGCTGAGGGCGATACTCAGGTATCTCGAAGTTTGCGACGGCAACATGGAGCAGGGCTCGTTGCGCTGCGACGCCAATGTTTCGGTCAGACCTATCGGCCAGAAAGAGCTAGGCGTGAAGGTCGAACTGAAAAATATTAATTCATTCCGTTATGTAGAAAAGGCTCTTGAATATGAGATAAAGAGGCAGATAAATGTTATAGAGAGCGGCGGAAAGATTGTTCAGGAAACAAGGCTTTTTGATTCATCAACAGGAGTCACCCAGTCCATGCGGTCAAAAGAAGAAGCGCATGACTACCGCTATTTTCCTGAGCCGGACCTCGTACCCATAGTCCCATCAGAAGCATGGATCGAGAAAATAAGGCAGGCTCTAACAGAACTCCCGGACGCAAAAAGAGAGAGGTTCGTAACAAAATACAGCCTTCCTGAATATGATGCAGAGCTGCTTACAACAGATAAGACAGTGGCCGACTGGTACGAAACCGCAGTCTTGGCAGGAGGCCAGCCAAAAGCGGTATCAAACTGGATGATGGGTGAACTTACTAAAATGCTGAACGACGAGAACAAGTCAATAGAAAATTGCCCCATAAAACCGGAACACCTGGCCGGGATGCTCAAACTCATAGACAACGGCACAATCAGCGGTAAAATAGCCAAGACCGTTTTCGAAGAAATGTATAAAACAGGCAAGAACGCTGATGCAGTAGTCAAAGAAAAAGGTCTTGTGCAGATAAGCGATGAAGGAGCAATAGAGAAAGCGGTGGATGAAGTCCTCTCAAAAAGCGCTCAAGAAATTGAACGTTTTAAGGCCGGGGATGAAAAGCTTATGGGCTTTTTTGTGGGGCAGGTTATGAAAGCAACCAAAGGCAAGGCAAACCCGCAGATGCTTAATGAGCTGCTGCGAAAAAAACTAAGCTGATTGTTATGCTGTAAATCACCCTGCAATCTTAAATTCACACTTCAACTCTAATTCTTCACGATAGCTGTAAATTTCTTGTAAACAAAAGCTGTAAGCTGAATGTAAGCTGTCTATAGTTAATATTACAAGCAAGAAACTATTATGAACAGGAAACCATAATTGAGGCTCATCAAGAAATATTGTTTACTCATCATGCTTTCCGGCCTCTTGTTGCCGCTTAATGCATGCGTCTCTTTCGAAGCTAAAGAAGCATTCAATAAAGCAAACAACATCATGCTTACCGGCAACTACTGCTCTGCATTAAAAGAGTTTAATAGGGCATCATCTATAAGCCCCGATCTTCTAAAAGAAGAAGCGTTCATTCTGAATACATCAAGGGCAAAAAAAGAGTGCTCTGCTGTGTTGTATAAAGAAGGTATAGCACTTGCGGATAAGGGCAATCTGCAGGGCACGCTCGACAAATTCAAGGCAGCGGTAGAACTGGATCCCAGCAATGTAGATGCCCAAGAAGGCTTGGCGATAGCCGTTGCAAGCAAAACCGAAAACGACAGAAAAGCTGAAGAGCATTACAAAACAGGTTTGGAACTGTTCACGGCAAAAGACTGGCAAAAGGCATTCAGCGAATTCGACAGGTCTCTAACTTTAAATCCCAAACACCTCCTGTCCCGCAACAAAAAAGCCGAAGCAGACCGCGAACTGAAGAAAACCGCAGAGCTCTACCAGAACGCTGTGAAAGAATTTGAACGCAAACAATGGGCAAACGCAATCGAAAAACTGAACATTGTATTAGCCGCATCTCCGTTCCATAGCGAAGCCCCGGCTAAAATCAAAGAGGCGCAGGAAGAGCTTCAAGCGGCTGTGAACAGTTATGAAAAGGGGATGTTATCCCTTAATCGCAACGATACTGCCGGAGCAGAAAAAAGCCTTAAAGATGCCCTTAGCCATAACCCCTACCACGCCAAGGCAAAAGAGTCGCTCGCCTCGATATTCTACAAAAAGGCGTTGCTGCTTGAAAGCAAAGGGCTGTCGGGCAATGCCCTTGCCGAGTTCATAAAAACATCGAGATTGCTGCCCAATTATAAAGAGACCAATGAAAAAATAAATATACTGACCGATGCCGTAAAACAGAGGATTACTTACAAGATAGCACTGCTCCCGTTCAAAGATCTATCAAAAAACGAGGCCGCGGCCGAGTCGGCATATGAAAGGGTTTTAAAGAACTTTTCATCGAGGCAGAAAGAATCGAATCTAAGGATATTCGACAGGGAAGAACTCAATAAAATTCTCTCGGAACAAAAGCTCTCGATGTCTGGCTTGATAGACTCCGAAAGCGCTGTGTCTGCAGGCCGGCTGAAAGGAGTCAACGCACTCGTTACTGGGAAGCTGCTTTCAGTAAAAGTCACTACTGATGTATCCGCAGAGCCGAAAACCAAAGAGTACAAATCAGGAACAAGACAAAAAAGAAATCCGGCATATGATCAGGCCGTAAATAACGTAAACGAGTGGCAAAAGACCGTTGAATCATCGAAAAAAAATGCCTCAAAAAACAACTGGGGATATTTGGCCGCAGTAACAGGACTGAGCACAGCCCAGACAACCCTGAAAAACACGCCTAAGTTCATTGATGATCCTGTTTACAGCAAGTGGAACTATAAAGTCATAACGCACAAGAAGAAGGCTCTGGTTAAAATCTCATGCCGTCTACTGGACACAGAAACAGGCATGGTGCTGTACAATGATATTGTGGATGAAGAGTTTTCTGTTAAAAGCTCCACTGTGGAAAACCCCTACCCGGACATAGGCGTGCACGCCAAGGCTCTCGATATAGCTTCAGATGATGAGCTGCAAGACAAAGCGATTTCGGTTGCAACACAGAAAACAACGGACAGGCTTTTTGAATCCTTAAGCAAAGCCGGATATAAGTTCTATGCTGCAGCAGAAAAGGCAAAGGCGCAAGGCAATATTACAGATGCTGTAGAGAACTATATGAACTTTTTATTCAGCATTCCAGAGGCCTCCCAAGGCTACAAGGAAGAGAGAGAGCAGACAAAAAGAATACTCGAGCTTTAGCCGGTTATCTTCTCAATATCAACAAATCCTGAATTCCATTCAATAGCATCTGTTGTTACATTTTCAAGATAGGGCAAGATACCAAGCACCGGCACAGGACAAAGCTCTCTGAGCACATCAGGGTTTGTTTTTGCAGCAATGCTGTCTTCGGGCTGACAGTGGTTATTGATTATCACACCCTTCACATCAAGTCCTTCATTTAGCGCTTGTTTTACCGTCAACAGCGTGTGGTTGATAGTACCGAGAGAAGCCCGCGCTACAACAACGACAGGCAAGGCAAGACTTTTTATTAAATCCAAAATAAAGTATTTTTTGTTTATTGGAACAAGCAGCCCCCCTGCCCCTTCAACAACCATGAATTCGTATTTCAGAGAGAGCGTTCTGTATGCATGAAGTATTTTTTCGATATCAAAATGCCTGTTTTCAAGCGCAGCAGCAACCATCGGAGCAAGAGGATTTTTATATAGAGATGGAACGACAACATCAATTGAATCATCCATGCCGGCCATTTCTCTCAGAAACATTCCATCAGAAGGTATTAATGAACCATTAACTTCATCGCATCCGGTTTCAACAGGCTTCATTGCGCCAATGCTCATGCCCTTTTTCAGAAAAGCTTTAATGATAGCGGCCGACACAACTGTTTTCCCGACGCCGGTATCGGTGCCTGTTACAAAAACACCTTTCAAAAAACTATCCGCAGCTCTTTGTCCTGAGTTCAACAAGCTCACTTGTTGTCTTTCTAAGCCGTGCCGTAAGCTGAGTTAGTATCAGCCTGAAGTCCTGAGAAACCTTATTCATCTCATTATCGAGAAAATCCTTGTCCAGAATACCGATCTCGCAATCCTCAAGCGCTGTTACAGAAGCAGAGCGGGGCTCATGTTGAAGAAAACTCATCTCACCAAAAATATCGTCCTTCACCAAAACCGCAATCACTATTTTTTTTTCTCCGGATATCTTTGCAACCTCTACCTTTCCGGAAATAATTACATATGTGGCGTCACTGAAGCCTCCCTCTTTGATGATCACATCCCCTTTTTTGTACTTCTCCTTTATCGCTATATTCCTCATATTCCCTCCTTCAATTTTGTAATATAGGTACTTTTATAGAATATCATAATCGCAGCCTTATTTGGACTGTCATATATGCCGTCCAAAAAGGTAAAATAAATTAATTACGACAGACTATTCGTCAACAGAAATATTATGATTGATAAACAAAATAACGAGTGGGAGACCATCTTTCAGGCTATAGGCCATCCCGCAATAATTCTAGACCCCAACCATAAAATTCTAGCAGCCAACAGCGCAAGCATCAGATTAACGGGTAAAACTGCCTCTGAAATAATAGGCAGGCAGTGTTATGAGATATTCCATGGAAAAGATATTACTGAGCCACCCGAGGGCTGCCCCATGGAAAAACTGCTTAATTCCGGACAGACAGAAACCGTTGACATGGAAATGGAATCTCTCGGAGGTATCTTTCTTGTTTCCTGCACGCCAGTTTTTGATGAGCTAGGAAAGCTGCAGAAAGTAATCCATATAGCCACAGACATTACCGAGCGCAAGAAGGCTGAAGAAAGGGTTTTGCAGGAGCGCAATTTCGCAGATTCAGCGCTTAACAGCCTGCCCGGCATTTTTTATATGTTTGACATGGCCGGAAAATTTCTTCGCTGGAACACCAATTTCGAGAAGGTAACAGAGTACACCTATGAAGAAGTCAGCCAAGCCGGGCCTATGGATTTCTTCGCAGGTTCAGACAGGGATGTTATCCAAAAGAAGATGCATGAGGTTTTTGTAAAAGGTTCAGCAGAAACAGAAGCAATATTGGTATCAAAAAGCGGAAAGAGCACTCCATATTATTTCAACGGCCACAAGGCCCAGATCAATGGGGTTCAATGCCTTATCGGAATGGGCATAAATATTTCTGACAAGAAAAAGATCGAAGAACAGCTCCGCCAGTCTCAGAAAATGGAGGCTGTAGGCCATCTTGCTGGAGGCATTGCGCATGACTTCAACAATATCCTGACCGCGATTATAGGCTATGGCAGTCTATTAAAAAATCTGATTCCCGCCAACGATCTTATGTATGATTATGTTCAACAGATACTCACCTCATCAGAAAAAGCTGCCAGCCTAACGCACAGCCTGCTTGCTTTCAGCAGAAAACAGATCATAGAACTCAAGCCTGTTGATGCAAATGATATCGCCCTCAGGATGCAAAAGATACTGGCAAGAATTATAGGAGAAGACATAGAGATAAATATTATCCTGTCTCGCTGCGACCTGATAGTTATGGCCGATCAAGGCCAGATAGAGCTTGTGCTCATGAATCTTGCTACGAACGCGCGTGATGCCATGCCTAACGGTGGCAGACTGTCTTTAACTACCAACGCGGTCGAAATTGATGATGAGTTTGTAAAAACATATAATTTCGGCTCGGTAGGCAAATATGCGGTTATCACTTTTTCTGATACAGGCTCAGGCATGGATAAAAAAACCGCAGACCGGATTTTCGAACCGTTCTTTACCACAAAACAGGTGGGAAAAGGAACAGGACTGGGACTCGCAATGGTCTATGGAACCATAAAACAGCATAACGGTTTTATAAATTTGTACAGCGAACCGGGCGAGGGCACAACCTTCAGAATATATCTGCCTTTGGCAAAAACTGTTCAGACCAAGAAAGAAGAAAAAACCTCGAAAAATATTGTGCCGGGTAATGAGACGATACTTCTGATCGAGGACGATGAAGCGGTAAGAAATGTGACAAAGGCGATGCTGGAACATTTCGGATATACCGTAATAGAAGCTTTTAATGGAACAGAGGCTCTCCAAGTCTTCGAAAAAAATAAAGATGCTGTGCAGCTCGTTATTTCTGATATCATAATGCCGGGACAGAATGGAAAAGAAACATACAATGCAATGAAACAGACCAAACCCAACCTTAAAGTGCTGTTTGTCAGCGGCTATACAGCAAACATCCTTACACAAAGAGGCATTCTTGACGAAACTACCAACTTTATATCCAAGCCCCTTAATCCTAATTCTTTTTCGATAAAAATACGCGAAGTCTTAGACAAATAATCAAAATAGCATTCCTCCCCTGTCAAATACACCGCTTAAAAATGTAAAATAAACAGATGGCAACAGCCTATTTCGACTGTTTCTCAGGGATTAGCGGTGACATGTGTTTGGGGGCTCTTATTGACGCTGGAGTCACGGTGTCTGACTTAAAGAAAGAGCTCCTCAAGCTTGGCATAAGCGGATATACACTGGCCGCAGAAAAAACCTTGCGATCAGGAATCTCATGCACAAAAGCGGATGTGCGAATCAAAAAACACCATCATGACCACGCCACAAAATGGAAAGATATAGAAAAAACCATACTATCATCAGCACTGGACACCAGGATAAAAGACAAAGGAATTACGGTTTTCAGGCTTATTTTTGAGGCTGAAGGCAAGGTGCACGGCAAAACCTTTGACTCTGTGCATCTTCATGAACTCGGAGGCATAGACTGCCTTGTCGACATATTCGGAACCATAATCGGCCTAGAACTGCTCGGCGTTCAAAAAATTTTATGTTCAGATATAAATATGGGCTCAGGTTCTGTTCGCACAGAGCACGGCATACTTCCGGTTCCTGCTCCTGCTACATTTGAGCTTATGCGCGGATATACGGTCTATTCTTCGGGCACGCCTTTTGAGCTGACCACGCCTACAGGTGCCGCACTGCTCAAAGGACTTAAAGCAAAAAACTCGCCCCTGCCCTGCTTTAAGGTCAAAACCATAGGCTGCGGAGCGGGCAATAAAGATTTTAATGATAAGCCTAATATTCTGCGTCTGATAATCGGGGATGCAAAAAACAATCCGGCTGATGAAACCATTACAGTAATAGAAACCAATATAGATGACATGAATCCACAAATTTATGGCCATCTATCCGAGAAGCTTTTCGCGGCAGGAGCTCTCGATGTCTTTATGGAACAGTTGATAATGAAGAAAGGGCGGCCTGCCATTAAGCTTACAACACTTGCAAAGGTAGGGCAGGCTGAGCAGCTTTCTGATATTATTTTTAATGAAACCACAACGATAGGAATAAGATTTTATAACGCTGAGCGCAGAACACTCGGAAGAGAGATAAAAACTTTAATCACGCCTTACGGCAAAATGCGCATAAAAGTTTCTAGCCTCAACAGAAAGGTCATCAACGCATCTCCGGAATACGAGGATGCTAAAAACATAGCTGACAAAACAGGAATCCCTCTCAAAAAACTTTTGGAATCGCTCAGCGCCGAATGCTTAAAATACAGCTCACAAATTAAAAAAGGAGGTTGAATATGCAGCATGTAAAGCTATACACACTCAGCACCTGCGGCCATTGCAAGGCCGCAAAAAAGTTCCTTGATTCTTGTATGGTGGCATACGAATTCACCGACGTGGACCTTTTGAGCAACGAAGAAAAGAATGCGGCGGTAGAAGAAATTAAAAAACTTACATCTCAATGCGCCTTCCCAACAATAATAATAGGGGACAAGGTGATTGTCGGCAACAACGAACAGAAGATAAAGGAAGCTCTCGGAATATGAAAATACTTGTGGCCGACAATTCAGAGGAATCCAGGACAACTCTTTCTAAAATCCTGACTGATAAAGGCCATGAATGTGTACTATTAGAAAACAGCGCCGAGATAATAAGCACCGTTTACCATGAAGCTCCGGACATAATCATACTGGACCTAAAGCTTTCTAAGCCCCCTGCTCTATCGGTGCTTCAGCAGCTCAAGTCAGCTCCATCAACGAGAGACATACCAACACTTCTTATAGCATCAACGAAATCAAAAATTAAACTGGGAAAGGGTTATGACTATGGGGCCTATGATTACCTGTCCAAGCCTTTTTTCGAAAAAGAGGTTGTGGCGCGGCTCCAAAATATTATAGAGATACGAGAAAGGCTGAAGGAGTTCGAAAAGCTTCTGGTAAGGGACTATCTGACCGGTTTGTACAACAGAAAATTCTTCATGGAAAGGTTTATTGAAGAGCTTTCCTGGTCTATCATGTACAGTGAACAGTTCTCTCTGATGGTTCTAGACATAGACCACTTTAAGAAAATCAACGATACATACGGACATGGATGCGGAGATGAAATATTAAAGCAGGTTGCCGACACAATGCTTGCAACACTTCGCGCTCAGGACCTATTGGCCCGCTACGGCGGCGAGGAGTTTATAATCCTTCTGCCTAATACCGGCATAGAATCAGCAGTAGAAATAGGCGAGAGTCTTAGGAAAGCGGTGCAAGAACATGATTTCAGGTGCAATCAGGATTTAAAGATAGCTGTCACCATAAGCATAGGCATTACCAGTCTTTCGGACGATGAACCTACCTCCGACCATATCATAGGCCAGGCTGACAAAGCGCTTTACAGGGCAAAGGAAACCGGTAGGAATAAAGTGGTAGTTTACTGACCAATAAAAATAAATTTCTTCATAAAGGAGTCACCTATGTCAGATAAAGAAAGACCTTTGCCTAAACCTCCGTCAACGCCTTTCGGAGGCAACAACAGATTTAATGAAAACAAGCCGAATGAACCAATGATGGCAGACCGTCTTGCTATGGCCATGGCCTCAGGGCAGATAGATGAGTTCATGAAAAAAGAACTACCTGACAACGAACAGTCGCGCTCACTGGCTATGATGATGCTCGGAATGTCAGGCATGATGCCGCAGGGCTGCATGCCCAATGTGCCTCTGACAAATTTTGAAGCCACCCCAGTAGATGCCCCAAAGGAAGATACGCAGACTCCTGAAGATATTGTAAAAGCTGTAAATGATGGAGACGTAAAAGGGCTTATGTCTATGTTGGAGCAAGAGTACAGAAAACGATCCGGGAACACTGCGCCTGAGCCTTTTGAAAAAGAGCCTTCGCCTTCGTCTGCGCAGCTTTCAGCCGGTGAAAAAGAGGCTGTTGACAGGCTGATAAATATCGCATCAGAAAACAACACTACCGTTGACTGGCTTATAATGCGAGCCATAAAACAATATCTACGTGAATACGAAAACACAGGAAAGCTCTAACCCCTGAGCAGGGCGAACGCACTATGTGAGGTATAGGGGATAGTGTAGGCATAATAAGTGCAATAACATAGGCACTAACTTAAAGGGGGAGCCTATGTTACCGAATCCGAAGCCGTATT
>PEAD01000008.1 GCA_002753335.1 Nitrospirae bacterium MYbin3
TATCAAGAGGCCTCTCAAGGCCAGTCTGCCTACAGGACTGCCGTCCTTAACAAAAGAACGCACGACCGAAATAATGCCGACAAGCAACAATAGCGAGCTGACGACAACAGGGAAATAGGCAGGCCCCATTTTTAGGGCGGTGCCGATCTTGTAATCACCCGCAATTATAAGCGCGGTAACGCCGAAAGCGATATAGATTAAGCCTGACCAGAAGTCTTTAGGATTGCGCAAGGCCATTTCTATAAGAACTGTAACCGCTGCGGGTGCAACCCTGATAATAAAAGGCTGCACCCGCAATCCGGTTTCATATGTAATATTTTATACAGCAAGATTAGTCGGCATAGATGCCGGCTTTTTTGATGATCGGTCCCCACTTTTCGATTTCTGCTTTAAGGTGGGAATGCAGAGCCGCTGGAGTGGCCCGATTTTGGGCGACAGGCTCTGTGCCTAATTCGGCAAAGCGCTGTATTAAGTTTTTATCCTTCAACGCCTCCTGCATGGCCTTTGAGAGCTTATCAACTATATCCTTGGGGGTTCCCTTGGGGGCATAAAGACCGTGCCAGACCGACACCTCAAAGTTAGGCAGACCGGCCTCATGCATCGTCGGAATATCGGGCAAGGAAGCCACCCTCTTTTTTGTCGTCACACCGTACACCTTGATTTTGCCTGCCTTTATCTGGCTTGTAGTGTTGGTGGTCTGATCGCACATAAAGTCAACCTGCCCGCCCAGAAGGTCGTTCATGGCAGGGCCGGTGCCTTTATAAGGGATAGTCGTAAGATCCGTCTGTATTGCGGACATAAAAAGCATTCCGCATAAGTGCGAGGCTGCGCCAAGTCCGGCATTGGCATAGTTTACTTTCTGTTTATTTGCCTTTACATACGAAATAAGTTCTTTAAGGTTGCTGGCCGGAAAATCCTTTTTTGCAACGAGCGTCATCGGCACCTCATTAATCAGCCCGATAGGTGCAAAGTCGTTAAGAGCGTCATACGGCAGCTTGCGGTAAAGCGCAGGCGCCGTAGACTGGCCGATATGATGGAGAAAAAGGGTATAGCCGTCCGGCGCGGCCTTCGCAACACGGGCTGCGCCAAGGGTTCCGCCGGCGCCGGCTACATTCTCTATGATAATCTGTGCCTTGAGCGTACTACTCATAGCCTGCCCAAGCAGGCGGGCAACAGTGTCCGTAGGACCGCCCGCAGAAAACGGCACAACTATATTGATTACCTTTGAAGGGTACTGATCCGCATAAACCTGAGAAATTCCGACAACCGCTAAACAGATAAACGTCAACAAGGTTTTCCTAATCATTTTTCCTCCCCTTACCTTACATGGTTATTAGTTTTGCTTATCAAAGTATTATAAGCTTACCGTATAGCCGGTATAAATTCAAGAGCAGAAATGCTCGAAAATAGATGTTCAAAAAAAACCTGACGAATTATCCGTTCAGGATTTCTGCTGCTTCCTTTGCATGGTAAGTAAGGATGAGGTCTGCGCCTGCACGCCTTATTGAGGTGAGAATTTCGAGCATAACGCGCTTGCCATCTATCCAGCCAAGCTGTTCCGCAGCCTTGACCATAGAATATTCGCCGCTGACATTGTATGCCGCAAGCGGAATAGCAAAAGAGGCTTTCGCATCAGCGATTATGTCGAGATATGAAAGCGCCGGCTTGACCATCACTATATCCGCGCCTTCCTGAATATCGAGAGATATTTCGCGAAGAGCCTCGCGCCTGTTTGCGGGATCCATCTGGTATGAGCGCCTGTCTCCAAACTGCGGGGTTGATTCCGCAGCCTCGCGGAACGGACCATAAAAACCTGATGCGTACTTTGCGGCGTAAGCCATAATTGGGGTATCGCTATAGCCGTTTTCGTCTAGGGCGCTGCGAATTGCGGCCACCCGGCCGTCCATCATGTCTGAAGGCGCAACCATGTCGGCGCCCGCTTTTGCATGAGAGACAGACTCCATCGCCAAAAGACCGAGCGTCTTATCGTTTTCCACTTCGCCCTTTTCTACAACACCGCAATGGCCGTGATTTGTGTATTCGCACATGCAGACATCGGTGATGACATAAAGATCAGGAACAGCGTCCTTTATAGCCTTTATGGCATTCTGAACCACTCCGTTGTCGTCATAGGCTCCTGTGCCGAATTCGTCCTTATGCTCAGGTATTCCAAAAAGTATTATAGAGGGGATGCCTAGAGAATAAACCTCTTTTGCATTTTTGACAGCTTCGTCTATTGATTCCTGAAAACATCCGGGCATAGAAGAAATCGGTTTGCGCACGCCTTTGCCAAAGGTTACGAACAGAGGATAAATAAAGTCATCCGTAGAAAGGTGCGTTTCACGCACCATTCTACGGATAGTATCGTTCTTTCTTAATCTCCTGTAGCGGTTAACAGGGAACATGTTTCAGTTTATCCGCAACTGCAGCCACCAGAGCCGCAAGAAGGTGGGCTGCCGCCGCCGTTCAGCACAAAACCTTCATGTTCCTCGCCCTCTAGATAGTCGAGCTGCATCCCTACAAGATTGGGCGCCAATGTCTTTTCAACAAACACTTTCAGTCCGTCTTTCTCAACCACAGCATCATCAGCAAGAGGGCTTTCGTCTATATCAAGCCCGAATGACGGCCCGCAGCAGCCGCTTCCTGCATTGTATATCCTTATGCCCCAGCCATGCTTGCCCTCGGCAGTAAGAATCTCTTTACCCTTTTCTGCTGCTTTTTCTGTAACTGTTACCACGTGATACCTCCAAAGTTTTTATATCTTTTAGAATAACAGATACTGCATCTGCACAGCAATTTAGATTTATTCTGCGGATTTCTGTTAAAATTTAAAAATGAAAAGATTTTGGTCTTTAGCACTTATAATAACTATGCTTTTCGGCTGTGCAGGAGCAACCAAGCCTACATTTCAGGAACTGCCGCAGGGCAAGCCCTTGGCGATGAAGATAAACGGCGTAACGCTTCGCGTCGTGGCCTTCGGATATACAAAAGACTGGTCCGAACTTGAGGTGGCAATTTTAAACGAGACCGGCCAGGATCTTGAGTTTGATATCTCCAAGATATATGTAACAAATGAGAAGAACTATGATCTGGTTCCGCTACGGACGCACGAGATCAATGAACGCGTGCATAGGAAAACAGGCAAATTAGTTAACCCCTTTACGGTCGGTGCGCTTGCCGCAGGCATAGCCGCAATCATAGCCCCCGGATCAAACGACAGAACCAATCTCGCAAAGGCTGCTTTGGTGCTTGCTGGAGCGGCGCTCGGAACCGAGATGGCTTCGAGACAGACCTCAGAGGCTGATGCACAAAGAAAAGAAGACCTTCTGCTGAAAAGCTACAAGGTGCCGGCAGGATTGCAGTTAGGGGGAATTTTATACTACCGCACCACCGAAGCTGCAAAAGGCGTTAAAGCCTTCATAAAGATAAAAGGCCAAGAAGAATTTTTCCACATAGAGTTGTAACGTTTGTCTAATACGTCGCAGGCCAACAGCCTTTCATTATTCGCGATTAGGGATCTGAAAGCGCGATGGGGATAAATTCCTTTTGTTCAGGACTGTCTAATTGCTCTTATAAATGTCTCTTCTACTGAAGTCCCAGTTGCCTTTTCACTTCTTCAAGCGGAATACCCTTGCCCTGTCTCTTTTGCTCCATGGACTCCAGCAATGAAGTCTCCACCTCCGGTCGCAACTCCAGTCCGTGGTCAGGGTCGATTGCTTCCTGAATAGTCTCGCGGATAAGGGTTTTAAGCTCTCCGGCAGTCATATCGCTTATTTTTCTATCAGAGACGGCTATAGACATAAAAACCTCCCATGCCTTTGTTGATTTAATTTTAACATAGTTTGTGAAAATTCTTGCCGCGAGCACGCGAAAATATAAGGCCGGGTTTGTGTAGAGGGGACTGTCCCCGTGGCCTGATAGCGCGATAGGGATAAATTCCTTCCGTTCAGGGCTGCGTTTGGAAAGTTCTAAATGCTCGTTTTGCTACAGCTTAACCTCGCCTATCTGGCTATTGCAAAAATAACAGTTGTTAAACCCCTCAAAAAAATTGTTCTTATCAATACATTCTTTTCTTTTTTCCGACAAAGAGGATACTGCAATTCTCCCTTTGGACAGGATATCTGCCAAGCTGTCTTTTCCCAAATTGCCGAGTACTCCGCCTTTTTTTATGTCACAGCAAAAAACAGCATCGCCATTAGGGTGTATCGCAAGGTCGGCCAGATTAAGCGAACTGCAGAAATCTCTTTCGTACCCAATATACAAGGAGCTTGAGGCCGACAGCTTAATAGTGAACTTCTTTTTTATTGCCTTTATTTTATAGTAAGCCTCTTCTCTTTCTTTGTTCGATAAAACAAATCTGTCATTTTTCCCGGTCGCTATAACGCTCAAGAACCTCAAGCCTGTAGCGCCTGTTTTCTGCGCGACTTCAGCAAGCGATTCTATTTCTGAGATATTGAACCTGTTAAGGCAGGACTGCACCCTTGTTATAACGCCATGATTTGAGAAGTACGATACCGCTCCGACCGTTTTTTCATATGAACCGGGCATCCTTAACCTATCGTGAATTTCTTTGTCTGCAGAATCCAAACTGAAGGCGATAAAACCGAAGTTGGCCTTATGCGCTAATAGAGGAATATACCTCTCGGACAGAAAGCCGTTTGAAACTATGCTAAAACGCAGACCTTTATCTACTGTAAGTTCAACTAATTCGTTAAACCTCGGGTGCAGGCACGGTTCTCCACCGGTCAATACAATATTGCCATACCCAAGGTTTTTTGCCTCTTTCAAGAGCTTTTTGAACAAGGATACATCTATTGATAACTGTTCTCTGTCTTTTAATGTAAACAAACAGAATTCGCAGTTCATATTGCAGTTGTAAGTCGTTATGAAGATTAATGACTTCATTCCTATATCTAGCTCGCTAAATAAGAAATAGCGGCGAGGGTTTTAAACTCACCGCTATCTGGACAATTAAAAACCCTTGAAGGTTTGCAACAAATATTTAGAATAAAAAAATATTTCTAAATTCCAGGATCTCCGCCGCCACCGCCACCACCAATTCCACCACCGCCGTCTCCTTCTCCTGGGTCTGCTCCGCCGCCGCCATTGTTGTTATTATTATTGTTTTGCGCTGCTGCAAGCTGCAACCTCAGCTCTTCCGCCTGCTTTGCGATCTCATTGGCCTTAAAAGTATTTGCGGACTGAACAACACTTTCGAGTGTTGAAAGAGATATCAACACCTCGGGGTTGTCAAAAGTCTTATGCTCGGCTTTTAAGCTCTTTTTCCCTCCGGTGCCGAAATACCATCTCAACCCGCCTATCACACTGTTGTTCTTTCCTGTTGTCGCGCTCGCAAACAAGGCAATGTCAGACTTTGAGAACTTGTACTCGGAAAACAGCTTCGCGCTTGCAGAATGCGGAAACAAAGCGCCTTCAAGACCCAAAACAAAGTTGTCCGTAAAAAAATACTTCAGGCTTCCGATGCCGAAAGCGCCTTTATGCACAATATTTTCCCCGTTCAAAAGACCTGCCTTGCCGCCCACATGAAAATCATTATAGAACTTGGTGGCGCTAAGGCCGTAAAGCGCAGGCTTAACATCGCTGCCAAGCTCGGCATAAGAAGAGAACAACCCCAGCCTTCCGTTATTGTCCTTATAAAAGGCGTGGCCAGCCACACCGTTATATCTCATACCTGCAACAGTGCCCTTCTCAGCGTCAACCTGAAAATGCAGAGGATTATTCACAGGATTAACAACAGCGCTCACACCGCCGACGGTCAAAGTGCCTTTAGTATTTGAGATAGCCCCAGCCTCAGTATAAACCTTGGCAGAAACATCAAAAGACTGCTCGGCCTCTGCATACGATGTCAGGGCCATCAAAGACAGGGCAGCAGCAGAGAAAGCAGCCGGCGGGCCTCTGCCCAAAACATCATTGCTACCTGGGGATGCGGCTCCGCCCCCACCAGCTGACCCGGCAGAGTGATTGGAAGCCCCGAAATAAGGCATTGATTTCAAAAAACTATCGAGATATTTAAGGAGCCTTCGGACCAACTGAGAAATGCTCTGGAAATGCAGCCACTTGTGAAGGTAAAGCCTTAGATCGCTCCTGATCTTTTCCCTATGATTTTTAAACCGCAGGAATTCAGAGAGCTGCCTTTGGCTAAGATTGTCCGCATGGATTGACTGCTTGTCCGGCTTGAAAGCAGGAGTTGGCGAGTACTCCTTCATGGCTACAGACCCTTGTACCGGTACCGTTCCCCTATCAGGCATATTGTGACCTCCCCCAAGGCTTTAGTATTATCCCGCGCAATATAGCACAGTGCTATAAAGAATGTAAAGCAACCTGAAATTGTCATATATAACAGGGTGCTATAACATATTTTGATGAAAGCGAAGAATCTGTTCGGAGGCAAAATCAGGCAGTTCCGCATCGAAGCGGGCATAACGCAGGAGGAACTGGCGCTCAGGAGCGGTCTTTCGCAGGGCTACATAAACCAGCTTGAATGCGGAAAGCGGAATTACACCCAGAAATCTATGGAGCTTATAGCAAAGGCCTTATCACAACCTGTGATAAATTTTCTTAAAGAGGACGAAGGCGGGGCTGACGCCAAGGTTGCGGATAAAACAGTCATGTATAAAACCAGAAGCGCGTATAAAAAGGATTTCCTGTCGGTGCTCAACGACCTGCCCGAAACCGTTATCAGCCACTACCTTACGATCTTAAAAATCGAGCGCGATTTACTGAAAAGACATAGAAAAGCGGTTTTGTAAATCCCACGAATATTCTCCAACATTTCGTTTCAAAAATTTGCCCGACATATTGACATTGTAGCCACAAAATACTAAACTGTATATACATACAAGAAGGAGGCCGACAATGCAGACCGTTATTAAAAAAACAGCCAAGCATTTCAGACTGAACAATACGCTTTTGAAAAGCGCACAGACAATCCTCGGGGCCAAAACCGAAACCGAGACCATAGAGTCGGCCTTGAACGAAATCGTGTATCAGGAAAAGATCAGGAAGTTTATAGAACAGACCGGCGGCAAGTTAAAGTTTGAGGGCCTTAATTGAAAGCAAAAGCGATTCTTGACACATCATTTCTTGTTGAGCATTTCAGAAAGGAAAATGTACAAGGCTTATTTTTACAGCTAAACCAATACTATCATATAACCTTCAGCAGTGTGGTCTTGATGGAGTTGCTTTCTGGCGCGTATGACAGAAAAGAGCGCAGGCTTCTTGAACAAATCAAAAGGAACTTCAGTGTCGTGACCCCGACCGAAAAACACTGGTGGTCGACAGGAGAGACCCTGATGAAATTACGCGCATTAAAAAAAATAGACCCTGCAAGGATGAAAGGCCTTCTTGCGGATGTTCTTATAGCTGTTTCGGCAAGGGACATAGGAGCAGCATTGATAACAAAAAATGCGAAAGACTTTCAACTGATCAAGGAAGTGCTGGATTTTAAGCTGATTGCAGTTTAACCCCTCTGAACGCCTCTTCCGCTTCAGCGTAAAGCTCATCAACGCAATCCATGTACCTCGGAGAAAAATGCAGTATTTTTAAGGCCCCAACTTTGGCCTTTCTCGCGATCTCACCCGCAAGCGCGGCGGTTAGATGATGGCGCTCCTCGGCCAGCTCAAGGTCTTTATTCATAAAATAGGCCTCGCAAAACAGAATGTCCGAACCGCGAACAAACTCGACCGCTTTTTCGATATTGCTTGACAGCGGGGCTGTATCCATAAGATATGAAATTTTTTGCCCCCTTGTTATATCCGCAAACTCTTTAAGCTCGGCAGCACGAAATTCTTTTTCATCAACTTTAATAGAGCAGCTTTCATCCCCGCTTCTTATCGCCTTCTTTAGGTCAGAAAGCCACGGGCCAACAGAAAAGTCGCGCTCCTCAAGAAGCGCCTTGTTAATGTTTATATGAAACTCCTCTTCGATGGAATAAGCGATAACAGGAATGCTGTGGGACAGCCGCAGCGCTTTAACCTTAAACAACGGCTCTTCCACTATTATGCCGCTAAAATCGGTAGCGGGATTTTCTACAGCCTTAAATCTATTTGAAGCATAAAAGCTTGAATGTCGGACAACCTTTTCACCTATGCCGAACACCTCGACTTTAAGCGGATATTTTGCTATAAGGTTCCATGTATATCCTCTCAGCTTCCCTTCAACACATTCGATTATGTCCTCCGGTCCGAATATTCGCAGCGGCTCCTCTCTTCTCAAAAGATTCCTGAACAGCTCGTCAATTCCGATAAAATGATCCATATGCGCATGAGTTACGAACACATCACTTATCCTCATCATGCTTGCCGCAGACAACCGGCAAAGCGCACCCGCATCAAACAACAGATTCCGGCCCTCTCGGAGAAGTCTGACTAACAGGCACGGGTCTTCGAAAGGTTCATTTACTATTGAAGCGTGAAAAGTTGGTTTCATAGTGATATAATTATAACCGAAGCGACAATGACCATACATACAAGTCACGCCACGGCTTACCTAAAATAAAATGACAACGATACGTTTTAAGGAGGATACATGCCTGAATTAAGAAAAGACCCTATATCCGGCAGATGGGTGATCATATCTGTCGAAAGGGGAAAGAGACCGTCAGACTTCACTTCACCTTCGCAGAAAAGAAAGGCGGGCGGATTCTGTCCGTTCTGTCCGGGCAACGAGAATACGACCACTTCAGAAATCATTGTTTTCAGACCTGCAAGCACCGCGCCGAACTCTCCCGGCTGGTCCTTGAGAGTTGTGCCCAACAAATTTCCTGCGCTCCAGATACATGGCGACCTTAACAAAACAGGGGAAGGAGTATTCGACAAGATGAGCGGCATAGGCGCCCACGAAGTTATAATCGAAACCTCCGACCACCTTCTGTCACTCGCCACAATTCCGCTGCGTGCCGTTGAAGATGTTCTATGGGCTTACTATTTCAGGCTGAACGATCTTAAAAAAGATTTACGACTCAAATACGCCCTCATTTTCAAAAATGAGGGTGAGATAGCGGGCGCCTCACTGGAACATACACATTCACAGCTTATCGCCCTTCCCATCGTGCCAAAGACGGTAAGAGAAGAGATGGAGTCGTCAAAAAAATATTATGACAGCAAAGAGCGCTGCATATTCTGCGACATCATAAATCAGGAAATAGAGGCGGACAAAAGAGTGATCTACGAAAATGACAAATACGTAGCGCTTTCGCCCTTTGCGCCGAGAGACCCTTTTGAAACATGGATAATGCCTAAAAAGCATGAGTCGGCCTTTATGCCTGCGGACAAAAGTTTTGCGAGCCTTGCAGAGATACTGCAAAGAACGCTCAAGCAGCTCGATAAAGTTCTCGATTCTCCGCCGTACAATTTCATACTGCACACTTCTCCTTTTAAAGAGGAGCAGAACGACTATTACCACTGGCACATAGAAATCATGCCGCGCCTTTTAAAGAGGGCCGGATTTGAATGGGGCTCCGGTTTTTACATAAATCCAACGCCTCCGGAAGAGGCCACAAAGTTTATGAGAGACGCCAAGATATAAAGACTTTATGGACGAAAACACAAATTCACTAGCGTTCGGGCAGCCCCATCCTGATGGGGTCTTTTTGAACGACGACAGCAATATTCTTAATACGCTGAGAGACGCGGTTGAAAAGAATGCGGAGCTGTACAAAAAAACAACCGAACACCTTAACAGAATTACGGTTATATACGAGCTTACAAAAGCCATAATCTCGCTTAACAATTTTGATGAACTGCTGAAAAAAATAACCGAAGAAGTTGCAAAGCTCTTCAATGCCTCCGGTTCTATGATCCGCTTTATGGAAGATGACAGCCTGAAGATTAAGGCCTCTTACGGTGTTCCTCCCGAACTGATAGATGCGATATCTGTGGGACTAGGCGAAGGCTTGGCCGGGACCTCCGCAAAAGAAGGGCGCACTATTTTAGTAAAATCTGCAGAAGAGTTCGGCCCGATAACGCCGGTCATAAACATCCGGACCGCAGTAAGCATTCCTCTGAAGATAGGCAATGAGGTTATAGGCACCTTCGGGATATTCGACAAAAAAAATCCGGATGGAAGCGATGCGTCCTTTACAGAAGAAGATGTCACGATGCTTGAAGGCTTCGCGACCATAGCCGCCATAGTAATAGAAAAATCGATCATATATGAAAATGCATTAAGACAGGAGCGAGAGGCAAACGAGGCAAGAAAGCAGGTTGAAGAACTCAAGGACTATCTGCAAGGTTTGATCGAAAACTCGGCCGATGCGATAGTAACTTCGGACTTGAACGGTATAGTAAAGTCATGGAACCTTGGCGCCGAAAAGATTTACGGTTTTACGAGAGAGGAGGCCATAGGGAGATTCCTTCCTTACCTGCCCGAATTTCTGGCCGAAATAGAAAATGATTATACCGGAAAAGTAAGAAGGGGAGAAACCCTTAAAGACATAGAGACTATCAGAAGGACTAAAGACGGAAAGTTGATAGATGTCAATTTAACGCTTTCGCCAATAAAAAACATAAGCGGCGATGTAATTGCAATAAGCGGCATCGCCAGAGACATAACAGAAAAAAAGAGGGTTGAGAAAGACCTGCTTAGGAGAAACTCCGAACTTGCGCGCCTGCTTTTCATAAGCTCTGCAATGCGAGGCACCCTTGACCTGGACAGACTACTGCGAATGGTTCTTACCTCGGTGACAATGGGGGACGGCCTCGGCTTTAACCGGGCGATGCTGTTTCTGCTGGATGAAGAAAAAAACAGCCTGAAGGGCGCTATGGGGGTCGGACCTGCAAGCCATGAAGAGGCTTGGGAGATTTGGTCCCGTCTCTCGACAGAACAGAAAGACCTAAACTCCATAATGGAAGAGATAGAGAAAGGCCCCTTAAAAAAAGACTCGTTCATGGACAGGCTTTGCAGCAGTGTTGTAGTGCCCCTCGAAGAGTTGACAATTCTTACCCTCGCAGTAAAAGAGAGGCGGTCTTTTAATGTAACCGACATTCATTCCGAATCTCTTTCTGACCCTATTCTGATACAGCAGCTTGGCACATCGGCCTATGCTGTAGTCCCTCTCGTTTCTCAAGACCGGGTAATTGGGGCTATATGGGTTGACAACATGTTCTCGCGCAGGCCTATAACCGAACACGACATGGAGATTCTTCAGGGCTTCACGAATCAGATTGCATCAGCTATAGAAAATGTGCGTTTGTTTGATCAGGTCACACGAGCGGAACAGGAGCTCGAAAATATATTCGAATCCATCTCGGATATGCTGTATGTGGCGGATAAAAATTACATCATAAAGAAGATCAACAAGGCGGTAATAAAAACCGTAGGCAAGACGGCTGCCGAAATCCTGGGCAAAAAAAGCTCCGACATATTCGGTGATATTGCGGCCGAGTGGGAAGCTTGCCCAATGCCTGCCGGAGGCTCCCAGCACGATGCCTTTGTTCGAGAGCTTGAAGATTTGAACCTTGGAGGCACCTATCTTGTTTCATGTTCACCGATTATTAATGTAAGCGGAGATGTTATAGGCACGGTGCATCTTTTGCGGGACATAACCGAACTAAAAAAACTGCGCGAGCGTGTGACGTTCACCGAAAGAATGGCTGCGCTCGGAGAGATGGCCGCAAAGGTGGCGCATGAAATACGCAACCCATTGCTCTCTATCGGCGGTTTTGCGAGACGGCTCGAGAAGCAGGTTGACTCGGGCGTTAAGGAATACGCAAAAATAATTGTGGACGAGGTGGGTAGGCTCGAAAGCATGCTCAACGATACGCTCAGCTTTGTTAAAGTATCACCAATTCATAAACGAGAAGTTGAGCTTGGCGAGTTAATAAACAATATTATCCATCTTCTGGACCCTGCGGTAGTTTACAGAGGCAATATTTTAAGAACAGAATACGACCAGCCTATTACCGCAAAAGTGGATCCCGACAGGCTAAAAGAAGCTGTCATAAATGTTGTAACCAACGCAAACCAGTCCACGGATATGGGTACCATTACAATACGCGCCTATAAAGCTCAGTCTGATGAAAACACCGATCACAATAATTATGCTGTGCTTGAAATAGAGGACGACGGGCCGGGCATCAAAGATGAAGACATAAAGCGAATTTTCAATCCTTTTTTTACAACAAGGTCAACAGGAACAGGCCTAGGCCTTTCTATAACAAAAAGGATAATCGAAGATCACGGAGGCAGAATAGAGGTTAAAAGCGCAGTGGGCAAAGGAACCAGGTTTAATTTCTATCTGCCGATGGATGAATAAGAATAAAGATGATAAAATAGTCTTAGGAGGAGAGATATGAAAATTCTTGTTGTGGACGACGAAAAAAACATTCTTAAGCTGTATCAGGCAGAACTCGAAGATGAGGGCTACACCGTTTTTACCGCAAACTCGGGCAAAGAGGCTCTCGAGGTTTTCGAGAAGGAGAAGCCTGATCTGATTACACTCGACATTCTGATGCCTGATATAGACGGCATTCAGGTGCTCAGACAGATTAAAGAAAAGAACCCGCAGATTCCGGTAATAATGCTGACCGCATATGATTACAGGGACGATTTTTCGGTCTGGGTGTCTGACGGATATGTGGTCAAATCCTCTGATCTGACAAACCTCAAAGCAACGATCAAACAGATAATTGACAAGAAATGACCGGCTGCTGACCTTACGTGCAGAAATTCCTGCATACGGCGGGCTTGCGCTCGCCCGGCTCGAAGGCAAAGTTGTTTTTATCAAAGGAGCCATACCTGGAGAACTTGTAACCGCAGTTATAGAAAAAGAAGCAAAAGATTTTTCTTACGCTGCCGCCGTAGACATACTGGAACCCTCGCCCTTTCGCACAAAACCCCGCTGCAGATTCTTCGGCAGATGCGGTGGCTGTCAGCTTCAGTTCATAACTCACGAATCTCAGGTGAATATGAAAAGTGAAATTCTGAGGGACAATCTCAAGAGAATAGGCAAAATTGAACAGCCTATCGCAGACTCTATAATATCCCAAAACCCTTGGAACTACAGGCTCCGGGGCCAGTTCAAGGTCCACAATCAAACCGCCGGGTTTTACATGGAAAAGACAAGAACAGTCATAGATATCGACGAATGTCCGCTTATGTCAGAAGAGGTCAACAAACTTTTTGCGAACACAAAAAAAATGCTGCACGAGCTGGGATTGGAAGAAATCCATATATCGTCAGGCGATACCTCGACGGTTTTGCTTAAACCCTCCGAAGGTTCAATGTCCGGTGCAGATGACCGGATAGCAGATAAACTTCTTCAATGCGGATTTAAAGGGGTGGTCATACAAAAAGGAAAAAACTCCTTCAAGTCTTGGGGGCAGGCTTATACAATTTTGGAGCTTGCGGGGATTAAATATACGGTATCGCCCTTAAGTTTTTTTCAGGCAAACTGGCCGGTCAATCTAAATGTATTAAAAGAAATGATCAACCTGCTGTCTCCGCTTAGGGACAAGCATATTATCGATCTGTATTCCGGGGCCGGGAATTTCACACTGCCTCTAGCGCAGCATGCGGCTGAAGTTATTGCTGTCGAAGAAAATCCGCATGCGGTAAAAGATGGAATAAGAAACCTCGAAATAAACAACATTCAAAACTGCAGATTCATAAAGTCCACGGCCGAGGAATACAATAAACTTAAAGGCTGCGACACACTGATTCTCGACCCGCCCCGGCCGGGGCTGACAGACCGAGTTTGCAGAAATATTATTTCATCAAAACCGGAACAGCTGATTTATGTTTCATGCAATCCTGCGACATTTGCGCGCGATCTCAAAAAACTGTGCAAGGAATATGAGCTGAGTACTGTTAAGATGATCGATTTTTTTCCACAGACGTATCACATAGAATCGATTGCGGTTTTGAACCTCAGATGAAAAAAGCTATCATACTGCTCGGCCCCACAGGAGTCGGAAAGACCGGTGCTTCGCTTCTCCTTGCAGATCATCTATCCACAGAAATCATAAGCTCCGATTCGATGCAGGTCTATCGGCATATGGACATCGGCACCGCAAAACCTTCCAAAGACGAGCAGAAAAAAGTCACCCATCACATGATAGACATTGTGGAGCCATGGGAGCCTTTCAGCACAGGCGACTATATTTCAAGGGCCTTGCCTGTATTCGAAAATATTTTTTCTACCAGAAAAATCCCCTTGGTTACCGGTGGAACCGGATTGTACATAAAGGCTATGACACGCGGTATTTTTGAAGGACCTTCGGCAGACAAAAATCTGCGAAACGAACTTGCAGAAAACGAGGCACAAGAACCGCGCAGTCTTTATGCGATGCTGAAAAAACTTGATGCGGCGGCAGCAGAAAAAATAATGCCTCAGGATATTCGCAGAACCATACGGGCCCTCGAAGTCTGCATAAAGAGCGGAACAGCCATCTCCGACTTTCAGGCAAAACTCACAAAACCTTTTCCATACGATTTTTTAAAAATAGGGCTCATCAGAGAACGCAGCGAGCTTTACCGCTTAATAGATGAAAGAGTTGATGCCATGCTTGCTTCAGGCCTTGTTGATGAAGCTTCTGCGGTGATTGACATGGTAGAAAAAAACAATGAAACTCCTGCCGAATGTCCTGCCATGCAGGCCATAGGCTACAAAGAACTTGCGTTATACCTGAAAAAAGCGGAATCTTTAGATGATGCTGTTTCTCTGATTAAAAAACGCTCCCGCAACTATGCCAAGAGACAGCTTACATGGTTCAGAAAAGAGGAAGGCATAAAATGGGTTGATGTGACCGGTTTGTTTGATGCAAAAGAAATATTTTTTAAAGTTACGAATAGTGTCAATCTTTCAAGCTTAGACTAAAAAGCTTTTTGCGGCTTTATAAATACCTTCCTCATCAAGACCGTATTTTTTCCTGAGTATCTTCTGTGCGCCGTGCTCAACAAATTCGTCCGGAATTCCCAAAAGTTTTACTTTGACATCCGAAAATCCTGATGCATTCAGATATTCAAGAACAGCAGAACCAAAGCCTCCGGCTATAATATTTTCTTCAACCGTAATAATCTTTTTAAACTTTAAGGCCAAACTCGAAAGCATATTTTTGTCGATAGGCTTCACAAAACGGGCATTAACAACACACGCGCTTATATCGTCATTTTTCAGCAATGCGGCAGCGCCGAGCGCGGTCTTTACCGTGTTGCCTATAGCAATTATCGCGATATCGCTTCCTTCAGATAAAATCTCTGCCCTGCCCTGCTCTATCGATGTCAACGGATTCCCGGTTATTGAGCTTTTACCGCGGGGATAGCGAATAGCGCAAGGCGCATTAAGAGCAACCGCAAATTCAAGCATAGCTCTGAATTCATCACCGTCTTTAGGCGACATAAAGGTTAGATTTGGTATATGTCTGAGATACGAAAGGTCAAACAGTCCTTGATGCGTTGGCCCGTCCTCGCCCACTATGCCCCCCCTGTCTATAGCAAAAACAACAGGCAGGTTTTGCAGGCATACATCATGGATTATCTCGTCATAGGAGCGCTGAAGGAAGGTGGAATATATCGCGATAACAGGCCGCAATCCCTGTGCTGCGAGTCCTGCGGCAAAAGTTACAGCATGTGGTTCAGCAATGCCCACATCGTAAAATCTGTCAGGGAATTTATCCGCAAAAACATTAAGACCCGTGCCTTCTTTCATCGCAGCGGTTATCGCCACTATGCGGCTGTCTGAGTCTGCAAGTTCGGTTAAGGCATTGCCGAAGATCTCGCTGTACGTAATAGAAGGACATTCCTCGGATACTTTAGAGCCGTTCGGCTGAAGGCCAAGCCCTGTATCAAACGGGCCTGTGCCGTGATATATGCAGGGGTCCTCTTCAGAGAATTTATAGCCCTTGCCTTTCTTTGTGACCACATGTATAAGAACAGGGCCTGTTACGTCGAGAATATTTTGGAGCGTCTCTACCAGCAGCGGTATGTCATGGCCGTCTATCGGCCCCAAATAGTTGAAGCCCAGATCCTCAAAAAGACCGCCGGGAGTGAAAAACCCTTTCAGGCTTCCTTCGGCCTTTTCTGCGATCTTTGTGACTGTGCCGCCTATCTTTGGAATGCCTTCAAGCAGAGCCTTGGTCTCTTTTCTGAACCGCTTGAAAAATGTTCCTGTAAGCACTTTGCTAAGATAATTCGACATCGCGCCAACATTAGGTGAAATGGACATTTCATTGTCATTGAGTATCACAATGAGATCTTTCTTAAGATGTCCGGCATGGTTTAGCCCTTCAAAGGCAAGTCCTGATGTCAGTGCTCCATCGCCTATAACGGCTACGATTTTCTGCATCTTAAATTTTGATGTTCCGGAACTCTGAGAACTGATGATATCTCTGCCTGCTGCCAGACCTAACGCTGCCGAGATCGAAGTTGAGCTGTGGCCTGTGCCAAAGGCATCATGCAGACTCTCGCTCATCTTAGGGAAGCCTGACATGCCGCCGAACTGCCTCAGAGTTTCAAAAGCCTTGAATCTTCCGGTCAAAAGTTTGTGAGGATATGACTGATGTCCAACATCCCAGATTATCTTGTCTTCTGGAGAATTGAGCACATAATGGAGCGCAATCGTCATCTCAACAACGCCCAAGCTCGACGCAAGATGTCCGCCATTCAAAGAAACCCTTTCGATAATGAGCACACGCAGCTCTTCGGCCAGATGTGTCAGTTCTTCAAAAGTCAGCTTTTTTAGATCCAACGGTGAATTGATTTTTTCGATAATCATAGCGTCAGCTTTTCCGGTCGTACAGGTAAAGCGCAACTTGGCGGAGAGGTTCTGCTTTGTCTCCAAAATCTGCGAGTGATTCGATCGCGTTGCTTATAAGTTCTTTGGCCTTTTCTTTTGATTTTTCGAGCCCGTATAGTTTGGGATAGGTCATCTTTTTCTTTTTTTCGTCAGAGCCTTTGGGCTTGCCGATTACTTCGGTTTCGCCTTCCACGTCAAGTATGTCATCAACCACCTGAAAAGCTAGGCCTATATTTGTTCCGTATCTCGTAAGATAAAGCAGAGCATCATCACTACAGTCTGCAAAGATGCCGCCCATCCTAATAGAAGAGGTAATAAGCGCTGCGGTTTTCCTAGAGTGTATAAAAGAGAGGGTGTTTTCATCAGGCTCCGAATCTTCGGAAAGCAGATCCTGCGCCTGCCCGCCCACCATGCCGTGAATGCCTGCGCCGTGGGCAATCTCGCGGATAGCCCTGACCAGCGCGTGATCACTGATACTGTTTTTGTTGTAGCTCTTGTCCGAAAGCAGGCTGAAGGCCTCGGTAAGCAGTCCATCGCCCGCTAATATCGCCATGCCGTCCCCAAAAACCTTGTGGTTAGTAGGTTTGCCGCGCCTGAGATCATCGTTGTCCATCGCAGGCAGATCATCATGAATAAGTGAATATGTATGAATAAATTCGATTGCCGAAGCATAAGGAACAATGTCTTCCCCATTCCGGCCGCACGCCTCATAAGCTGCCATGCAGAGCACCGGACGGATTCTTTTGCCTCCGGCAGAAAGCGAATGGACCATAGAGTCGTTCAGGGTTTTAGGCTTTATAGAATTAGAAAAATAAGCTTCAAGAAAAGAATCAACGAGATTCTTTCTTTCTTTAAGGTAGGCTTTAATATCCAAAGCTTTTACTCCCACTCAATAGTTCCGGGAGGTTTGGAGGTGATGTCGTAAACTACCCTGTTGACGCCCTTTACTTCGTTTATTATCCTGTTCGAGATTTTGCCCAGCACATCGTAAGGCATCTTTGCCCAGTCAGCAGTCATGCCGTCAATGCTTGTCACAGCACGAACCGCAACTACATGGTCATAAGTTCTTTCGTCACCCATAACACCCACGCTCTTTATCGGAAGTATGACCGCAAACGCCTGCCATATCGCCCTGTAAAGCCCTGCCGCTTTTATCTCCTCAAGCACGATTGCATCGGACTCTCTGAGAATGTTGAGCTTCTCTTCTGTTATCTCTCCGATGCAGCGTATCGCAAGACCGGGGCCGGGAAATGGCTGCCGCCAGCATATCTCTTCGGGCAGATCCAGCTCCTGCCCCAAAACCCTGACCTCATCTTTGAACAGTTCCCGCAGAGGTTCTATGAGCTTAAGCTTCATGACCTCAGGAAGCCCACCCACATTGTGGTGGCTTTTGATGACAGCCGACGGCCCTTTAAAAGAAACGCTTTCGATAACATCCGGATAAAGCGTGCCCTGCGCAAGGAATTCGGCGTCTTTTATTTTTTTTGCCTCTTCCTCAAAAACCGCGATAAATTCGTTGCCGATTATCTTGCGCTTTTTTTCGGGATCGGTTATGCCGCTTAGTTTTTCGAGAAAGCGCTTCCTTGCATCCACATAAACAAGCTTGATATGAAAATGGCCTTCAAAGGTTTTTTTGACCTTTTCGTTTTCGCCCTTTCTGAGAAGTCCGTTGTCAACGAATATGCAAGTGAGGTTATCACCAATAGCACGATGAACTAAAAGCGCGACAACCGAAGAGTCCACACCTCCGCTCAGGGCGCAGACAACTTTTTTGCCTGCAACCTTGCTCTTTGTGTCAGCAACGGACCATTCCACGAATGAGGCCATCTCCCAGCTTGGCTTGCATCCGCATATGGTATAAACAAAGTTGTGAAGTATTTTTACGCCTTCGTCGGTATGTACCACTTCAGGATGAAACTGCAAAGCAAAAAACTTTTTATCTTTGTTGGCCATTGCAGCAACCGGCGAGTTTGCTGTATGTCCTATGCCCAAAAAACCGGTCGGCATTTTTTCTAGCTTATCGCCATGGCTCATCCAGACCCTTGAGTTCATTGTAATGCTCCAAAGCATGTCCGAATCGTCGTCTATCACAAGCTCAGCCTTGCCGTATTCCCTTTTTGCCGCTTTTGCAACAGCCCCGCCCAGCATATGCGCCATTAGCTGCATGCCATAGCATATGCCTAGGATAGGCAGGCCAAGATTGAAAATTTCTTTGTCAGGAATAGGCGCGCCGCTGTCATAGACGCTCGAAGGCCCGCCCGAAAGCACGATGCCTTTAGGAGCGAACGCCTTTATCTTTTCTAACGGTGCATTGTATGGAAATATTTCGGAATAGACCTTGCTCTCCCTTATCCTTCTTGCTATGAGCTGCGTGTACTGCGAGCCGAAATCGAGAACGAGAATTTTGTCCGCGCCTGTCACTGTTCTATCCTGTAGTTCGGCGCTTCCTTGGTGATGATAACATCATGGACATGGCTTTCTTTAAGCCCGGCGCCGGTTATCTGAATGAATTTCGCTTTCTTGCGCATCTCTTCTAAAGTTTTGCATCCGCAGTATCCCATACCTGATCTAAGACCTCCGATAAGCTGATGAATGCTGTGGGATACAGGCCCCTTGTAAGGCACGCGGCCTTCTATGCCTTCAGGAACAAGTTTTTCTTTTTCGATGCCCTGCTGGCCATACCTGTCTTTTGCACCCTGCTCCATAGCGCCAAGTGAGCCCATGCCCCGGTAAACCTTGTAGCTTCTGCCCTGATACAGGAACATCTCGCCCGGTGATTCGGCTGTGCCTGCAAACAGACTTCCCACCATGATGCAGTGGGCTCCTGCAGCTATCGCCTTTGTTACATCACCAGAATATTTTATACCGCCATCCGCGATTATCGGGATCTTGGATTTTGCAGCAACCGCACAGCAGTTTTTTATGGCGGTCAACTGCGGAACACCAGCTCCGGCAACAATCCTTGTGGTACAGATCGAACCGGGGCCTATTCCTACTTTTACGGCATCAGCGCCCGCTTTGATCAGGTCTGCGGTGCCTTCGGCAGTCGCCACATTGCCCGCAATTATATCAATGGAAAAGTTTTTCTTGAGTTCTTTGAGCGTGTTGATTACGGCCTTTGAGTGGCCATGCGCGGTGTCTATAGCGATTATATCTGCACCGGCCTTTATAAGAAGCTCGGCCCTGAGCAACGCCTCTTCTCCGACTCCCACAGCAGCGCCGACGCTCAGCCTGCCCATCTTGTCTTTGCAGGCGTGGGGATATTTCTTCTTCTTCTCGATGTCTTTAATAGTGATGAGTCCTTTTAAATTGAAGTTGTCGTCCACTATCGGCAGCTTTTCTATCTTGTATTTATGGAGAATCGCCTTTGCATTTTCGAGAGTCGTTCCTGCCGGGGCTGTTATAAGCCTCCCCTTGGTCATAATCTCCGAAACTTTCTTGGTGAAGGTTGTTTCGAACTTCAGATCTCTGTTAGTGACAATTCCTACAAGTCTGCCGTTTTTAGTAACCGGCACACCAGAGATTTTGTAACGCTCCATCATGGTCATCGCCTCGGACAGCGGAGCATTCGGGTCGATGGTTATAGGGTCAACTATCATGCCGCTTTCGGACTTCTTTACTTTGTCAACCTCAAGGGCTTGCCTTTCGGGCGGCATAGCCCTGTGAATAATGCCGAGCCCGCCTTCTCTTGCCATAGAAATCGCCAATTTCGCCTCTGTTACGGTGTCCATAGCAGAGCTTATAAGCGGGATATTCAACCTGATATTTTTTGTCAGATTTGTGGTGATATTCACGTCGCGGGGCAGTATATCTGACTTTGCGGGCAACAAAAGAACGTCGTCAAAGGTTAAACCTACCAGAATTTTATCGTCAAGCATATAAAAACCCCTTTCAAAGATTGATTAAAAGTATAACATGTTTGATTATGCTTATTAAAATCTGGTTTAAGACAGTTAAGGGCAACGCACTACATATAAATGCCTGCGATAAGGATAGGTCTCTTCCGTTCAAGTCAAATGAATGCCATTACAAAACACCGATTGCAATTTCCCGGTATTTATAAAATCCTTATCAGCAAGTAGATAGTTTCCTTTTTCGATCTCATGCTCACCCATGCAGGCTGCGGTGAGTATCTTCTCAAGAGAAATACCTGCTTTAGAAAAAAATCGCAACTCCTCAAAAAATGCTGCACCGTGCCTGACACCCTTTGAACCGCTGTCTGTCCCTACAGCAAGCGGCACACCGATAGAAGCGGCATAGTTTAAAGCGATTAAATGATTCTCGACCACCTCATCAATAAGCTTTTTTATTTGCGGAGATGAGCCTTCGGACAAGGCTGCCATAGCAAAAATGGTCGGCGTCCATGAAGCTTTTTTCTCGGCCATCATATGCAATGTTTCTTTTGAAATAAAAAAACCGTGCTCAATTGACGATACTCCGGAAGCTAAAGCAACCCGTATTGCAGAATCGGAATTTGCGTGGCACTTGACCATAAGTCCATATTCGTTGGCTTCTTCGCATATAATTCGCAGCATTTCTGAATCGAATCCTCCGGGAGTAACATAAGCGTTGTCTTTAAAATGAACTATTCCGGAGTTGACAATCTTAAGAAAATCGGCTCCGCTGTTCGCTATACCACGCACAGCCTCCTCTGCCTCACTCCTGTCCGAAACACCGATGCCGAGGAATACGCCGTAACCGCCTTTTTTATAGATGGCCCTGCCTGCAGTATTCACCTTCAGCAAAGAATTGTTCTCAAATAAAAGCGTTTTGGCTTCAAGTCCTATGCCGCTTTTGTGGCCGCAATCCATAACAGAGAGTATGCCACTGCCGATCATTGAACCTGCCGCCTTGACTATTTCTTCATTCCGGGCAGGTATGCCATCGACCGCAAAATGAATGTGTGAGTCTATGAACGGTGGGATTCTAATAAAATTACTCGCTAAAGAAGCGTTAAGTTCCGTCATGTGATATACTTTTATCTATCAGTATTGTTTGTCAAGCAAAGGGGGCGATTTGGGTTTAAATTCTCTCAAAAAACATATTTTTTATGAGTTCCTTAATCTTGCAGGAAGGGTATATATACTGGCCCGGCATTCCGAAAATGTTATTCTTGGCCATCGCGGATTTACTGCGGAGGAAAAAGAGAACGGCATCGTGCTGGTCTTCAACTCAAAAATGAATTTTCATTGGGACGATTACGGAATCACAGCTACGCTTGTATTCGGCACGTCGCCGCAAAAATGCTTTATACCCGTTGACGATATTATTGCGGTATCTTCACCCGATCTGGCCGCCCAATTTACTCTTAACCCAAATGCAGCACGCAACACAGAAACTCAAGACCTGCCTAGCCTTAAGCCAAGCCCTGCTCCCATTCAAAAGACGGCAAAAGAGTCTAAGCCTTCCCAAAACGTTATTAAAGTTGACTTCACAAAAAAGACAAAATCGGAAGATTGACATTAATCCCTAACGTACTGTACATCTTATTCAAAGGCAAGGATAAGTTTCTGGAGTGAATGCGAAGTTTGGGTAAAAGTTCTTTGCGAAATGCAGCGTTAAACAGCCGTGAGTGCCAAAGCACTCAATTTTGAGTACTCGGTCGAGCACCAAAGTTTTGGTGCTCTGATTTGAGGCCGAAGGCCGAGTTGCACGGCTGTAGCGAATTAGCATTTAGAACTTTCCAAACGTAGCCTTGAACGGAAGAAATTTATCCTTGGCATAATAACAGAATCTCAAACAACTTCGTATTAAGCAATAAACTTTCCGTCTTTTAAAAGCAGTGTCCTGTCGGCGCGTGAGGCAAGGTCGTTGTTATGGGTAACCATCACAACGGTCAGGTTGTTTTTATGAAGAGATTTTAAGAGTTCGAAAATCTTTTCGCTGTTTTCGCTGTCCAGATTGCCTGTAGGTTCGTCCGCAAGAATAATCTCGGGCTCATTTACGAGCGCTCTTGCTATCGCAACCCGCTGCATCTCTCCACCACTCAACTGCTTGGGGTAGTGTTCAATGCGCTCCTTTAAACCAAGAAGTTCGATTGCCCTGATAATTTTTCCTTTATCTATCGTCTGCCTGCTGAATACCAACGGAAGGGTTATATTGTCAAAAACAGTAAGCCCCGGCATTAAATAAAACTGCTGAAATACAAACCCGATCTTCTTGCGTCTTATCTGAACAAGCTTATTTTCGGGCATATTTTCGACAGCAACCCCATCTATAAGCAGACTGCCTTTTGAAGGCCTGTCCAGACATCCGAGAACATGCAGCAAAGAGGTCTTGCCCGAACCGGAAGGACCGACTATCGAAATAAACTCTCCCTTCGAAACCTTGAGGTCTATGCTTTTCAGGGCATGCACTTCTTCGGAACCGCGCAGATAGGTCTTTTCTATGCCTTTAAGTTCTATCATCCTTTTATCGCCTCGATCGGACTTATTTTTGCAGCCTTCCATGAAGGATACAAGCCCGAAACTATGCCTACCTCAGAAACAAAAACAAGGCTTGCTGCAGCCAGAACAGGATCAAAATCAACCATGCTCCCGCTTGGGATATAAGGCATCGCCCTCCTGACAAATTTTTCTATAATGTCGCTGCCGGCAACCGCAAACACAATGCCGCTCAAGCCGCCAAAGAGAGTAAGGATTAAAGCCTCCTTCAGTATTATCCTGAATATGTCGGCCCTCGATGCGCCGATAGCCCGCATCATTCCTATTTCCTGAGTCCTTTCAAAAACAGCCATCAGCATAGAGTTCATAACGCCAACTGCGCTTACCAAAATTGTTATTATCGCAATAGAAAGACTCAACACCTTACCCGATGCAGCAAGATTGGATATGCTTGACATCACTTGATTCATCGTCACAACCTGAATGCCCGGAACTATCTCTGCAAGTTCATCCGTTGTCTTTGCCAAGGTTTCTGGCGTTTTTACCTTTACTCCGATTGCTGTAGCGCCTGACGGTTTTTTAAGAATCGTTTGAAGGGTCTCAACCGGCATGTAAATAAACGCATCGTCCTGACTACCGGTCTTTTTGAGTATCCCCGACACCTTAAAAGAAACACCTGAATATGTCAGAACATCGCCTTTTTTGAGATTGTTATGGCTTGCGATTTCACTGCCGACTATTAACTCATTTCCTGTGGATGGAATCTTACCGTCAAATTCCCAGTAGGGTTTTACGGCAGCAAGCCTGCTCATCTCCATACCATAAACCAGGTCAACGCGAAACTTTTCGGCATTTGGAAGCTGTGTCACAAGTATAGGCGTTGCAAAATCAACATCCTTCATCGCAACTATATTTTCCATAACCGACGTGTTCAGAAACTTCGGAATTACCGAACCGTGCAGTACAAGCGAAGCAACCTCATGAGGACAGCCTGACGGCACAACCATAAAATGGATGCCGGTCCTTTGCAGCTCACGCGCAAGCCCTTTGCTGAAGCCTTTGTTAAAAGAAAGTATCGAAAACAGAACAGCAACCGAAGTGGCAATGCCTAATGCGGTAAGCAGGCTTCTTGTGCCATGTCTTCTCAAGTTTGCAACTGCCAGCTTTAAAAAAACCACTATCTTACCTCAACGCCTTTCGCAAAAATCTGTAGCTCGTTCTGGACCACCTGAACCTGCCCGGTTACGGTAGATTGTTTGCCGAGCCGCGGCGGAAGCGTAAGGTTGCTCGGCGCAAGGTTTATAAACACCTGTCCGGTATCGTCCTGCAAAACAAACCAGCACCCGTTGGAGCCGCACTGTGAGGATATCTTGCCTTCAAGCGTAACATCCTTGCCTAAAAGCTTCATGTCCAGATAAATGTCTTTTACTTTTACCATAGGCGCATTTTTGTTTATATCAAAACCATATTTTTCTACCGAACATCCGGCGAGAATAAATAGAACAAGCATTGCTGATGCGATTATCTTTCTCATATCATACCTCTCGTTTTGTTTATGAGAAATTTTAACCTTTGAGATGTGAAAAAATTATGAAGGGAGGTAGCCACATTGACTAAACAAAGAGGACAGCAGCGGTTAATCCACTGCTGTCCTCTTTTGGAAATTTTTTAATCTAATTTTTCTTCGCAGGTTTTTCTTTTTTCTTAGCTGCTACTTTGAGTTCATTCTCGACCGATTTTACGCCCTTAACACCTTTGGCCATCTTTGTTGCTGCGCCTTTGGCCTGTGCTGTTTTGACCTCTCCTGTAAGCGTAACAACACCGTCAGTTGTGCTGACCTCAATCGGCGCATCTTTAAGGGAAGGGGCCTGCTTGAGCTTTAACTTTACCTCGGCCGTAAGCGCTGAGTCATCTGCTATAGCTGCAGCCTGCTCCTTTGCCTTGCCGATAGCCTTTTCTTTTGCTGCTGAAGTCGCATCCTTCAAATAGTCCTGCGCTCCGAAAGAGACAGAGACCATTGCCAAACACAAAACTAGAGCTGCAAACATTTTTTTCATAAACGCCTCCAATAAATTTGATATCGCTTATTCTAATTCCCCAAACTGCACTTGTCAACACACGATTGTATAAAATCAGTAATTTCCTACAAAACCCTCAAAAGAAGTATAACCGCAATTAGAAATATGGCTATAGCCGCATAGAACGTCCACGGTGTTTTCTTTTCGGCAAAAGGATCTATCATAGGTCTTACCGAGCCTTCAGGCAGTTTTGCGACCTGCGTCAGGGCAGTTCCGAACGGTATGTTTATTCTAGGTCTGGAGTTTATAGCCCACCCGTTAGCATCGAGCAGAGGGCCGAGATTTCGCTGTCTTAATTTAAACCACGCTATCGCCATGGAGGGGCCTGATATAATAAGCAAAAGACCGGCAGCCACAAGAGGAACCTGCCACCAATCAAGACGCAGCAGCCCTGTTATAACTGAGGCCAGCGCAGTTCCTATAGCGCCAACAGCAAGGCCTATAGCCGCAAATATACCGGCAAATTTGCCGATGTCAAAACTCTGGGCTGGTGCCGGCTTGGGAACCTCAGCCTTCTGCACCGCCTGAGCTACAGAAGCGGCCATCTTATCCTGCACGCCTTTAGAACGCGAGGCGGCAAGCTTCATAAGCTGCTCCCCCACCATCTTGCCCGCCTGTTTATAAGGCAGCCAGAAGGACTGCCTTACGCTTATAGGATTTTCGATTATCCGTACAAGCGTAGCATCCCAGTCCTGCCCCTTGCGGTCATAGAATATGCCGTTGCGCCCGGCTATCAGATGGTCCGAATCTCCGGCTGTGAAAGCAGCAACTATCGTCATCTTTTCGGCGCTGCCTTTACGGCTGCATTCGCAATATACCAGACAGATGCGGCTTAAGGATGCGAGCATTGCATGCTTATTAACATCTTCAACCTTTATGCAGAGTTCACAGCTCCTGCCGTCAAGATATAGTGTTCCGGCCTGAAAAACCGCTTTTTCCTTACGCGTATAAAAATCGCTGAACGAAACAAAATTATTAACCAGATGATGAAGGTCTCTGCAATAACGCACCAATTTATCAACAGATGAAACCAATCCCACTTCACTTTCAAGAGCCTTGTCTTTTGCTATAAGCGAATCAATAGTATGCTTATATTCTCCGGACAAAACCTCTTTTATCCTTGCTATACCAAGTCGTTCTACGGAACTTGCAGGCTTTTCGGTCTTCCATGCAAAATAAGCAGAAAATTTCGATACCAACTCCTCCCACTCATTAAAAGAAAGACTGTCCTTATCTCCCAAAATCGGCAAAACAGCTTCTGCCCTGAATTTTTCAACTGACTCAGCCCATGCCGGATTCAGGCCTGCTTTAAGCGGCAACGGCCTGTCTTTGCCGGCCGTTGCTAAAGGAAGAGATAACACATACTCTGTTTCGGTTGATATTTCTTTTGATGCAAGATTCTGACGATCCGCCTCGGCAGGAAAAAGAGAACCCTCAAAACGATCGTCATACGCCGCAAGTCTGCAGCGAGTATAGTAGTCTTCGGCCTTGGCGCTGATCGCCTTAATGACATCAGCCGCTTTTTCTGTTGCCTCTCCTAAAATCAGTATTGAAGAATCTTTTTCTGTCTTTAGGCACCACTCGTTATATGAGTTGAGTTCAGAAAAAAAGAGATCGGTTTTCTCCTGAGAGATACCGTCTGCTCCGCTCCTGTCGGTTTCTGCTCCAAGACAGACAATGATATCTCCGATAACCGTTCTTACACCTTCATCATCCGCAGCTTCAGGTGTTATTATTCCGTCGCCGTTAAACTTTGTGCCTGCAAATATAATTTCTTCTCCTGCTGTATCTTCAACGCTTATCATTTTAGCTTCAGGCCTGCCCAAACTCCTCAAAATCTCACGAGCAGATGCGAGCATCCGCCTGCCGTCTTCGGTGTCATCACGTATTGCCGAAAGCTGCACGCCTCTTGCGCCATTTACAAGAGTGTCAGGATTTTTCAGCATTGAGGCTGCCCAATTCACGGCATTTATTATTTCGGGCGCCCTGATATGGCCGTCACAATCACTATCTATCAGAGACAAGGTCTTAGAATCAAATTCAAGGTCTTTAACAGGGCAGCTGAGAGAAACCCATAGCTTCTGATCCAAAGAAGCAAGCGCCAGCATATCCGCTCCTGTTTCTATGCAGACCTGATCAAAACCGCCTGCCCTGAAAAAGCGCCACTTGTAAGACTTTTTTTCGTTTCCTTTTTCTGGATATGCTGTCATATCACCAAACCTCGCGCCGTTTTATATTTTATTCGATATCGAATTTTATGTTTTTAACAAGGCCGATAACATCCGCCTGCTTTTGCTGCTCGGTCTGCTCCTTTAATATATCGAAAAAGCCGTCCACCCTTATAACCCTGTCCCGAACAGAGCATAAGTATCTAAAGTATCGCATCGGTAGTTTCAGCATTATAGAAATCATATAAGGCTTTTCACCATTGACCAAAGATTCTTCGTTCCGGCTTAAACAGACATGCCCGATATATTTATCAATATAAGTCCAGGTGGTATCCGGTTCTTCCCTCTCGGTAAAGCTGATTTGCATAGTAGAACTGCACTGAAGATCAATATTTGATTGTCCTTTCAGCTCGCCATAGAGAAACTGATGAACTTTCGTGCCTATCATTACAATGGCGGTTTCTGAAATAAACTTTTTACGGTCTTCCATACCGTAAAATACCGATTCTCCCCCAACACTTGCCGAAATTATAAACTCAGCCATGGCTTCCTCCCGGGCGGTAATTTATTGAGCAATAATAACATTTTTGCGTCATATGTGATAAATTTAAAGCAGATGAAGCGATTTATTACATCAACCTTTATAACGCTGATATGTCTTGTCGGCATAACGGAGGCGGCTGATATGAACAAAAAGATTTTGCCTGAGAAGAAATCCGATACGGCCATATTTGCGGGAGGCTGCTTCTGGTGCATGCAGTACTCCTTTGACAAAGTAAAAGGTGTTTTATCAACAACCGTAGGATATACAGGCGGCAGCACAAAGAACCCGACATACGAAGAAGTATCATCAGGGTCTTCAGGACATGCCGAGGCTATAGAAGTTGTTTTCGATCCTTCGTTGGTCACTTATGCAGAACTGCTCGATGTATTCTGGCAAAATATAGACCCAACAACCCCGAACAGACAGTTCAGCGATGCAGGCACGCAATACAGAACCGCAATCTTTTATCAGAACGACGGGCAGAAAAAAGCCGCAATCGAGTCAAAAGAAAAGATGAATAAGTCAGGGGTATTCGAAAAACCGATAGTGACCGGAATCGTCCCTGCCGCAGCATTTTACAAGGCCGAAGAGTATCACCAGAAATACTACGAGAAAAACCGGCTCAGGTACAAGGCTTACAGCTCAGGCTCGGGCAGAGAAAGCTATCTGAAAAAGATATGGGGTGAATCGGCCGACTCAAAACCGGTTCAGTCTGCACAGAAAAAATACGCCAAACCAAAAAAAGACGCGGTGAAAAAGAAGCTGACCCCTACGCAGTACAAAGTTACGCAGGAATGCGCAACAGAAAAGCCTTTTGACAACGAATACTGGAACAATAAGCGAGAAGGCATTTATGTTGATATCGTATCAGGAGAACCGCTTTTCAGTTCAACCGATAAGTTCGATTCGGGCACAGGATGGCCAAGCTTTATGCGGCCTATTAATGCGGCTAACATCGTTCAAAAGGAAGATAAGAGCTACGGGATGAGTCGGACAGAAGTAAAAAGCAAACATGGCGACTCGCATCTTGGACATCTGTTCAATGACGGGCCCGCACCAACAGGGCTTCGTTATTGCATAAACTCAGCTTCACTGCGGTTTATCCCGAAAGAAAACCTCGAAAAAGAGGGCTACGGAGAATACAAAAAGATGTTTAAATATTGAGCTTCCCTAAAAAGACCTTTCAGCCAGAGATTACGCCGCCACCAATAACAGTATCTCCTTCATAAAAAACCGCGCTTTGACCCGGAGCCGGAGACCACTGCGGTTCGTCAAAAACTACCTTAACACCGCCATTGTCAGATATGCGAACAGTTGCGGGTTCATCCTTCATGGTAGAGCGCACTTTAACCGTTGCCCTAAAATCTTGTTCTTTCTTGTCTAGCCAAATTATATCGTTAACCCCGAATTCCCTCATCATCGCGGCTTCTTTCGGGCCTATGAAAATAAGGTTTTGCGCCGGGTCGATCCTAACCACATACTGCGGCTTGCCAGTAGCGACTCCTAAACGCTTTCTCTGGCCGATAGTGTAAAGGTGGATGCCGGAATGCCTACCTATCGTCTTTCCGGTCTCTATATCAACAACGCCGCCCTCTCTAGAATCGCTTACATTTTCGAGGTTTTTGAAATAATGCCTGTCGTCAATAAAGCATATCTCCTGACTCTCCGGTCTTTTGGCCGCAGGGAGATCAAGGCTTATCGCGATTTTTCTCACCTCATCCTTATTTTTTGCTCCGAGCGGAAGTTTCAGGCGACTTATGCACTCCCTGCCAATAACATACAGCACATAGGATTGATCCTTCTTTGCATCTATGCCCTTTCTCAGAGCTGCTCCGTCTGTCTGTGCATAGTGGCCGGTAGAGATAAAAGCAGCATTTCTCTGTTCGGCTGCTTTCAACAAATGAGGGAACTTGATATGTTTATTGCAAAGAATGCAGGGGTTCGGAGTAAGTCCTTTTGAATAGGCTTCGATAAAAGGTTCTATAACCTTTTGCATAAATTCGTCGCGCAGGTCTATTGCTGTATGGGAAACACCTAAGCACGCTGCGGTTCGTGCAGCATCGTTGATGGACTCTATCGAACAGCAGCCGGTAAAGGTATTTTTCATGCGGGCTTCATAAAGGATAAAGCTTATGCCCTCGACTTCGAAGCCTTCCTCTTTAAGCAACTGCGCAGTTACCGAGGAATCCACGCCGCCGCTCATTCCTACAACAACTTTTTTCATAGCTGTATGGGGATCATATGCAAAGCAAGCAGATAATGCGGCTAAGTATCAAAGCCTGACAGGAACACCTTTATCAGAAAGGTATTTCTTGGCTTCACCGATAGTGTATTCCCTATAGTGAAAAATTGAGGCTGCGAGCACAGCATCGGCTTTGCCGTAAACAACGCCTTCATAGAGATGTTCAAGATTGCCGACACCGCCAGACGCGATTACAGGAATCGATACAGCTTCAGACACCGCCTTTGTTAGATCGAGGTCATAACCGTCTTTAGTGCCGTCCCTGTTCATGCTGGTAAGCAGTATCTCGCCGGCACCGAGTTCTTCCATCTTTCTGGCCCATTTTACCGCATTGATGAGTTTCATCTTTCTGCCGCCGTGTGTTGAAAGCGCCCACTGCGGTGATGAACAGGACAAATCGAGGCAAACCTCTTTAAGCGATGCGTCCGAAAACCAATCTTCGACTGTTGCTTCGGACATATTGTCAGATACCCTTTTCGCATCTATCGCAACAACTATACATTGTGTGCCAAACCTTTCAGCAGCCTTGCTGATAAAATAAGGGTCTTTTACGGCGGTTGTATTTATCGAAACCTTGTCGCACCCCGAATTAAGGAGGTCTCTTATGTCTTCTAAAGTTTTAATTCCACCGCCAACGGTCAGAGGCATAAAAACATCGGTGGCGGTTTTTTCGACAACATCGAGAATAATTTTTCTTTTTTCATGCGAAGCGGTGATATCCAGAAACACAAGCTCATCAGCACCCTGCTCATCATAAAAAATAGCATTCTCTACAGGGTCGCCGGCATCAGTGATATTGAGAAAGTTTACGCCTTTAACAACACGGCCGTCTCTTACATCGAGACATGGGATTATGCGCTTGGCAAGCAATTTCTTCCCCTAGCAAGGCTTATCGCCTCTTTCAGATCAAGACTGCCTGAATAAAGGGCCTTGCCTGTTATAGCACCCCAGAGATTTTTTATCTGAAGCAGGTTTTTGATGTCATGGATTGATGAAACACCGCCTGACGCAATAACCGGTATTTTTACGCTTTCGACCATCTTTCTCATCGCCTCGATATTAGGTCCGGTCATCATTCCGTCTTTGGATATGTCGGTATAGATTATGCCTGCTGCGCCGCGCTCCTGCATACTGAATGCAAGTTCATACGCATCTGTTCCGGTAACCTCCACCCAACCCTTTACCGCAACAAAACCATCTTTGGCGTCAATGCCCACGATGATTTTGCCCGGATGTTTTTTTGAGGCTTCCTCAACAAGTTCGGGCTTTTCTATGGCAACGGTGCCTAAAATCACCCTGTCTATGCCGAGCGACAACAATTTATCTATCCTGTCCATATCCCGTATTCCGCCGCCAACCTCTATGGACATTTTTACAGACTCTCGAATCCTGCTTATGCTCTCAAAATTCTTCTGGTTCCCGGTAAAAGCACCGTCTAGATCAACCACATGAAGAAGCTCTGCTCCACAGGCTTCCCATTTGCGGGCTGTAGCCGCAGGATCATCAGAATAGACAGTAGAATCCTTCTCCCTGCCCTGCAGAAGCCTTACGCAAAGCCCGTCTTTGAGGTCTATGGCTGGAATTACAAACATCGGTTAATATAACATAATAGAGTGAATGCCCTGCAAAAATATTGTTTTGTGATCGCCTTTCTATCTATTGCTTTGTTTCCGAAAAATTCAGAGGCGTTCAACATACCCGAATCACTGAAATTAGATCTCACATGGACAGGGATTAAAGCTGGCGAAGCGGTTATGGAGGTAAAAGACAACGGAGACACCGTACAGTTAGTCTCTAAGGCTAATTCCGCAAATTGGGTCTCTAAATTCTATCACGTTGAAGATGTGGTTACGAGCACCCTCAAAAAAACTGATCCCAAAGATTCGGGCATAAACTTTATAGGCCTTACATCGCATTACCGGATAAAGGTCATCGAAGGCAAGAACAGGAAAGACCGAGAAATGCTCTTCGATCAAAAAGGGAAAAAAGTTACCTACACAAACCACCTCGAAAAAGAAAAACTGGACTTCCCCCTGAACAATATAACCTTCGACGCGCTTGCAAGCTTTTACTATGTCCGCACTCTTCCGCTTGAAGTAGGCAAGACTATTTTTGTGGAGGTTTTCGACAACAAAAAACTTTATTCAATAGAGGTTCAGGTCCTGAAAAAAGAGACCATAGAAACAGACCTAGGCAAGTTCAAAACAATTCTTATCAAACCCGTTATGAAATCGGAAGGGATATTCTACCGCAAAGGCGATATCCTGATCTGGCTTACAGACGATGAGAAAAGGCTGCCGGTGCTTGTTAAAACAAAGGTGCTTATCGGTTCTGTAAAAGCCACTCTTACCGGCGGAAAATATTAGAAAAAGCAGTCGCCTTCAGTTTTTAAGCTTCGCCTTTAACTCCCTAGCCTTTTTAAAATCTGCCGAAGCGCTTGAGGATATTTTATTGATTTCGTAAGCTTCACCACGCAGTGTGTAAATCATCGGATCGAATGGATTGAGAGTTATTGCCCTGTCGAATTCCACAAGCGCGTCTTTCAAGCGGCCGTCCTTTGCAATCGCATAGCCTAAATAGTAATGTGCCGGGGTGTATGCCTCATTAGCCTTTACCGCTTTTTCGAGCACTCCTATAGCATCCTTTATTTTTCCTGCCTTTGCAAGCAAATAACCGAGTTCGGCCAAAACATTTTCATCATCAGGATTAATAGCGAGCGCTTTTGTAAGCGTTTCTTCAGCCTCTTTGTTCCGGCCTTCAATCTGGTATAGCTCCGCCAAATCCACATATGCGAGCATGTATTTTGGATCTTTTTCTATAGCCCTGCTGAAAAGGGGATAGGCTTTGTCATAAGCTCTTTTCTTTACCAGAACACGAGCAAGATTAGTATCAGCTATGGCGGTGTGAAGCGGCCTGTATTTGGGAGCATGCTTTTTTGAAGAAGGCTCCCCCGCGAGGAAAAGAAGGTGATCAAACATCGCCTCCTTTTCTATAAGAGGCCAACCCGGAAGAACAAAGGAGGTTTTGCCTTCCGACACAACAACCGTTGTAGGAATGGATATAGTATTATAGTTGTTGAAAGTTCCGAGCTCTTTATCAAATACAACCGAAAAGGTAATGCCCAAATTCTGAATCATCTTTCTTGCATCGTCAATGTCCTCTTCGCTTATCGTTTGGTTGTTCACATTTACCGCAATTATCTCTATGCCTTTAGACTTATACTTTTTATAAATCTCCTCAAAGCGCAAAAGCGCCTTTTGAGAATTTGGGCTCCATGTTGCCCAAAAAAGTATGACCGTAGCTTTTTTATCTTTATACTGAGACAGGCTAACCTGCGCGCCTTTAATATCCTTAAGTGTAAGTTGAGGCGGATGCACTCCGATTTCAAGATGAGCCTCTGCAGCTATGCTCAGGAAAAAGGCGCACAGAAAGCAGACAAAGAACAACGAAATTTTACCTGCAACATTATGATTAATCATGGTTCAATCTCCCTTAATAGAATTGGTGCATTTATTTTATTGTTTTAGTTTGAAAGAGTGCAAGATAGCGGCTACAAGGAACGGCCTGTTTGCACTTCTGCAAGATTTTGTGTTATCTATTTGAGATATGTTCAAGCTGCATATACTATCACTGATACTCTACGGAGCAGGCATCTTCAAACGGCCGTTCCTGTATGCAGGACTCGCTGTTCAGTCAGCTTACCTGCTTTCACGCGGGTTGGAACTGCACCGCCTGCCGCTAGTGGGTGCGCATGACACCCTTGCCTTTATAGCTGCTTCAGCAGCCGCATTTGCCATCCCTTTCGGGATAAACTTGAACTGGAACTCAAAATACCAAAAAGGCGCAGCACTCCTCGCTGCCGCATTCACGCTTTTTTCGATGTTCTCTAAACAGCACAACATCCCGCTGCCGCCTGTTCTTAAAACCCTTTGGTTCGAGCTTCATGTTGTAACAGCTTTTCTTTCATACGCACTTTTCGGAATTGCAGCGGTACTCGGAACAATTTACCTTATCGAAAAAGTTGAAAAGAACGAAGCACTTCAGTACAAGGCGATACTTATAGGATACTGTCTTTTTTCGGCCTCGATGATATTCGGCGGCGTATGGGCTTATCTGGCTTGGGGCACATACTGGCTATGGACGCCAAAGGAGCTATGGACAAGCATACTGTGGCTATTCTACAGCCTTTACCTCCACGCACGGCTCAGGCCGTGGTGGGCCGGAAAACCTTCAGCCATATTAGGCATTGTCGGATTTGGGGTGGTTATGTTCACATATCTCGGTGTGAGCCTGCTTATGAAAAGCTCGCACAGTTTTTAACGGATGGGCATTTTGAAATACATAACAGACATGCTGTTTTCGATAAGGACAACCCTATGGTCGCTATGGCTGCTGATAGCATTGCTCTTTGCCGGCGCTTTTGTGATGCCTGCTAAAGAAGAGTTTCAGACCATACATTCGATGCCGCTTTTCGATTGGCTGTCTGAACAAAACGTGGCGATAACATGGTGGTTGTGGGCATCCATAGCGGTTTTGATTTTATTGACGCTCAACACTTTGTTCTGCAGCATCCAGTCCGTGCTCAAAAAACGCGGAGTATCCAATTTTTTATTGGTACTGTCTCCGCAAATTATCCATATAGCCTTCCTGTTCATGCTTTTCGCACATCTGCTAAGCAGCTATGGGGGCTTTAAAGAAATGATCGTTGCAGGCGAAGGTGCGGCGTTCCAATTAAATAGAGACGGTGTTGTGCTCGTAATAGAAGGCATAGAGATTAGCTCGGACCCTGCAGGCTACATGTCTGACTGGAGCATCAATATCGCTTACGCTTCAGGCGAAAAACTGATAAGAAAAGACATAATCAGACCGAACAGCCCATCCTTGTATGAAGATTTCAATATCAATGTGAAGGACCTGCGCGCCTTTCCGCAAAAAGCAGCGCTTATTCAGATAAGCAGAGAGCCGGGGGCTTTATGGGCTTTGGCCGGAGGCGTGCTTTTTATGACCGGCATAATAACACTGGTGATTCTTAGAGTGAAAACCTCGCGGGAATGAACTACCCGGCAGCTCCCTGCGAGCGCTTAGATTTGTATGATATTGATATCGGAACTCAGAAAGCGAGCACATTTGCTCAAGGCAGAAACCTTTGCACTATATCTTGCCATGCGCGATCCAAGAACGCCTTGGTATGCAAAACTCGTTTTAGCAGTTATAGTCGCCTATGTCTTAAGTCCTATTGACCTAATCCCTGACTTCCTCCCGGTTTTGGGCTATTTAGACGATCTGATTCTTGTGCCAATCGGTATTGCAGTAGCCATTAAGCTAATCCCTGATTCTGTCATGGCGGACTGCAGGTCAAAGGCCGCGAAGACCATACAGAAGGGAAAACGGTTAGGCTTGATTGCCGGCTCAATTATTATTGTCATCTGGCTGGTGTTAGCTGGACTTATGGTCATGTGGATATATCAGGCGGTTAAATGAAATATAATGTTAACCTGTTAAAATAAAGTCATGGTTTTTGATCCGGTTAATGTATCTTCAGGTGAGGATCGGGCATGGAAGGCCCTCCTCTCAGCGGATGCTGATTATATTTGTGCTAATGCTTCTGTTAAGTTTGAACACTCCACCGGAATTTATACTGTCAACTCTTTTGGAAATGATTTTTATGTGTCTTTATCTGAAAAGGCCATAACCTCAAGTACTCCGGCTGGCTTGAAGCTTTTGGGGAACCCGGAATATTTTTTCAGTCTTTCGGTACTGTGGTATCTGACCAGCGCAATAAATATTCCTCTTAAAGGCACGCTTGTGAGACCGGAGCATATAAAGAATGGCCAGATATTTGCGGTGGGAACACATGTACTACCGCTAAATGATTTAGCCGAGAAATACGCTTCAAGCAAGGATGGGTTCATGAACATTGGCAAGGCATATGGAGGTGTTCAGGAATCGTACGGAGACGCATCCTTCAGGCTTTTGCCTTTTCCACGGATTCCGGTTGTCATGTCGCTATGGCTGGCTGATGAAGAATTCCCTGCACGTGCTGATCTTTTGTTTGACCAGACCTGCGAGCAGCAGGCGCCAACTGATGTTCTATGGTCTGTCTCTATGATGTGCGTGAGCATAATGCTTTAATACGGAGGGCTAAATATGGGGCTATTAAAATCATCAGGGACAATTGAGACCATCGGTGCAGAAAAAGCTAAAGATTGGATTGCCGGGCAAAAAGATGATGAAATTACTGTATTGGATGTGCGTCAACCGCAGGAATACAGCATCGCTCATATTCCCGGAGCTGTTTTCATTCCTCTACCTGAGCTTATTGACAGGATAGTTGAATTGGATAGATCAAAATCTGTAATTGCCTATTGCAGGTCGGGCAACAGAAGCAGGTCTGCTGCTGCCTTGCTTGTATCCGATGGCTTTCGTTCGGTATTCAATTTAGACGGAGGAATTAAAGCATGGAATGGGTTCGTCGCGCAAGGAGATTACGGCAAAGGAATGCATCTATTAAAAGGCGGAGAAACAAGTGAGGAGTTGATCATGCTTGCGTGGTCTCTTGAAGATGGGAGCAGGCTATTTTATGAGAAAGCCTCTGCCATGATATCCGACAATGAGTCAAAGGAGCTTCTTCGTCTGCTGATGTCAGCTGAAGCCCGGCACAAAGAACATATTATGACTGCTTATAAAATCGTTGCCGGCGCTGAAATTGAAGAGGAAGTGTTGGAGAAAGCCGCGCACAAAGGCATTATGGAAAGCGGAGAGCAGGTAGAAGATGTAATAGATGCATTGAGGAAAAACAATGCTGCTCTTGAAGACATTCTTGAAGTGTCGATGCAGGTGGAGGTAAACGCACTTGATCTGTACATTAAGATGCTCAGGGAAATCAAAAACGAAAGAGTTGTTAGTGTGTTCGCCTCGCTTATCGATGAGGAAAAAAGGCACCTTTCCAGATTAGGCAAGCTTCTTGGAGAAAAGTTCCATCCGAACTCATAGATGGTTGCTATAATGAAGACTACCGATGACTGGCGATACAACCTTCCGATCTTTCGTCGGTCACATCGTGCTGAGTCACCGGATGGGAAAATGGTTGCAGAGATTAGCGTGGCGCAAGAGGTTGGAATGAGTAATCCGACCTCGGGATTGTTGGAGCTTTCATCTGGAATGTCTATTCCGAACTGTAATCCGAGTTTTGTGTGGTCGGACAACTCACGCTACTTGGCAGTGCCTGAGTGGGCAAATGCGTGGGGATTGTTTCAGGGAATGCAACTGCTAATTGTCGAGCCTAATAGCAGAGAGGTGCACATTGCTTGCTGGGCTTGGGGATTCATTCAGCCGGAATCGTTTTGCAATGGCGAGCTTGTTGCAATTCTGAACCCGGCGCGAAGACGTCCTAAACGACAGTCGTGGCGGATTCCAGATGAATTGCCCAGACTTCGACATAGACATGTTACCGCCTAACAGAAAGAAGCTGCTTGACGTTTTGTTCAATGTTCCCCTGCGAAATGCCTGATGATACCGCAATGCCGTATGCGCCTGCATTGAACACTGAAGCCGCATTTCCGACATTGATGCCGCCTATAGCAATTATCGGAATACTCACAGCGTTTTTTATCTGCTTAATAACATCCGGCCCTTTTGGACTGCCTATTTCTTTTGTGGTCGTAGGAAATATCGAACCGAAGCCGATATAATCCGCGCCTCCCTTTTCTGCCTCGCTTGCCTCGTCTTTATTATGGGTTGATATGCCTATTATTTTATTTGGGAGCAGTTTCCTCGCCTCTTTTAGCGGAAGGTCCTCCTGTCCTAAATGCACGCCATCAGCTTCGACCGCAAGTGATATATCGGTGTGGTCATTTATAATAAGACATGCAGAGAATTGTTTTGTGAGTTCACGCAAACGCAGCGCAGTCGAATAGATAGCTCTTCTTGATGCATATTTCTCACGGTACTGTATCCAGAGGATTCCTGCATTAAGGGCGCATCGGGCCGATTCCAAAACATATCTTTCTGCATCAGTAGAATCGGCTGCAGGCGATATTATGAAGCAGATGCGGCTAGGAAGGCTTGTCATCATTGCTTCCGGAACTGCCTGCATCGCCGGAAGCGAGTCTTTCTATAAAGCTGGTGTTTACAGAACCTTTTACAAAATCGGGATGATTCAGGACTTTCTTATGAAAAGAAATGGTGGTCTTTATGCCCTCAATGATAAACTCGTCCAAGGCCCGCTTCATCCGAATAATCGCCTCTTCCCTGTTTTTTGCATGCACAATAAGCTTTGCTATCATGGAATCGTACTGAGAAGGCACAACCCAACCGTTGTAGGCTGCTGTATCAACCCTTATACCCGGTCCGCCCGGCTGGTGAAAAAATGTTATCTTGCCCGGACAGGGGATGAATTTTTCGGGGTCTTCCGCGTTTATCCTGCATTCGATTGAATGACCCGCAATTTTTATCTCGTTCTGTTTAAAAGATAACGGCAGTCCTGCCGCAATCTTGATCTGCTCTTTTATTATGTCAACACCTGTAATCTCTTCGGTTACAGGATGCTCAACCTGCACTCTCGTGTTGATCTCCATAAAATAGACATTCTGGTCTTGATCCACGATAAATTCTATGGTTCCTGCATTTTTGTACTTCATAGCCTTTGCAGCCTTTACCGCCAGCTCGCCTATGCGCTTTCTGAACTTCTCGGTCGCCATGGGTGATGGGGCTTCCTCTATAAGCTTCTGATGGCGCCTCTGCACAGAACAATCGCGCTCGCCTAGATGCACGACATTGCCTTTGCCGTCCGCTATGATCTGCACCTCAATATGCCTGATAGGGTTCAGATATTTTTCAACATAAAGTTCGCTGTTGCCGAATGCTGCAAGGGCCTCTCTCTGCGCCATGTGAAAGGCGTTTGCAGCGCCCCCCTCATCATGAACTATGCGCATGCCGCGCCCGCCTCCGCCTGACGATGCCTTGAATATCACAGGGAAGCCTATCTTCTTAGCAATTTTGGTCGCAGCCTCTTCAGTAACTACAGGGCCATCACTGCCCGGCACCACAGGCACGCCCTTTCTCTTCATTATCTGACGCGCCTTTGATTTATCTCCGCCTGACTTTATGGTTTCGGTGGAGGGGCCTATAAAGGTGATTCCGGATGTTGCGCAGGCTTCGGCAAACTGGGGATTCTCGGACAGAAAACCGTATCCCGGATGAATCGCCTCCGCATCCGTAACTTCAGCCGCACTAAGGATGGCCGGAATATTAAGGTAGCTGGATGAAAGCACAGCCGGGCCTATGCATATCGACTCATCCGCAAGCCTCACATGCATCGCATCTCTTTCAATATCAGAAAATATCGCCACTGTTTTTATATCAAGCTCTCTGCAGGCCCTGATGATTCTTATCGCTATTTCACCGCGGTTCGCTATGAGTATTTTTTTAAAAAGTTTCATCCGTTATCCTCTGCTTTAGACAGGCTCTATCAAAAAGAGCGGTTCGCCGTATTCTACAGGGCTGCCGCTTTCAACCAGCGCCCTTACAACCACGCCGTCTATTTCTGACTCAATCTCGTTCATAAGCTTCATAGCCTCTACGATGCAGATCACCTGACCTTTTTTAACACGGCTGCCCGATTCCACGAACGACGGAGCATCAGGGGAAGGAGATCTGTAAAAGGTGCCGACAATAGGAGAAGTGACCGTAAACAGTCTGCCCTCAACATCAACCTCAGCTTCTGCCGCAGTTTCTTTTTTGACTTCACGCTTATCAACAGACGGCTGCTGCTGCATCTCGATATGGCCAAAAAATTTCTCTCTCTTGATCTTTACCTTGGCCCCCTCTTTTTCTATCTGCAGCTCCGTAATATCGGTATCTTTAAGCAGTGTCATCAACTCTTTTAAATCATTCATTTCCATCGTTCCCTCCGGATTGCGGCATAATATTGGAATTTATGCCGCTATTTTACTTTTTCGATATACTCCGAATTTCTCGTATCTATCTTAATGGCATCGCCTATTTCGATGTGAAACGGCACTCTTACCATGGCTCCGGTTTCGAGCTTTGCCGGCTTGCCTCCGCCTGAAGCGGTATCGCCTCTGAATCCGGCGGGATCGGTCTCGGCCACCGTTAGAACCACAAACATAGGCGCGTCAACGCTTATCGGGGCGCCCTTGTAATAAAGCATGCTCACCGTCATATTCTCTTTGATGAATTTTTTCACATCACCAAGCTGTGCATCATCAAGCGGTATCTGTTCGTAGGTTTCGGTGTCCATAAAATAATGCAGGCCATCCTGCACATAGAGGTATTGCATGGTCTTCTCTTCAAGCGCCGGCGATTCGAACTTCTCGCCCGACCTGAAAGTGTCCTCAAGCACGCTTCCTGTCTTCATGCTCTTCATCTTGGTCCGCACCACCGCTCCGCCGCGGCCCATCTTTACATGCTGAAAATCCACTATCTCGCAAGGCTCACCCTTATATTCCAGTTTTGCACCTTTTCTAAAATCACTTGTTGAAATCAATCCCTTACCTCCTGTTTATTTTTCGACCCCTCAGCCAACAACCTCAAGATCCCTGTTTAGCGATGTAAGAATTTCACACCCATTAGAGGTCGCCAATGCCATATCCTCTATCCTAACTCCACCAACACCCGGAAGATAAATACCGGGCTCAACAGTAACAACAGCTCCTTCAGCAATCTTGTCTTTAGAAGTCCATGACAATCTCGGCGCCTCGTGAATATCGAGTCCTACACCATGACCGGTGCCGTGGCCAAAAAAATCACCATAACCTGCCTCTTTTATTCTCACACGTGCAGCTGCATCAACCGCCTTGCATCCAACACCGGCTCTCAAAACCGCCAATGCTTTTTTACGCGCATCGTCAACAATTGAGTATATCTTTCTTTTTTCATGCGAAGAGCCGCCAGCAGCAAGCAAAGTTCTCGTCATGTCTGAATAGTATCCGGAGGCTTCCCCGCCCCAGTCAATTATAACAAAATCTCCCTTTTCAATCTTCTTTTGGCTTGCCCGGGCATGAGGCATAGCCGAATTTGCGCCTGAAGCCACTATTATTTCGAATGGTATGCTTCTGCAGCCCTCTTTCTTGAGCTGTTCTTCAAGCCTTCGGGCGATCTCGATTTCTTTGGCTCCTGTTTTAACATAAGGTTTAATCTTCAAGAAAGCTTTTTCGGCCCTTTCAACTGCAGCTCTTATTTTTGAAATCTCTCCTGACTCTTTTTTAGCCCTCGCCTTTTCAACAATATCAGTCCCCGGCAAGAGCTTAAATTTTAGATCAGCAAGGCCTTTATAAAACTCGTACGATACCGAGGCTTCGAATCCTATTTTTTTGATTTTCAGTTTTTTTGCAAACGCTTTTATAGTTGCAATGCGGCTGCCCTTCTCTATGACTATATCCCAGCCTTCAACCTCTTTAGAAATCTGCTCCTGGTAACGGAAATCTGTAAACACAAATCTTCTGTCCGGTGTAACCAGAGCAAATGCTGATGAGCCGGTAAACCCTGCAAGATACCGAACATTCTTTATGGATGTGATGACGAAAGCATCGATGCCTTTTGCTTTGATGAATCTGTGTACGAAGTAAAGCCTTTGCATTTTATCCGATTTAAAGCTCAGTCTGCGGTTTCCGCAAAAACTCTTTCTCTGCCGACACCTTCACGTCCAAAGCGCATGTTAACGCCATCCAGAAAACGTTCGAGTTTGGCTATCACAGAATGTTTGTCTTCGGCCGGAAATCTCCGGTGTACTGCATCAAGGAATTTATTCAGCCTGTCCAGCAGGACATCCTTGTCCATGCCTGAGAATTGAACCAAAGTCTTAAGATCTTCAAGCCCCTGCAATGCGCGGACGTCCTGGGGGTCTTCAGAAAGCATCTCTTTATAAACATCCATCGCTTCCTTGTAATCACCCTCAGAGACAAAACGCTGCGCCAAAGAAAAGTTATCTTCGGCTTCGGCAGACGGTTCAATCGGCAGCTCTTCAGCCTCGGCATACAAAATTGGAGTCTCCAGTTCCTGCTCCAATACAGGGGCCGCAATAACCGCCTCTCCCTGTATTTGTTCAGACGCCTCTTCTGCCAAAGAAATGTTCTCTTCCAAAAGAGTTTCGAACACAGGATCTTCTTCTTCAGACGACTGCTGAATCACTGTCTCCATAGAGCCCAGTGCATTGGATGAAACAAAATCAAACGGATTAATCTCGAGGGCCTTCATGTATTCGGCTGCTGCATTGGCATCATCGCCGAGCATTTTATACACCTCGGCAAGCCTGCGGTGTGCATGAAAGTTATCAGGGGCCATTTCTGCTGCCTCGGAAAATTCCTTCTTGGCCTCTCTAAGCATATTCATCGATACATAAAGTCTGCCAAGTGTAAGGCGGGCCGCGGTGAAATCCGGATTTTTCTTTGTTCCGTCCTTAAGAATAAACATCGCGTCTTCGACCATGTCCTGTTTTCTCAGCTCCTCTGCATACGAAAGGAACAGCTTGGATTCTGGCTCGGCCTTGAGTCGCTCCCTGAGATACTTTATATACTGACCGTCATTCATTGTCCGTTTTATCCCTGTACATACGTATTCTGTCAAATATCATAGCTGCAACATTCTCTTTGCTCATAATAGGCAGCGGCAGCTCGACGATGCTTCCGCTTTTGTCTTTGTTCAGAATCACAACCTCATTTGTATCCTTATCAAACCCTGAGCCTTCTTTGGTGACATCGTTGAATATTATCATGTCTATGTTTTTTGCGGTCAGCTTCTTTTTGGCCCTGTCAAGCCTGAAGCCTGTTTCTGCAGAAAATCCCACGGAATAAGGCCTTTTCTTCAGCCTGCAGGCCTCCTCCAGAATATCCTTTGTCTTTTGCAGGCTCAAAGTTAATGTATCAGGTTTCTCTATTTTACTGGATTCGGTTTTTGCGGGAGAAAAGTCAGAGACAGCAGCGGACATAACAAATATCGAGGACATTGGAAAGTTGTCCATAACAGCCTGATGCATTTCGGCCGCAGTTTCAACCCTCACTACTTCAACGCCTTCGGGCGGTGTCAGGGCAGACGGTCCTGTTATCAGCGTGACCTCAGCGCCCCGTCGCTTCGCAACCGCAGCAATCGCATAACCCATCTTGCCGGATGACCTGTTCGATACATATCGTATCGGGTCTATATACTCTCTGGTGGGGCCTGCAGTTACGAGAACCTGCTCCCCTGCAAGGTCCTGTTCTGTAAGTTCGGCCCTTATCTTTTCCATAATACTGTTTATTCCGGTCATTCTGCCGATACCTTCTTCTCCGCAGGCAAGCTCACCCTTTTCGGGGCCGACAAAAATCACGCCGATAGATTCAAGGTATCTAATATTCTTCTGCACCTGTGGGCTTTCGTACATGCGCCGGTTCATGGCAGGCGCTATTATCACCTTTCCCTGAAAAGCCATCATAGTCGTGCTCAGCATATCATCGGCTATGCCGTTTGCATACTTTCCTATACAATTGGCGGTTGCAGGAGCAACCACAAGCAGATCTGAAGTGGCAGGAAGAGCAACATGCGAAAGCGGAGGGTCGAACATGTCACGATAAACATGCCCGCCGGATGCTATCTCGGCAGACAGAGGGGTTATAAAACGTTGAGAGGCTTCGGTCATTATCACCCTGACCGAAGCCTCTTCTTTTTTAATGAGCCTTATAAGCTCTATGGCTTTATATGCAGCTACACTTCCGGTAACGCCTAAAAGTATAGATTTGCCTTTCAGCACTATTCCTCGCTGTCATCCGCCTCGCTGAACAGCTCTTCGAGCGCCTTTTCGGGTGCGCCCTTCTCGTGCAGATATACCTTGAGGTCTTTTTCGAGTTCCGAAAGATCTTCGATAGGACGCCTTTTGTCTTCCATCATCTTGCGGTAATCTATCTTCTCGGCCTTTTCCCTCGCAACTACCGCCTCTTCGCCTTCGAGAAAATCAACTATGCCTTCGGAGGTTTCGATAAGGGCTGTAGTCGTCACCTTCTTATATTTCCCCTGAATCTTCGGCTTCACCCCCAACGCAAGCTCCCGCGCCCTCTGTGATGCCAGCGAAACCAGCCTGTACCTGCTGTCTATCCTTTTTTTGTCCTGTTCGACAGGAAGAGATATTATATCAATATCCATTTTTATCCTCCTTAAAAAATTGTTCTTTTATCCATGAGCTGTCAACCCTCTCGGTCTTAAGCCTTTCTGCGGTGATTATCGAAGCGAACTCGTCAAATGCCTTCTCAAGACTGTCGTTTACTATAACATAATTGTAATTTTTATACCCGCTTATCTCGTCAGAGGCAATTTTTAGCCGCCTTTCTATCACTTCAGCCGCATCACTCATCCTTCCCTCTAGCCTCTGCCTCAATATTTCTTTCGACGGCGGCAATATAAATATCAGAACACTGTCAGGGAAATACTTTCGTATCTCCCGCCCGCCCTGCACATCTATATCCAAAAGAAGGTCTGTACCGGAAGAAACCATCGAAGATACGAATTCTCTCGAAGTGCCGTAATAATTTCCGTGAACCTCGGCCCACTCCAAAAATTCGCCCTTTTCAATCATGCCAAGAAAATTCTGCTTTTCAACAAAAAAATAGTGGACACCATCAACTTCGCCCTCCCTTGGCTTTCTTGTGGTGTACGAAACTGAATGTTTTATTTCCGGAAAAAGTTCAGAGAGTTTTTGGCATAATGTTGTCTTGCCCGCCCCAGAAGGCGCAGAGATGACAAAAAGCACACCTTTCCTCATCTATTCTTTTTCCTCTTCGCCGGCCGATATTCTCTGTGTAAGAGTTTCGACATTAATAGCCGAAAGAACAATATGGTCGCTGTCGGTCACCAGTATGGCCCTTATTTTCTTGCCTTCGGTCGCGTCTATAAGCTTTCCGGACTCTTTGGCTTCCTGTCTGAGTTTTTTTATGGGGGTTGAGCCGGGGTTTACAATTGCTACTACTCTGGCCGCGGCAATGACATTACCGAAGCCGATGTTTATAAGTACAGGTTTCATTGGATGTTCTGGGCCTGCTCCCTTAATTTTTCTATATGCGATTTTATCTCGATGGTATAGTTGATGACAGATATATCATCCGATTTGGAAGCGATGGTATTGGTTTCCCGCATAATCTCCTGCAGTATAAAATCAAGCTTTCTTCCTATAGCTTCTTTTTTTGACAAAAGAGATTCGAACTGCTGCAGATGGCTCTTAAGCCGGGCAAGCTCTTCGGCTATATCAGCTTTTTGGGCCAGAAGCGCAACCTCCTGAGCAAGCCTGCCTTCATCGATAGCAATAGATGAAGCGATTTCGGCCACCTTTTTTGAAAGCTGCTCTTTTAAACGTGATGAAACATTTCCGGCGCAGTCCTTAATCTTTGCGCTGAGCCCCTCTATAAGCCTTATGTGCGCTTTAAGCTCCCTGCCGAGGGCTTCTCCTTCATGCTGCCTCATAGCGTCAATCCGGTTCAGGGCCTCTTTCACCGCCGCATACAGGTCTTCCGCGCTGAATGCCGCATCTTCCATTAAAAGCGCTTCCCTGTAGCCCGAAAAAAAGTCAATCTTTATCTCGCCCGGAATCAAAAGCTCTCTCTTCATTTCGGCAAAAGCATCATAGATTCCCTTCATAAGCTCTTTGTTAACGCTGACATTCTGCTGCCTTTTTCCTGTCAATGATATTGTGATGTCGAACTTGCCGCGCGCAAAGCGTTCGCGGATAAGATTTCGCACCGGAATTTCATGCTCAAGCATCATAGAAGGCATGCGCACCGTTATATCGAGATAGCGGTGGTTCAGCGAACGCATTTCGGCCTTCATTCCGTTTACCTCTGCTGCACCAAAGCCTGTCATGCTCTGAATCAAAATTTAACCCCTGTAAGTTTTATAGTTTTTTTTCTGGATGTTTCGCCCTTGAATATTACAACATCGCTCTTTCTTATTCCAAACTGCTCGGCCAATAGCTTGACAAGCTGCTCGTTGGCAGCGCCGTCAACAGGCGGGGCGGTCAACTTTGCCTTGATTATGCCGTCTTCCCCTAGAACTATCCCCTTTTTAGAGGATTTGGGAATAACTTTAACTTCAATAATAATACCGTCTTGAACCTTAGTATGGGGAAGGTTCATCAATTGTTATCTGCAATATGCAAGCGTGGAAAAACTTGCTTATACCTTGCCGCACTCCCGTTTAATGCCGTCCAGCAGGCTCACAATCTCATCTGATGTGTCTTCCGCCTCTTTGAAAAGCTTCTCTGCCCTCTTGGTGTCACCCGCATAATGCAGCCTCAATATTTCTTTTGCCATCAAGTGTACCTTCTCATGCGGATTATCTACGGCCTTAAATGAGGGAAGCGTTCCGCACATCTGTTTTCCCTGATCGTCATACCATTTCCCGAATCTGCATGTATGATGAGTCGGAAGCTGCTCCGGATCGAGCCTGAGGTCTCCTTTGAGACAGGCGCCAATTTTATTCATAAAAGTCCTGTGGTCTGTTTTGGCAAGATCAAGTATCATAAGTTCACTGCCCTTTGTCTTAAAGCTCGCGGATGAATCCCTGAGATGCTCACCAACCTTAATAAGACCAGCCACCTCATGCATAACATCGTCCGCAAGATGTTCAAGATCCTTCGATATTGAAGATGTCTTTTCGATATTATTGGCAACCTCCTCGGACGCAGCAGACTGTTCTTCAACCGCTGTGGCTATCTGGGTTATCTGGTCTTTAACCTTCTGCACAGCGCAAACAATGTTGTTCAGGGTATCGCCCACCTGCTTTATGTAATCGGTCGCTTTTGTAACCTCTGCAGAGGCCTCTTCCATGGATCTGGTTGTATGGGCAGATTCGGACTGAACAGCGCCGATCTTATCCGAAATCTCTACCGTAGCCTTTATTGTTTTCTCGGCCAGTTTTCTCACCTCATCCGCTACAACAGCAAAACCGCGCCCCTGCTCTCCAGCACGCGCAGCCTCGATAGCCGCATTCAGCGCCAAGAGGTTTGTCTGGTCCGCTATATCTTTAATAACGGTCAAAATATCGCCAATCTCGGCCGTTCTTCCGTTAAGCTTTTCTATCATGGCTGATAAATCAACCGTTGACCTATATACACGGTTTACGGTTTCTACAGCGCCATCTGCCACTTCTTTACCTTTAGTGGCTGTATCCATCGCCTCTACCGAAGAAGTGGAGGCCTCGGAAGCATTTCTGGCGATATCGGTTATGGTCTGGGACATCTCCTCCGCTGCCGTGGCGATTTGTGCAGCCTGTGCCGACTGGGTGCGCGTCCCGGCTATGGTCTTCTCTGCCCTGACCTTTAAGACATCCACTATCGAAATTATATTGGTAGCTCCGGTCAGAATACCGTTTATTGTATCGTTGAAAGTACCAGACATTTTTTTGATATGCTTGGCCAAAACGCCTATCTCATCGTCTTTTTCTATTTTTATATCGATCCTCAAATCCCCGCCTGCCAAAGTTTCTACACCCTCCGAAATATGGGCGAGTTCATTTTTGATCGGTCTTGCCAAAAGAAAAATTCCCCCGACAACTACCAGCAATAGGATAAGCGCATAAACCGCAAGAACAACCCAATCCATTTTCTGCTGCATAGCTACAGCTTCATCTGTTTCTGACCCCATCTTTTTGCTCGCAAAGCTTTTCAGCTCTGCCAAGGCTGACTGAGTCTCTTTCAACGCCGGTTGTGTTTCTTCTATAAATATCTTTTCTGCCAAAGGCCTTTTGCCGTCCTTAAGCGCGGCTATTATCTTTGCGGCTGTTTCATGAAGTTTTTTATGCGGGGCTTCGATCTTTTTAAAGATATTCTCAACTTCCTTGGAGGGTCTGTAGGAGTAGTACCATTCACCGAACTTGCATTTTGTATGGTCGAGCTTGCCCGCAAATTCCTTGCCCTGCATAATTGTTCCTACAGAAAGCGCTTCTGCCCATTTGAAATGGTCAACTATCCTCTCTCCCAGAAGATCGACCAGTTCAGAATATTCATGAACATCATTAAGCATCTCTTTCGTTGTATTAATTGTTACGCGTGAAAAGATCCCGAGACAGATCAGAATGGCCGCAAGGATTCCGATACCGAAATAAATCTTGTTCGTAATGGTAAGTTTCACGTTCCCCACCCCCATATCAAATTTTATTATGTTAACATAATTAACTTGCATATATGGCTACTGCACAACAAAAAAGAGACTACTTCAGGATGGACATGATGCTGCCTTTTCAGGCTGCGGTGGTCCGCGAACATAAGGGAGAACACCTTGTCAGCTCAGAATGCGAAGCCTCAAACCTGAAAAACACAATACTGAACATCAGCGGAGGAGGTCTTAACTTCAGGTCAAAACTGGAGTTCCTGACAGGAGACCTGCTGAAGATGGTTCTTACAGTCCCGCTTTTGATGCCGAGAACCGTTTGCATCTATGGAAAGGTTGTGAAATCTGATAAGACCCCCAAGGGCAATTATAAAGTGCGGGTGACATTCTCAGGCATAACAGAAAGGGTCAGGGACATCATTATAGGATTTATCATCAAGCATGAACGGGATGTGCTGCGAAGCACTCAGCTTCGCGACTCTATGCGCTTCACCGATGTTTCTATTGTAAGGCTTTCGGAAGGAACAGACCTTCCTTTTCAGATTTATATTCCAGATAAAGACGGCCCCCGTTTTTTATTCGACTCGGGACTGACTTATGACGGACTTGCAAAGGAATATTTTGAAGAAAGAGGCATTTCGAAAGTGTATGTTCAGGAGGATGACCTCCCCAATCTGGAAATGTATCTGGAAAAAGTGAGAGGTGTAAAAATAGAGCTGTTTAACCATGAGGACAAAAAGTCTTTCAAAGAATATTCGTTCAGAAAGCGGCAGCTTCACTGCATCGGCAGACGCGTTCTGCTTCCGCGAACCGAGATAATGTTCAACCTGTACAAGATAGAGCATTATAACTACAGCCTGTTTATTGAAGGTTCGCCTTCTACACCGGTTATGCTGGATGAAAATGTTCCGTCCATGCCGGTCGATTTTTTTGTTAGGTTTAAAGAAATACCTTTGTATCTCGAATATCTAAAAACACTGCCGGAAGATGCTGCACCGCTTGCCCTTAAAGAAAGGGCCTGTGTTGTCATGCATGATGTTCTGGACAACTTCACAAACAGCTCAAAAATAATCTCGGGGATGGAAGTGGCACAGGAAATAGTCGCACAATTGCAAAAGGCGCCCGACTCGTTTTATAGAATGCTTACCTACGACGCGGTTGATTTTTATCCCTATGTCCATGCCGTGGATGTGGCTGTTTTGAGTGCGCGTACCGCCCTTGCACTCTCTTTTTCTAAGGATGATGTTGCTGCCCTTACTATCGGCGCCCTCTTTCATGACTTCGGTTTTGGCAGCATCAACGACGAGATAGTCAACAAGCAAGGACGCTTGTCAGATGCTGAAGAAGAAGTATTCAAAACTCATGTTATAGAAGGCGCGGCCCTGCTCGAACACAACAAAGAATTTCCGAAAAAATCGTTGGCTGCGCTGCTTCATCATCACGAAAGCCTCGCAGGTAATGGTTATCCAGACGCTCTTTCGGGCAACGAGATTTCGGCCTTCGGACGGATAACCGCTATTGCGGATTCCTATGACCAGCTTACCACCCAGCAGCCGTTCAGAACCCGGATGAAACCGGCCCAGGCTCTTTCTGTTATGACAAAAGATGCGGCAAAATACGACCCGATGATACTTGCGGTCTTCATAAAACTGATAGCCCAGCAGATCAAATGAAGGCGCGGCTTGATAAAATTGTTTTAGAAAAAGGCTTTGCTTCTAGCCGCGAACGTGCTCAGGCCCTGATAATGGAAGGAAAGGTTTTTGTCAGCGGCATGCCTGCAACCAAAGCAGGTTCTATGTTCGAACCCAATATCGCCATAGAAATAAAAGGCTGCGATATGCCTTACGTAAGCCGCGGCGGGCTTAAGCTTGAAGCTGCGCTTGACCATTTTGGCGTATCGCCCGAAGGCAAAGCCGCGATGGATGTGGGAGCTTCCACAGGCGGCTTTGCAGATTGCATGCTTCAGCGCGGTGCAAAAAAAGTCTACTGCGTGGACGTAGGATATGGCCAGCTTGCATGGAAAATCAGGCAGGACCCGCGTGTCGTGCTTATAGAAAGAACTAACTTTCGTTACATAGAAAATGAAAAGATCCCCGAACCTATAGACTTAGCTGTCATTGATGTTTCGTTCATCTCGCTGACTCTAGTTGTGCCTAAAGCGCTCGAATTCCTAAAACAAGACGGCGAGATTATAGCGCTTATCAAGCCTCAATTTGAGGTAGGAAAAGGAGAGGTTGATAAAGGGGGCATTGTTCGGGATGAACTGAAAAGACAGGTAGCAGTTGAGAAAATACAGATGCATTTTGAAAACCTCAGCCTTCAGGATATCGGAACAATCCAATCCCCGATTCTGGGGCAAAAAGGTAATGCAGAATATTTAATATACGCAAGACGCGGCTGACAGCATTAGAAACTACTATCTGCTTTTAGGAGGGAATTTATGAAAACGCTTATCGTCTATTATTCGATGTACGGACATGTTCACAAAATGGCCGAGTCTGTTGCCGAAGGAGTGAAAGAGGTCGAGGGCGCTGAAGCTGTTCTCAGACGGGTGCCCGAAACCTTGAGTGACGAAGTTCTCGAAAAAATGGGCGCAAAGGAAGCTCAGAAAAGTTTTAGCCATGTTCCGCTTTGCACGGTTGAAGAACTGGCATCTGCGGATGCGATTATTTTCGGAACTCCGACAAGGTTCGGCAATATGTGCGGCCAGATGAGGCAGTTCCTTGATTCTACAGGACAGCTCTGGATGCAGGGCGCATTGATAGGCAAGCCGGCCGGCGTATTTGTGAGCACAGCAACGCAGCACGGCGGACAGGAATCGACCATTCTTAATTTTATTCCAACAATCCTGCATCACGGCATGATATATGTTGGCCTTCCTTATTCGTTTCAGGGGCAACTGCAGGCAGAAACGGTATCGGGCTGCTCGCCGTACGGCTCATCCACAATAGCCGGAACAAAAGGCGAAAAACAACCGGTCGAGAATGATCTTGCAGGTGCACGGTTTCAGGGCAGGCATATAACTCAAGTGGCGGTTAAGCTGAAAGGATAACTGGGACTAAAGCCTTAAATTTTCATTCGCTTTCGGTCAAGAGTTATAATATTCAACAATGATACGGAATACCTTTTCGATGCTTAACGGCATCGGCGAAAAACTTGAGCGCAGGATATGGCAGAGCGGAATCCTCACATGGAAAGATTTTTGCGAATGTAATGAAATCGAAGGGATAAGCGCAGATAGAAAGCATGCTTATGATGATCAGCTTCTAAAGGCTTCCGAGGCGCTGGGCTCCAGAAACGCCGAATACTTTGCGGCTATGATGAAAAGGCGGGAGCATTGGCGGCTTTATGAACTGTTTAAAGAAGAGATTGTCTGCCTTGATATAGAGACCAACGGCTATCAGCACAACTCTGGCGGTTATGTCACGGTCGTAGGCCTTTATGACGGGCACGAGTGTAAAACATTTGTGCGCGGCGAAAACCTGACCACAGAAAATCTGAACAGAGCCTTGTATGGCTATAAATGCCTGATCACATTCTATGGATCAGGTTTTGATGTGCCTTTTCTTCAAAGATCTTTTCCGGGAGTATTATTCGACATTCCTCATTTTGATCTCTGTTATGCAGCCCGCAGGCTAAAGATCGAAGGCGGGCTTAAAAAACTTGAAGTCATGTTCGGAATAGACAGGGATGAAAACACAAGAGGCATGAACGGCTACGATGCGGTCAGGCTCTGGGAAGAGGTGAAACGAGGCAATCTTGCTGCAAAAGAACTTCTCCTGAAATACAACAAGGAGGACACCATGAATCTTTTCAGGCTGGCCGAAATCCTTTATGAAAAGCTTAAAGATTCCACCGGCATAAAAACATTTACCCGTTCAGAAAAGGTTTATGGATATCGTTAAATCTTTTGCTTCGTATCTTTCGGTCGAACGTGGCTTGTCTTCAAACACGGTTCAGTCGTACAGCCTTGACCTGCATGGATTTGATGAGTTTCTTGTGCATAAAGGCAAAGATATTAAGTCGTTTACCAGAGAGGATATAACCGACTATTTTGAGAAACTAAAAAAGGCCGGCCAATCGGCAGCAAGCATAGCACGGCTGCTGTCTTCGATAAAAAGCCTCTGCAGATTTTTAATTATAGAACGCATGATATCCGAAGATCCGACCGAAATATTGAAAGCGCCTAAACATTGGGAGCGGCTTCCAAAGTCTTTGGATGTTTCGGTCATAAAAGAGCTGCTCGAAATGAAAATAGAGAACAAAACTTTTCTAAGAGACGCAGCAATGCTTGAGCTTCTTTATTCTTCCGGATTAAGGGCAAGCGAAATAATATCTTTAAAGGTACAGGACCTTCATGTTGATGCAGGATTTATCAGAATCATGGGCAAAGGTTCTAAAGAGCGCGTGGTGCCTGTAAACCGGCGTGCTATAGAGAGAATAGCAACATACATGACCGACTTAAGGCCGGAACTGCTTAAGAACAAGCAGTCCGCCTATATCTTCCTTTCTAACCGGGGTGCCCCGATGACACGGCAGCGCTTCTGGCAGGCGCTCAAGGTTTTCGGGACGGCAGCAGGCATTAAACTCTCGCCGCATATGGTGAGGCACTCATTTGCCACGCATCTTCTCGGAGGCGGAGCTGACCTAAGGTCCGTGCAAAAAATGCTGGGGCATTCGGATATAGCCACAACCCAGATTTATACTAAAGTTTCACGCGACAGGGTAAAGGAAGTTTTTATCAAGCATCACCCTCGCGCCAAGTAAAAACAACAAACAGGGAGAACGATTAAATGATACGAAAAGGTCTGATCGAAAAGTTTTTCGAAGCCGCAAGCATACAGCGCTGGAATGATCATGTGCGGCCGGTAGAGCTTACAGAACTTGATAAGCAGGCGCACAAAATGGTTATTGCGTATGTTGTGGCCAAGTTCGAGGAAACTGAACGCGAAACTACGATCGACTGGATAAAGCTTATCGAAGGCGGCATCTTCGAGTTCCTGCACAGGGTTGTGCTCACAGATATAAAACCGCCGGTCTTTCACAAAATGATGGCCCAAAAAGGCAAAGAGCTGAACGCATGGATGCTTAAGCAGGTGGATGACGACATCAAGGGACTGCCGGCAGATTTCGCAGACAAATTCAGCGCATACCTTCTGAACCCTGATTATGCGAAACTCGAAAAGCGCATACTCAGGGCAGCCCATTATCTGGCCACCAACTGGGAGTTCAAAATAATCTATAACATAAACCCCTTTATTTACGGCATAGAAAAAACCAAAGAAGAGATAGAAAACCAGATAGAAGACCACTACGATCTTATCGGAGTTCAAAAGATTTCTCTCGGAAAAAAATCCTACGGCTTTATAGACCTCTGTGGACAGCTTAGGTTCCAGCAGCGATGGGCGCAGTCTCCAAGGATACCCAAGACCTCGGTGCTCGGACATATGCTGATAGTTGCTATGCTGTCGTACCTCTGTTCAATAACGGTTAACGCCTGCCCCCAAAGAACCCGCAATAATTTCTTTGCAGCGCTTTTTCATGACCTTCCGGAAGTGCTGACGCGTGACATCGTATCGCCGATAAAGGGTTCGGTCGAAGGTCTGCAGGACATAATAAAGGAGTACGAAAATATTCAGGTTGAGGAAAAACTCTTTCCTCTTCTGCCTCCTGCATGGCACGAAGAAATACGGTATTTTATTGAAGACGAATTTACCGGAAAGATCAAAGAAAATGGTGTGGTCAAAAAAAGTTCAAGCTCAAAAATAAACGCCAAATTCAACCATGATAATTTCTCGCCTGTTGACGGCGAACTGATAAGGGCCTGCGATGAGCTTGCCGCCTTTATCGAGGCTTCGCTCTCGATCCAGCACGGCATAAAATCACATTACCTCGTTGACGGCAAACAGGCCCTTTTTGACAAATATAGGGCAAAAGAGATCGCAGGTATAGAGTTCGGCCCGATATTCGATTACTTCCACTGACAACATGAAGCGCCTGTTTTGGCTTATTGAATTTGCTATACTGATCTTGCTCTCGCTGCCGTTTGCGTTGCTTCCAATGCGCATAGCCTTGAAAACCGGCGCGTTGCTGGGATCTTTTGTTTTCAACATCTGGACGAGCAGGCGCAAAATCGCTATAGAGAACATACAAAAAACCATTGAACTGGGCGAAATCAAATCTTCTGATAAACCTGAGAAGATAGCCCTGGAATGTTTTAAGAATCTCGGCAGGTCGTTCATCGAAATAATCAAGATTTATTACGGCTTCGGCAGTAACCTTGTTCAAGCAATCGAAATTAGAGGGCTCGAAAATTTCCTAAAGGCAAAAGAAAAAAACAAAGGCATAATAATGATTACCGGACACTGCGGGAACTGGGAACTGTGCGCGCTGGCTATAAGCGCAAAAATCAGCGTTGCATCCGGAGTTGCGCGCAGGCAGAACAACCCGTTCATGAACGCCGCAATAGAGAAGGTGAGGGCAGGATTTGGCAACAGCATAATATACAAACAGGGCGCGCTGAAAAGCATCCTCTCTGCGCTCAAGAAAAACAGCGTGGTTGGAATCTTGATAGATCAGGCTGTGGTAAGCGACGAAGGCTACATCATCGACTTCCTTGGACGCGGCGCGTGGGCCACTAAAATGCCTGCGCTTATAGCCCGAAAAACCGGCGCCCCTGTTCTGCCGGTTTTTATTAAAAGAGAGAACAGCGGACATCTGCTCACTGTTTGCCCCGAAATTGAGCTAAGTGCTCTTGAGGACAAAGAAGAGGCTCTGATTGCGGACACAAAACAGCTTATGCAGCCTATCGAAGAATATATCCGCCAGAACCCCTACGAATGGCTCTGGATTCACAGACGGTGGAAGAGAGTGCCCCCGTTGACTCAATAAAAAGTTGCTTTTCTATTGTTTGCTGATATAATTAAATTTACCTGATCATTTAATATCAAACAACGGAGCCCCAATGACATCCTCACAAAAAGAAAAATTAAAGGTTCTTTACGTTGAAGACGATGAGATAACCAAAGCGGCTGTCAGCATGTTCATTTCCAGAGTGGCCGATGTTTATACCGCATCAAACGGAAAAGAAGGCTTCGATATGTTCATGCAGCACAGCCCTGATATAGTTGTAACCGATATTTCTATGCCTGTGATGGACGGGAACAAGATGATAAGAATGATTATGCAGCATAACGAAAACACGCCTATTATAATCACCACAGCGTTTAACGATTCGGAGCATACGCTCTGCAAGTTTTACAGGATAGTTCCCAAGCCTTTTGATAAGGACGAGCTTATATCCGCTATTAGAGCGTGCGCTGAATATATAGGACAGGGGTAAAGGCTGGACTTTTCAGGCTAGGCAGGTTTTGTTTTTCCCTGTTCTTTTTGCCTCATACAAAGCATTGTCCGCTTTAGAAATGAGAAGCTCCAAACTGTTTGCATCTATCGCATACGTGGCGATTCCTGAACTTATCGTGATACAAACATTTTTTTCGGCCGAAACATGTATCGGCATTTCCTGAATAACAGCCCTTGTTCTCTCGGCCACCTCGAAAGCTGTGTTCTTGTCGGTATTCGGCAGCACCAGCATGAATTCTTCTCCGCCATATCTTACACCTATATCCGCTAGGCGTATATTTTTCAATATCGCTTCTGAAACCCCGTTTAAAGCAGAATCCCCTGCATCGTGGCCATAGGTATCGTTGAACTGTTTGAAATTGTCTATATCAAAAAGCACCAGACTGAGCGGTTGTTCGTTTCTGTCAGAAAGCGCAAGCTGTTTCTCTATAAATGTTTCGAAATAGCGGCGGTTGTAAAGTCCGGTAAGAGGGTCTATAAGTGCAAGCTTTTTATTGAGCTCAAGAAGCCGCATGTTGTTGATTACAGGCGTCAGCAAAGAAATAAAACTTTCGATCATCTCGCTCGTGCGGTCGTCGAAAAAGTTTATGGCATTACTGTAAATATGCAGAATGCCGGATACTGCCCCCCCAATATTTATCACTGTGCAATAATAGCTCCCGCCTTTTTCGTTATCAGGTCTGTAAGGACATGCATATTCATTTTGAATGTTGTTCACCGCAAAGGTTCCTGAATATATAAGCGATTTGCATTTGTCGTTTCCGGGAAACCGATAATCGGGCGTGCCGTCAGCGCAGTATTTTATGACGTCTATGCTTGTGTTAAGCTCGGCATCGATGTTGGTCAGGTATATGCAGTCTATTCTTCTTTTACTGCTGCCAAGCTTCAAAAGGTAGTGCCTAAAAATATCATAGGTCTCATTTTCGGTCAGCGCCATAGTAATATCTTTTGAAAAGGAGGCTATCGCATGCTGCATATTCTGGGTGATTTTCATTGCGGTGATGTCGGTTATGAAGGCGAACGCGCCTTCAACCCTGCCTGCCGCATTTTTTTGGGGTGAAGCCGAAACTATCGTATAAACCCTCGATCCGTTTTTGTGCAGCAGCGTTATTTCATAGCTTTCGGATATGCCGTGTTTGCGTTTTTCCAGCGCTTCGAAAAAAATATGTTTGTCACTTTCAAGCGCAAGGTCATAGATGTTTTTGCCTATAAGTTCTTCCACCCTGTATCCGAGAAGAGCTGACAAGGAAGGGTTTATGCGTCTGATAATACCTTCTAGCCCCACCTCCCAGTGGCCTTCACGGGCGGTATCGAGTATCTTCTGATATCTCCTTTCTAATGTGTACAACTCGGTGATGTCGGTAAGCACCATAACAACTTCCCTGATTTTGCCATCTGCGCCAAAAGAGGGCGTAGCTGTCAGTTTAAGCCAAATTATATTGCCGTCGGTTCTGCGAATCCCTGCTATCAGATTAGACACAGGATTGCCTATCTTAAAGACCCACGAAACCGGATGCGCCTCGCGGCCGAATGCATTTCCATCCTCATCTATAAAGATTATCTTTTTTGAATAATATGGCTCGTTGACCATATCTTCCCTCTTAAGTTCGAACATCTCGAGGGCAGAGAAGTTGATCTCTTTAACTATGTCGTCGCTGCCCACAACAAGAAGCCCTTCAGAAAGGGTTTTTAGAATATTTTCGAGACGGTTTCTCTCATTCTTAAGCGATTCGCTCTCGGCAAATCTGTCTGTGATATCTTTGAATAGACCGCTTGCGATCAAGCCGCTTATTCTAAAAGAGCCCTCGATAATTTTGCCTTTCACTTCGAATATGAAGCTGACCACACCTTCTTTGCCCACAGCCTTCCTTATAAAATCTCCCCATTGCTCAGGCTTCGTGAGCAGGGACGATATATCGGTCCCTATAAGAGAATCAGGACTGATAAAGCCAAGCTCCACCGCCCCGTGCTTATTAACCCAGAGTATTCTCCCTTCGTCGTTCAGTTCAAGCTCCATAAACCCGGTCTGAAGTATATCGAGTGATTCCTTGAACCGCTGCGCCTGATCCCTGATCCCTTTTGCTATGCTCTCATGAAGCATGTTCACGATGTCTGTCTGGGTTACCAAACCCTTGAGCTGCTGTCTGGAATCTATAACTACGAGATGCCGGATCTTTCGCTCATTCATGATTTTGAGCGCATCGTAAAGAATAGTGTCTGTGCTTACATAGGCAATGTTTCTGGAGCAGACATCCCTTACGGGTGTTTCGGGCGGCGTTTGCTTATACAGATGCCGGACCACGTCTCGTTCTGTAAATATGCCCTTTATCGCAGCTCCGGTTACAACTATAACGCAGCTCTTTCTTTCTTCGGCTATCTTTTCTATGGTTGTTTTGAGGCTGGTGTCTGGCGATACGCTCAACACCTCTTTGCTCATTATGGCCTCGACTGTTGTGTGGACCTTGAAAAGTTCTTCATCAAGTTTTTTTAGTATGTCGGTTTGTGTAACTATTCCCTTCAGCTTGCCAGCCTTGTCGGTCACAACAAGCCTTCTTATGCGGTTTCTCTCCATCATGTCGAGCGCCACACTGATATCAGCGTTCTCATATACAGTAACCGGATTGGGAGACATCACTGCCGAAACAGGAATCGATGTAGCGTCAATGCCGGTGTTGGATGCGCGGGCAATGTCGCGCTCGGTGAGAATGCCTACAGGTATGGCTTCGTGAGTGATGATTATGCTGCTTATACTGTTGGACGCAAGCATCGCGATAGCATCGCCAAGCTTTGCATCTTTTGTGAGAGAAAATACATTGGATGTCGTAAGCTCATAAATCCTGCGATTCGACACTGTTTTCTCCGTATAGCGGCGTTTTGTTTAAACCAGCTGCAAAAGCTTCTTTAACGAAGCATCTTCTATGTCCCGGTGCAGGCTGTTTCCGTGCGCATCCATCGTGACCACCGCAGGAAAACTTTCAACATCAATCTCCCACATGGCTTCGGGTTCTCCGAACTCTTCGATTCTCCAACCCTTATTGACCTTTTTTATCCGGTCGGCAAGATAGGCTGCTGCTCCGCTTGCTGCCTGCAGATAAACGCAGCCATGCTCTTTGAGGGCGGCCGATGTGCTCGGCCCCATGCCGCCTTTGCCAAGGATGCCTCTGATACCGTAAAGCTTTATGACATCAGCAGCGTACATATCAACCCTCATGCTTGTCGTAGGGCCGGCCGCAATAAGCTTGTAGCCTTCGTCAGTTTTCCTTATTATGGGGCCACAGTGGTATATGATTCCGCCATCGAGACGGAACGGGATTTCTGATGCAGATGGCTTTTCGTTGCAGAGCATTTTGTGGACCTTGTCCCTGCCTGTAAGAATGCTGCCGTCCATCAGTACAAGGTCGCCGACTTTCAGTCCCAGTACATCATCTTTTGTGAGCGGCGTTCTGAATCTTTTTGCGCTGCCATTTACCATACAAACCGTCCTCTTCTGTTTGCCCAACAAGCAAATGATACATCCACAAAATAAGATGCAGGATGCCTGTGAGCCGCCGCGACCTTGACGCCTATTGTGGTGGTCTTTCCGCCGAGCCCGGCAGTGCCGATGCCAAGGTTGTTTATGTCATCGAACAGCTTCTTTTCGAATGCCGCAATCTCGGGAATGGGGCTGACATCATTGAGCTTTCTTAAAAGCTGTTTTTTTGATAATGCGGTCACCTGATCTTTGGCTCCGCCTATCGCCACGGTTACGGTATAAGGCGGGCAGCCTCTGCCCTGAGATTTAAACACAGCATCCAGCACGCATTTCCTTACCCCTTCAAGATCGCGTTCAACCTTTATGCTCTGGCCTCCTGTATCAAGAGTGCCGGGCAGTTTGTATATCTGCCCTATGTTTTCGCTGCCGCCGCCCTTCAGCATAAGATCGATTGTAAGGGCCTGATCCGGAGTTGATTCGATATGTATAACAGGAAAAAGTTCGCCTGTGTTGTCGCCCGAATTCTTTTCTGTAACTGTATCAACCGCATTGGCACGCAGCGGAATCTTTTGCGTTGCAAGGCGTGTGGCCTCAACAATAACCTTCCTTAAAAGTTCATGGCTTAAGCCCACCGGCACCTTAGCATAAAATACCGGAAAGCCTGTGTCCTGACATATCGGCACCGCAGAGTTTCTGGCTATCGAGATGTTTTCGAGAATTATCTCAAGACTGTTTTTGGCAAGAGGCTCTGTCTCCTCCTGCAGCGCTTTTTTAAGAGCATCCTCAACATCACGTGGTATGGATGTGGCCACCTTCTTGTAAAGCTCGACTATCCCGTCACGAAGCTTAAGCAAATCAACGCCTCCGGCTTGTTAGTGTGTTATAGAAAGTATAGCATTTTCGGGCTGCGGGTTTTTATAAATGACCGGGTTTGAAAGGAACGAAACATTACGAAACCGCTTTTTTGAGGAAATCGGAGCGGAGAATAAGAGTTTTGGTATCGGCTTCTTGGATAAGGCTACAACGGACCAAAGGCCATAACGGTTAGTTGTAAATATAATTTTATCGAATACTATTTGTCTAGGACTTCTCTGACCTTTCTTGCTAATATGATGGGATTGATAGGCTTTGAAATAAACTCAAACCCCTCTTTCAATATCCCTTTTCTTGAAATTATATCGTCTGTGTAGCCGCTCATAAATATTGTCTTAATATCACTTCGGTGTTTGCTTATTTCTTCATATGCTTCTTTACCATTTTTTATCGGCATTATTACATCAAGCAGCAGAAGTTCTATCGCGTCCTTATTCTGAAGAAATTTCATCACAGCGTCCTCGCCGCTAATGGCTTCAATAATTTTATAGCCGTACTCTTGAAGGGTCAGGCTGATTATTTTTCTGACTCTTTCATCATCCTCAGCTACAAGTATAATCTCACCTTTACCAAAAGAGATGGCCGGATCAGTTTCAACCAAAGTCTCTGTTGGTTTATTTGCCAGGGGCAGATAAATCTTGAAAGTTGTCCCCTTGCCTAGTTCGCTATACACAATGATATTGCCGCCATGCTGTTTGACTATTCCGTATACCATAGCCAGTCCCAATCCAGTGCCTTTGCCTATTCCTTTTGTTGTAAAGAATGGCTCAAATATGTTCTCCTTGGTTTTCTTGTCCATGCCTATTCCAGTATCTGATACCGTTAGCAATGCATACCGCCCGGGGCTTTCAAAAAGGTTTTCCTCAGCATAATTTTTATCTACAGTAATCTCTTCTGTCTGTATAACTAAATGTCCGCCATCAGCCATTGCATCGCGAGCATTGGTAGCGAGGTTCAATAAGACCTGCTCTATCTGCGATGAGTCAACAAGCACAGGAAGTGCATCGTTTAAAAGAATACTGTTTAGCTCTATGTCTTCTCCTATAACCCTCACAAGCATTGTGTGCATTTTCTTGACTATAGAGTTAAGGTCTACCTGTTTTAGGCTGATAGTCTGCTTTCTGCTGAAGGCAAGTAGGCTCTTAGTCAATTCTGCTGCTCTATCTGCTGAAGATAATACCTCACTTATAAAATCCCTTGCTTTTTCATCGTCCTTAATTCTCTTTTGCGCCATTGTGCCGAATCCGATGATAGCCTGCAGTATGTTGTTAAAATCATGCGCTACTCCTCCTGCAAGCGTCCCTATTGCCTCCATCTTTTGCGATTGGCGGAGCTGGTTTTCGAGATTCTTGTGCTCGGTGATATCCAGCACAATGCCTTCTATGATTAAATCATCATCACTGCGTTTTAAGACAATTGAGCGATCATTTACCCATCGCCAATCACCATTACTATTGCGAAGTCTGTAGCGAACCTCAAACATCTTGCTCTCTTCGGCATCGTTTATAGCTTGTATTACAATATTCTTGTCATCAGGATGTATTGATTCGCTCCAGAGCATTGGATTATCGTAGAGTGTCTTTATAGAACATCCAAAAAGCTCGGCTGCTTTAGGAGAGTAGAATAGGCCGCCACGCTTAGTCGAAAAACGATAAAAGACAGCTGGCGAATTTTCCATCATAGAGCGGTATTGTTTATCTTTCTCGGTCAGTGCTTCTTCAGCCTTTTTCTGCCTTATAACCTTAAACACACTATCCATAAGCAGCTGCAACTGGAGAATATCTATTTGGGTGTAGTCATTGCTCTTATTGGCTACGCCCACGACCGCAATAATCCTATTATCATTGAAAACTGGAACTGTCATGTACTTGAAAAGCCGCACATGCCCTTCCGGATAACCTTTTTTAAGGGAATTTTCGGCCTCAAAGTCGTTGACAATAATTTCTTTGCGCTGCCTTACAGCCTCTCCCCATATGCCTGTATTATCAAGTTCGTAGCAGGTTTCAGGTTTTGTAATAGAACATTCCTTCATAACATCTTTGGACCAGCTATTTAAAATAAATTGCCTTCGGTCCTCATCATAATGGTAGATATACCCTATTTTGCTTTCGGTTAGTTTTATAGCTTCTGAAAGGGCATAGTCTAAAAAACTCTGCATGTTTTCCCATGGGTATTGCAAAATATTCACAAGACTGACAAGGCGAGTTCGGTTTTTGTTTTCTTCTTCTTCAGATCTTTTTCGCTCGGTGACATCTCTGCAGGTAGAAAGAATAAATGACCTGTTCTGAGTCCGAACATAACAGGCATTTACTTCCGTAGGGATGACTTTGCCATCCTTGGTGATATGTTCAGTATCGAAAATATAACTGCCGTATTCAGTTATTTTGGATATTCTCTCAGTCGCATACTGGGCATGTTCTGGGCTGTCTATTTGGGTCACATGCATTGAACGCAGTTCTTCTTTGTTATATTTATACCTGATGCAGACTACTTCGTTGACATCAATAATTTCACCTTTCTCGCCTACGATGAAAATAGCGTCAGCAGATTTATCAAAAAGTGTGCGGAAATTTTCCTCGCTTGCTTTAAGATCTTCCTTTGCTTTTTCTTTTTCGAGAATCTCGGTCTCAAGGCTTTTTGTCTTTTCCTTTACCCGCTGCCTCAGTCCGGTATTAAAGAAAAATAGCACAATTATCGCAAACAATCCTGAACCTACAGAACCTGTTAGCATAAACGCCATGTATGCTTCCTTTTCTATTGGAACTCTCATGGATTCAACAGCTCTTATTTCCCCGACCTTCTCATGAAATCCTCCCTCCAATGGATACAGTTTTCTCAATCCAATAGGCGCATCTTCAGGATTACCATGGCAACGCATGCAGCGCTGTTCATTTTTCAGAAAGGGAATTGCATAATACAAATATTTTTCACCTTTTACAGTTACAACCTCTTCGTATTCTTTGACTGAGGGATTTTCATTGAAAAGTTTGATTAGTTTTGCCTCTCGCTCATCTGCTTTGTTAACAGGATTTCGGGGGTTGTTGGCCGCCATTTTGTAATAAATTGGTCTCATTCCGTCTTTTTGACGTTCTTCATTGTAAAGACCGTGCATTGTTCTAACTATGTAAGACGATGACAGAACTTGCGGATTGTAAAAATCCTTAGCAACGTATCCGTGATCCATAGCACTGAAAATGGCTGGATGCAATACTTTCTGAATGTATAAGTGAAAGCCTTTGTTCGATAATAATATGTTCATAATATCATCTTTAGCTTGGTGGATAAAGTATCTGTTGATTGCAATATGCAGGATTGCAGCAAAAATAATTGCTACAATTAACGGCACTATAAGGAATTGTAAAATATTTCTCCTCATTGGTTAATCATAAAATAATAAATATAGTTTTTCAATTGTTTTCTGTATGCAACGGTTAGACATTTCTGAAGTTCCATATTTATGGTTGTAATATTGAGAAGATCCGATGCAGGTGAAGAACTGACAACATACAAAAGCCTTGATGACTTTTTCAAAAAATGGGCGCTTAATGCTTCAAGCAAAAACCTCCACGGGGAAAAGCTGTTGCCCCCTCAATGCGTTAGCCCGCCGAGTTCAATAAGATATTTTTTAAAAAGCTCCAGCCCAGCCAGATGCTTAGAATCAAACCCGTAATCAATAATCTTCCAGTAAGCAACTATATCCTGTTGCGGCATAAACAGCTTCGCAGTAGAGGCCTCTGCAATCGCTTCAAGGTCTTCAAAAGCCTTGGTCTTAGCCTCATCAAGGCTTCTCAAAAAATCAGGGTAATGCGCTTGTTTAACAGACTCTTTTCTAGCAATCCATAAGGCGAAAACAAACGGCAGTCCGGTATGTTCATTCCATATTTTACCGAGGTCATAAACTATCAAATCTTTATTTGTGATGCATGAAGAACCTGCTTTCAAAGCATCATCGCCGATAAGAAGAAACGCCTCTTTCCCCGAAAGCTCCGGCCTGTCTGAGCTTATCAAGCTGATTTTTTTTAAACAGTAAAACCTACGCAATACAATATCCAGAAGCGCAACCGAGGTTTCTGATTGTGATGAGACCGCAATCTCCGAGCCTTCAAGTTTTTCTATCGGCTTTCGCGAAAAAAATAGAATGCTCAATACGGGCCCGTCTGCACTTATAGAATGTCCCGACACAATTTCGTATATGTCCGGATTCTTTAGATACTCGATTGAAGACGAAGGACTGATGTCGAGCAGACCTTCTCTAAGCATCCGGTTTAGGGTTGACGGCGGCCCCTCAACAAACTCATAGGACGAACATTCGCAATGGCGTTGAAGCGAAAAGAAGATTGGGAACAGATTTGTATAAGGAATCTTACCTATACGCAGCTTCGGAGAGTTCATCCCTTGATAACCCCCAGAGGCTTCAACCGTGCCACCTTTCGCGAAAGTCCTGCGCCGCATACCACCTGAACCACATTGGAAATATCTTTATATGCCTCGGGCATCTCCTCAGCGAGAGTCTCCCTGCCTGCCGCCATAACAACGACGCCCCTATCCTCCATCTCCCGCCATATCTTGCGGCCCTTGGCTTGTTTAATAGCCTGGTTCCTCGACAGCACCCTGCCTGCACCGTGGCATGTCGAACCGAAAGTTGACAGCATCGCCTCTTCTTCGCCTAGAAGCACAAACGAAGCACGGCCCATATCGCCCGGGATAAGCACAGGCTGGCCAACATCTCTGTAAGCTTCCGGAAGCTCAGGATGCCCCGGAGGGAAAGCCCGCGTGCTGCCTTTTCGATGAACAATAAGTTTTCGCTTTTTGCCGTTGATTGTATGCTCTTCTATTTTTGCTATGTTATGCGCAACATCATAAACCAAAGACATGCCGAGATTTGAAGGCGAAATGCCCAAGAAGGACAAGAAAGTTTCGCGCGTCCAGTGCATAAGGCATTGCCTGTTGGCCCAGGCATAGTTTGCGGCCGCCTTCATCGCTCCTAAATAATCCTGCGCCTCGGGGCTGTTGAACGGTGCGCATGCCAGCTCTTTGTCATGCAGCGTTATGCCGTATTTTTTTGCGGCCTTTGTCATTATATCAAGAGACTCGGCGCAGACCTGATGGCCGAAGCCGCGCGAGCCTGTATGTATCATGACCGTAACCTGTCCCTCAAAAAGCCCGAGCGCATTGGCCGCCTTATCATCATATATTGCGTCAACATACTGCAGTTCGAGAAAATGATTTCCCGATCCGAGAGTGCCCTGTTGGGACCTTCCGCGCTCAAAAGTTTTTTTGCTTATAACAGAAGGGTCTGCGCCTTCCATGCAGCCGTGAGATTCAATATTTGCAAGGTCAGACACCTCGCCCATTCCATGCTCAACAGCCCAGCGCGCGCCTTTTACAACCAGACTTTTTTCATCGTCGGAACCTAGCCGTATTTTCCCTTTTGATCCGACCCCGGTGGGGATCTCATTGTAAAGAGCATTAACGAGTTCCTTTATGTGAGGCTGAATCTGTTTTTTATCGAGGTTGCTGCGCATAAGCCGCACCCCGCAGTTTATATCGTAGCCGACCCCGCCCGGAGATATAATTCCTTCCTGCATATCAAAAGCCGCGACCCCTCCGATTGTAAAGCCATAACCGGTGTGGATATCCGGCATAGCCAGCGCAGAGCCCACAATTCCGGGGAGCGTAGCCACATTGGCCACCTGCTCTATAGCCTGCGGCTCAAGCAACTCTTCAAGCGTTCTGTCCGCATAAATAATACCGTTCGTCCTCATCCCCTCCTTGTATCCTGCAGGGATTTCGATTCGGTTTTCGTCTAAGCGTCTAACTTTGTCAGGCAGCGGCATTGGTTTCTCCGGAAACAAAAATAATATCTGAATATTTTAACAGTTTTTGGAAGACATGTTATCATCTCAAATTATTCACGTAAGGGCAAACGAACTGATATGAAGCGGGGAGAATAAGGCAGGGGAAGTTCTATCTAATCATTTTTCGATGCTCTTTTTGTTATAGTAAAACATCTTTGAATTTTACGGGGGAAATCTGAACAAAAAATCGATCAACACCATATCTGACTTGCTGCATAAAGCAGAGGGACTGCGCAAAAGCTCTGACTATAAAGCCGCACTTAGGCTCTACCAAGAGGCATTCTCTCTAGCCCGAAAAGCTGGCGACCCGTATGCTGCACTTTCAACCGCAATCGCTCTCGGCGACACCTGCAGAATGATAGGCAGCTTTGAGGACGCAATCGGGCATTATACTGAAGCGCTAGATCTTTGCCAAGCCTTGCAGGATCCTTTGGCCGAAGCCGACTGTCTTGTCGGAACAGGTCTTGCCCAAAGGGCGCTAGGACAATGGAAAACAGCCCTGAAAGATATCACTGCAGCTAGAACAATTTATAAAAAAGCGGGGGATGAAAAAGGCGTTATATTTTGCACATGGGCAGAGGCCGGCGTATGGCGCGTCGCAGGAGAAGTTGCAAAGGCATTAAAGCTGTTCGAGGCAGCGAGGCATGGGTTTGAGCGACTAGGCTTCAAATCAGGCATAGGTTATTCTTTATGCGGACTTGGCGGCAGCAATAGGGTTGCGGGCAGGTATGACAGATCAATGAAATACTACACAGAAGCCAATACGTTATTCCGACGTATAAAAGACAGCTTCGGGACAGCATATTCCCACTGCGGCATCGGCAATGCATACAGAATGGCCGAAGATTACCGCAATGCCCTGACCCACTTCGAAAAAGCATCGCAGCTTTACGAAAAGATAGGCGATATCGTGAGCTATTCATATACCATCTGGAGTCTTGCTAATGTTCATATGCTGCACGGTGAATTTAAAGAAGCAGAAACGCTTTTAAAAAAATCCGAAAAGAATTTTGAAAAGACCAAAGACCCGCGCGGCCTTATTTATTGCGATATGACAAAAGCCGAAATAAAATTTCTCAAAGGCGATAAAATTTCATCCGAAAATCTGATCGCTGAAGCGCTTGATAAGGCTAAAAACTATGGCTTTAAACTCGAAGCCTGCCATGCAAAAGCGCTGTTATGCGTTTTGAAAGGCAGGCCGCTCAAAAAAATCCGAGCCGACTACTCCAAAATCGGCGTGCGCTATTTTCCCTCTAAAATTCCTTCAAACATGCCATGACCGTTTTCAATCTGCCAAACAGCATAACCTTTGTAAGAATAATTCTTTTGCCAGTTTTTGTTATAGCAATGGTTTACAAGAGATATGATGCGGCTTTAGCTCTTTTTGTTATCGCCAGCATTTCGGACGCGCTTGACGGGCTGCTGGCAAGAATGACCAATCAGAAAACAGCGCTCGGAGCCTTTCTGGACCCGCTCGCAGACAAAATACTCATGACAACATCATTCATCATGTTTTCGATATTCGGCCTCTTGCCTACATGGCTGACCATAACCGTAATCAGCCGCGACCTCATCGTCACAATCGGCTGGTTTTTGCTGAACATGATTTACAATATTTCCAAAATCGAACCGCTTTTTACAGGCAAGGCTGCCAATGCCTCACAGCTTATTCTTATCGCCTACATTTTGTTTTCTATTAATCTGAATGTCGATTCAACACCGCATCCGTGGATGCTGCTGGTTGTGGCTTCGCTGACAATAGTTTCGGGGTGCCAGTACACCTATAGGGGACTTAGGCAGGCAAGTGAAAAATAAATCCGGCGCATGCATCGAACAGGTGCTGAGCGGCAGCCCTGCAGAAAAATCAGGGCTGAAAAGCGGCGATATCATAACGTCAATAAACGGCCACCCTGCACATGACAGCATAGACCTGATGTTTCACAGCGGCGAGCCAGAAATGAGGCTGTCTGTTTTGCGGAACGGCTCCAGACAAAATTTTTACATTGGCATCGAAGAAGGCGCCGGTAATCCCGGAATAATCCTTGAACAGTTCCCGGTCAAGACCTGCAGGAACAACTGCATCTTCTGCTTTGTTTCGCAGCTTCCACGCGGCCTGCGCAAGCCCCTTTATGTAAAAGATGAAGATTACCGAATGTCTTTTTTATACGGCAATTATATTACTTTGACCAATCTTTCGGATTCGGACAAGGCAAGGATAATAACCCAACGGCTGAGCCCTCTTTATATTTCTGTTCACTCAACCGATGACAGAATAAGAAGGAAGATGCTCGCAAATACCAAAGCTGCAGACATAATTGCAGAGCTGAAATTTTTCGCAAAACATCGGATAAAAATGCATGTCCAGATAGTGCTCTGCCCCGGATATAACGATGGAAAAGAACTCGAAAAAACAATTCGCGATCTGGCCAAACTCTTCCCTCATATCATGTCTATAGCTGTTGTGCCTGTGGGGCTTACCCTGCACCGAAGAAAACCGCTGCAGCCGGTTGATAAAGATGCTGCCCTGTTGGCGCTCGATACTATTGGAGAGTTTCAGGAAAAATTTCTGCACAAATATGGTGAGCGCCTTGTCTTTGGAGCTGATGAGCTTTACATCAAGGCCGGCAAGCGCTTTCCAACATTGGAGGAATACGAAGAGCTTTATCAAATCGAGAATGGAGTTGGGCTGGTGCCGCTGTTTATAAATGAATCAAAGCGCCTGCGACTTACTAAAATAAAAACGAAAAGACGTTTTGCGACCTTTACCGGCAGATCTTTTTATCCCTATCTTGCAAAACTTATATCTCGAATTAGAAAAGCAGGTGTTGACATTGAGCTCAGGGCTGTAGAAAATAAGTTCTTCGGCAGCAGTGTAACCGTCACAGGTCTTTTGACAGGAAAAGATATAGTGCAAACTTTTTTGGATAAAGCAGGGAATTTTGACATTCTGCTGATACCGGATGTTGTTTTGAGAGAGGGCGACGATGTTTTTCTGGATAATATCATGCTGAAAGATTTGGCAGCCGGACTTGGAGTTAGAACCGCAGTGATAGACTCTACTCCAAATGGCCTTGTAAATGCGTTAAACGAGTTTCAGAGATGATTAAAGGCACAACAAAAATAATCGGCATATTCGGCTATCCTGTGGAGCACACAAAATCACCGGCCATGCACAACGCCGCTTTTGAGCATTTAGGCCTTGATTATTGCTATGTGCCTTTTTCTGTAAAGCCTGAAGGCCTCAAAGCCGCAGTGGACGGGATTCGGGCATTCGGCCTTGCCGGCGTTAATATTACGGTTCCCCACAAAGAAACGGTGCTGCCCTTTCTTGATAAGTTGAGTGAAGAAGCGTCATTTATTGGCGCGGTAAACACAGTTAAAAATGAGAACGGGATCCTTACGGGCTATAACACAGACGGAATCGGGTTCATGCGGTCGCTCGAAGAGAAGGGCGTGCAGGCCAAGGGCAAAAAAGTACTCATCCTTGGAGCGGGCGGTGCAGCACGGGCCGTGGGCTATGCCTTATGCAAAGAGTCCTTCGAATGTCATATCTACAACAGAACCGTAGAAAAAGGAATTGCGCTTTGCGGACATCTTGCAAAAGCGGGTGGAAAAGTTCGCATGGCTGATAATGATTCTATAAATGACAAAGTTTTTTTGTCCGAAATGGATATACTCATAAACACAACTTCTGTGGGGCTTGCTGAATCAGATGCGCCTCTTCTAAAAACCTCCCTGCTTGCCCCCGGACAAATTGTCTGCGACCTTATTTATAAGCAGACATCTTTTTTAAAGGAGGCATCAAAAGCAGGATGCGTAACAATGAACGGCCTTGGAATGCTTCTCTGGCAAGGAGCTGCAGCATTTGAGATATGGACAGCAGCAAAAGCGCCTGTCGAAATTATGCGAAAAGCCCTCGAAAAAAATTTGTTGGGATAATTTTTCCTTTTTTGTCAAGCGCTGGCATGTAATTTGCCTTTACAACCCCTCCTGTCTGTGTTAAACTTTTTACATGCGCAAGCTGCTGTTTCTGCTCGCAACATTTTTTTTCCTGGGGGTTACCGGCTTTTATCTGAGTCAGGACTTCGGCATGAAGCCTAAAATAAGCCTAGGTGACCAGTCGTATATGGATGAAATCAGTATAACCCAGAAAAAAGATGGCGCCGTAAAATGGGCGCTCAGCGCTAAACGTGCAGAGTTTTTAAATAATTCTGACGTTAAGCTTAATGATTTGAAAATCTTGTTCCCCGAAAAAGGGCTGACGCTCACCTCAGAAGGCGGTATGTACAATATTGAAGATAAAAATCTCGAAATCTCGGGGCATATAAACGCCTCCACAAAAGACTACGAGATTGTGGCTGCAAAGCTGTACTGGGATGCTGCAAAAAATGAGCTTGTTTCGGATGACAAGGTAAAAATTGTGGGCAAGAAATTCGCTGTTGAAGGCGACAGGCTGATAGCCACAAAAGATAGGGCAAAACTAAACAGCAATGTAAAGGCGGTGTTCGGTGGAAAATAACAGCAGCAAAACATCACTAAAAATCATGCTTCTTATCATGGGCCTAATTGTTTTTTATTTGCCGCAGACTGAAGCGCAGGATAAAAAAACTGTTAAAGAGGCTACGGTCATCACAGCCCAGACTCTTACCACAGACAGCAAGGCAAAGACCGCACTGTTTGAAGGATCGGTCATCGCCAAGAAGGGGGACATGACTCTTTTTGCAGACAAAATGCTCGTTTATTATACAGATGAAAAAAGCTCAAGCAATATTAAAAAAATAGATGCTGATGGAAATGTGAAGGTTGTTAAAGGAGAAAAAGTTATAACCTCGTCCGCAGCAACATATCTTGCAGAACCGCAGGAAAAGATTATTTTTAGCGGATCTCCTAGGGCATCCGAAGGCGAGAATGTTGTAACCGGCGCCAAGATGACATACTTTTTAAAAGACGATCATTCCATTGTAGAAAACAGCAAGGTTATTCTCGTCAATAAAAAACAGGAATAATGAACCATACGCTTGAAACAAGAGGACTCTCAAGGCACTACGGCAAAAAAACGGTCGTAAAAGATGTAGCCTTGTCAGTTCATACTGGAGAGATTGTTGGCCTGCTGGGGCCCAACGGGGCGGGAAAGACCACCACCTTTTATATGATAGTCGGAATGCTCAAGCCTGACAGCGGCGACATTACGCTAGACAGCAGCGATATACGGGAGATGCCTATTTATCAGCGGGCAAAGATGGGGATAGGATACCTGCCTCAGGAGCCTTCTATTTTCAGAAAGCTTACTGTGAGGGAAAACATAAAGGCTGTGCTCGAGATAAAAGAAAACGGCAACGGCAAAAATTCGATAGATGAGACCGTTGAAAGAATCCTGGAGGAGTTCAGCCTTGGAGGGTTTGCGGACCGTGACGGATACAGGCTTTCGGGCGGCGAGAGACGGAGAGCCGAGATTGCGCGTGCTATTGCACTAAATCCGACCTTTATGCTTTTTGACGAGCCATTTGCAGGAATAGATCCAATAGCGATAATAGAGCTTAAAAAAATGATGCTGTATCTAAAATCAAAAGGGCTTGGCATTCTCATTACAGACCATAATGTGAGAGAAACCCTGTCGATAACCGACAGGGCCTACATAATCAACAACGGATCGGTAATGGCCGAAGGCATACCCGAAAAGCTTATCGAAAATCCGGCAGTTAAAGAGGCCTATCTGGGCCACGGGTTTACACTCTAATGGCACTCGAAATCAGACAGGACTTAAGGCTAACCCAAAAGCTGGTGCTGACGCCTCAGCTCCAGCAGGCTATAAAACTTCTGCAGATGCCGCAGTTGGAGCTTTCGCAGATGCTTAACCAGGAGCTTACCGAAAACCCTTTTCTCGAGGAAGACTACGGTGAGAATGAGTTTGAATCGCCTCAGGAAACAGAATCTGAAGTCAGGGAAACTGACTACGACAATGCTGAAATGCCCTTCGAAAACCTCTCGAGTTTCGATGTTGAGGACTATTTTGAAGAACGCAGCAGCGACGGCAGGGATTTAGGATATTTTTCGGCCGACGCTGAAGAGCAGCCGTCTTTCGAACTTTTTTATTCAAAAAAAGAAGACCTTTATGATCATCTGCTCTGGCAGCTAAGACTGATCAATGCTCCGGATAATATTCGAATGATTGCGGAGCAGGTAATCGGCAATCTGGATGATGACGGATACCTGAGGGCTACACAGGAAGAGCTGCTCGCCTTTTCGGGCTCTGACGACCAGACGATAAATGACGCTATTGCCCTTGTTCAGCAGTTCGACCCGGCAGGGGTCGCAGCCAGGAGCCTTCAAGAATGCCTGCTGCTCCAGATTAAAGCCATAAACCTGAGCGGCACGCTTGTAGAGAATATTGTGCTTAACAATATGGATAACCTGCAGAAGAAAAAATATCCCATCATCGCAAAGCAGTACGAACTGCCACTTGATGACATAATGATCGCGGTCAGGATAATCGAGGGTTTGGAACCCCGCCCCGGAAGGCTTTTTTCGAGCACAGATGTGAACTATGTTGTGCCGGATGTCTATATACACAAAACAGACAGCGGCTACCAGATTGTTCTTAACGATGACGGTATGCCCAAGATACGGCTGAACAACGGTTATAGGCAGCTGCTTACACGCAAAGACTCACTTACCAAAGAGGAGCGCGAGTTTCTCAAAGAAAAGCTGCGCCTTGCCACAGAATTGATCAAGAGCCTAGACCAAAGAAACAAGACTATCTACAAAGTAGCCGACAGTATTCTGCGCTTCCAGCAGGAATTCTTCGATTTTGGAAACTCGCAGTTAAAGCCGCTCAATTTGAAGGATGTGGCAGCCGATATAAGCATGCACGAAAGCACTATAAGCCGGGTGACTTCCAATAAATTTTTAGCCTGCCACCACGGCATATTCGGCTTTAGGTTTTTCTTCAGCAGTGCTCTGCAATCCGATAACGGAGATGTTTCATCCACAATAGTAAAAGAGTTTATTAAAAAAACAATCTCGGAAGAAAATTCACAAAAACCTTTAAGCGACCAGGTCATAGCTGACAGGCTTAAAGCCCAAAATATTACAATAGCCCGGAGAACCGTCGCAAAGTACAGGGAAGAACTGAAAATCCCGCCGCAGAGCCAGAGAAAAAGCTACATCTAAAGAAAGCAGAACAAGAAAAGGAGGATTATCATGAAAATCGTTGTCAATGGCCGTCATCTTGAAGTGACACCGGCATTAAAAAGCTACGCAGAGGAAAAAATAGGGAAGTTCGAGAAATATCTTTCCAATATCACCGAAGCGACAGTAACTATCAGTGTTGAGAAGTATCGGCATAAGGCAGAAGTGCTCATAAAAGTGAACGGAGCTCTTATACAGGCAGAAAGCGTTACCAGCGAGGTTTACTCTGCTATTGATGAGGTCGTAGAAAAACTCGAAAAACAGGTGGTCAAGTACAAGGAAAGACTCAAAACCCACAGAAAAGTCGAGAAGCGCACTGTTGGAGAGGTTCATGAAAAACATACCGAACACGGCAGAATTATCAAGCACAAGCGCTTTGACATGAAGCCTATGGGCGCAGAGGAGGCTGTTCATCAGATGGACCTCCTTGATAAGGATTTTTTTGTTTTTGTAAATGATATAAGCGGCGACATAAATGTTGTCTATCGCCGCAAAGACAACAACTACGGCCTGATAGAACCGGTAAAATAGATATTCCTGTGGGAGAGCCTGAGTCTGATATCACGAGCCCTTTGCCGTCAAATGGTGTCTGCTCCGGCTCTCAAAACATCCGTGTAAAAATCATCAGTGGGCTTTCGGGCGCAGGGAAAACGATTGCTCTGCGTGCGCTCGAAGATATCGGTTATTTCTGCATAGACAATCTTCCGGCTAAACTTATAGAGTCCTTTCTTTTGACCGTAACCGCCGGCGATAAGATACGGAATATCGGGATCGGCATAGACATACGCGAAAAAGATTTTTTGGGCGATGCCTACCAGATTCTGGCCGGGCTTCGCGCGCTATACAGCATTGAGGTGCTGTTTTTAGAGGCCGAAAGCGAGGTGATGCTTCGCAGGTACAAGGAAACGCGCAGGCCTCATCCAATAATGTCCTTGAATAAGAGCATGAGCATGGACAAAGCCATAGAGGAAGAGAAGTCTTTTCTTGCATCTATAAGAGAGTCGGCAGACAGAATAATAGACACAACCAACTACTCTCCGCATCAGCTCAGAAACATGATAACCGAGCAGTATGGAGGCTTGCGCACAGAACAGGCGATCAATATTACAATTATGTCTTTTGGGTTTAAGTTCGGCGCACCCCAGAATCTCGATCTGCTTTTTGATGCACGGTTTCTGCCTAATCCCTATTTCATTCCTGAGCTGAGGCAGCATAAAGGAACCGACGATATTGTTGCCGAGTTCGTGCTTACGCAGGATGAAACAAAAGAATATTTGGAGCATATCACAAAGATGCTCCGATTTTTGATACCCTGCTACATCAAAGAAGGCAGAGTGTATCTCGTTATAGGGATAGGCTGCACAGGAGGCAGGCATAGGTCTCCGGCAATCGCAGGACAGATATCCACGTTTATCGAAGAAAAACTTTTTTTAAAACCGACGCTCATTCACAGGGACATGGAGTGATCTATTTAGACAACAACGCGACCACGCCGCTTGATAAAGAGGTGGCGGATGCGATGTCTGAAGCTTTTAGGTTTTTCGGGAATCCCTCCAGCACACACAAACATGGTGAAGCCGCAAAGGCAATTATCGAGTCGGCACGCTGCAATGTCGCGACACTCATCGGTGCGTCTCCTCCTGAAATATTATTCACCTCCGGAGGAACAGAAGCAAACAACCTTGCTATAATCGGCACCGCCTACAGCCATGAAAAAGGCCATATAATAACCTCTTCTATAGAGCATCCTGCGGTTTTGAATCCTGTTAAATGGCTTGCTTCAAAAGGGTTCGATGAAACAATTCTTGCGGTAGGTTCTGATGGGCGCGTCAACCCCGATGATCTAAGGCGGGCTGTTCGCAAAGACACTATTCTCATTACAGTCATGCACTCAAACAATGAGACCGGAGTACTGCAGCCGATTGCCGAAATAGCGGATGTTGCAAAAGAGTTTGGCATTCCCTTTCACACAGATGCAGCGCAGAGTGTAGGCAAGATGGCGGTAAGCGTCCAGGATTTTGGTGTTGGCATGCTTACAATAGTTCCGCATAAATTCTATGGCCCCAAAGGTTGCGGCGCCCTTTATATCAAAAACGGCATTGAACTAAAACCTATACTCTTCGGTGCAGGGCATGAACGTGGGTTGAGGCCCGGAACAGAAAATATCATAGGCATAGCAGGGCTCGGCAAGGCCTGTGAGATAGCTGCGAGAGACATTTCTTGCCGCTATGATTATGCGAAAAACCTGCGCAATCTCTTGTACGGGCTGCTCAAAGAATCTCTCGATATGCAATTAAACGGCCATGCTGATTTAAGGCTGCCTAACACACTGAATGCTTCGATAAAAGGGATCATGGCTGACGATATTGTCACCGCACTTAAAAACGAAGTCGCCTTCTCGGCAGGCTCTGCCTGCCATGCAGGGGTCAGGAACCCCTCGGCCGTATTGAAAGCGATGGGATTGTCCGATAAAGATGCTCTTTCATCAGTAAGGTTGAGCGTTGGCAAAGATAATAGTGAGGATGAAACAAGAGAAGCGGCAGCAAGAATTATCGCATATGTAAAAACAAAGTCCTTATGAAAACCGAATATATAAAAAAAGCTCTTATTCCTATACTCTGTTTGCTTCTGGGTGGTGCAGCAGGATTTATGCTTCGAGGAGTGTTGTCGAATAAGGACAAAGCTGTTGTTGAACAAAGAGAAGCCGGTTACCGGTATATCAATCCTCTTCTTGAATGTGATACCACACGGAATACTATCCAGAACAAAGAACTATACGACTTTGAGCACGATATTGAAAATATAATAAAAAACAGGTTGGATAAAAATTGGGCAAAAAAAGTGTCTGTATATTTCAGAGAGCTCAATGATGGATTATGGTTCAGCATAGGTGAGCAGGAAAAATTCACCATAGCAAGTTTGCGCAAAGTCCCGATGCTGATCACTTTCCTAAAGAAGGCCGAATCTGACAAAAAAATACTCTTGCAGAAAATACGTTATACCTTGCAAACAAACTACAATGATTTGCAGGCAATAAAGCCTTCTCAGGTTTTGACGCCCGGACAGGATTATACGATAGAAGAGCTTCTTTATCGCATGATAGTCTATTCTGACAACAATGCCTTCACCCTCCTGTCTTCTATTGTAGATGTTAAGGAACTCGATAAAACATATGAAGTGTTTGGCATCATCCCCCCCGGAACTAATATAGATGCCGACTACCGTTCTGTTGACTCATATGCATCTTTTTTCAAAATACTCTACAACGCCTCTTACCTAAGCAGGGATATGTCAGAAAAGGCGCTTGATCTGCTGGGAAAATCTGAATTCAGAGCCGGAATTTTGGAAGGAGTGCCCCAAAATATACTGGTAGCCCATAAATTTGGAGAGCATTGGAACCCACAGAACAGCATAAAAGAGCTTCACGATTGCGGCATTGTGTACTATCCGGAGCATCCCTACCTTTTGTGCATAATGTCTATTGGCGAGAACTTTCAACTCCTTGATGATGCCATTGCATCAATATCAAAAAGCATATTTGTCCATGTAGATGAACAGCACAAAAAACATTACCCCAAAAAATAAATATATGCATATCCTACGCGGGAGTGCATATATAGCATGACGACTTTCGCTTTGCTTCTAAAACTGCTCCTTTAAAACTATAATCTCGTCCCTCTTCTGGCCTGTAGAGATTATCTGGATTTCGGTTCCAACCAGAGACTCGATCTTTTTGATGTATGCCCTTGCATTGGCAGGCAGTTTGTCAAAATCTTTAATCCCTAAAGTGCTCTCTTTCCAGCCGTCAACCTCTTCGAACACAAGTTCGCAATTTTCAAGCACAGCCGCCTCTTTAGGGAAGTTGTCATAGACTTTGCCGTTGTGCTTGTATCCAACACAGATCTTTATTTTTTCTAAGCCATCGAGTATATCAAGCTTGGTAAGCGCTATGCCTGTCAGCCCGTTAAGCCTTTTTGCATGGCGCAGAATCACTATGTCCAGCCATCCGCACCTGCGCGGCCGTCCTGTTGTTGCGCCGAACTCTCCGCCTTTTTCCCTCAGCCAGTCGCCAAGCTTGTCCTTGAGTTCTGTCGGGAAGGGGCCTTCACCAACTCTTGTGGTGTAAGCCTTTACTATGCCCAGCACCTTTTGTATCCTTGTAGGACCAACCCCAAGGCCTGTGCAGACGCCGCCAGCAATGGTGTTTGATGATGTTACAAACGGATACGTACCGTGGTCTATATCTAGCAAAGTGCCCTGCGCACCTTCAAATAGGACATTTTTCCCTGCATCGAGGGCATCGTTAACAAAAATATCTGTGTCAGCAATATGCGGCGCAAGTTTTTCTGCATAGGCCATATAGTCGGTATAAACCTTGTCTGCATTAACAGACGCCGTCTTGTAAAGATTCTCTAACAGAAAGTTAACCATGACCAGATTGGCAGAAAGCTTTTCCCTGAACTCTTTAGGATTAAGCAGATCCGCCGCCCTTATACCATGCCGGGCGATCTTGTCCGCATATGCCGGGCCGATGCCCCTGCCTGTCGTACCGATTTTTTTGTCGCCTTTATTGCTCTCGTTTCCTTTGTCGAGCGCAACATGGTAAGGCATTATCAAATGCGCATTCTTAGAGATAAGCAGATTGTCTTTTATCTCTATGCCCTGCTTTTGCAGTTCTTCCATCTCAGAAATCAAAGCCGTAGGATCAATAACAACACCGTTTCCTATCACACATTTTTTATTTTTATGCAGCACTCCGGATGGAATAAGATGCAGAATATACTTTGCATCATTTATTACAACTGTATGTCCGGCATTGTTGCCGCCCTGATACCGGGCCACAACCTCGGCCTTCTCGGTAAGACAGTCCACAATCTTGCCTTTGCCCTCATCTCCCCATTGCGCACCCACTATTACCACTGTTGACATAATCTTACCTCGCTATCGTTATTAATCTTTTTACTGTATTTACGCACAAAACTCCCCTGTCGCAATTATAAAAGACATGGATTAAAGGTTTATTACCTTTATGTCAAGAATGTTTGGAAGCGCTTTAATCTCCTCAAGCACTTTTTCTGTGACAGGCGAGTCAATATTCACTACCGATATAGCCATGCCTCCGGCATTTTTTCTTCCAAAATGCATCCGGGCAATATTTATGTTATTTTTGCCGAGAGTCATTCCTGTGTTTCCGATTACGCCCGGCTTGTCGTTGTTGTATATGACTAGCATCTGGCCTTCCGGTACAATCTCCACCGTGAAGTCGTTGATCTTTACAATTCTCGGATCTTTTTTGCTGAACAATGTTCCAGAAACAACCGTCTCTTTTTTCTTGGACTTTACCTTCATGGTGATAATGTTATGGTAGTCTCCGGCATCCGAGCTTTTGGTTTCCTTAACCTCTATGCCCCGTTCTTGGGCTATGACCGATGCATTAACAAAATTAACTGTTTCGAGCAGAATCGGAGAGAGAAGGCCTTTAACCGCGGCTATGGTCATAGGAGCGATATTAAGATTCGAAACATCTCCGCGATATTCAAGTGTTATTTCGGTTATTGCCCCCTCCGCAATCTGTGATGCAAAGCCGCCGATTTTCTCGGCGAGCGAAATGTAAGGCTTCAGTGCAACAACCTGATCCGCCGGTATGGAGGGGAAGTTCACCGCATTTCTGATAGTGCCATGCACCAGATAATCCACAATCTGCTCTGATACGGCTATAGCAACATTTTCCTGCGCCTCCTGTGTTGAAGCGCCGAGATGTGGCGTGCAGACCACTCTTTCATGCCCAACCAGCGGATTGTTTTCTGGCGGCTCTTTTTCGAACACATCAAGCGCTGCGCCTGCAACCTTGCCGCTTTCGAGAGCTTCGTACAGTTCTTTCTCGTTTATTATCCCACCGCGGGCGCAGTTGATTATATAAACGCCGTCTTTCATAGTGCTTATGCTTTTTTTGTTTATAACATTTTTAGTTTCGTTCGTAAGAGGTGTGTGTACCGTAATAAAGTCCGCCCTTTTTATCAGCTCTGGTATCTCCATTTTTTCGACGCCTAGGCTCTTTGCCTTTTCCTCGCTCAAAAATGGATCGTAAGCGATAACCACCATTCCAAGACCCTGAGCTCTTTTTGCGACTTCTGTGCCTATATTCCCGAGCCCGATAACTCCGAGAGTTTTATTGAAAAGCTCACTGCCCATAAATTTTTTCTTTTCCCACTGTCCTGCAGCCATAGAGGAGTTAGCCTGTGGAATCTTTCGAGCTATAGAAAAAATCATAGCGATCGTATGTTCCGCAGTTGTTATGGTGTTTCCGCCGGGCGTGTTCATAACCACTATTCCATGCTTGGATGCGGCAGTCTTGTCCACATTGTCAAGACCAGAGCCTGCGCGTCCTATCACCTTAAGGTTTTTGGCAGCTTCGATTATATCCGCCGTAGCCTTTGTTGCGCTCCTTACTACAAGAGCATGGTACTCACCGATAATTGCCTTAAGCTCATCCGGCTTCAAACCTGTTTTTACATCCACCGAAAGCCCTGCACTTCTTAGAATCTCGATACCTTTTGGCGAAATATTGTCGCTTACCAAAACCTTCATAACACTACCTCCTTTTATTGGCTCCTCAATACAGAGTGAGCATTTGAGACTATTTGAAGCTATACCATCAAAAGTTCCTGAGCCTTGGCAACGCCTGTGCCCAGTTTAAGATTATATCCAAGCTCTTTCAAAACCATTTCTAAAGCCGCAATTCCGGTGATTACATCAAAGGTGTCTGCATAGCCCAGATGTGCAAGCCTGAAGATCTTGCCCTTTGCTCTGTCCTGTCCGCCCGCTCCGGTTATGCCGTATTTCTCTCTAAGAATTTTATATATCTGCTGTCCGTCAACACCTGCAGGAGCTTCAATGGCCGTAACAGAATTGCTCGGGGATTCCTTGGAGTATATGCCGAGACCGAGCGCTTTTACAGCCTCCCTTGTAGCATTGGCTAACCGCGCATGCCTCTTGAAAACATTTTCGAGTCCCTCCTGCTGCAAAACCCTTATCGCTTCATTAAGACCGATTATGAGCGTAACAGCAGATGTAAAGTTGGTCTGGTTTTTGGCCAGGTTTTCCCTCTCTTTTTTGAAGTTGAAATAAAAGTGCGGAATCTTTGAGGTCTCGTTGCGCTTCCATGCCTTATCGCTTACGCTCACAAAAGCAAGCCCCGGAGGCAGCATCAACCCTTTTTGCGAACCGCCAACCACAATGTCTATACCCCATTCGTCGGTTCTTATATCTTCGGCAACTAGCGCGCTGATAGCGTCAACCACAAAGAGCGTGTTTTCGAACTTTTTTACAACACCCGCAATGCCTTTGATATCATGGTAAACACCGGTTGAGGTTTCTGTTGCCTGCACGAAAACGCCTTTTATATCAGGGTCTTTTTTCAAGGCGCTCTCGACATGCTCCGGCTTTATGCAAAAGCCCCAATCAACCATAACCTCTTCAACTTTCAATCCATATGACTGGCATATCTTTGTCCAGCGCTCACCAAATTTGCCGCCGTTCAAAACAAGCACCTTGTCGCCGGCATTAAAGAAATTGTTAACAGAGCCTACCATGCCGCCGGTGCCGGTAGAAGTAAGTATCAAAACATCGTTCTTTGTTTGGAAAAGCCATTGGAGTCCCTTCTTGGCCGAATCAATAATTGGAAGGAAATCGGGCGCCCTGTGATGAATCATAGGCATTGCCATAGAAAGAAGCACCTCAGGCGGAACAGGTGTGGGCCCGGGAGCCAATAAATAACGCTTTAACATTTTACCTCCAGCTTTTTGATTAGCTATAAAGATTACCTGTCATGCAAAAATGCACGAGCGGATATTTTAATATAAGTTCAATATTCAGGGCAAACGCAATATGCGATGCTGGTACAATATAAGGCTGGATTTCTGTAGTGAATTATGTGCATTCCTTTGAAAAGCTGTTGCTGATAGGGTTAAACTATCCGGGCGCAACTATCTGAAGGGAAGGTAACGGATTATGTCGGACAAACAAAGGCTGCTTTCGGCAATGCCTGCTGTGGATGAGGTTCTACGCTCCGCAAGCGGGATAAGCTGGCTGAAAACATATACGCGCAGATATGTTATTCAGGCTATACGAGAGATTATAGAATCCACAAGGCAGGCTATTTTGAAAGGTGAGATAACCGAACTGGTTATTGAAGATATGTTTTGTTCCATAGAAGCGCGTTTGCAGTGCCTTTCGGAACTCAGCCTGAAAACTGTTATTAATGCCACCGGCACCGTCATCCACACAAATTTAGGCAGGTCTGTGCTTACAGAAGATATCCTAGATAATGTAAAACGTGTTGCCTGCGGATATTCAAATCTTGAATACGATATCCCCGGCGGCAAGCGGGGAAAGAGATACTCGCATGTCCAGAAGTTGATCAGAGATATAACCGGCGCAGAGGCCGGACTTATCGTAAACAATAATGCCGCGGCTGTTTTAGTCTGCCTTGCAGCGCTTGCGCAGGGCAAAGAGGTTATCGTATCGCGCGGAGAGCTTGTCGAAATCGGAGGCTCATTCAGAATCCCGGATGTCATGAGCAGCAGCGGCGCTTTGCTTAGAGAGGTCGGCACAACCAATAAAACCCATATTCAGGATTACGAGCGGGCGATCTGCGACAAGACGGCGCTTCTGTTAAAGGTGCATCAGTCAAACTACAGAATGGTCGGATTTACAAAAGCCGTTGAGCTTGATGAACTTGCTGCGCTGGGAAGAAAACACAATGTTCCGGTGATGTTCGATCTGGGAAGCGGATGCCTCGTTGACCTGAAGCCTTACGGCATCAATATAGAACCGACCGTTCAAAGCATTGTAAAAACAGGGTGCGACATCGTCACGTTTAGCGGAGACAAATTGTTGGGCGGCCCGCAGGGTGGCATTATTGTCGGAAAAAAGAAATTAATCGAAAAAATATCCGGCCATCCGCTTATGCGCGCAGTGAGGATAGACAAACTTACGCTTGCGGCCTTTGAATCTGTATTGATGAAATACCTTGACGAGGAGACCGCAAAAAACGAAATTCCTACGCTACGCATGCTTCTTCAAAAGCCCGAAAATATCAAGCAGAGAGCAGAAAAACTAATAGAAGCTGCTAAAGCGGTTTTGCCGAATACAGCATCGGTGACTTTGATGGAAGACTCCTCACAATCAGGAGGGGGTGCGCTGCCCGAAATAGAATTCCCAACATTCGTTGTTGCTCTGAAACCTCAAAACATATCGGTAAACAAATTGGAGGAACAGCTCAGGTTAAACAATCCATGCATAATAGCCCGCATAAAAGACGACACCCTTATTCTCGATGCAAGGACAATTCAGGACTCCGAAATAGAAGCTGTTGCGGCCGGATTGAAGAACGCGACAACAGATACAAATAACCGGTGACAGGGATAAATTCTTTTCGTTCAGAGCTGCGCATTAACTTCAGAAACCTATCCCTATCGCCGTATTGAAACAGATACTTTTGCCTTAACCCGGCCGGTGTTTATGTTATTATTAATCAATGTTTAAAGAGTTTCCTATCAACCTTTCTCTCAATATGCGTTTGGTGCTTATCATGCTGTTCCTTACTTTTATCCTTATTTCGATTATCCTCGTAATATATTCGCAATCCGAAAAAAGCCTGCTTAGGGAGTTCGAAAACCAGACCCGCGAGCTTTCAAAGGCGATACAGATAGGCGTGGAGGAGGTTACATCCTCCGGAACAACCGATGAGGCGCGGCTTTCTAACTACCTCAACAATCTCAATTCAAAGGGAGTTAAAGAAATCTCGATAATCAACAATACCGACGAAATTGTGGCCAGCACAAATACAGCAAAAATTGGTCAGCCCATCACACACAAAAGAAAAGAACTGATAATAAAAGCGGAACTAGGCGATCCCGTAACCCTTGAAGGCGGGGCATACAATGTAATACTTCCGGTTATCGCGGATAATGTTCAGTACGGCTATGTCCACCTTAAGGTAAACAAAGACGACTTTACCGACATACTGAAGAAAAACACCATCAAAAGAATCGCCTCAACTCTCCTTGTATTCGGCTTGGGGGTCATTCTTTCGCTGCTGCTTTCAAGACACTACACCGACCCTATTAAAAAGATAGTCGATGCGGCAAGGCGTGTTGCAGCTGGCGACTTCAACCAACATATACAGGTTAAAAGCAAGGATGAGATTGGGCAGCTATCTGACAGTTTTAATTTCATGGTTGAAAGGTTGAGAGAAAACAGAGCCCTTGAAGAAAGGTTAAGAGAGGCCGAGCATTTATCAGGACTTGGCCAGCTTTCGAGGGACATAGCCCATGAAATTCGCAATCCACTTAATTTTATCAACCTGAGCGTAGAATACATTGAGGGCAAGTTTAAGCCTGCAGGCGATCAAGACTCAGAAAAATTCAACAGCCTTATTTCGGGTATAAAACTTGAGATTCAGCGGCTGAACAAACTGGTGAACGATTTCCTCGATTACAGCCGCCCTTTAAAGCTTAACCTTCAGAAAGTCTATGTCCAAACCCTTCTCGATGATGTTCTTGCACTCATCTGGGCCAAGGCAGAAGCTGAGGAAATCAGGGTGGTAAAAGAATTTAATGCTGATGTGGAGCTTGATGTGGATCCTGATCTTTTTAAGTCATGCGTCATGAACGTTATATCAAATGCCTTTCATGCTATGGGCGAATCGGCAGGCGAATCGGTATTGCGAATAAAAACAGACACCTTTGACAAAAGCTTTGTTCTTTCTATTAATGATACAGGCCATGGTGTTTCGGAAGAGAATATGTCGAGGATATTTGAACCCTTCTTTACAACAAAACCGAATGGAATCGGCATAGGGCTTCCGATGACCCGGCGGGTAATCGAAGAGCATAAAGGCAAGATCGAGTTCAAAAGCATAGAGGGCAAGGGAACGGAAGTAAAGTTTATTATGCCGGTCTCCTCCCTTAAATGCGATAGGAGTGTGAGCTGAATGGCAACTGTAATAGTAATTGATGACGAGCAACGCCAGCGCGATATAATCAAAACCATTCTCGATGATGAAGGGCACGATGTACAAACCGCTCCTTCGGCAGAAAAAGGGCTTCTGCTTATAAAATCTCTCAATCCGGATGTCGTTATAACAGACTTTAAAATGGGAGGGATGAGCGGGGTTGAACTGCTTGATGCCATACCTGACACCACAATAAAGCCTGCGGTAATAATAATGACAGCATTTGGAACAATCTCTTCGGCTGTGGAGGCTATGAAGAAAGGCGCGTTCGATTACCTTACAAAGCCTCTCGAAAAAGAGGTTGTTATTTTTTCTGTTAGAAAAGCGGCAGAAAGAATGCAGCTGCTCCGCGAGAACATTCGCCTGCAGGAGGCGCTGTTCGCCAAGTTTAAGATCGAGGGGATAGTGGGAAGTTCAAAGAGGATGAAAGAGCTGATGGAGCTTGTAAAAAAAGTCACACCGACTAATGTCACGGTGCTCATTAACGGAGAAAGCGGCACAGGCAAAGAACTGATCGCCAGGGCAATACACTATAACAGTCCGCGGAAAACCTTTTCTTTTATTGCAATAAATTGCGCCGCAATTCCGGAGAATCTCTTAGAGAGCGAACTCTTCGGCTATGAACAGGGGGCTTTTACCGGAGCTCTATCAAAAAAAGCCGGACTATTTGAGGCCTCAAATAAAGGAACTCTATTTCTTGATGAGATAGGTGATTTGCCGGCCCTGACCCAGACAAAAATTCTGCGCGTACTTCAGGATAAAGAGGTGAGAAGGCTCGGAGCCAAAGACAGCATTGCGGTTGATGTCAGGATTCTTGCGGCCACAAACAAAAATCTCGAAAAAGAGGTGGAGGCAGGCCGCTTCAGAGAAGATCTGTATTACAGAATCAAGGTTGTGGCTGTGGAACTGCCACCTCTTCGCGAGCGCAAAGAGGATGTTCCCCTGCTCGTTGAATTCTTTATAAACAAATACAACACAGAATTCGGAAAAAGAGTTAAAGGCATAAATGACAGTGCGCTCAAGGCTCTCAGCGAATACGGATGGCCGGGCAATATCAGGCAATTAGAGGCGGTAGTCGAGAGGGCTGTGCTTATAACAGATTCGGATACTATCGGGCTTGATGATATAAGAAGCGAACTAAGGTATTCAAAAGACAGAGGGGAATTTGAAATACAAATACCTGACGAAGGGCTGAACTTTGAAGAACTCGAAAAAGAGCTTCTGAAAAAAGCTCTGGTAAAATCCAACAATGTAGCTGCAAAAGCTGCTCGACTGCTTGGCATGAGCTATAAAACTTTCTGGTACAGGCTCGAAAAGTTCGGAATAAACACTTCTTCCCCAAAAGAGGAGATTTCTCCTGAAAAAAGGACTTAGTTCGGCCAATTTCCTTTAAAATTGACCTATTACCCCCGCTTTTGCAGCTGGCACGATGCTTGCATAATTCAATTCCAACTGATTACGGATTCAAAATAATAAACATGAAGGAGGTGAATCATTATGAAGAAAGCATTGGCACTTATCGTAGCTCTCGTTTTCGCTATGGCATCTTTCGCTTTTGCAGCGGATGCTCCGAAGGCAGCAGAGAAGAAGGCTGACGCCCCGAAGGCAGAGGCAAAGGCTGAGAAGAAGGCTGAAAAGGCTGCTGACAAAGCAGAAGCAAAGGCCGACAAGGCTGAGAAGAAAGCCGAAAAGAAGGCTAAGAAGGCTAAGAAGAAAGCCGAAAAAGCTGAGAAGGCTGAAGCAAAGGCTGAAGAGAAAAAGCCTGCAGATAAGAAATAGTTTTTCAATAAAAGGCAGCGGAATTAAACCCGCTGCCTTTTTAGTTTTAAACTTCACCCCAAATTGCAAATAATAAGCCTCTCGGCTTTTTTATATAAACGGAGGAGTTATGAAAAAAACTATTGTACTTTTTAGCGTATTTATTGTGTCAATTCTATTTTCGTCATCGCTTATCGCTGCCGAAAAAATCAAAATAAAACTTATAGCCGGAGAAGTTGCGGCCATTGACGCTGCCGCCAATTCAATGACGGTTAAAAAAAGACTTAACGACTTAATCCTGACTACCAACGAAAAAACCTTGGTCATTATAAATAAAGCTCACAAACAACTGATTGACGTGAAAGTTGGGGATAAAGTAAGAGTGAAATATTCGGACATTGAAGGCAAGGCTATCGCCAGAAGCATAGAAGTCACTCCTCCAAAAAATGAAGCCGTTGTCAACAGCGCACCGACCGCTCCAAAAAAATAAACCTTTCTTAGTTCCCTGTTCGCCCAAAAGATCAAACATTTTTTTGTTTCTTAAACAATCTATCCATGTTTTGACCTTTGCAGTATCCTTAAGATAAAATATTCAATTAACCACGCTGTTTTAGGAGGGTATTCTGAATGGCCAATTTTGAACTTGCTGATAGAGTAAAGCATCTTCCGCCCTATCTCTTTGCCGCTATCGACAAAATGAAGCAGGACGCGGTTGCCAAGGGGATAGATCTTATAGACTTGAGCATAGGTGATCCAGATATACCAACGCCCGATCACATAGTTACGGCAATGAAGCAGGCTGTAGAAAAACCGGCACACCACAGGTACCCCTCATATGAAGGAATGCTGTCATATCGGGAAGCGGTTGCTGAATGGTACAGACAGCGCTTTAATGTTGCGCTTGATCCCAAAACCGAAGTGCTTTCTTTGATCGGCTCAAAAGAAGGCATCGGCCATATACCGCTTGCATTCGTAAACCCCGGCGATGTGGTGCTTGTGCCGTCTCCCGGATATCCTGTTTATCCTGTCGGAACAATGTTTGCCGGAGGCGAGCCGTATATAATGCCGCTGAAAGAGGAGAACGCCTTTTTGCCTGACCTGTCCTCAATCCCCTCCGATATTTTAAAACGGGCAAAACTTATGTTTCTAAATTATCCCAACAATCCGACCTCAGCAAACGCCCCTGTGGATTTTTTTAAGCATGTTATAGAGTTTGCAAATAAACACAACATCATTATTTGCCACGATGCTGCTTATTCCGAAATGTATTACGATAACAATAAGCCGAAAAGTTTTCTTGAGTTCGAAGGCGCAAAAGAGGTGGGCATAGAATTTCACTCCCTTTCAAAAACCTACAATATGACAGGCTGGAGAATCGGTTTTGCTGTTGGCAATAAAGCCGTGATTTCAGGGCTCGGAAAGATCAAATCCAATCTTGATTCAGGAGTTTTTCAGGCGGTGCAGGAGGCGTCTATCGCTGCGCTAAAAACAGATGACTCTACGCTCTCAAACATACGCAGCATCTATCAGGAGCGGCGAGATGCAATGTATGAAGGACTGAAAACTATTGGGCTTTCTCTTAATAAGCCGGGAGCCACATTTTACCTGTGGGCAAAAGTGCCGGCAGCGTTTGATTCTTCAGGCTTTGTTTCGCACCTTCTCGAAAAATGTGGGGTCCTTGGCACTCCGGGAGTTGGGTTTGGAGCCCCCGGGGAAGGATATATCCGCTTTGCACTTACGCAACCCGTTTCCAGAATAAAAGAAGCGGTCAAGAGGATTGAGAAGGCTCTATAAGTGGCCATAGCCCATATAGGCATTGGATCTAACATGGGCGATAAAAAAGCCAACTGTCTAAACGCTATAGAGGCTTTAAAAACCCATGGGGTGGCAATAAAAAAAATCTCGTCTTTTTATGAAACCGAGCCTTGGGGCATTAAAGATCAGCCCTCTTTTATAAACGCTGCTCTTGAAGCAGAAACTGTTCTTTCTCCGCTTGAACTGCTTGAAACGATGAAAAGCATTGAAGCCGGCCTTGGGAGAACAGAAACAATAAAATGGGGGCCCCGCATCATTGATCTGGATCTTCTTTTTTACGACGACCTTGTTTTGCGCACCGACATATTAGAGATACCGCATCCGCATCTTTATAAGCGAGATTTTGTGCTTATGCCGCTGAACGAAATTGCACCTATGAAAAAAGATCCGGTCAGCAGCAAAAGCGTTTCTGAACTGAAAGAGGAGTATCAGCATGCTAAAAACCCTTAATATAAAAAGCCGCGCAAAGACAGAGTTCATAGACATAACTGAAGAGGTGAAAGCGTCTGTCAGCAAAGCGGGTGTTGCGAGCGGTGTCTGTTATATTTATGTTCCGCATACAACTGCCGGTATTACTATTAACGAAGGCGCCGACCCTTCTGTAAAGCGTGATATGCTGACTTTCCTAAACAAAGCTGTCCCCTTTGAAGGTGATTACCACCATATGGAAGGCAATTCTGCCGCGCATATAAAGTCGTCTCTTGTAGGAGTTTCTCAGTCTGTTATTATTGACGAAGGCAAACCTGTTTTAGGTACGTGGCAATCCATCTATTTTTGCGAATTCGACGGTCCAAGGCATCGAAGGGTAGTATTGAAAATTGTTTGATACGGTTTCTTAAAACAAAAACATTTTATGGAAAGACAAAAAATCATTGCGATTGCAGGTCCGAAAGGCGGTGTAGGTAAAAGCACCGTCTCGGCAAATCTTTCTGTAGCGTTAGCCGAAATAGGCAAAAAAGTCATCGCTGTTGATTTCGATCTAGGGGGAGCAAACCTAAATGTATTTTTCGGCATACGCGATATCAAGCATACCTTTGATGATTTTGTAACAAAAAAAATAAGCGGTCTGGACAAGACGCTAATACAAACAAGCGTAGAAAATCTAAGGATGATTCATGGCGGAGATATTCCGAATATCGCAGACCTGCCGTACAACCAGAAAGCGGACTTAATCGTGCAGCTTTTTAAGCTCGATTGCGATGTAGCTATTCTGGATTTAGGTGCGGGTTCTTCCTACAATGTCGTGGATTTTCTTTATGCAGCGCACAAAACCCTTATAGTTACAACCCCGGAAGTGACCTCGATTTTAAAGGTTTACGGCTTTGTGAAATCCGCACTGTTCAGATGGCTCACGTTTCATTTTAAAACCCGTCAGTCTGAAGGATTGCTTTCTCTTTTAGAAAAAGCCCGCGACCCAAAGAAAAATCCTGAACTAAAAACCATGGATGATTTTTTTAGAAGCGCCGAACAGATAGACCCCGAAGCCGCAGAATCCGCAAAAAAAATCCTGACCACTTTCAAACCAACTATCATTGTCAACAGGGTAAGAACACCTAACGACGCAAAAGCTGGGGATTCTATCAAAGCGCTAATGGGGCAGTATTTAGGAATCTCAAGTGATGCTGTAATAATAATACCTGAGGACGATACGGTAAGAAAATCTATAGCATCGATGAAGCCTCTTTTGGTTCAGAACCCTGCTGCGCCCTTCTCTTTGGCCATTAAACAGCTGGCATTAAAACTTCTCGAAAACTAATAATTTTTAGCCGAGGCGCAGAAAATCGTTCAAAGTGCTGTCGGGAAAAGAGTCCTCTTCCTCATATATTTCTGGCCTAACTGACCCTTCACTCATGCCCGAGGCTAAAATTTGGTATATCATCTGCTCTGCCGACATATATGACATCTCCGGTTCTTGAGCAATGGGTTTAGGGGGCGGTGGTGGTGATTGGAGGACGGGGGCTGAGTACTGCACCGGCTTCTTTTCTGGCTCCTTTAGCTTAGAGAGATGCTCCATCGGTATCTTGGCAAGAATCTCCTCAAAGGTCGAGATTCCATCCTTAACTTTGTTGAAAGCATCTTCAAACAGAAAACTAACGCCATCCTTTTTCGCCTGAATAAAGAGCTCGCTTTCTGTTGCACCTGTCGCAAGAATTCTTTTGAATTCAGCAGTCATTGACAGAAATTCATAAACAGCTATTCTGCCAGAATAGCCGGAGTGGCCGCATTTAGCGCAGCCCGACCCTTTCCAGAATTTTTGGGGCGGGTTGAGCCCTAAAGATTTCATTGTGGCTGCTGTTTCTGGTGGAACATCCATCTCTATCTTGCAAGAAGTACATATTCTTCTAACAAGCCGCTGTGCTACAACACCGCTAAGGGCCGAACTAACAATGTAGGAAGGTATGCCCATTTCGATAAGTCTTGTGACAGTAGCAATTGTATTGTTTGTGTGGAGGGTACTTAAAACAAAGTGCCCTGTAAGAGCAGCCTTCATTGCTGTTTCGGCAGTCTCTAGGTCTCTGATTTCTCCTAACATAATTACATCAGGGTCTTGTCGAAGAATAGATTTTAGTATCGACGCAAAGGTTCTTCCCACAGCATCGTTAACTTGCTGCTGCGTTATGCCTTCAAGTTTATATTCTGCAGGGTCCTCGATAGTGACAACCTTTCTCGCATCTGAACGCAGTTCGTTCAGGCTTGAATACAGCGTGGTTGTTTTTCCGCTGCCGGTAGGCCCTGTAACAAGAAGCATTCCCTGCGGCCTTTTAAATACCTCTACAAGCTTTGTTTTTATATTTTCTGGCATGCCAAGCGCATCTATCGTAATAATTCCTGCGCTGTGATCAAGAATTCTTATAACTATCTGCTCTCCATAAACCGTCGGAGCGGTTGCCACTCTTAGATCGATTTCTTTGTTGTTGAAAGAGACATGAGTGCTTCCGTCCTGCGGCACTCGCCTGTTAGTGATATCCAGCTTCGAGATTATTTTAATCCTAGACACCACAGAAGGATGGACATCTTTTTGGTACTTGAAAACATTTTGGAGTTCACCGTCCACCCTGAATCTTATCTGAACATATTTGTCACGCGGCTCAATATGGATGTCACTTGCCCTTGATTTGCTGCCTTCCGCTACAAGCATTGCTACCAGCTTAACGATAGGCGGGAAGTTGCTCTTTGAGTAAAGCATATCAATATTCATGTTGCCTTCATCTTCTTCCTGTTGCTCTACAAACTCCACTTCTTTGTCCGCATTGATGTCATCGCCCAGCTGTGCAAAAATATTGTCCTCAACCGATGTTTCTGCTGCGGCAACATAATTTTTTTCTATTGCTTTTAATATTGCCCAGTCATAGCTTATGAGTGGGGTGATTTTTAATCCTGTCTTGAAAGAGAGCTCATCGATAGCCTGATAATCCAGCGGGTCTGCCATAGCGATTATAAGCGTGTTCCCCTTCTTCTCGAGAGGGATCAGCATATTTTTTTCTGCAGTCTCTTTGCTTACCAGTACTTGAAGCTCCCCCAATATGTCGTATTCAGCGCAGGATATTATCGGAATCTTAAGTTTTTCTGAAATGCCTTCCGCAATCTGGTCTTTGGTAACAAATCCGAGATCAATCAATATCTGGCCGATTTTGCCCTTCTTTTCCTTTTGCGTCTGGAGCGCCTGAGTCAATTGCTCCTCGGTAATTATTTTTGCATCAATAAGGATGTCACCCAGTCTTTTTCTTTGGATGCCGGTTTTAGACTTGATCTGCTGTGTAAGAAGGGATGACATCTGGCTTACGGTCAGATAGCCAAGATCTACAAGCGTATCGCCCAGTTTTTTCTTGGATGTTTTCTGAATATCGAGTGCTTTGTCGAGCTGCTCTTTGGTGACCATTTTTGAGTCCATCAAATAGTCGCCAAGCTTTTTGGGGGGTGCAGCAGGTGAAGCAGACTTAACTGCCACAGCAGCAGGCTTTAATGGCGGCTGCAGTTTTTGTTGGGTTTTATCTTCCATATATTTTTAGAATTGCTATTATTATATCTATCATATGCTTAATATATAATATTATCGTGGAATGCAAATTTGTTATTAATTTCTAGTAGGAGGTTCTATGTCCGGAGAAAAAAATCTTTGCATCATTTGCGCTTATCGGGGAACCTGCAATAAACAGTTTTCTTTGCCGGCAGGCAGAAAATGCCCTGATTTCGAAAAAGATCTGTCGCTCAAAGAGCAGCCGACCCCCACGACAACCGAATCACAAAAAAGTTAAACTGCGTTTCTTGTAAATGCCCCGACTGATGTCGGGGCATTAAATTATTTCTTTTTTGCGGCAGGTTTCTTGGTTGCGGGTTTCTTAGTTCCGCATTTGCTCTTAGTTGCAGCGGATGACTTGCAGGCCATTGCCCCTCCTTTCTCTGCCCTGCCATATGGCAGCATTTATGTTGCAAGATATTATTTATTATGAATTTTACTGCATTAAAACTGCAAACAATTTTATTTTTTCCTCTCGAACATTGCTCCGGCAATCAGCACAAAAACTGCGGAGCATACTGCGACAACAGCAATATCAACCGCAAGCGAAAAATCATGGGTCAGAGACATTCCGCTCTTGGCAGGGAACACCATGTATTTAAGCGCGTCTATGCCGTAAGTCAGAGGGTTAAGCATGGTCAGGAATCCGAGCGCCGCAGGCAGAGTTTTAACCGGGTACATGGCACCCGAGAGAAAGAACATCGGCATAACGATAAAATTCATAATCACGCTGAAGCTTTCGAAGTTTTCATAAAATGTTGCTATGAGTATTCCGAGCGATGCCAAACAAAAGGCAAGTCCTACGCACATTAGGATTATGAGTAGGAATTGAACCGCGCCGATGTTCAAGCCGATAACAGGAAACAACATCAGTATTATAACGGCCTGAATGGTTGATACGAGAGTCCCGCTTAGCGCCTTTCCGACAACTATCGAGAACCTCGAAACCGGGGCCACCAGCATCTCTTTCATGAAGCCGAATTCCTTGTCCCAGATTATCGAGATGGACGAAAATATTGAACTGAACAGTATTGTCATGCCTAGTATTCCGGGGAATATAAACTGCATATAGGGCATACCCATGTCCGGACTTACCATGCGCGACATGCCGCCTCCCACAAGAAAAAGCCAGATAAGAGGCCTGGCAAGCGTCGAGACAAGCTTGCCTTTTTCACGCACAAATTTTATAAGTTCGCGCGCTACTATCACATATATTGCGTTAAAGTTTGTACTCATTTTTTGTCGAACTTCTTTCTGTATGATCGAATCGAAGCTTTCAGTTCATCACCGCTTCCCTGTGCTTCATCTCTTATAGCCTTACCAGTAAGCTTCAAAAATACATCGTTTAGCGTCGGCCTCTGAAGCCTGACAGAAAGCACCATATCCGCAAGAGAGTTGATAAGCTTGGGTATGCAAGCATCACCTTTGACCGCCTGAATAAAAAGCTCCCCGTTTTTTTCTTCAGAGTCAATGCCCATAGTTTTTTTCAGCTCTGAAGCTGCAAGCGCGTTATTCGTGGTTTTAAGATAGATTACGTCTCCACCCACCATCTTTTTGAGTTCCTCAGGAGTTCCGTTGACAATAATTCGGCCCTTGTCGATTATCGCTATCCTGTTGCATATCTCGGCCTCTTCCATGTAATGAGTGGTCATAAAAACGGTCACACCGCTTTTTTCGGGAAGCTTAGAGATGAACTCCCAAAGATTTGCCCTGCTTTGCGGATCGAGCCCGAGCGTGGGTTCATCCAAAAATAGAACTGCCGGCTCATGGATTATGCCTCGCGCCACTTCCAATCGGCGTTTCATGCCTCCCGAAAATTTTTTCACCTGATCGTCTTTTCTGTCGTAAAGACCGATAAAATCAAGCGCCGAATCAATTTTTTTCTTATGCAGATTTTTAGGAACGCCGTACAGATAGGCATGGAAGCTGAGGTTTTCGTAAGCGGTAAGCTCTTTGTCCAACGTGGTGTCCTGAAAAACGATACCGATTTTTTTTCGCACCTCAGAGGAATGAGTCATGCAGTCAAAGCCGTCAATGGTTGCTGTTCCCGATGTGGGAGACAACAGTGTGCAGAGAATATTGATAGTCGTAGTTTTTCCTGCGCCGTTCGGGCCTAAAAAACCGAATATCGAGTTTTTTTCGGCCTCAAACGATATGCCGTCAACCGCGGCGATTGAGCCAAAATGTTTTGTGAGATTTTCGACTTTGATTATAAACATGGTTTTTATTGCACAATTCCAAACACAACCCGCAACGCATTTGCTACCCCGGCAAGCGCGCTGTCTGTTATGACTCCCATGCGCTTTATCAGGCGCTCTTCCGATACAGAGCGCACCTGAAAAACATCTATTGCCGAAGGTTTTTTGAGGTTGTTCTGTTTGTCGGGACTGACAAGCACCATCCAAGGCACATCACGATATTTGTCCTTGAAATCGGTAATGGGCGCGATTATCTTCAGCGGGAGCGCTCCAATGCTGTCATCATTAATAATTACGCATGGCCTTGTTTTTTTTATCTCGGCCCCTATTGTCGGTTCGAGATTGATGAGCCAGATTTCTTTTTGCTTCATTTAAAATCCTCGCTGTCAAGCGCGGTAAAGACGGTCAGTTCCTTATTGGTTTTATATTCCTCCGCCATCATCGCCGCAGTCTTTCTGAGCTTCTGTTTTTTATGCTCCCGCGCGAACTTCATGAACGCCTTTTTAAAAAGCTCGGACTTGGAGACATTCAGCTCTTTTTTAAGTTTATCAATGTCTTTTGAAATGTCTGTGGGCAGAGAAATCGTAACCCTTTCGTAAGCCGGAGCAACTCTTTGCATAAATCACCTCTTAAATATTTTCTTAAATTATAGCATAATATCCGCTGTCTTGACGCGATTTAGTGCTATTAAATAGAATTTCATAATCTGCAAAAGAAAGAGGAGACATAACAAATGGACGAAAAAGATAAGCTTGAAGAATCGCTTAGCGGATACAAGGAAAAAATAAGTCCTCAGGTAAAAGGCAGTTTGACTTGGGACAAAGACCTGATATTTGTGGGCAGGAGTCAGGAAGGATATGAGATTGAGTTCGATGCTCATGTCCAGTGGGGCTGCAAACCTACGGACGCATTGTTGCTAAGCCTTGCTGGCTGCATGGGCATTGATGTTGTAATGTTTTTGCAGAAGATGAAAGTGGCAATTGCAGACTTTAAAATTGATATTGTCGCAGAAAGAAACCCTACTCCTCCACAGTATTTCAAGGCGGTCGATATGGTGCTGAAAATCGGTGGAAAAAATCTCGACCCTAAAAAGGTGGATCGCGCAGTAAAGCTTTCTCACGAAAAATACTGCTCGGTTTACAACTCGCTCAGAAAAGATATGGATGTAAAGGTTAGATATGTTCTTGAAGAAAAAGAGCCCGCCCCCAAGGAAGACAAGAAATAAAGTTTATGTTAGGCATAATCGCTTCGACCATTTTTGAAGCAGCCATTCTTATAGAAAAACTTTCATCGAAAAAAGAATCAACTATTCAGGGCAAGCTTTTTTTCGAAGGCCGATTTAACAACACCGCTGCAACTATTTGTATCTGCGGCATCGGAAAAGCAAACGCAGCACATGGCGCTGCTGTGCTTATCGAGAGGTTTAATCCTGACGAGGTGCTCAATATAGGTGTTGCTGGAGCTTTTCCATCTTCGGGTTTATCGGTGGGAGATGTTGTTGTGGCTGAGCGTGAGATTTATGGTGATGAAGGCTTGGCGACCGCAGATGCTTTTTATACGATGGACTCTCTAAATCTTCCGCTTCTATCGGGGGGGAAAGACTATTTCAACGAGTTTCCTATGTCTATCCCTGACGCGCTTCGGGATTTTAAAAATAAGGGAGCATTCCTGACAGTTTCGTTATGCACGGGGACTCTCAAAAGGGCACTAGAGCTGGAGCGGCGGTTCAAGGCCGTATGCGAAAACATGGAAGGAGCGGCAGTAGCACAGGTTGGAATCTCAAACGGAACAGATGTTTGCGAAATAAGAGGAATAAGCAATGTTATAGAAGACCGACAAGGCGAGGCATTGGATAAGGCATCCATAAAAACAGCAGCAGAGGCTGTTCAGGATGTTTTTTGTCGATTTTTTATCAATTCTATTTCTTGACAGCTCTATTTTAATCCGCTTAATATATTCTTTCAATAATTTTGGGCTTTGTATAAGGTTCTCGGAGGGGATTATGTCAGGACATTCTAAATGGTCTCAAATTAAGCATAAAAAGGCCGCGACCGATGCAAAGCGCGGTAAGATATTCACGAAGATCGTTAAGGAAATAGCGGTTGCTGCAAGAACCAGCGGCGGCGATCCGGACGGCAATCCCCGGCTAAGAACAGCCCTCGAAAAAGCAAAAGAAGTGAATATGCCTGCAGAGAATATCAAGAGGGCTATAATGAAAGGCACCGGAGAACTGCCGGGCATGGCCTATGAGGAAAGTGTTTATGAGGGCTACGGCCCCGGAGGAGTCGCGCTGCTGATTGAAGTGCTCAGCGACAACAAAAACAGAACTGTATCCGAGATAAGGCATACCCTTTCCAAAAATGGAGGCAGTTTAGGCGAAAGCGGATGCGTTGCATGGATGTTCGAGAAAAAAGGCTATATACTCGTTGAGAAATCGTCTATTGACGAGGATGCCTTGATGACAATAGCTTTAGATGCCGGCGCTGATGACATGAAAAACGATCCAGATGAAGAAAATTATGAAATACTGACAGTTCCAGAAAGTTTTTCCTCTGTAAAAGAAGCGCTCGAAAAGAATAAAATTCCGCTTTCTCTTGCAGAGATAACGATGCTTCCTAAAAATTATATTGACCTTGAAGGCAGCGCTGCCGACCAGATGGTTAGGCTGATGGAAGCGCTCGAAGACAATGTTAATGTTCAGAATGTTTATGCCAACTTCGATGTTCCGGACGCATAGCACAAAAAAGCCTGCGTTGTTTCTAAGCAGGTTCAAATGACCGAATCAATACATATCACATTTAAGAGAAAATTCTTGGCAGGGCTCTTCGTAACTATTCCTGCCGCAATAACAATCCTTGTTGTAACAGCTCTTTTCAGGTTTGTTGATGGCATATTGGGGCCTGTCTTTGACATAATCCTCGGTACGCATATAGCCGGGCTTGGGTTCATTTCTGCGATTATCCTTGTTTTTTTTGTTGGCATTATTTCAACAAATATTTTTGGCAAAAGGATTTTAGGTTATGTCGAAAATCTATTCCTTCACATTCCTGTATTCAAAAGCCTTTACACTTCGGTCAAACAACTTGTTGATGCGTTTTCTCCAGAAAGCAAAAGCTCTTTCAAACAGTTTGTCATTGTCGAATATCCTAGGGCCGGAGTCTATGCCTTTGGTTTTCTAACAAAGGAATGTGTTGTGGATTCAGGTGTATCAGAGAAACTTCTTAAGGCGGTTTATATTCCGACAAACAATCTGTATTTAGGAGAAATAGTGCTGATGAACGACAAGGACATAATCTACACAGAAATTCCCATTGAAGAGGGCATAAGGATTATACTGTCAGGAGGAATATCAGCACCTTCTAAAATAGCCGGTGCGGTGCATAGGGAGCAGGTTGCATGAATATTGCGGTTGTAATTCTTGCGGCAGGGCTAGGCACTCGGATGAAGTCATCACTGCCTAAGGTTCTGCATAAGGTTTGCGGCAAGCCTATGGTTCGTTTGGTGGCAGAGACGGCAGCAGGACTGAAGCCTGAAAAAACAATTGTTGTTGTGGGTCCGGAGAGCGAAGGAATAAGGACCGCTCTCTCGGGTTTGCCGATAGAGTTTTGCGTTCAGAAAAAGCCTTTGGGCACAGGAGATGCGCTAAAGATTGCGAGTGCTTCTCTTGGTGGTTTTGAAGGGGATGTGCTTGTTCTGGGCGGGGATACGCCGCTGATTTCGGTTCAGACGCTCAAACTTTTTTTAGCACATCATAAGAAAATGCGCGAAGACATATCTCTTCTTTCTTTCAGGATAACAGGCAGCCACGCTTACGGAAGGATTATCCGGAAAGGAAACAGGGTTGATGCCATAGTTGAAGACAGAGACGCAAACGAAGAGCAGAAAAAAATCGATGAGGTAAACAGCGGAATTTATGCAATAAGACATTCATGCCTCGACCTGATAAAGAAAATAAAAGAAAACAAGGCAAAAGGGGAATACTATCTTACCGACATTGTGAAATTGGCTGTGGACAAAGGTTTGCGGGTTGGCGGCCATGCGCTTTCGGACGAACTGGAGCTTTCGGGCATTAACACCAGACATGAGCTTCATGCAGCAGAAAAATTCATGCAGCAGAAAATCGTATCCGGATGGATGTCCAAAGGGGTTTCCTTTATTGATGCGGGGGCGGTCTTTATCCATCAGAATGTGGAGCTAGAAGCCGATACTCTAATCTATCCCAACGTGCATATAGAAGGGAGCACAACAATCGGCCATGGATGCGTGATATATCCGGGCGTAAGAATCGCAAACTGCATAATCGGAAATAATGTGACGATAAAAGACTCAACTGTTATCGAAGATTCTACTGTCATGAACGGCGCCGCTGTAGGGCCCTTCGCACATATAAGGCCCAAGTCCGTAATCGGGGCTTCGGTTAAAGTGGGCAACTTTGTCGAAATAAAAAAAACAGTTTTAGGCGAGGGCACAAAAGCCTCACATCTCAGCTATCTTGGTGACGCAGAAATAGGAAAGAATGTTAACATTGGTGCAGGCACTATAACTTGCAACTATGACGGCAAAAACAAGAACAAGACGATTATTGAAGACAATGTTTTTATAGGCAGCGACACTCAGCTCATCGCTCCGGTGACCGTAAAAAAAGGCTCTTATGTTGGAGCGGGCTCAACCATAACCAAGGACGTTCCGGCCGAATCTCTTGCTGTGAGCAGAGCTGACCAGCGAATTATTCATGGATGGGCAAAAAAGAAAAAATAGCTATCAACGGCGAAAAGCCGCGAAAGGAGAGCAGAGGCTGAACATGGCTGCTGCTTAAAAATTATGTGTGGAATTATAGGCTACATAGGAAACAGAAACGCAATTCCAATAGTAATTGACGGTCTGAAGAGACTCGAGTACCGCGGATACGATTCTGCCGGCATCGCATATTTTGATTCAGGCATTCTTGAAGTCAAGCGCTGCAAAGGCAAGATACGTGAACTCGAAACAATTATGGATGGGGCTCACGTATCAAGCACCGTTGCCATGGGCCACACCAGATGGGCCACACACGGAAAACCTTCTGATGAGAATGCCCACCCGCATCGCTCGGGCAGAATAGTTGTCGTGCATAATGGCATTATCGAAAACTATGTTGAACTGAAGCACACCCTTCAGTCAGAAGGATATGTTTTTACATCCGAAACCGATACCGAAGTTCTGTGCCATCTTATAAACAAACATATAAAAACCACTGATACGCTGGAAGATGCGGTGCGCCATACACTTAAAGAGATTAAAGGCGCCTACGCCTTTGCGGTTGTTGATGAGAAGGAGCAGGATAAAGTTATTGTTGTGAGAAAAGAGAGCCCTCTTGTTATCGGGCTTGGAGACAATGAATTCTTTTTTGCCTCGGATGTGCCAGCATTTCTGAGCCACTCCAGAGAGGTTATATTTCTCGACAATCATGAAATGGCCCTACTGCACAGAGACGGAGTAATAATTACCGACTTCGAGGGAAATCCTCTAAAGAAGAATGTGGTTACCATCTCTTGGAACCCATCTATGGCAGAAAAAGGCGGCTACCGCCATTTTATGCTCAAAGAAATTTTCGAACAGCCGCGCGCTGTTGCAGATACAATAAGGGGTCGAGCTTACGCCGAAAATGGTGAGATTGCGCTGGATGAATTTGGGTTAACCGCCGACGTCATTAAATCAATAGAAAAGATTTTTATAGTTGCCTGCGGCACATCGTATCATTCCGGGCTTGCCGGAAAATATATGATAGAAACCCTTGCCAAGGTGCCGGTAGAGGTTGATATAGCATCAGAGTTTCGTTATCGAGAGCCGATTGTGGGCAAAAACAGCCTGTTTATCGCTATAACACAATCGGGAGAAACTGCCGATACACTTGCTGCGCTTAGAGAGGCTAAGGCTCTTGGAGCAAAGACCTTAAGCATTTGCAATGTTATAGGCAGCACAGCTTCTAGAGATTCTGATTTTGTTTTTTATACACATTCAGGACCAGAAATTGGGGTTGCCTCTACAAAGGCCTTTACAACACAGATGGTTTCGCTTTACATGCTGGCAATCGCATTTGGAAAAATAAATGGTGTGCTTGCTGGCGACAAAGCCGAAAAGCTTATAGATGATCTTCTTCATCTTCCTGCAAAGATCGAACAGGCGATAGATCTTGACGCCGAAATTACCCTTATCGCCAAAGATCTTTTCAAGGCAAAAGATTTTCTTTACTTGGGCCGTGGAATTAATTATCCAATAGCCCTTGAAGGTGCGTTAAAGCTCAAAGAAATATCATACATTCATGCCGAAGGATACGCTGCAGGAGAGATGAAGCACGGCCCTATCGCCTTGATAGATGAGGATGTGCCGGTTGTTGTGATCGCGCCTTCAGGCAAACTTAACGAAAAGGTGCTGTCCAATATGGAAGAGGTTAAAAGTCGCGGCGGAATACTCGTTTCTGTGACAACCAATGACTGCAAACCAGCGCAGCAGATGTCCCGCTATTCAATAGCGGTGCAGAGTTCAAACGAATTCCTGACTCCGGTTATTATGACTATTCCGCTTCAGCTTCTCGCTTATCATATTGCGGTGCTGAGGGGCTGCGATGTTGATCAACCTAGAAATTTAGCAAAAAGCGTTACGGTCGAATAGCTAAATCAGTCTGATTTATTCGTCATTCCTGCCTAGGGCATTGCCTCTGCCATTGCGGCAAAATGAAGGCGCAGGCGCTCTTTCTGCAGCATAAATTGCGCATAACGCTTCCTTGGTAATTATGCCTGGATCACCCTTGTCGCCTTTGTCACCCTTAGGTCCCTGTGCTCCGGTATCACCCTTGGGGCCTTGTGCGCCAGTCAGGCCTTGCGGCCCGGCTGGACCAGTGGCTCCTGCAACACCCTGTATCCCTTGCGGACCAATTCCACCTGTATCGCCTTTGTCACCCTTGGGTCCCTGTGGCCCTGTTTCGCCTTGTGATCCTGCAACGCCCTGAGCTCCTGTATCTCCTTTGTCTCCCTTAATTCCGGGCAGTCCGATAGGCCCCTCTGGACCAGCTGGTCCTTGCGGTCCAGTTGCACCGGTATCTCCCTTTGGACCCGGCAAACCAACAGGTCCTTGTATTCCGGGCAATCCCTGCGGTCCCGGTATGCCTTGCGGTCCTGCTGGCCCTGTATCACCTTTGGGGCCAGGCACATCACTTGTTGCGCTCCACAAAGCATAGGGTACAACGCCTAACTTGTCTCTTGTTCCAATAACCTTACCATTTGCCTTAACCTCTACCCAAAGCTGCTGCGAAAAATAAGCTGGATTTAGAGGAATAGTGTCTCCAAGGAATGTTAAAACGTCATACGTAAAAATATCCAAAAGAATAAATTTGTTCTCATACCATACTTGTCTCCCACCGGTTGCAGCATCCCACAAGCTAAACTCAAATAGTACTTTTTGCGGTGTTTGTGTTGAGACTAAAGGATCTGTCCAAGCTTTCTGATACCAAAGCTTTTGTTCCGTTGTTCCAGCGGTAGCTCCTGTGGTCATGATGCAGAGAAGCAGCACAATAGACAAGTATATAAATATTTTTTTCATTAATCCTCCCTGGTAGACTAAACGTATTGTCAAAAGTTCTAAGGCTAAAAGCTTTCAAACCCTTGTCCAGTAATGCATTGCTTTAAATAAACTTGCCTCCCCCTGATTTCAGGGTTAAAGTAGTAGCTCTACCAAC
>PEAD01000055.1 GCA_002753335.1 Nitrospirae bacterium MYbin3
GCTATCTGCTGAAGATGAATCATGTCTGACTTCGCAAAAACACTGCACCTTCCCGCGATCTTTGAGGGCCGTTTTGAGACGACCGCTAATTCGCTGAACTCCTCTATAGTCAGACGCAGGCGTTCCGCCTGCTGTTCAAGAAACGACCCGGTACCTGCAGCGCAGACTGAATTGAGAGAAAAATCCTTTATGCTGCCGTCTTCGAGAATTATAAGTTTGGAGTCTTCCCCTCCCATCTCGATTACGGTTCTTATTAAAGGATAAAGTTTTCTTAACGAATAAGACTGGGAAACAATCTCGTTAACAGGCTTTATGCCGAACGCCGAAGCGATCGCCTTGCCTGCAGAGCCGGTAATAGAAAGCGAGGAATGCGGATATTTCTTTGTTAAATCCTTCAGCTGCTCAAACGCAGCTTTTGCAGGGTGGCCGCAATGCCTTATATAACGGCCTTCAAGCTTTGCGCCTTTTTCATCGAGAACCGATAATTTTACCGATACTGATCCGGCGTCAAGACCTAAAAAATACATGCCCCCCTCTACTGATGCCTTTGATAAATGTCGTCGTACCTTACTATATCGTCCTCGCCAACATATTCGCCATTCTGCACCTCTATTATCTCAAGCGAAATCTTGCCCGGATTTTCGAGCCTGTGAAGCTCAGACTTCGGCACAAAAACCGATTCATTCTCATGCACCGTTATCTCTTTATCACCTGTTGTAACCTTTGCTGTGCCCTTTATCACAACCCAGTGCTCTGAACGGTGATAATGCTTCTGCAGGCTGAGCTTCTCTCCGGGATTTACCGCAATTCGTTTTATCTTGTATCTCGGCCCCTCTTCCAAAACCGTGTAGCTGCCCCACGGCCGGTACACGGTGGTATGCTCTACAGCCTCTATCCTCTGCTGACTTTTTAGGGTCTCAACAATATCCTTCACCTTCTGCGCCTCGCCTTTTTTGGCTATCAAAAGCGCATCTCCCGTATCAACTATAAGACAGTCCTTCATCCCTATCGTGGCTATCAGCCTTTTATCGCCTATTATCAAAGATTCATCAGTATTTATCTTTACGGCATCCCCCAACCCGGCATTGCCGTGGTCGTCTTTTTCAAGCACCTCGAAAACCGAATCCCACGATCCAATATCGTTCCAATAAATATCAAGCGGCACAATCGCTGCCTTCGACGACTTTTCCATAACCGCATAGTCGATAGATATGTCGGAAAGGCTTTCAAATTCTGCCGCAAACTCATCAAAACTTTTTGCCATCATAACGTCTATTTCGGGGGCATGCAGTTTCAGTTCGGCCAGCATTGTATCTATTCTGAATACAAACATGCCGGAGTTCCAATAATAGCAGCCCTCTCTTACATATCTTTCCGCAGTATCCCTGTCCGGCTTCTCTGCGAATCTCTCGACTTTGCATGCGTCAACGCCATCTAAGTTTCCGATCTTTTCGCCGGCCTTGATATAACCGTATCCAGTCTCGGGTTTATTAGGTTTTATTCCGAATGTGACAACAAAATCTTTCTTTGCGATATCAGAAGCAATTCGAACATAGCGCGAGAAGGATTCAACAGGCTTTATCACATGGTCCGATGGCGTGACCATGATTACTTCATCCATGCCGCATCCCAATTTTTCGATGCAGTACTTTATGCCGAGAGCTATGGCCGGAGCGGTATTCCGCGCTGCAGGTTCAAGAACAATGTGGCCTTCACCACCAAGGTCCGACTGAACATAAAACCTGTATCCGCTGTTTGTAAGCACTACGATATCATTCATAGAAAGCGTTGGGGTCAATCTCTCGACAGTTTGAGCGAGCAAAGACTTATCGCTGTTCAGCTTCAGGAATTGCTTCGGATAGTTCTTTCTCGAAAGCGGCCAAAGCCGCGTACCACTTCCTCCTGCAAGTATCAAAGCCTTCATGCAGCCTCCATCGCAGATGCCAGCTCTCTTTCGAGAAATGTCCTGTAATTATTAAGACTAATTTCGTCTATCGCCTCGACCCTTATAACTATAACAGGCTGTGTATTGCTGGTCCTCACAAGCCCCCACCCTTTTTCAAAAAACACCCTGATTCCGTCTGTTGTATCTGTGGCGCTTATCCTGCAATCCGCGCTATCTGCGCCTATTAACGCCTTGAACTTATCCGCAACCTTTTCAACCACTCGTTTTTTCAGGCTGTCAGAACATTCTATCCTTATCTCCGGAGTAAAACAAGCCTTAGGCACGCCTTCAAGGAGGCCTTTTACAGCTTTCCCTGTTTTTTTCATAATCTCGACGAGCCTCAATGTGGTGTAAAGCGCATCGTCATATCCGAAATAGCGGTCAGCAATAAATATGTGGCCGCTGAACTCCCCTGCAAGCAGCGCCTTTTCGTCTCTCATCTTCTGTTTGACCAAAGAGTGTCCTGTCTTCCACATTATAGGGTTGCCGCCGTGGGCTTTTATATCGTCAAACATGCGCTGCGAGCATTTCACATCGCCGATAATAGTCGCACCCGGCCTTTCTTTGAGCAAGGCGCGTCCGAGTATTATCATCAACTGGTCGCCCCATATGACATTGCCCTCATCATCAACAACGCCAATCCTATCGGAGTCGCCGTCATAGCCCACGCCTATGTCCGCGCCGCTCTTTTTTGTTTCTTCGATGAGATCTCTTATGTATTCCACAACCGTGGGGTCGGGATGGTGGTTGGGAAAGCTGCCGTCCGGCTCGCAATAAAGCTCTATCACATCGCAGCCTGCTGCTTTTAGTATTTCGGGGATAACAGTTCCTGCAGTTCCGTTGCCTGCATCAACAACGACCTTCAGCCTTTTGAAATCCTGTGCGCCTAAGTAAGAAAACTGCTCAAACATATAACGCTTGTATTCCGATACCGCATCAAAGCTCTCAACGCTGCCTTTTAATGGAGCGTCCGCAGTAGCGTCGCTGAATATAATATCCTTCAACTCCTGAATATCCTTGCCATGAATAGTTTCTTTACCGATGCTTATCTTGAAGCCGTTGTATTCGGGCGGGTTGTGGCTTCCTGTAATCATCACCCCGCCGTCAAGATTCAGATGAAAAAGAGAGAAGTATTGAACCGGAGTTGGACAGACGCCTATATCAAACACATTAAGACCTGTCGAAACAATCCCTTCAATCAAACCTGAAGCAAGCTCGCCAGAGCTGTTTCTCACATCCCTGCCAACGCTCACGCGTTTGGCTTCCGTATTTCTGCGCATAAGCATAATACCGAAGGCACTGCCGATAGAGTACGCAACATCCGTGCTGAGCTCTTTGCCGACAATGCCCCTTATGTCGTATTCCCTGAAAATATGCGGATTTATCATGCCAGAAGTTTTCATGCAAGTAGTTCTAAATTTTACCAGAAATAAACAGGATTAAAAAGTTTTTTGAAAAACTGATACAGGCCAAATTCGCCCAGGGCGAACGCACTATGTGAGGTATAGGGGATAGTGTAGGCATAATAAGTGCAATAACATAGGCACTAACTTAAAGGGGGAGCCTATGTTACCGAATCCGAAGCCGTA
>PEAD01000056.1 GCA_002753335.1 Nitrospirae bacterium MYbin3
TTTCTTTTGTACTTTCTTTTGAGGGTATCAATTCTGATAACGATTTATTATCATTTTCGATAACGCTCGTTATCGGTTTTGATAACGTTATCAATTTCGATAACGGCTTCCAAGTCGAAAAACTCCTGTTAATACGCCAAGTTATGGACTTTCTGTTATCAGTTTTGATAATGATTTGCATTTCGACTAAAGTCTTTAAACCCCTGATAACATTAGGTTTTTTGATTCCAGTTAATAGACAAAACTGGCTGAGTGGAATCCAATCCTCTTTTTTATTCCAACCAAAAGTTTTTCTCAGGATTACATCCAAGAGTTGCCGCGCCTCTCCATTTATACGCATCCGTGCCAGTGCCTCAAGAAGGTCATTCGGTACTTTGGTAAAGCCCTCTTCAACCTGTGAGGTCATTTGCGGTCTCTATGTTGAATATTTGGGTTGCACCGTAGGTCGCTCATATCCGACACGTTGCCGCCTCTGTTACTATCTGCCATGCTCAAATGGATCCTGTCGTGACAATGCTTTTTGAAAGATATTCGTCGACGTCAAATTTATCGTACCGAACATGCCTACCGACTTTGTAAAACCTAGGCCCCTTTTTCTTGTGTCTCCAGAAAGTTAAAGTCCTCATCGGTAAACCTAAAGCCGTTGCCGCTTCCTTTGGTGTCAACAGTGATTGTGTCATACATGCCTCCATTGTTGCATTTGCAACACTAAACTGCAAAAAAACTATGAAAATAGCTTTGCAACCTCTTCTATCACCCAGCGTAAATCTATGATGATGCCAGCAGGGTCTTTTCTGGCTTTCCTTTCTTGCCCGTCGTCTGCCTTGAAAACTATATCCCGATAATTTTCTGGCTCAAAGCGTGAAGTAATATCAGCAACTCGTACATCTTTGTGAGCAATCTTCGTCGAATTTGCCAGCCCTGTAACGATGCTGATAACAGGAAAAGTAAGCCCCTTCGATGGTTTACCTCTGTCGAGAGCAACATAATCACACCTGCGGATAGCCAACGATATTTTATCCTTGATAATCCGCTGACGTGCCTTTTCACTTCCAAAGCCCAAGTCCTCTTCGGCATAGAAGTTCGTCCACATAGTAACAAGCGCTATGTTCACATGCCGTGTCGATAAGCCCAGTTCAAGTAACAGACAGCCGATGACCATATAGCAAGCCTGATTAAACGAATATTCGACGGCGTATCCCTGTTGCTTCGGCATACCCTCGAAAACATCCGCTTCTTTCAATATTGTGGAAATATGGGTTTTTTTGAACCCCAAACTCAAGAGTTCTTTCATTCTGATGGTTTCTTTTGTCATCATGGTTGCAAATGTAACATTATGGTTTGGACTTTGTCAAGTGTTTTTTTGAAAATATTTTACTACTAAATATTTTCTTTCCAACACCAGCCGACACACGGTTGCAGGAATAGACAACTCTTGCTTGGAAATACGGACATTGCGAATATCAGATGTTGTGTTTTCTCCTTTTGCCAATGCTGCAACTGTTTCACTATTAGCAGATACCCTATACTCATTCCACCCTTCATATACCAACCACCGGCGCACCCACCTTTTTATTTTCCTGCTTCGCCCGTAATCCAAGTAGCGCGGATGTTTAATATATCTGAAGCCCGACGTTGCCCATCTGTCCCTTCAACCTGAATTTATCCTTAGCCAGTTCTGACATGATAATCTAATCTTAGGTGAAGTTGACTTAGAACGTTCGGCATAGGTATGATTATGCTATCAAGTGGAGATACGCTTTGACAAATGTTCTACATCACCGGAACACATGCTCGTCTTCGCCGGATTGCACATAGGAACTGATTGTATATCAAAAAATGGCCATTTTTTAAAGGTTAAAACTGATAGTAGGCAGAATAATGAGATTAACACCATACCACGCAAAATATTATGCGTATGAGCTTACTAAGAGGTGCTCATCCGATAGCCTCAGAAAACTTGCCGTTTCACTGTCCGACGCACAGGTAGATTTGAACCCTCATCAGGTAGAAGCTGCCCTCTTTGCGTTTCGGTCTCCTTTATCGAAGGGGGCAATATTAGCAGATGAGGTTGGATTAGGAAAGACTATTGAAGCCGGAATACTCCTTTCTCAGAAATGGGCGGAACGTAAGAAGCAAATTTTAATTATTCTGCCGTCTAATCTCCGTAAGCAGTGGAATCAGGAACTTCTCGATAAGTTTTTCCTTCCCACCATTATTCTGGAGACACAGTCCTTTAATCAGGAGATTAAGAAGGGGAATCTAAATCCTTTCAAACAGCAAGACATAGTAATTTGCTCCTATCACTTCGCAAGAACAAAAGACGTGTTTATTAAGCAGATTAACTGGGATTTGGTTGTCATTGATGAGGCACACCGGCTGAGAAATGTCTATAAGAACTCTAATAAGATTGCCAGTGCCGTAAAAAATGCCGTAGCGCACTGTCCTAAACTCCTGCTGACTGCAACGCCCCTGCAAAACTCTCTCATGGAGCTTTACGGGCTGGTAAGCATTATTGATGACTATACCTTTGGAGATTTACAGAGCTTTAAGAGCCAATTTGCGCGGTTGACCAGTAACTTTGATGACTTAAAGGAGCGGCTTAAACCTATCTGTAAGCGGACACTGAGAAGGCAGGTTTTAGAGTATATCAAATATACCAACCGGATTCCGATTACTCAGGAATTTATTCCAACAGAAGCAGAACAGAAACTTTACGACTTGGTATCTGAATATCTGCAAAGCCCTAATCTGTATGCGTTACCTCCAGGGCAGAGGCAGCTTATGACCCTTATTTTACGCAAACTCCTTGCCTCTTCTACTTATGCTATCTCAGGCACATTAGAAGCATTGGCAAAGAAGTTAGGCGGTATAGTTGAAAATCAGGAGAATCTTCCCCTGATTGACAGCACTATCGCGGAAGACTTTGAGACCCTCGACGAGTTGAAGGATGAATGGACAGATGACGACGAAGAGACAGAAGAGACCAAAGTATATACCCCTGAGGAGCTGAAATCCATAAGGGAAGAGATAGTGTCGCTTAAACAGTTCTATGCATTAGCCAACTCTATCAGGAAAAACTCCAAAGGAGAGGTTTTAATCCAAGCGTTAAAGGCAGGGTTTGCTGAAGCTGAAAAAAGAGGGGGCAGTAAGAAGGCTCTCATCTTCACCGAATCTACAAGAACCCAGAGATATTTAGTAGATGTACTGGAAAATACCGAATATAAGGGGAAGACGGTTATCTTCAATGGTTCAAACAATGACCCAAAATCCAAAGAAATATATAAGAAATGGCTCGAAAAACATCATGGTACGGATAGAATCACCGGCTCGAAGACTGCCGATATGAGGGCAGCGATTGTAGATTACTTTGAAAATGAAGCGGTTATTATGATTGCAACGGAGGCCGCAGGGGAAGGCATCAACTTGCAGTTCTGCTCATTGGTTGTAAATTATGACCTGCCGTGGAACCCCCAGAGGATAGAACAGCGTATTGG
>PEAD01000030.1 GCA_002753335.1 Nitrospirae bacterium MYbin3
TTTAAACGCTTATATTTATGTTGATGACAACAGAATAAATATAGAGAGGACCAACGCAAAACTGGCTGGGGGGGATGTATCCATTAGAGGCAACGCTTCAATACAAAACTTCTTAATTAAAAAGTTCTTTATTGAAGCCGGATTAAAGAGGATAACGACCTCTTGGTCTAAGGATTTCTGGACGAATTCTGACGGCACTCTATATTTTCACGGCACTCAGGAAACATATAATCTGCGCGGCGATATTTCGATAAGAAGGGCTAAATACAGCGAACGGATAGATTGGAAAAGCTGGCTCGGCAAGGTAAAAGACAAAGATTCTGTTAAATCGGAACTTTCAAAACTGGACAAGATAAACCTCAATCTTCGGATTCTAGGCAAAAATATTCAAATAGATAATAATGCTGCAAGAACTGCAATAGAAATGGATTTACTGCTCAAGGGTACTGTAGGCCAGCCAGTTCTTCTAGGCAAGGCCGAAACAAGGGAAGGACTGGTCTTTTTCAGAAATAATCAGTTTAAAATTTTAAAAGCTCGAATCGATTTTTCTAATCCATCAGGAATAAGGCCCTATTTTGATATTGTATCAGAAACAAGAGTGGCTAACTACAAGATACGTATGAGTCTGGACGGTTATTCAGAACAATTCAACCTTGCCTTGTCATCAGACCCTAACCTTGAAGAGACGGATATATTCAGTCTTTTGACCGTAGGGCATATAGGTAAAAATGTGAAGGGTCTTGAGGGCGGCATAGGCGCTGCTGAAGCAACATCGTTCATGACAGGCAAACTTCAGGATGTAATAGAAGAAAGGCTTAAGACTATAACCGGCATAGACAGAGTTCATATAAATCCTTATGTGTCAAGAACCACCGGAACACTGACCCCACGTGTCACTGTAGCAAAGCGGCTTTTCGGCGACAAACTTTATGCAACATACACTGCAGCCATCGGAAGCGTTGATGAGCAAATATGGAAATTAGAGTATCTGCTCGGCGAAAATGCTTCGCTTTTGGGGGTACGGGATGAAAGGGGCGGGATTGGCGGAGACATAAAGTTTCGCTTTGAATTCAAATAAACGCATGGCAAAAATATTTTTAAGGTTTTTATTGGCAGTTTTATGCTTTTCTGTAAGCTCATTTGCAGAAGACAATGCCAACACATCTAATGGTCGCAAATCAATAATTTCTTCCATTAAGATTTTTGGCCTTAATACTATGCCAGAAAAAGAGTTCCTGTATTTGTTGGACATGCAGGTAGGCAAAGAACTGGATGCTGATAAGCTGAAGCAGGGAATAAAAAGGGCCTTTCAAAAGGGAATCTTTGAAGATATCGCCGTAGAGAAAGATGATTCATCAAGCGGATTGTTTACTGTAAAGGTAAGGGAAAAGCCTATCGTGCGTAATGTAAAGATTAAAAGCAGGGTATTGTCGGGATATCTTCATGACAGGATAACATCGCTTAATTCAGGAGATCGTCTTACATTCCTAAAGGTCAGGAATACAGTAGAAGAGATTATGCATAGCTTAAATCAAAAGGGATATCCAAAGGCAGCAGTAAGCCATAAAATAGCACCTTTAAAGAAAGGAAGGGTTGATGTCCTTTTTGAAGTAGATGAAGGGGATCCGCTGATTGTTGACAAGATAATTATAACCGGTGCAGGTGATGAAGGAAAGCCAAACCTTAAGATATCTGAAGGCGGTATTTTTGACCTTATCAGAATACGACAGTTTCAAAGAGATGTCCTGCACTATTTCAGGAAAAGAGGACATATCGGTTCAAGTGTCAATCATACATTTAATAAAGGAATTTTGCATATAAGCATCGATCAAGGAAGGCCTGTAAGAACAATGTTCAATGGGAATATAGCACTTCAAACAGATCTGCTTGCAAAAGAGTTGACATTTTTTGAGATAAACGAATTTTCTGACGAAATAATCGATGAGACAACAAAAAGATTGCTGACGTTATACCATAAATTTGGTTATCCTTTAGCCGAGATAGCTCCTATAATTACGTCTGAAGATGATATAACTTTGCTGACCTTCTATATTTATGAAGGTGATAGGCATATTGTTGATTCCGTAACTTTCACAGGGAGTTCTTTGTCTGAAGAAAAATTATTAAAGATTATCATGCTCGGAGTTGGAGAGAACTACAATCCTGATTATATTGAATCGGATGCTATCATAATTAAAGATTTCTATCACTCTCTCGGTTATCCTGATGTCGATGTATCAATTCCTGTAGTTGAGATTAAAGACAATGACAGGGTTGCTTTAAAATATAGCGTCAAAGAAGGCTCGCAGATAAAATTCGGAGATATCATCGTTAAAAATAACAAACACTTATCAGAAAAGGAACTGTTAGGTGGACTTAAAATCAAGAAAAATGACCCTTACAATGAAATTGATCTTTCGGATGAGCGCAGGAAAATAATCGAGATTTACAATAAAAAAGGTTTTCTTGATGCACGGGTCGGTGTAAGTGTTGCAAGAAAAGATTTGTATGCCGATGTAATATTCGACATAAGCGAAGGAGATATAACGCTGACAGGTAAATCTATAATAGTAGGGAATTTAGATACCAGACATATTGTTATAGAAAGAGAATTATTTAACAAAGAAGGCCTTAATTTCGACCACAATATCATTGCAAAAGAGAAGCAAAAACTGTATAGACTCGGTTTGTTCAATGATGTTGAGACAGAATTGAGAGAGAAGTACGGCAAAGTTAGGGATGTAATATACAAAGTTAAGGAAGCCAATGCTGGATTTGTTGAATTCGGAGTTGGATATGGAGAGTATGAAAAGCAGAGAGGATTTTTTGAAGTTGGCTATAAAAATTTCAACGGGATGAACAGGCAGGGCACATTCAGAACAGAGCTGAGTTCACTTGAACAGCGGTTTATTTTTTCATTTCTTGAGCCTTGGGTTGCAGGTATAGATCTGCCTTGGAAAACACTATATCTGAGAGAAAACAGAAAAGAGAAAAGCATAGATTCAGGAGGAATAAAATACAGGTTAAAAAGAAATTCCGTCAGCACCGGCATAGAGAAAAAACTTGATTATGGCTTTAAGGTTGATCTGTACTACGATCTTTCGGTCGTTGATACCAGCGATGTTATGCAGGATATAATCCTAAGTAAAGAAGACACCGGCTCTTTGATCATAAGCGGCATAAGGCCAGGGTTGATATTGGATACACGTGATAACCCTTTTGATCCTAAAAGCGGTGTTCTTGCTGGAATATCAATGAAACTGGTTTCGGGTTTTCTTTTATCCGAAACTGATTTTACTAAATTCACAGGATACATAAATAAATATTATGGCATCACTAAAAAGGTCACTCTTGCTGGATCAATAAAAGGCGGGACAGCAAAAGGCTTCAGAGACACAAAAGAACTGCCGCTGGTGGAGCGCTTCTTCCTGGGCGGCAGAACAACAGTAAGAGGATACAACCAGGACTCACTAGGAGGGAAGGGGAGTGATGGAACTGCTACCGGAGGCAATGCCTTTCTCTCCGGAAGTTTTGAAGTAAGAACAGATATTAAAAAAGGATTGGGTGTGGTTGCTTTTACCGATTGCGGAAATGTTTGGAGAAAATCTGAAAGCATGACGTTGACAGATCTTAAGTACACTACAGGACTCGGTCTTAGATATAATACTCCTGTTGGACCTTTTAGACTTGATTATGGACATAAATTAAGCAGACAAAGCGGGGAAAGTTTAAGTGAGATACACTTCAGTCTTGGACATGCTTTTTAAGTCAGTTTGTTTGTGTATGATTCCAGTTTCAGCCTTATTATATATCGGAATTGCTCGCGCTGAAGATATAGATAGGGTGGTTGCCTACGTTGATAACAATGCGATCACATACTCAGAATTAAGAGCTGAATTCAATAAAAATAAGGGGCTGAGGATAACCGAAGCAGATACATTGAATTCTATGGTTAATAGAATGCTTCTACTAAAAGAGGCGAGGGCTATGAGGCTTGAGGCTTCGGGCTATGAGGAGCTTCTTAAAGAATATATTGAAATTAAAATCAGGTCTGTGATTCTTATAAAGGAAGAAACTGTCGAAAATTTTTACAGTCAAAATAAAAATAATTTTCAAAATAAAAGTTTGTCAGAAGTGAGAGACGACATCGAGATGTATTTATTCGAAGCAGAAACAAATCGATTGCTTAATCAGCATATCAGCAATCTAAGAAAAATCTATGATGTAAGAATTCAGTTTATAGAGTGATTATAACAGCATGCTCATCGCATTCCGGAAACTTATGGCATTTCAGGCAGTCGCCCCAGATTTTTTGTGGCAGTTTTGCTTTATCCGTATCTTTAAACCCTAAATTTTTAAAAAAATCTGGCCGGTAGGTTAGAGCAAAAACCTTCTTTATGCCCAGACTGCTAGCATCTTTAAGGGACTTAATAAGCAGTTTTTTTCCTATGCCTTGTCTTTGGTATTCGGCCACCACCGCAAATGACCTTATTTCTGCAAGGTCTTCCCATAAAATATGCAGAGCGCAAACACCCTTTATAATGCCATCCTCTTCGAAAACAATAAAATCACGAATATTCTCATATATTTCATTAAGCGCACGCGGAAGCATTTCATCCTTACGCGCAAAATCATTTATGATTTTATGAATATACTTAGCATCTGATATAGAAGATTGTCTAATCTTTGATGGCATCGAAACCTCTCTTTAAAATATCTGTATTCATTTTTATAGTATCTTTTCTGTGTTCAGGAGTAATTTCGATTAACGCATTTATAATATAATCAACTGAAAAAAGGCCTGCAAATGCCGCAAATGCGCCTGCTATAAACATGTTGGCTGAACGGGGACCGGACATAGAAGCGGCTGTTTGGCTTGCCGGTATTCCTGTATTTCTAATATCCGGTCTCAACAAAATATTATGCACCAGCGAAGAATCATAAAGAAGCATTCCACCAATCTTAATCCTTGAATTAAAGCGGCCGCAAGATGCTGTATTTAGAGCTATAAGAATATCAGGATTATTTATCACCGGAGAACCTATTAAAGCGTCAGACAGAATTACCGTGCAGTTTGCTGTACCTCCTCGCATTTCTGCACCATATGAAGGGAAAAATGTAACCTCCATTCCGTTTAACATACCAGCATAGGCAATAAGTTTGCCCAAAAAAAGCACGCCTTGTCCGCCCGATCCCGCTATTATTATCCTGTTTTCCATTTATCTTTTAAAACTCCAAGTTTAAAAACTGATGCCATTTCATTGCGCATCCATTTTAGTGCTTCATCAGGAGCTAAGCCCCAATCAGTAGGGCAAGGTGAGAGTATCTCGACAAATGCAAACCCCTTGCCCTCTATCTGGTACTTAAAAGCCCTTTCTATCATGTTTTTTGTTGATGTTACCCCCTTTATAGAATCAGTGCTGACTCTAACCGCAAGAGAAACCGATTCTATAGTGGCAATCATCTCGCAGACTTTCATTGGAGCACCGGTTTTAGATAATTCTCTACCCTGGGGTGATGTGGTTGTCTTCTGGTTAATAAGGGTAGTGGGAGCCATTTGTCCGCCTGTCATGCCATAAGTTGCATTGTTTATGAAGAAAACTGTTATATTTTCGCCCCTGTTTGCTGCATGAATAATTTCGGCCGTTCCAATCGCGGCCAAATCACCATCTCCCTGGTAAGAAAATACTATCCTATCCGGCAAGACTCTTTTCATTGCGGTGGCTATTGCCGGAGGGCGGCCATGAGCAGCCTCAATCATATCGAAATCAAAATAGTCATATGCAAAAACAGCGCAACCTACAGGAGCTATGCCAATTACATTATCTCTTATGGAAAATTTCTCTATGGCTTCTGCAATTAGACGATGAACAATACTGTGACCGCATCCCGGACAAAATCGGAAAGGTTTTTTCTTTAAATGTTGCGGCCATTCAAAGACTTTATTCATAGGAGAAAATTATAGCACAAGCGCTTTGAGATATTGAAGCAGGTTGTTTCTGCAATTACGATTAATGATGTTTCAAATACAATAATAATTTTACATAATATATCTTATCGGCGAACTATGTATGTCTAGACTGGAATTCCTACAGCCATACCTTCGCTATACTCTGTCAGTAGAACATCTACTATAGATCCAATTTTAGCCCCTGTATAGTTTAAAAGCTTTACCTTGATATTATTATGAGTAGTACCCTGAAAATTATCAGAGTTGTTATCCTCAATAACAACAGAAAAGACTTGGCCGAGTTTATTTTTTATAAAAGACTCTTTTTTTATATTTCCCATATCTCTTAGAACTCGTACCCTTTCTTTAATTGTCAAACTACTGTTCTGTTGCTTCATTAAAGCAGCTTTTGTCCCATTTCTGTCTGAGTATGGAAAAATATGCAAATAAGAAAAGTTAATTGAATCAACAAGATTAACTGTATTCTGAAAGGCTTTATGATCTTCAGATGGGAACCCAGCTATTATATCTGTACCTAGAGACAGATCGCTAAAGCGCTTTAAGAGTACTGTAGTAATGCTATAATACTTATTAAAATCATAGCATCTATTCATATTTTTCAATACGTTATTATCTCCGCTCTGAAGAGGTATATGAAGATACTTACATACTCTGGACTCCTCTAAAAGTTCAACTAGTTCATTATTTACTTCATTAACCTCAATAGAACTTAAACGAATCCTGCGAATATCAGTCTTATTTAAAATAGTTTTTATAAGCTGTGCCAAGGACAGTTTTGGATTTAGGTCGGTTCCATAGCTTCCTAAGTGCGTTCCTGTCAGAACTATTTCATTAAATCCCATAGAGTTATAGTTTAAAATCTCATTTATAACATTATAAACCGGCACGCTTTTTGAATTCCCCCTAGCAGCAGGGATACTGCAATATGAACATGAAAAATCACATCCAGCTTGAACCTTTACATTAGGTCTAATCCTGTATTTTGATATATTTTTAACAATATTAGAGTTCGAAGATTCTTTGGCTAACAATTTGGTTATGTTATCTTTATCTGAATTAGATACAATAGTCAGCTTTTCTGTATGCAACCCATTAAGTTGTTTGTTAATTTCTGCATAGCAGCCTGTTGCGATAATTCTGCCGCTTTTTTGTAATGCCTTTCGTATAAGTAGTCTGGATTCTTTGTCAGCCTTTGATGTAACAGTGCATGTATTAATAACACAGACATCTGGATTATCATTAATATCAACAAGTTGATAACCTGAATTTAATGCCGATGTTTCGATATTCTGGCTTTCAGCCTGATTGGTTCTGCAGCCGAGGGTAAGCACACAAAGTTTCATAAGATAGTGTTTAGCGAATGCCGATTGGCTTGGTTAATCAATACGTTCAATAGTAAACCCTTCCGGATATTATCGTTTTTAGGAACAGTAATAATTTTATTGGTCCTTGTGCGGCCTGTGTAAAGTCCGCTGTCTTTTTCATCAATGCCATCTATAAGTATCTCTTGAGTTGTTCCCTCTAACTTTTTGTTTTTCAACTCCGTTATATCGTTCTGGATGTCAAGTATTTCCTGCAGCCTTTCTGCCCTTACGGTCTGGTCAACCTGTCCATCCATTAAAGCGGCAGACGTTCCCTTTCGCGGAGAAAACTTAAACGCATAAATTCCATCGAAACTTAATTCTCTCAGCGAATTCATTGTTAAGGCATGGTCATCATCCGTTTCCTGAGGAAAACCGGCAATAATATCTGTAGTTATTGCGATATCCGGTATCATTTTGCGGAGCAGTTCAACCTTTTGGAAATATTTCTCATAACTATACTTTCTGTTCATCATGCTTAGGATTTTGGTTGAGCCTGACTGCAAAGGCAGATGCAGATGCTCGCAAATTTTTTCAGAATCTCTCATAACTTCAATAAGCTTCTCGCTTAAATCCTTGGGATTAGAAGTTACAAAACGGATTCTCAAAATACCCTCTATCTCATTGATTTTGGCCAAAAGCTCAGGAAAATCCAGATCGCTCGCGTAAGAGTTGACGTTTTGGCCCAATAATGTGACTTCTTTATACCCTTTTTCTGCAAGACTACGGATTTCATTTATAATGCTCTGGCTCGCCCTGCTCTGCTCCCTGCCTCTTGTGTGTGGCACTATACAGTAGCTGCAAAAATTATTGCAGCCGTACATTATGTTTACTAAAGCAGAAATATCCGTCTTTCTGAATACAGGCATTTCGGTTTCGGCAATCGTTTCATTGCCGCCTGAAGTTACGGCAGACCGGTCGGCATGCTGAAGGGTGTCAAAAATTTGGTGTATGTTTTGGGGGCCGATAACGCAATCAACAAATGAGGCCCTCTTTAGCAGCTTCTTGCCATGCTGCTGGGCGATGCAGCCGGCAACCGCAATCTTTAACCCCGGCTTTTTTTTCTTTAACATCTTTATTCTGCCCAGCTCACTGAAAAACTTATGCTCCGCTTTTTCGCGGATGCTGCAGGTATTGAATATTACGACATCCGCATCCTGTGCCGAAGAAACTTCTTTGTAGTCATTGGAATTAAGGATGCCGGCCATCTTTTCTGAATCATGGACATTCATCTGGCAGCCAAAGGTGGCTATGTAGTACTTCTTTTGTTCGTTGCGCATTTTTTAATCTAACAAAATACAACTACCTAAATCCACGGCTTATTGTCTGCTCTTGGTGGGAGTTTCTTTCACTGTATACCATACACTTTTATTTTACTCAACAATGTTTTGTAGCTGACTTTTAACAGCACTGCCGCTTTGCTCTTGTTGCCGTCGGTTGTGCGCAGAGCATCCTCTATGCGAGCCTTTTCTGCTATGCGGACCGCCTGACCTGAGGCTGCGAAAAGGGAATCGTCATTAGTTGAACTGCTGTTTTTCTTCTGTTCCGCAAAACCAAGATGTTCAGGCAGTATTAGTCCTCCATCGCACAATATAACAGCTCTTTCCATGGCGTTTTTAAGCTCTCTTACATTGCCCTTCCATTCATGATTTATAATAAAATCCGGTATTTCTTTTGACATATCTGGACAAGCCTTCTTCATTTCATTGCTGAAGAAGTTTAAAAAATATTTTGCCAATGGAATTATGTCGTCTCTTCTTTCTCTTAATGGCGGGATATTTATCTGAAACACATTAAGCCTGTAAAACAGATCCTCCCTGAACCTTCCCTGTGCAACTTCATGCTCCAGATTTTTGTTGCTGGCCGCAATTACTCTAATATCAACCTTAATGCTTTTGGTGCCCCCCACTCTTTCGAATTCGCCTTCCTGCAATACTCTCAGAAGTTTTGCCTGAAGGTTTAAATCCATATCTCCGATTTCATCCAAAAATATTGTACCGTTATGGGCAATCTCGAAGCGCCCTGCCCTGCCTTCAGTTGCGCCGGTAAAAGCGCCTTTTTCATGTCCGAATAGTTCGTTTTCGATTAAATCTTTTGGTATGGCTGCACAGTTCACAGGAACAAAAGGCTTGTTAGCGCGAGGGCTCGAAAAATGCACCGTCCTTGCCACAAGCTCTTTTCCTGTTCCGCTTTCGCCCAGAATCAGCGCCGTTGTTTTTTGCTGTGCCACTCTTTTAGCTTTCTCCAAAACCTCAGACCAAGCTTTGCTATTTCCTGCCATGTCCGGAATTCTTAAAAAATTCGAGAACTCCTTTTTCAGCGCAATATTTTCCTGCTTTGCAGAGTGTTCGGCAAGTGCCCTTTTAATTATCAAAATAAGATGATCGGTGTCAAAAGGTTTTGTTATAAAATCATAAGCCCCCTCTTTAACCGCCCTGACTGCGGTCTCTATGCTGCCGAATGCTGTCATAACAACAACAGGAACTGAGGGCACACGTTCTTTTGCGCTCTTCAAAACATCAAACCCGACACCATCAGGAAGCTTTAAGTCTGTGACCACAGCATCTATGTTATCTGTGTCAAGCAAGACAATTCCGTCTTTGACACAATAGGCACATTTCACTTCGTATCCTTCCGAGTTAAACGCCATCGAGAGCATATCTGCCATGCTTTTTTTGTCTTCAACAATAAGTATTTTATTCATAAAGGACATCCTTGATTTTATATAACACAGTCAATACTTTTTCTGCATCCAGCTTACGCATATGACTCTGAAGGTAAAAGACATCTCTTGCTATATCGCCGTCAGTATTTATAATAGATGACATTATATTAACATCGCAATCGTATAAAACCTTTGAAATATCATGCAGCAACCCTATTCTGTCCGGCACAAAAAATTCGAGTATTGTAGTTTCATCCGATGCCTCATTGTCTATCTCTATAAATTTTTTATATCTATAGTCAACAGCTCGGTATGCTGGTTTGTTAATATTCAATTGTATTGTTTCACCCTTATTATGTACAAAACGGATAATGTTATTTTTGACCTGTTCTTCCATTCCGCTCCACCAAAGCTGTTTCCAGTTTGACACCGTAATTTTATCTACCACAATCCCTTCTTTACCGGTAAAGATTTTCGCGCTTATTATATTGAGCCCCTGGTAGGTCAGCGCCGCAATGATGCTCAAAAGAAGCCCTTGCCGGTCCTTTGATGCAACTGTTATACATGTGGCCCCATCGCTGCGCTCCTCAATGGATACCGATGTGCTGAATTCTTTTAGTTTTGCAACCAATAAGTAGTCTTTGGATATGCTGGCATCATCATAAGAATTCAGGTATTTTAAAGGCATCAATGCAATGAACTTTTCGAGCCCTTCATTTGAGGCTATAATAGACCTGCGTTTCTCGCCGGTTAAAAATCGTTTTGTTTTGGTGTAAAGCTCATTGAGCAGGGATGCTTTCCATTTGTTGAAAAATTGAGGATTGACAGCGGACATGTCAGCATAGGTCATTAAATACAAAGAATCAAGGTTGTCGATATTTTCTACAGCCTCAGACAACTGTGACACTGTTTCCGGTTCATCCACATCACGGCTGAAAGCAAGTCTAGCCATCAATATATGATGTTTTACGAGAAACTCAACTTTTTTTCTCTCATGCACAGCAAGGGGCATTCTTTCGAGTATCTGCTTAAGCATGACGTATCCGGCCTCTTCATGCCGATCATGATGCTTTGCTCCGCCTTTTCCAATATCGTGAAGCAGAATCGCAAGGTAAAGCAGTTTCTGATCCTGCAGCGGAAAGAAACCTTTAAAAAAAACTGCTCCTTCACTAAAAGGAAAACTTAACCCCTCAAGGTTTTTAATGGCCAGCAACGTATGTTCATCAACAGTGTGTGTATGATACGGCTCGTAAATTACAAGGTTTCTTAAACGACCGAATTCAGGTATGTACCTGTCGAGCAGATAAGTATTGTGCATTTCCCGAAGAGTTTGATAAACACGCTTGCTTGTCAGAATGTCAAAAAAAAAGGAGTGAGTGGTTCTGGTAAACCGCATGTTTTTTGAAAAAAACAAAGCTCTGGAAGTCAGCCCCTCCTTCAACTGCCTGCTGAATTTTTTGCCGGTTGCTGAATATATCTTGAAAGCTTCAAAAACATTCTCTGGGTTTCTCAGGCTGGCCATGTCATTTGCGATAAGCTCATTTTTGGAAAGCGAAAAATTATTATTTATTTTTTTAACTATAAAATTAAGCCTATAACCAAAATGCTTTCTGGCAGAAAGACCCATGACATCGTGCAGGGTTTCATTTACTCCCTTAAGTCTGCGATAAAGCATAGACATCATTATTTCCGGAGCTAATAACCTTGCGGTATTTCTGATGCCCAGCATTTCGGCAGCCTCCCTGTGTGAATCGAAATCAACAATATCGTTTTTTGATCCTGATATAACATGAAGGCATACGCGAAGCCGTAAGAGGAATTCATATGCTTTGGTTAAATTAATAGAGGCCCGCTTGCCTAATGCTTTATTCAATTCATCAAGGCTTTCTATCCGAAGCGCAGATTTTGCAAGCCAGAATACCGAATGAATATCTCTAAGCCCCCCTATTCCATCTTTGATATTTGGTTCAAGCATATAAAATGAATCGTCATACGCTCCATGCCGTTTTTCAATATCACTTAAAATTTCGCCTATAAAGTTTTTTCTTTCCCTGAAAAGCAGTTTGGGAAGAACTTCATTTGAATACAAATCAAAAACTGAAAAACTGCCGGCCACAAACCTCGCATCCAGCATAGAAGTCCTGATGGTAAAATCTTTTGATGCATCAGAAACAGCCTGGTCAATAATTCTGTAACTATGGCTGATATTTATTCCTCTGTCCCACAGACTGTACAATATTTTCTGGACATTTTGAGAGGTTTCGTAATCTTCTTTTTTTGATAAGAACATAAGGTCTATATCAGAAAAAGGCGCTATTTCTCTTCGCCCATAGCCACCCACAGCAAGCAGAACAAGATCTTTTTTATTTGAAGCAGGACCGGCAATTTCATAAAAAACAGAACGCATATAGGAATCCACATCCAAGGTTAGCGAAGATGTGATAGAAGGTCCTTTAGCCTTTGTGGTTATAAGATTTATTGCTTTATCCAGCAGCTTGGGTGGAAAATTGGAACAGTCAGTATGCATTTTTTTAGTATATCACAGCCGTATTATAGCCAAATTTATCCTTAAGTATCTGACCGGCCAATAAGTATTACTTATAGCCTTATAAAAATGCATTGTATTTCGGAAGGCATTTATGATATTATCTCAAGCACATTTCCACAAAATAACCACATTATATAAGGAGGGTATTATGCCGCTTGATCCAACGAAGTACGCAGACTGGCAGATTGCCGAGGCTGCGGAGAAGAACATGAAAACCGTTTACGAACTGGGTGAGAAACTCGGACTCGAAAAACAGGAACTGCTTCCGCATGGGCACTACGTAGCAAAAATCGATTTCAAGAGTGTTCTTGAGCGTCTTAAAAACAAGCCAGACGGCAAGTATGTTGATGTTACTGCTATCACTCCTACCCCGCTCGGTGAAGGCAAATCCACAACCACAATAGGCCTTACTCAGGGCCTCGGCAAGAGAGGTAAAAATGTAATTGCTGCAATACGTCAGCCTTCCGGTGGACCCACAATGAACATTAAGGGATCAGCAGCAGGAGGCGGACTTTCACAGTGCATACCGCTTACTCCGTTTTCTCTCGGTTTAACAGGCGACATAAACGCCATCATAAACTCACACAACCTTGCCATGGTAGCCCTTACATCCAGAATGCAGCATGAGGCCAACTATACCGATGAACAGCTTGCAAAGCGCAATTTGAGAAGGATTAATATAGACCCGCGCAATGTCGAGATGAAATGGATAATGGACTTCTGCGCACAGGCATTGAGAGAGATAATCATAGGCATCGGCGGCAAAAGCGACGGCTTTATGATGAATTCGGGCTTCGCTATTGCGGTGTCATCCGAAATAATGGCCATACTTGCGGTGGCAAAAGACCTGAAGGATATGAGAGAAAGAATGGGCAAGATAGTTGTTGCCTACGACAAGAGCGGCAAACCCGTAACAACATCAGACCTTGATGTTGCAGGAGCAATGACCGCATGGATGGTTGAAGCACTCAATCCTAACCTTATGCAGACGATAGAAGGCCAGCCAGTGCTTGTGCATGCAGGTCCTTTCGCAAACATAGCAATCGGGCAGTCATCAATAATTGCTGACAGAATCGGACTGAAGCTCGGTGATTACAATGTTACAGAATCCGGCTTTGCGGCTGATATAGGATTCGAGAAGTTCTGGAACCTTAAATGCAGATTCTCCGGACTTAAGCCAAATGCTGCTGTTCTTGTTGCAACCATAAGGGCGCTAAAGTGCCACGGTGGCGCGCCGATTCCTGTTCCAGGCAAGCCGCTGCCTGAAGAATACAAGGGAGAAAATGTCGGCTGGGTTGAAAAGGGCTGTGATAACCTAATCCATCTTGTGAATGTTGTAAAAAAGGCGGGCATCAACCCGGTTGTTTGCATCAATGCCTTTTATACAGACTCAGACAACGAAATCAAGGCGGTCAGAAGACTCGCAGAAGCCGCAGGAGCAAGAGTTGCGCTGTCCAAGCACTGGCAGTACGGCGGAGAAGGAGCACTCGAACTGGCTGATGCTGTTGTTGATGCATGCAATGAGCCTAATGATTTCAAATTCCTTTACGAACTTGAAACCCCGCTTAGGAAAAGAATTGAACTTATTGCCACAGAAGTCTACGGGGCGGATGGAGTTGACTATTCCACAGAAGCGCTCAACAAGGCCAAGAAAATGGAGGCCGACCCGGAGATTGCAAAACTGGGGACATGTATGGTTAAAACCCATCTCAGTCTTTCTGACAACCCAAATCTTAAAGGAGTGCCTAAAGGTTGGAGGCTCCAGATTAGAGACATCCTTACCTATAAAGGTGCGGGCTTTGTGGTTCCTGTTGCAGGCGCAATTAAACTTATGCCCGGCACTGCGTCGGACCCGGCTTACAGAAGGGTTGACGTTGACGTCGAGACAGGCAAGGTCAAAGGCTTGTTCTAAATTCTATAAACAATACACAGCAAAAGGGGCAGAGTTTTCTGCCCCTTTTTTTATTGGTTGTTTATCTGAAGTCAGTATATGATATTATTTCATTGCCTATGGACTTTTTAAACATATATTTTCCTGTCTCGGGAGTTGAAACCAACCTTCTGTTTCCGCCGCTTGTTGCACTCGTTATTTCGTTTTTCACATCAATGGGAGGTGTTTCAGGTGCTTTTCTGCTTCTTCCATTCCAGATGAGTGTTATGAATTACACAGCGCCATCTGTGAGCGGCACTAATCATGTTTTTAATATAACGGCTATTCCGAGCGGAGTTTATAGTTTTATCAAAGAGGGGCGCATGGCATGGCCTCTCACGTGGGTGGTGATTAGCGGCACTCTCCCGGGCGTGTTTCTCGGCTACTACATACGTGTGCTTTACCTTCCGGACCCAAAGGTTTTTAAATTTTTTGTTGGCTGCGTGCTTCTGTATATAGGGGTTCGTCTTGTCAAAGATATCTTCTGGAATACCGCTGAAAAAAATCATGCCCTTAAATCAGTTGAAGAAAAATTCAAAGCAAGGGCTGCTGAAATAAAAAAAGGGAGTGACAATAAACTTGCGGCAGGCATTCCTGTAGATGCGGTTATAAAAACTATTTCAATAGGCATCAGAAAAATAGAATACGAGTTCTGGGGAGAGAGATTCTCATTTAATACACTAGGGATGTTCTTACTTGCTGTTGTTGTAGGCATAATCGGCGGGGTCTATGGCATAGGCGGCGGAGCAATCATTGCACCTTTTTGCGTGGCGGTATTTCAGCTGCCTGTATATACCATTGCAGGTGCAGCGCTCATGGGGACATTCATAACTTCATTTGCCGGAGCTATCTTTTTTAGCATCTTACCTTCCTCAGGCGGTGTTGCAGCAATGCCTGACTGGCCCTTGGGAATACTCTTTGGAGCAGGAGGTTTTGTGGGCATATACCTTGGAGCGAGGGCGCAGAAGTTTGTTCCTCAAATGTTTATTAAGATACTATTAAGCATAATTATAATTTCGGTTGCGGTGAAATACATCATACTGTTTTTTTAATCTACTCAACGCTAAAATTTCTTGACAAAGATGGAAAAAGAGTGAAAACTATGATATACAAAATCTTTAACAACGAACAGGAGGGGTTGTGATGAATCCGGAGGATCTCAAGTACCATAAAGAACACACTTGGGTCAAAGTTTCTGGCAAAAAAGCTACCATAGGAATAACCGACTACGCTCAGGAATCTCTAGGAGATATTGTTTATATCGACCTTCCTGAAATAGAAGCTACTGTTGAAGCCGGTACGGAAATGTCAGAAATCGAATCCACAAAAGCCACCTCGTCGGTTATTGCGCCTGTAAGCGGAACAATAATCGAGACAAACGAAAAGCTTGCCGATGCTCCGGAGGTTATAAACGAAGAACCTACAGGCAAGGGCTGGATTGCGGTTATAGAAATGGATGATGCAGCAGAACTAGATGAACTAATGGATTTGGACGATTACGAAAGATATATTGAAGAAGAATCTAAATGAAATTAACCATAATCGGCGCCGGTCCGGGAGGGTATGTAGCGGCCATTAAGGCCGCTCAACTCGGTGCAGAGGTAACCGTAGTCGAAGAATCTGCAGTTGGCGGAACATGCCTCAATTCCGGCTGCATTCCCACAAAAACAATAATAGCCTCAACCGACGCTCTTCGTAAAACAAAGACGCTTTCTGATTTTGGGATAGAATTAGCTTCTGAAGCTATTCCAAATCTCTCTAAAATTATCGAAAGAAAGAACAAAGTTGTTTCAAATATGGCGAAGGGAATTTTGGCTCTTTTCAAAAACCGAAGCATAAAACTTGTAGAAGGCAAAGGTTCTATTATTTCACCTACGGTTGTTCGCGTTGAAAAAAAAGACGGCAGCACAGAAGAAGTACATACGGATAAAATCATTGTCGCAACCGGTTCGCGGCCGGCCGAGATTCCGCTGTTTCCATTCAACGGCAAAACTATTCTTTCAAGCACTGATGTTTTAAGCCTCTCAGAAATACCGAAGAGCCTTATCATAATCGGAGCAGGAGTGATAGGCTGCGAATTCGCCTGCATATTCAGCGAGCTTGGCGCAGATGTTACTATGCTTGAAATGCTGCCGAGGGCGGTATCTACCGAAGATTCAGAAATTTCTGAAGCACTTGAAAAAGAGCTTAAAAAGAAAAAAATTAAACTTATGACTTCTGCAAAAATAATCGACTGTATTACTTTTAATGATTCTGTAAAAATCACACTCGACAACGGCAAAGAAATTTCTGGCGAAAGAATGCTCGTTTCTATCGGAAGGGCCTTAAACACCGAAAATTTAGGCCTTGAAAATGCAGGCATAGACAAGGGCTTTAAAGGAGAGATTAAGGTCAACCATCAAATGGAAACGAATGTTCCCGGCATTTATGCTGTTGGGGATGTTGTAGGAGGCATGCTCCTTGCTCATGTGGCTTCAAAAGAAGGAGTTGTAGCCGCATCAAATGCTTGCGGCATTCCGGTTGATATGGATTACTCAGTTGTGCCTGCAGCTATATTCACATCGCCAGAAATCGGTTCTGTAGGATTGCGTGAACATCAGGCTCTTGAAAGAGGAATCTCAATAAACACCGGTCGGTTTCAGTTTCGTGGGCTAGGCAAGGCACATGCTATTGGAGAAATTTCAGGTTTTGTTAAAATAATAGCTGACGCAGAAACTGACGAAGTGCTAGGCGTTCATATAATTGGTCCCAATGCTTCAGATTTAGTGCATGAAGGAGCTCTTGCTATTAAGTCAGGGCTTACCGCAAGTGAATTAGGAGATATGATACACGCACACCCTACACTTTCCGAGGCGCTTATGGAAGCGGCTGAAGACGTTCACGGCGAAGCGATACATGCTTTAAAAAAATAAAATCCCATGCAGGAGGTTTCAAAATGAGTGAAATAGTTGATGTTTATGCAAGAGAGGTGCTTGATTCAAGGGGCAACCCGACGGTAGAGGTTGATGTTCTTTTGGACAGCGGCGCAGCAGGCAGGGCAATAGTCCCTTCAGGCGCCTCGACAGGCGAAAGGGAGGCTCTCGAATTAAGGGATGGCAACAAAAAAAGGTATATGGGCAAAGGCGTGCTCACTGCTGTTAAAAACATTATGGATGAAATAGGCCCGAGGATTAGAGGACTCGATTCCGAAGAGCAGGCGCTGATTGACAAGATAATGATAGAGATGGATGGCACCCCGAACAAAAAGAAATTAGGCGCTAACGCTATTTTAGGAGTTTCTATGGCGGTCTGCCACGCGTCTGCTAATGAGATGGGAATGCCTCTTTATCTTTACATCGGCGGATGCAACGCAAAGGTTTTGCCTGTGCCTATGATGAACATAATGAACGGCGGTGCGCATGCTGATAACAATTTAGACATGCAGGAAGTTATGATAATGCCGGCAGGATTCAAAACATTTTCTGCCGCGCTGCAGGCAGGCACCGAGGTATTTCATACTCTCAAGGCTCTTCTTAAAAAGAAAGGACTCAATACAGCAGTCGGCGACGAGGGTGGTTTTGCGCCTAATCTGAAAAGCAATGAAGAAGCCCTATCTCTTGTTATTCAGGCGATATCAGAGAGCGGCTACAAGCCGGGCAAAGATGTATTTCTCGCTCTTGATGTGGCATCTTCAGAGTTCTGTGACAAGGGAAAATATTTATTCGACGGCAAGAAGGTGTCGTCATCAGATATGATCGACTACTACGAAAAGATGCTTAAAAAATATCCGATACTTTCTATTGAAGACGGCCTTGCAGAGAACGATTGGAAAGGATGGGAGGAACTTACAAAGAGGCTCGGCAAAAAGGTTCAGCTTGTGGGCGACGACCTTTTTGTAACCAATACGGCAATACTTAAAGAAGGCATACAAAAAGGCATAGCCAACTCTATCCTGATTAAACTCAACCAAATTGGTTCCGTAACAGAAACCCTAGACGCAATTGAGATGGCAAAGACAGCCGGTTACACTGCGGTTATATCGCACCGTTCAGGAGAAACCGAGGACACTACAATAGCAGACCTTGCTGTTGCGTGCAATACAGGCTTTATAAAGACAGGTTCTCTTTCGAGAAGCGAGCGCATCGCTAAATACAACCGGCTTCTTATGATCGAAGAGGAACTCGGAGAAACCGCTGTATTCAAAGGGCTTGATGCGTTTTACAATATGAGGTAATCGGGCAGGTTTGATGCCGGCAAAAACTAATCACAGGGATTTAAGAGGTCAGGTCGTCGCAGAAAAAAAGTTAAGAAACTTTTTCTTCTACTCTATAGCTGCGATAATTCTGCTTTATTCTGCGACGACCCTATTTTTTGGCGACATGGGCTTTATTAAATTTTTTCACCTCAACAATACGAAGAAGAAACTAGAGGCCGAGATTGTGCAGCTCGAGAAGCAGAACAAAGAACTTAAAACACAGGTAAGGTCTTTAAAAGAAGACCCCTTCTACATGGAAAAAAGAGCACGAGAGGATTACGGTCTTGCTCAGAAGGATGAGTATATTTTTAAATTTGACGAGAAATGAGCGATAGGCCTTTAAATATTGCATTTCTATGGCATATGCATCAGCCGTATTACAAAGATCCGTTTTCAGGAACTTTTCGGCTGCCATGGGTAAGGCTTCACGGCACAAAAGACTACCTCGATATGGTCAAAATACTCGAAGATTTTCCGACTATTCACCAGACTTTCAACATTGTGCCATCGATGATAGAGCAGCTTATCGACTACACCGAGAACAATGCCACCGACAAATATCTCGATCTTACGCTTAAAGCACCTGCTGACCTTACCGAACCAGAAATGATGTTTGTAATCGAGAATTTTTTTCTTGCTAATTGGGACAATATGATAAAACCTTACCCGCGCTATTACGAACTGCTGAGCAAGCGCGGCTTCAGATTCAGCAGAAATGATGCTCCCCGGATAGCCAAATATTTCACGCATGAGGATATTAGAGATCTTCAGGTTTTGTTTAATTTGGCATGGATAGACCCTATGTTCAAGAAAGAGGATGATTTTCTGAGCGACCTCGAACGAAAAGGCAAAGACTTTACCGAGAACGAAAAAAAACAGCTTATAGAAAAACAGCTGGGGATATTGAGACAAATAATACCTCAGTACAAAAAAATGGGGGACTCAGGGCAGATAGAACTTTCTGTAACCCCCTACTATCACCCTATCCTACCGCTGCTATGGGACACAGATTCAGCGCGCATCGGCATGCCTCATGTCAAACTGCCAAAAAAACGTTTTTCACATCCAGAAGATGCAAAAAAGCAGATCACTATGGCTATAGAATATTTTGAAAAAATGTTTTTATACAGACCTAAAGGCATGTGGCCGTCCGAAGGTTCGGTCAGCGAGGATGTTGTAAGGGCGATAAACAGCTCTGGTATAAAGTGGATAGCTACTGATGAAGAGGTCCTTGCACGCTCTATAGACAAGCCAATAAGGGATAATGACGGTTTCTTAATTGACGGGCCTTCCTTATATCGGCCGCACAAGTATTCGGATGTTTCTATTTTTTTCAGAGACCACAATGATTCTGATTTAATAGGGTTTGTCTACTCAGGATGGGATGCTAAAACAGCAGTTGATGATTTCATGTCCAAACTTCTTCAGGTAAAAAATTCTCTGCCTGACGACAGGCCCTATGTTGTACCGATAATACTGGATGGTGAAAACGCATGGGAATATTACAAGAATGACGGGGATGATTTCTTAAGAACCCTTTATTCTTCCTTAAGCGCCGACCATCGTTTTAAAACCGTCACGATGAGCGAATACATGAATGAGCATGGCCCCGGCGAAAGCCTGCACAAGCTGCATGCAGGCTCCTGGATTAACGCCAACTTCGGAATATGGTTGGGGCATGAGGAGGACAATACAGCGTGGGATTATCTTTCGCAGGCGCGTGATGACCTTGAAGCATTTATCAAGGAAAACCCAGAAAAAGATGTTTCTGAGGCTTGGAAATCATTGTACGCTGCCGAAGGAAGCGACTGGAACTGGTGGTACGGTGACGAACACTCCACAGAAACACAAACCGATTTCGATGAGCTGTTTAGATTTAATTTAATGAAAATCTACAAATCCATAGGCAAGGATGTCCCACCTGAACTCTTTGTGCCTATACTGCTTGAAGATAGAGGCATCGCTCCTTCTGTTGAGGTCAGGGGTTTTATATATCCAAAGATGGACGGAGTTGTGACAAGTTATTTTGAATGGTACCAGGCCGCTTATATTGATGCTAAAAAATCGGGTGGCAGCATGCACAAATCAGAGAGTTTTATAAAAGCGCTCTATTATGGCTTCAACAAAGACAATCTTTATATAAGGGTGGATCCAGCAACAGCATTTTCTACTATTAAGGACATAATCATTGTGGATATTAATTTAATAGTGAACACGCCGTTTAAGATTATATGCGACTTGAACGCTGCTCAATTGAAAGCACGGATTAGTGAAAAGAAATCCGGACAATGGATGTTCAAAAAAGAGATTGCTTCTTTGGCTGCAGATGAGATTTTTGAAATAGAAATCCCCTTTAATGACATTAATGCAAAAGAAAAAGATGAGATATCTATTTCTGTAGAGATCTCAAGGAACGGTGATGAACTTGAAAGATGTCCATGGAGAGGCCACATAACTCTAAATGTTCCTTCCCCCCATTACGAAACGATAATGTGGTATTAAAAGTCCTCCCGGGTGATCAAACATATATGCCCCAAACACTGTTCGAAAAATTCATAGAATTTGCCGAAAAAAAAGGCTTGTCCGAAAAGCTCTATATTGTTGGTGGTGCTGTAAGAGACATGTATATGCAGAATGAGCTTAAGGATATCGACATAGCGGTCATAGGCAATGCGCTTGAGTTGGCCAGAGTCTTTGCTTCTGAGGCGGAAGCTTCTTATGTTCTACTTGATGAGGACTTTGCTGTTGCAAGAATAGTGAAAGACAGCCAGATTATTGATCTGGCCAACATGAGATGCGGCACTCTCGATATAGACCTCTTGGAGAGGGACTTGACAATAAATGCGATGGCCCTGCCCTTGCGCTATGCTTCAGTTCAGGATTTAAAGCAAATAGTTGACCCGCTAAACGGGCTTTCAGATATAGAAAACAGAGTTGTACGCATGGTTGCTGATGAAAATTTTTTGAAAGATCCTTTGCGCTTGCTGCGTGTTTACAGGTTTGCTGCAACATTGAACTATTCCATAGAAAATAGAACCAGAGAAGCTGTAGCATCTTTTGCTGAAATGATAACCTCTGTGCCGGGCGAGAGGGTTGCTGAAGAACTCCGCCAAATTCTTAGGACCGGTGAATCCGGTAAAATCTTCTCACTTATGTTGGAAGACGGATTGTTTCAGAAAATATTCAAAAAAGGAGATCCCGAAAGAATATTGTCATTGTACTGCAAGATTGAAAACATACTCAATTCAGCAAATGACATGCTGCCTGAAGATTTTGTGAAAAATTATCCGGTTATAATTTGCCTTAAGCTTTCAACCCTGTTTGAATCAGAAAAATCACTGCTTGACTTTTTGTCTGCTATGAGAATTTCGCGCAGGGAATCAGAACTGACAAAGAAATATTTCTGCGACAGGAATGCAGTTGCTAATTTATACAATCTAAAAGCGCTTCCGGATAACAGCGAGGCGGTCAGTTTATTAATGAAATTCAAACATGACATTTACCCCCTGTCAATATTGGCAATAGCTTTGGACAGCAAAATTACTGATTACTGCAAAAGTCTTATTTCGTTTTATGAAAACGAATTCAAATCTAGAGAATCTCTATTGCCGCTCATAAATGGCTCAGATATTAAAAAAGAATTCAATCTTAATGCATCTCCTATGTTTAAAAAAATTCTTGAAGCAGTTGAAAAAGAGGTATTGGAAGGAAGAATAACAACGAAAGAACAGGCCTTATCTATTGCCCTGAAGGAAATTAATCAGATATGATTTAAATCATATTATTCTGGATAAAAATGTTTTATTATTTTCTAACAGCTTAGTGGGGCAATCCCACATAATCTCCCGAGGGACTCTCTCCTCCCCAGAGAGTCCCTTACCCCCTACATATGAAAACAGAAAAAACAGACCGCCCCCAGATAAGAAAAATCAGATATGTGGTGCAATGGGCAATATTTTTCTCGGTCATATATGCAGGATACCAATTTAATGCCTTTGTTGACTCGCTCGAAAAGAATAATTTGGCGGTTGTTTATCGCCCGCCTTCGGTTGAGGGTTTCCTACCTATAGGCGGCCTTATGTCGCTCAAATTATGGGCTACTACAGGCATTTTAGACCCAATTCATCCTGCAGCCCCTGTAATACTTTTTGCAGCACTCGCAGTCTCTTTTTTGTTTAGGAAAGCCTTTTGCGGTTGGATATGTCCGGTAGGGACTTTCTCTGAAACCGCATGGAGAACTGGTCAAAAAATATTTGGCAAAACATACATCATCCCTAAATATGTGGATTACATCCTGCGTTCGCTTAAATACCTGCTTATGGCATTTTTTATTTTTATCATAGTGGTACAAATGGCGCCGTTTCATATTATTTCATTTCTTGAAACACCTTACTGGAAGATCGCTGATATAAAAATGTTGAAGTTTTTTACCGAAATGTCGATGACTTCGAAAATCACGCTTTCGATTCTATTAATTCTGTCTCTTTTTTACAAAAATTTCTGGTGCAGATATCTATGTCCTTACGGGGCATTGGCAGGATTGCTAGGCAGTATAGGGCCGGTAAATATCAAACGAAACAAGGCATACTGTATCCAATGCGGTCTTTGCTCAAAAAACTGCCCTTCACTATTGCCGGTTGATAAAAAAGATGCAGTAAAATCTCCTGAATGCACAGGCTGCCTTACATGCGTAAGTTATTGTCCTGCCAAAGATGCGCTCGACGTTTCGCTTCTGTCTAAAAAGATCTTTAGGCCCGAATTATTCATCTTAATCGCATTAGTACTTTTTTACGGAATAATCGCAACCGCTATGCTGTCAGGGAAATGGCATTCATCTGTCACAGCAGAGGAACTCCGCACTCTGATACCGCTGCTAAAAAGCTTGGCTCATCCTTAACATACCAACTTTTATATTGCTTATTCATAGGCTTATCTGGTATAAAATAAACAAGCGTGAAGTTGCCTGCCCTGTTTGTGTCGGGTGACAAATGTTGATCCGATAAATTGGATCTTTAGGGAGCTGATATAAGGACGGCGGTGTGCAGGCCTCTTAAATGAGGAAGCCTAAACCCCCTTCAAGGCACCCACTTAGAAAGCTTAAGGATCTGATTTTCATCTGCACGGCAGGGTGGGTTTAAAAAAGTTCACTACTTTAGAAATTAACCCTTATTAAAGGGTTGTTTACATAGATTACGGTACGAAATGGATAGCAGAAATTACGGTTGTAGAGATAAAGGACAAAAGACATGAATTCAATAATTACAAGTATTACTTTGTTATATGGCGAAGTTATAACTCCGCCGAACAACGTGTCCTTCTGTCCACCCGGCAAATACAACCGCTGATTTTATTTAATCCATTGTTCTTCTGTTCCGACCGTATCTAAGCTAAAAAAAGAAAGAAGTTGCGCCTGTTTATTTATTTTTTTTTGCGGGCCAACAATCTTAGGAGGTCATCAGAAAATGGATATAATCTCTATTCTCATCGCTATAGCGGTAGGTCTGGCAAGCGGTTTTGGCCTGTCGCTCGCATACAAAAGCTCCTTAAAATCTCAGAAAAACGATATTGACAGAGATCGCGAAAGGTTGATGGAAGACGCCCGCCGCGAAGCCGAAAATATCAAAAAAGACGCCTCGCTTTCTGCAAAAGAAATTGTATATCAGGCAAAATCAGAAGCCGAAAAAGAGATTCGCGAACGGACGAAAGAGTCTAATCAACTAGATAAGAGGCTCAGACAAAAAGAAGAAACTTTAGAGAAAAAAATAGACCAAGCCGAAAAAAGAGAGCACGAACTTAGTCGCAGAGAAAAAGAGTTCAACAACAGGGACAAGGCACTTTCTGAAAAAGAAAACCAATACTCACAGCTTGTAAAAGATCAAATTTTGATTCTTGAAAGAATTTCGGGCATAAGCTCGGATGAGGCTAAGAATGAGCTATTCAAGCGCATCGAGGAAGAAACCAGATTTGAATCGGCCAAGCTTGCAAAAAAGATAGAGGATGAGGCTAAAGAACAGTCAGAGAAAAAGGCAAAAGAGATTATCAGTGTCGCCATACAGCGCTATTCCAGCGACTATGTGGCTGATGCTACGGTTTCGGCAGTAAGTCTGCCTGGAGATGAAATGAAAGGCCGCATAATTGGACGGGAAGGAAGAAACATCAGGTCGTTTGAAGCAGCCACAGGCGTGGATCTCCTTGTTGATGACACACCAGAACTGGTAACCCTCTCTGCCCATGATCCGGTACGCAGAGAGGTGGCGCGCGTTGCTCTCGAAAGGCTTGTGACCGATGGAAGAATTCACCCGACCAGAATAGAAGAGGTTGTAGAAAAAGTAAAAAAAGAGATTGATGCAACTATCAGGGAAGAAGGAGAGAAAGCTGTATTTGATCTGGGTCTTTCTGGTGTGCACCCCGAAATAATCAAGGTTATAGGCAGATTGAAATACAGGACATCTTACGGTCAGAATGTTCTGCAGCACTCAAAAGAGGTGGCATATCTAGCAGGTATGATGGCGGGAGAGATGGGTGTTGATACAAAACTGGCCAAGCGCGGCGGTCTGCTTCATGATATAGGCAAGGCGATTGACCATGAAGTAGAAGGCTCGCATCAGGAAATTGGCGCGACACTCGCAAAAAAATACGGAGAAAACGAAAAGGTTATAAATGCTATTCTAGCCCATCACGGAGAAGTTGATCCGATATGCGTTGAGTCGGCATTGGTGGCTGCAGGTGACGCACTTTCCGCAGCCCGCCCCGGTGTCAGACGCGAAAGTATAGAGAACTATTTAAAGCGTCTTGAAAAGCTCGAAGAGCTTGCCATGTCGTTTAACGGTGTAGAAAAATGCTACGCAATTCAGGCCGGCAGAGAAATAAGAATCATAGTAAAGCCTGAGCATATGCCTGATGATGCCTGCACTGCGGTTTCACGCGACCTTGCCCGCAAGATTGAATCCGAAATGTCCTATCCCGGACAAATTAAGGTTACGGTTATAAGAGAGTCGCGTTTTGTGGATTACGCAAAATAACAAGCGTAAGCAATGAAGGTACTTTTTATAGGCGACATAGTCGGCAAGTCTGGCCGAAACACCGTAAAAGCCTTGCTGCCTAACCTTTGCGATAGATACAAAGTCGATTTCGTTATCGCAAACGGTGAAAATGCCGCAGGCGGCTTCGGCATAAATGAGAAGACCGCTAAAGAACTCTTTTCTGCCGGAATAGATGTAATAACTACCGGCAACCATGTATGGGACAAAAAAGAGGCCCTGCCCTACCTCGCAAAAGAAGAGCGGATACTACGGCCTATCAACTATCCTGAAGGAGTACCGGGCTTTGGCAGCATAGTCTTGACCACAAAAAGCAAAGAAAAAATTGCGGTACTCAATGCATCAGGCAGGGTTTTTATGAATACTCTCGAATGTCCTTTCAGAAAATGCAAATCAGAAATAAAAAAGCTTCGTGAAGAAACCAAAAACATATTTATAGATTTTCATGCTGAAGCCACATCGGAAAAAATTGCTTTCGGATACTACATTGACGGAACAGTAACGGCTATAGTAGGTACCCACACTCATGTTCAAACCGCAGACGAAAAAATACTTTCGGGCTCAACCGCCTACATTACTGATGTAGGCATGACAGGCCCTCTGACATCAGTTATCGGAATAGAAAAAGAACAGATAATAGAGCGCTTTCTTCTGCACATGCCGAGGAAGTACGATGTTGCTGACGGTAAGGCGGTATTGTCTGCGGTTCTGATTGAGTCTAACGATGAAGGCATGGCCACCGCAATTCATAGATTACAAATCACAAATCCATAAACAACAAATCAGGGAGGCGCTTTATGGCAAAGGCAACGGTTAAATGGGTTGAAGGTCTTCAGTTTGTAGGAGAAACAGGCTCAGGGCACGCCATTGTGCTGGACGGGGACGCTGAATTCGGCGGCAAGAATACAGGTGTTAGGCCTACAGAACTTTTGCTTATAGGGCTTGGTGGATGCTCAGGTATGGATATAATGTCGATACTCAAAAAGAAACGCCAGAAAGTTCACTCATTCGAAGCGCGCATAACTGCGGACAAAACCAAGACAGAACCTGTTAGGTTCGAAAAATTCAATGTAGAGTATGTCGTAACAGGAGAGAATATATCCGAAGAAGCGGTAAAACGAGCTGTTGAGCTTTCGATGGGAAAATACTGCTCGGTTAAACTGACTCTCGAAAATAAGGCCGAAATTTCTTTCAGCTACAAAATAATAAAAGACTAAGCAGTAGACTGGTATTTATAATAGGCGGCGCAGCTGCCTTCGGTACTTACCATGCATGCGCCTATGGGCCTGTCAGGAGTGCATGCTTTTCCGAACATCGGACATTCATTAGGCATCTTCACCCCGCGCAAAACCAGACCACACTGACACCCTTTGGGTTCCGGATAATCAGGAACGTCTAAACTAAAAACAGACTCGGCATCTCTATGACGCCATTTTTCTTTGAGCTTTAAACCGCTGTTCGGCAGCATGCCTATGCCGCGCCAATAACTGTCAGAAGGCTCGAAATATTCTTCTATAAACGAGATTGCTTTTGCATTGCCATCAGGATTAACCACCGATTTATATTGTATCTCGACCTCTGCCCTACCCTCAGAAATCTGTTTTAAAAGCATCACAATGCCAGAAATTATGTGTTGTGCATCAAAGCCTGTAACCACACAAGGTATTTTGTAACGTTCAGCGACAAAACCATAAGGTTTGCTTCCGATGATAGTACTTACATGTCCTGGCAGTATGAATCCGTCAATCCTAACATCGTCTGACTGCAACAGGACATCAAGAGCAGGCGGCACGAGTTTGTGCACAGAAAATACATAGAAATTTTCTATGCCCTGTCTTTCGGCCTCAGAAATGGTGCCGGCTGCCAGCGGCGCTGTTGTTTCAAATCCTGCAGCAAAGAAAACCACATTTTTATCTTTATTTTCCTTTGCTATCTTTAGCGAATCGAGTGGAGAATAAACAATTCTTATGTCTGCGCCATCAGCCTTTGCTTCACTCAGAGTCTTTTTTCCTCCCGGCACACGCATCATGTCGCCGAAGGTGGTCATTATCGCATCTTTTGATTCGGCAAAGGCGATAGCCTTATCAATATCCTTAATGGAAGTTACGCAAACAGGACATCCGGGACCACTTAAAAGTTTCAGTCCATCCGGTAGCATACCCCTGAGTCCATGCTTGAAGATAGCAACAGTATGGGTTCCGCAAACCTCCATAAAATTTAGAGGCCGTCCTATCTTAGTGTAAAGATTTTTTATTAAATCTATCATTTCGAAAGTATATCAAATATGCATGGAAGATTAGAACAGTTTTACTTTAACATCTTCTCCTGCATCGATTCCTAGCTTACCTTCAGGTATAACCACTACCCCGTCTGCCTTTACGAGAGTGGTAATCAAACCTGATTTGCCGAGCACCGGAACAGCGTATAACTCATCCCCTTCTAATTCAAGAGCAACCCTAACATGGTCTTCCCTGCCGGCAACAGAGGCTATGCTCTTTTTTATTTTTGCATATGCAAAATTCTTAGAAATTTTATTTTTATGAAGTCCGCATAAAACCTCAAGCAAAGGCCTTACAAACATATCAAAACTCACTGCTGTAGCAGCAGGATGTCCCGGAAGCCCAATTACCGGCTTGTTCCCTATGAAGGCCCCAATAACAGGCTTGCCCGGTTTTACCGCGACGCCATGAAAAAGCACGCCGGGGTTACCCAACTCATTTATAATTGCAGCTGTCATGTCTTTTACTCCTGCAGATGTTCCACCGCTTACAATAACAATATCAGAACTTTCGAGCGCATCTGATAATGTTTTTTTGATAAGGTCATATTCGTCTTTTATTATCCCTTTTTTTACAGGGATGCCACCGTTATCATTAATCAGGCCTGTCAGCGTAAAGGAATTTATATCTCTGACCTGCCCCGGCTGAAGCACACTTGAAGCAGGCAGAATCTCATCTCCTGTAGAAATTATCGCAACTACAGGTTTGCGATAGACATTAACCTGTGTTATCCCAAGACCTGCAAGAGCTCCTATGTCCTGCGCCCTCAAGCGCCGTCCTTTTGAAAGCACCTGCGTGCCTTTTTGAATATCTTCTCCGGCGAGGATAACATTCTCGTTCGGCGCAACAGACTTCATCGCTTCTATCATGTCAACAGAAACAGCCTGGGCATTTTCTAGCATTAAAACCGCGTCAGCCCCTTTGGGCAACATACCACCGGTGGGAATCTTGGCAGCCTCTCCCTTTGAAATTTCAAAAGAGGCAGGCTCTCCCATGAATACTTCATTCTTGATAGAAAGATAGGCCGGCATAGTATCTTTTGCGCCGAAGGTGTCAGCAGAGCGAACAGCATAGCCGTCAACTGTCGAACGCGAGAATCCGGGTAGGTCTTCGCTTGCGATTATGTTTTCTGCAAGCACCCGGTTGTAGCATTCTTCGATAGGAAGTTTATGAAAAGCCAGTTCAGGCTTCGAAAAAGAAGAAAAAAGAAGAGAGCGTGCTTCTTGCGGAAGGATGTAGTTTTTGCCGAACATCCTGATTAAAGAGGTCTCTTTTTAAGTACTCTGGATTTTTTGCCGTTTCTGAGCAGGTCGATAATGCTGGACATTGACTCATGATGAAGTTTTTTCATAAGGTCTTTATCAATAGTCCTCTTTCTCTTTTTGTTAAGGAAGGACAAAAACACAATGCCTTTAAATATCCTTTTGTTTGTCTTGAACGAAAACATATACCTGTCCAGAGAGTCTTCCATAAACAGATCGTTCCTTCTCTGAACAGCCCTGCTTATGGTAACGGACTGAAACCAGTAGGACTTGTTTATTATGCTGTCGGCCTTCATTTCGAGCCAGGCGTGTTCAATATTCAACGCTTCTTCTGTCAAACTATTGTGTGCTACGGTATCAGCAGCAAGGTGGCATAGGAAGCCATACACAAATGCCTGCTCCGAACCATTTTCTGCCTGTTCCATAAGACGGAATCCAACATCCCAGCTATGACTGCTTTTCGCATCAGGCAAGTATTTCTTCCCTATTATCATATCGGCCATAAGATTGCCATAAAGAAAATCCTGGCGGTATTTTCTTATCAATGCCAGTATTCCGGCAGGTATCAGAGGCGCGAACGTAAAGACTTCGCTGGCAAAATATGCGTGGGTCATTGGCCCCCAGGCAAAAGAAACAGCGGGCATCAAAACAATTCCGGCCAAAAGGAGTGTCAAAAACATCAGTAAAGACCTTTTAGAAAGTGTATCAAAAGGCGAACACCTATACCGGTAGCGCCCTTCGAAGTGTAAGCCCTGTCTTTCTCGCTAAATGCAGTTCCGGCTATATCGAGATGCACCCACGGTGTGTCTCCAACAAATTCTTTGATGAAATAAGCTGCCGTAACAAGCGAACCGTTGCGTCCTCCGATGTTCTTAATATCAGCGGTGTCGCTTTTAAGGTAATCCTTATACTCCTCGTAAAGAGGCATTTGCCAGACCCGCTCGTAAGTTTCTGCGGCAGATTTTTTAAGCCTTTCCATAAGTTCATCATCATTGCCCATCATAGCCATCGCTTCATTTCCAAGAGCAACAGAACATGCCCCTGTAAGTGTTGCGATGTCAATTATCGCCCTGGGTTTAAAATATTTTTTTGCGTATCCGATGGCATCGATCAACACAAGCCTGCCTTCGGCATCTGTGTTCGCAATCTCGACCGTTTTTCCCGAAACTGTCGAGACTATATCCCCCGGCCTTGTTGCAGAGCCTCCCGGAAGATTCTCGGTTGCAGGCAAAATAGCGATTAAGTTAAGTTTAAGTCCTAATTCGACAACCGCTTTCATAACACCAAGCACCGCAGCGCCTCCAGCCATATCGTACTTCATCTTTTCCATGCCGTCGGCCGGCTTTAAAGACAACCCTCCGCTGTCAAAGGTTATTGACTTGCCTACAAGCACTACCGGAGCGCCCTTGCCTTCTTGATATTCGAGGACAATAAACTTTGGAGGCTCATCAGAGCCTTTGGCAACAGCAAGATACGCGCCCATGCCTTCCCTGTCTGCATCTTTGCGCTCAAGAATTTTTGCCCTGATTTTCTTGCTGGCAAGGGACCTTGCGGTTTGTGCGAGAATCGTAGGCGTCATATCATTGGATGGCGTGTTTACGAGGTCTTTTGCGAACGCTACTGCCCAAGATGTTGATTTTAGGTAATCTACAGGTATATCAGCCTTGGAATTAAGTATTGTCAGTCCTTTTAGAAAATTATTCTTGGCTGAACTAGCATCGCTATTTTTGCGATACCTATCAAAACGATATGATGCTAGCATCACGCCCTCGATAAAATAAAAAGCAGCTGACTGTTCCACATTCAGATGCCGATTAAGAGCATTAAAAGACGAGGTTGATAAAGCAGAATCTTTTGCGCCTATACCTTTTAAAATACAAGCCGCTTTTCCGCCGCACTGTCTGATTTTTTCGGCCGTAAGATCTTCTTTCTTACCTAAGCCCAGCAATAAAATTCTGCTGGCCTTAATCCCGTTAATATGGAGAATAGTTGCCTGGTTGTGCTTACCGATGAACTCTCCAGAATCAAACGCCGTCTTGATATAATTGCCGATAAGACTGTCCAGTCTTCGGCAGGTGCCGGAATAATCACCTTCGAACAAAGGTATTATCAAGGCATCCGTCTTTACGATTTCTTCAGAAAGATTTTTTAGCGCGATTTTTATCATATTTGGGCTGCGGGCGGCCGGGGCGTTCTGTTGAATTTGTTCATAGCCTTTTCAGGACCGCTTGATATTATCATCTTAACCGCATCAGATGCTTTTATTATAGCATCTTTGACCAGCTCTTTTTCATCCGGTCTGAACCCCGAAAGCACATAATTTTCTACCGGCACAATCGCATCCCTGCCAATTCCAATCTTCACCCTGATAAAATCCATTGACCCAAGTTCTATTATCGCCGATTCAATACCGCGATGGCCGCCAGAGGAGCCTGTCTTGCGAATCTTTACAACACCTGTGTTCAGGTCAAGGTCATCATGGACTACGATAATATTTTCGATAGCAACATTGAGTTTTTTTATTGCTCGCGATATCGCAAAACCGCTTCTGTTCATATAAGTAAGGGGTTTTAGAAGTGCCACATGGGCATCATCTAAAACCCCTTTGCCGATAATATAAGAATCTTTTTCGGACATCTGGATACTGCCCTGTTCAGACAGGGCATCTATAACCATAAATCCTATGTTATGTCTATGCTTTGAGTATTTCTGCCCCGGATTTCCGAGGCCAACAACAAGCCACATCAGCTCTTAATTAAAAGACAAGAAGCTTTGTTACTTGCCCTCTTCCTCTGTCTTTTTACCCTTCTTCACAACTTCTGGCTCAGCAGCTTCTGCGACTCCTTCAGCAGGAGCAGCCACAACCTCTTCTTTAAGCGCTATTACAGTAGCGAGCATTTCATCTGAATCGGTAAGTATTCTTATGCCTTCATCCAATTTCAAGTCGCTCACATGCACCGACTTTCCTATTGTAAGACTTGAAACATCGATCTTGATATGCCCCGGGATTTTGTCAGGAAGACATTCAATTTCTATCTCCCTCAGACCGTGCTGAATAATACCTTTATCCCTCTTAACGCCTATAGCCTCTCCGGTTATAACGACATGCACCATAACCTTAATCTTCTCGGTGGCCAATATCTCCTGAAAATCAACATGCAGAAGATTGCCTTCTACCGGGTCAACCTGATAGTCCTTTACTACCGCCATTTTAGTATCATCTGATGATTTAAGGTTTACAATGACCTGTTCGCCTGCTGTTCTGCTAATGAAACGTGCAAGCTCTTTTGCTCCCAACTGTATCGGGGTTGATCCTCCGCCCCTGTAAACTACCGCCGGTATTATGCTTTCTCTTCTAAGTGACCTTGCTCCACCCTTGCCTTTTCTTTCTCTTTTCTCTACGCTGAGAGTAACCCTTTCCATAAATCCTCCTCGTGAAATTACGCTTAATTGTTATTCGAACAATGAGCTTATAGTTGATTCCTCATGAATACGTTTAATCGCCTCAGAAAGCAGAGAAGCGACGCTAAGCACCTTAAGCTTGCCGCAAATTGAACATTTGTCGTCAAGCGGAATCGTATCTGTTGTTATAACCTCTTCCAATACCGAATCATTTATTCTTTCTATTGCAGGTCCGGAAAGTACGGCATGTGAGCATGCAGCATACACCCTCTTTGCCCCATTGTCTTTCAAGGCCTGTGCAGCTTGGGTAATCGTGCCTGCAGTATCGATCATATCGTCAAGAAGAATAACATCCTTACCCTCAACATTGCCGATAACATGCATCACCTTTGATACGTTGGCAACCTCCCTTCGCTTATCAACAATCGCGAGTGAAGCATCAAGCCTCTTAGCGAATGCACGTGCTCTTTCCACTCCTCCCGCATCAGGCGAAACAATCACAAGATCATCAAAACTGCCCTTTTTTATATAGTCAAGAAGCACCGGAGCTGCATAAAGATGATCGACAGGGATATTAAAAAAACCCTGTATCTGGGCCGCATGTAGGTCAATAGTCAACACCCGGTTAGTGCCTGCTGCGGTAAGCAGGTCAGCAACAAGTTTGGATGAAATCGGCACCCTTGGCTGAACCTTTCTGTCCTGTCTTGCATAACCATAATAGGGAATCACAGCGGTAATTCTGCGGGCAGACGCCCTCTTTAAAGCATCAATGATAAGCAGAAGCTCCATTATATTTTTATTAACAGGATTGCATGTGGACTGTATTACAAAGACATCCGCTCCTCTGACATTTTCGTTTATCTGCACCATTATCTCGCCGTCGCTGAATGTGGTTACAGCGGTATCTGCCAAGGCAAACCCCATATGCTCGCTAACCTTTTCGGCAAGACTTCTATGCGCATTCCCTGTCAGAACCTTAATCGCGTCGTGCATTGTGCCTCCTTAAAAATGTCCCTGTTTAAATGGCTGGGGCGCCAGGATTCGAACCTGGGGATGGCAGATCCAAAATCTGCTGACTTTCCACTTGTCGACGCCCCAATTTAGCAGAGCGTTGCTATAACCCTGTGCCAATACCCATCAAAACAACCGGATGCTTTTTCGGCTGCTTCGCTGCTTTCGAAAACACCGAAAATCGAAGATCCGCTTCCGCTCATAAGAGCTGCAACAGCTCCGGTATTCAGCAATTTCTTCTTCAACTCGCATATCACAGGATATTCATTAAAAACAACATCCTCAAAATCATTGTGCAGAATTTCTGAAAGAGCATGAGCTGTTCCGCCAACAAGTAAATCAAAAATCAACTTGATATTATTAACTTTAATTGTAGTATTTGTCAATTTTGAAGCTTCCAAAGCTTTATATGCCCAAGCGGTCTGCACAGATACATCAGGCTTCAACAAAAGCAGGCTGTACTGTGATTTTATTTTTAAAGGGGTCAGAACATCGCCTTTGCCTTCGACCAATGCCATAGGGCCGTCAAAGAAAAAGGGCACATCAGAGCCTAGGCCTCCTCCGATATCTTTTAGCTCATTCTTGTCTAAATTTAGCCCCCAAAAACTATTCAACCCCCAAAGAGCTGCTGCTGCATCGCTGCTCCCCCCGCCCAACCCAGCTCCTGAAGGTATTCCCTTGGCAAGGGTTATATGGACTCCTTTTTGTATGTCTGCATGCTTTTTTAAAGAATTTGCCGCCTTAAAAACAAGGTTTTCATCAATAGGCAGGTTAATATCAGAAACAAGCTCTATGTCATCAGCCTGCTTGA
>PEAD01000057.1 GCA_002753335.1 Nitrospirae bacterium MYbin3
CGGTGAAGCGGTTATTATGATTGCAACGGAGGCCGCAGGGGAAGGCATCAACTTGCAGTTCTGCTCATTGGTTGTAAATTATGACCTGCCGTGGAACCCCCAGAGGATAGAACAGCGTATTGGCCGCTGCCACCGGTATGGACAGAAGCATGATGTTGTAGTCGTTAATTTTCTGAATAAGAAAAATGCCGCAGACCAAAGAGTTTATCAGCTCCTTGCGGAGAAATTCAGATTGTTTGACGGCGTATTTGGGGCAAGTGATGAGGTGCTTGGCAGTATTGAATCCGGTGTGGATTTTGAAAAGAGAATTGCGCAGATTTATCAGAGCTGCCGGACTGAAGAGGAGATACAAGCCTCTTTTGACGCCTTGCAGAGGGAACTTGAACCCCGGATAGATGAAACAATGAACCTTACGCGCCAAAAACTCCTTGAGAACTTCGATGAGGAAGTGCATGAAAAGCTCAGGATTAATCTGTTGCAGAGCAAGGAGTATCTGTCGAAATATGAGGGCTGGTTATGGGATATAACTAGTTACTACCTGCAACATTACGCAGACTTTTCAGAGGATGGTCAGTCATTTACTTTAAGAGAGAACCCTTTCAGCGAAGAGAAGATATATCCCGGCCCATACCGGATAGGAAAGAATGTTGATGACGCAAATATATACAGAATAGGTCATCCATTAGCACAGCGAATAGTAGGGCAGTGTAAAGCAGCTTCGTTAGAATCTCAGACTATATCTTTTCAGTATTCCGGCTCAGGCAAGAAAATAAGCATACTGGAGTCCCTTGTGGGGAAATCCGGCTGGCTGTCACTCATCAATTTAGCAATCAATTCATTTGAAGCCGAAGACAATATCCTTTTTTGCGGTATTATCGATGACGCCGGTGAATTAGATAAAGAGCAATGCCAGAGGCTATTTTCATTACCCGCCGCAATAAACCGCCTTGAATCTGATATTACAGACGCAGAGTGGAGTCGAATTAATCAAATCGCGTATCAACAGCAAGTAGATATACTGAGGATTAACTTAGAACGTAACGCTGGTTTTTTTGATAATGAAATCTATAAGCTGGACAAGTGGGCGGAAGATAAAAAGAACAGCCTTGAGATTGAGCTGAAGGAATTGGATAGAGAAATAAAGTTCAGGAAAACAGAAGCAAGAAAGATTTTAAGTCTCGAAGAAAAGATTAAAACCCAACGGCAGATTAAAGAAATGGAAAAGAAGCGGAATACGTTGAGAATGAACCTGTATCAGGCGCAAGACGATGTTGACGGCAGGAAAGAAACCCTGATAAATGATATTGAGGCGCAGTTAAAACCGAAGGTAGAATCAAAGGAGTTGTTTCTTGTAAAATGGATATTAAAATAGGAGGCGGGATGGGATGCAAAAAGAACTCATTGTAAAACTCAATAAAACCTTTGAAGAATCGTCATATCAGGAAGATGGCATAGAGTATTGGCTGGCGCGGGACTTACAGGTTTTGCTGGATTACACTCAATGGAGAAACTTCGTTCAGGTAATCGATAAGGCGAAGATTGCCTGCATGAATGCCGGACAGGAGATTTCAGACCATTTTGCTGACGTCAGCAAAATGGTTGAACTTGGCTCTGGCAGCAAGAGAGAAGTGGAAGACATCGTGCTTGACCGCTATGCCTGCTATCTTGTCGCGCAAAACGGTGACCCGCGAAAAGAGCAAATTGCCTTCGCTCAGAGTTATTTTGCCATTCAAACACGCAAACAGGAACTTCTGGAGGAGCGCATAAATCTTATCGAGCGCTTGAGTGCCAGAGAAAAGCTGGTTGCCACTGAAACTGAATTATCAAAGATAATCTATGAAAGAGGAGTTGACAGTCAAGGCTTTGGAAGAATAAGAAGCAAAGGGGACTCTGCCCTGTTTGGCGGGCATACTACAATGCAGATGAAAAAGAAACTTGGCATTTCTGAAAACAGGCCGTTAGCGGATTTTCTGCCGACTATCACTATAAAGGCAAAAGACCTTGCAACTGAAATCACAAATTTTAATGTCAGGAAAGAAAACTTACAAGGAGAACCGCAGATTACCAGTAAACATGTAAAAAACAATCAGGATGTTCGGTCACTATTAGGCAAAAGCGGTATAAAACCTGAAAATCTTCCACCTGAAGAAGATATTAAGAAATTGAAACGGAGGGTAGAAGGTACAGACAAAAAGCTGTTGAGCAATATCAATAATCTCGGCAGTATCACAATAAAAGGTACAATGAAGTCCGGCAATGAGACAGAAGATTAAGGGATTTAATGGCTAAAAACCAAAAGCTGGAACTCACATGGATAGGCAAGGAAAATCAGCCGAAACTTGAGCCGCGCATATTGATAGAGGACGCTGAAAAGTCCTATGGGGCAAGGAATACTGAAAATATGCTTATCCACGGCGATAATCTGCTGGCGTTGAAAGCCCTTGAGCAGGATTTTGCGGGGAAGATAAAGTGTATCTATATTGATCCTCCATTTAATACAGGGGCAAGGATACAAAAAGACGGTACGCCTATTGGATATGATGATGGAGTGGAGCATTCTATTTGGCTTTCTATGATGAGGGACAGAATTGAATTATTACATAAACTACTTAGAAATGACGGTGCGCTATTTGTACATATTGACGACAATGAGCAAGCTTATCTAAAAATTATCCTTGATGAAATACTTGGTAGAGAAAACTTTAGAAATATGATTCTTACAAAAAGAATAAGAAAAAATATCAGGGAAAGAGAAAGAGTCAAAACAATTAACACAGGGCATGACATAATATTTTTTTATGCAAAATCAGATGTGTTGCTTATTAGTCCTCCTACAATTAAAGCACCTAAAGGTGAACGTTGGCATGCTTTAGATGCTAATGGTTTAAGAAATGGTATGGATTACGACCTTTTTGGACATAGACCGCCTGCCGGTAGACATTGGGCATGGACAAAAGAAAAAGCGATGGAAGCTATTAAGAGTGGAGATTTACAGCCACACCCGAAAACGGGCAAACCACAATATAGGATTCTTGCTTCTGAAGAAGACTTAATTGATACCTTATGGACTGACATTGGTGCATATTCATTCAAGTGGGGATTCCCAACTGGAAAAAATGAAGAACTATTGTGCAGATTATTTTCAATGTGTACGCAGTCAGGCGATTGGGTGCTTGATTCGTTTTCAGGCTCCGGTACAACCGGAGCAACAGCTCACAAAATGGGACTCAACTGGATTATGTGT
>PEAD01000031.1 GCA_002753335.1 Nitrospirae bacterium MYbin3
CAGCATAGAAGAGTATGTGGGGCAGGAGCATATTTTGGGTGAAGGCAAGCTTTTGAGAAGGGCGATAGAGGCCGACAGGATATCGTCGCTTATATTTTACGGCCCTCCCGGCACAGGAAAGACGGCGCTTGCAAGGGTTATAGCCTCAAAATCCAATGCCTATCTGGAATGGCTCAATGCGGCCACAGCAGGACTCGACGACCTCAGGAAGTCTATAAAGTCGGCCCGCGAACGCAGGCGCAAAGGCGTCCGCACCATACTTTTTCTTGATGAGATACACAGGTTTAACAAGCTTCAGCAGGATGCCTTGCTTCCGGATGTTGAGGAGGGGAATGTTGTTCTTATAGCCGCAACGGTCGAAAATCCTTTCTTTTATGTGAACTCTGCGCTGATTTCGAGAAGCCAGATCTTTGAGCTTAAGCCTCTTTCAACAGAGAATATTTCAAAAATACTGGACAACGCGCTTAAGGACAAAGAGCGCGGATTCGGAAAGCTCGATGTAAGTATTGAAGCTGATGCTTTGCAGCATCTCTCAAAGATATGCGATGGTGATGCGCGCAAGGCGTTGTCAGCCCTCGAAATAGCGGTGCTTACTACCCGGCCAGATGCCCAGGGATCGATAAGTATTACTTTAGCCATAGTTGAAGATTCCATACAGAAGAAGGCTGTTGTTTATGACAAAGACGGCGATCAACATTACGACACCATATCCGCGTTTATAAAAAGCATGAGGGGCTCGGATCCTGATGCGGTGGTCTATTACCTTGCGAAGATGCTATATGCAGGTGAAGACCCGCGGTTTATAGCCCGAAGGATTGTTATATGCGCTTCGGAGGATGTGGGCGAAGCAGACCCTATGGCGCTTGTGCTTGCTGTTTCGACATTGAGGGCGGTTGAGTTTGTGGGCATGCCCGAGGCACGGATACCTTTGGCTCAGGCCGCCATTTACATAGCCAATGCTCCCAAAAGCAATGCCTGCTATGAGGCTATTGACGCTGCCCTTGAAGATATTAAGAACGAGCAGACTATGGAGGTTCCGGATCATCTGAAGGACAGCCACTACAAAGGGGCAAAAGAGCTGGGGCATGGGGAAGGCTACAAATATCCTCATGCATACGGCGGATACGTCGAGCAGGAATACCTTAAAAATAAAAAGACATACTACCGCAAACCCAGATAGCGCAAGGGGTTGTCAGATACGCATGCGTTCACAGAGTCTTCTGGAAAGCCTTCCTCAACAAGTCTTTTTGCAGCATCAGCCACAGCCATAGCGCCGCCTAAGAGCGTTCCCCTGCCGTCTGTTAGTTCTCCGCGCAGCCATGTAAGGGTTTCACGCACCGAATCCGACACGATGATTATCCGCTCGTGGTTCTTTACCCGAAACACAAGGTCTATAATTGCAGCATGAAGGTGGTGCGGGTCTGCTATAAGCTCGATGTAAATATCGTTATGAAGCAGTCCGAAGCCTGCAAGACCGGGCTCTCTGTGATGAAAAACACGCATCGCATTGAACAGGTGCGTAATACCTTTGGCGCCTGCGTTGTAGCCCCTTTCTGCCTCCTGATAGGTTGCATCAGAATGTCCCATATTCACCTTAATGCCCATGTCGGATACTTTTTTTATAAGTTTGCGGGCATGTTCGATTTCGGGTGCGATGGTTATGATTTTTACAATATCCTCAAAGCCGTCTGTCAGTTCCTGAAAGCTGTACTCGGAAGCGTTTATGAATGTTATTGCGTTGAGCGCTCCGGCCTTCACCTGATTAAGAAATGGCCCCTCAAGATGCACACCCAATATTTTGGCCGGAACAGCAGCTTCTTCGTCTGTCGCATTCACAGCAGGTTCAGACTGAAGCCTGATCGCTTCTTTTACGACAGCCATCTGTTCGCGCATAATTTTAATGGTTGCAGAATAGATGGTCGGGATTATTGCGGATACGCCTCGGGAGCCGTGCAAACTGGCTATTTTTAGTATGTGCTCAGGTTCGACGGTCCTTGTATCATAGCCGCCTGCGCCGTGTGTATGAACGTCGATGATCTGCATAATTTAATAGCGTGTCAATAATTGTCGCAAATCATCTTCTGTTTTTCACGCAAAACTTACAAGGTTTATTTTGCTTTAGAGCTTTTTTTCATCATGCTGAAGGGGTTCATCTTGTTCAGTAGTTCAAATGTATCTTCCATGAAGTCTTTTACATCATCCGCGTCAATGCTCAGTTCAGCAAGAGTTTCTTTATAACGCGACCCCCAATTGTGGTCAGAATCAACTTTGAAGGATTCAATAACATAGCAGCCGGCAATATATTCAGAGAGAACTAAGATAGCCATAGCTTTGACTACTGCAGGGTCTTTGTGCGAAGCCTTATCGTTATGGTGCGCTTGTATTGTCTGGTAGATAACATCAGGCAGCTTCCAAGATTTGGCTATGAGTCCGCCTACGGTGCAGTGGTCAGACTGGACAACAGCTTCTTCTTTTTCCATTGAGTCAAAACTATAACCGATAGCGGTATCTAGGACCTGCTTATAATTGGGGAATTTCTTTAACAGCAAAGGTATTGCACAGTCATGGAACAACCCCAGCAGGTATGCCTGATTCTCGGTTGTAAGCTGAGTCTTCTTTGCAATATATGCCGAGATTTTTGCCACGAACATCGAATGGCTCCAGAAGGAATCATCAGCGTCTCCGCAAACATCACGCAGGGCTGATGACATAATCACGTTGCTGAAGTTTGACATGCCCATCATATTTAAGGCCTGATGAATGGAGTCAACCGGCCGGCCGCCAAAGAAAGGTGAGTTGGCTATCTTCAGAACCTTGGCAGCGAGGCCTACGTCCTGTCCGATAAGGTCCGAAATCCTCCCGAAATTAGGATTGGGCCTGCTTGTTTCCTCGTTGATGGCAATAACTATCCCCATTTGTGAGGGAATGCCTATGCCTTTTACCAGCTCTTCAGCGCGTTTTATATCCATGACTGTAGTTCACCTCTTTGGTTTCTTGATTCTTTGCGCTCGCCTATACACTCTCGATTAGTCCCAGTTTCAGGACTTCATCGAGAAGTTGTTTCTTGTGAATCGGTTTTACGATATAAGAGTCTGCGCCTCCGCGGTAGTATGATTCGATAACAATTTGAGGGTCGGCAAGCGCCGTTACCATTATAACTTTTGTTTTTTTGTCTTCCGAGATATTTTTTTCATCTTCTATTTTCCGTATCTCTTTCATCGCATCTATTCCATTCATAACAGGCATCATTATATCCATCAGTATAAGGTGGTATGGATTGTTTTCTTTCAGCGCAGTTTCGAACAGTTCGACCGATTCCTTGCCTTCAACCGAAAGAACACACTCCCCGTATTTTGACATGATGCCTTCGAGCACTGTCCTTGCCACCAAATCATCATCCACAATCAGAATCCGCATAATTATCCCCTCCTATTTCTGCCGGTCGTTATTTTTGAATTTTACTGAAAAATGGAAGTCGGTTCCTTTTCCCTTTTTGCTTGCAACACGCAGTTTGCCGCCCATCATACCAATCACCTTAGATGCTATGGCAAGCCCAAGCCCTGTGCCGCCGTGTCTCCTTGTAAGGGAGCCATCCCCCTGCGTGAAACTATCAAACACTTTGGATACTTTGTCTTCAGGAATGCCTATGCCGGTGTCCGAGATCGAGAAAAACAGCTCGGTCATGCCGTCTGCAGGCTCACTGTTGAAAGTAATATCGAGACGCACATCACCTTTTTCTGTAAACTTGATAGCGTTGTCAAGCAGCAATGAGAGCACCTGTTTGATTTTGAAATCGTCCCCTATAAACATAGATGGAAGATCGGCAGCCATGTTAAATGTCAGCAGCAATCCTTTTTTTACCGCCTCGGGTAAATATTCTTTGTTCAGACCGGAAATAATATCATTCAGATTAAACTGACGTTCCACAAACTTGTAATTGCCTGATTCCAAAACCGCGATCTCAAGTATGTTATTGAGAAGCTTGTTTAGAGATGAAGCGCATGTACTGATCATCTCGGTATTTTTTCTTAATTGGGATGGCAAATCCATATCAAGAATAAGGTCGGTAAAACCGATAATTCCGTTCAAAGGCGTGCGTATCTCGTGGCTCATATTCGAAAGGAACTCCGATTTAAGACGAGATGCCTCTATAGCGACATCTCTCGCTTTTTTTAGTTCTCCGACCGTCAAGAGCAGCTCTTTTGTTTTTTCGTTGACCTCTTGCTCAAGCATGTTCCTGTAATTTTTTTCCATGTTCCTGTATTTGCGGAACATGGTTGCCCTGCAGATAGCCTTAACAAGGACGTCCGGATCAAAAGGCTTTATTATGAAATCAAAGGCATCTTTTTTTATCGCATTTACTGCGGTGTCAAGGTCTGCGTATGCGGTAAAGAGGACTACCGGGACATCAGGGTCTATCCAGTGCAGCTGCTCCATAAGTTCGATACCGGTTATGCCCGGCATTTTTATGTCAGAAAGGACCGCATCTATGTTGTTCGCCTTAAAAACTTCTATTGCGTTATCAGCGCTGTTGCAAGAAAACATCTTGTATCCCTCTTGCGCAAGCAGCATGCCGGCCGCTTTCAGAACATGTTTGTCATCATCAACTATGAGTACTGAGTAGGGGTTGTCGCTTTTCACAGTATTATTATACTCCATAACATGCTATCTTTCTTTTACAACACGAAAGCCTACGCTGTAAACGCTCTCAGATGGGTTGGCGCTGCTGCGTGCCGAGCATCTTGCAAAACGCGCAGAAAGCTGAAAACTGCCGCCGCGTATGACCCTGTTGCCTGCACCTATGCAGATAGGGTTGTCTCTTTCCTGATCCTGATAGCAGTTCGGCGCATAATCGTCTTCGACCCATTCCCAGACATTTCCGCTCATGTCATAGAGGCCGATGCCGTTTGGTTTTGAGCGGCCTACAGGATGGAGCTTGCCGTCAGCATTGGAACCTGTCCAGGCATACTGGTCTATAGAAGACTCATTTGCGGTTCCTGACCATTTTTCTTTTTTGCCTCCGCTTCTGCAGGCATATTCCCATTCCGCTTCTCTGGGGAGACGGAAGGTGGAGGAGCTGTTTTTCTTTTTCAGGGCAGCAAAAAAATCCTGTGTGTCTTTCCAGCTTACCTTTTCAACAGGATAGCTCCCGCCGCTCTTTGCGGATAGATTTTTGCCCATAACTATTTTCCATTGATCCTGAGTTACTTCATGTCTGCTTATATAAAAATCGTTGACGCATACTTCATGCACCGGTTTTTCGTCAGGGTCTCCGTCACCGAAAATATCACCCATAAAATAACAGCCGCCTGCGACGAATACAAACTCGATGCCGGATGAGGGGTCTGTGTATTTTTCGTCCGGTTTTGGCAGGCCGGGATTTTTTTGAGAGGACTTTGAACCTTGTGATGACAGGCCCGAAAATAATTTTATCTTTTCTCCGCGTGGAATCATCGATTCGATGAAAGAGAGCGCTTCCTGGCCTTTGTATTTATAGGCGAAAAATGCTATGACCAACAAAAGCAGCATGAGCATTGCTGTTCTGCCGGATTTGCGTTTTTTGCCTGCTTCCAACAAAGGGGGCACAACAGTATTCAGCGGCTCTCTGCAGTAGGGGCAGAAGTTTAAAGGGTTCCTTATAAAGTTTCCGCAGTTTGGACAGTTCATCGATATTTATCCTACGTCATATCAGCAACGAGCATAGCACAATTGGGGCAGTTGTTAAAATCAAATTCCACCGGCACTCCGCAGCTAGAGCACCAGATGGCTGCGCTCTGCACTGTTTGGAGCGCTGCCTGAGTTCCCGGAACCGGCAGCAGCATCTGGTGTCCCGAAAGAAACGCATTCGGAAAATAGTCCTTGTCCATTCTGCACCACGGGCAGGATGGTAAATGGTCGGAGTAAACATGGTTTCTGTTGGTCCTGCACTCCTTCAGTTTTTCTATCGCATCACGCAGGGCATCAAGCCAATCCCTTGCTGTGGGCCTTTTTAACCGGTCTCTGTGGCCCTCGACAAAGCAGCGTGAAAAAAGCTGCTTGAGTGGCGCAGGAATAATTTCGTAATTCGGAGCGTAGTCCGGCGGCTGGACAATCTTGCTGTCGTCGTATGGGAATAGACCTTTTTTTACTTTTCCCTCCAGGGAAGGGGTGTTGTCAAGGGCGGAGCCTTTTGCCTGATAAGGATGAACGCCCATCATAAGAAACTTGAAGATGAGTATGCCGAGCGCAAAACGGTCAGAATAAATCCTCTCGTGATCGTTTTCTTTAAAGTTTACCGAATGCAGTTCAGGCGGCAGAAACTCCCCTGTGCCTACGCGGGTATAGAAGGTCTGCCGCGTATCGTTGTCTCTGATCTGAAATGAGTCGCAGTCAACGATCGATATCAGTGTGGTAGGTGAAACGAGAATATTATTTTCCCTCAAGTCGCCGATGCAGTGGCCCTTTTGATGGATCGCAGTAACCGCATTTGCGATGTTGAAGGCTGCGGTCATCAGGTATTTCCATGTGAAGGTGCCTCCCAAATCTCGTATCCTGTCTGCCGGGTCATAGTAGATATGGCTTTCCTTGAACACTCTGGTGTCTATCAGAGGCATGGTATAACCTGCAAAGCGGGTTTTTTCGAAGTCAAAAAATACTATTGATATGGGCCATGCGATAGAACGGTATCCTATAACAGACCATGTCGGATCCTCAGGCGCATTCTTTATCATGGCGGTGATCTTCTGAATCAGTTCATCTGTTATCGCTCTTTTGAAATATATTTTTGCGCATAACAACTGGTTGCCTTTGACCGAATAAATCTTGCCTTCTCCACCGCTCTTTCTGGTTTCGTTAAGTGTTAATTCCTGTCCTGATGTTGTATAAACGGTCAGTTCAGTCATTGTTGAGTCCTTGCAGAACAGCCAGAACCAAGGTTTTGTCGTCTTCTGAATATTCGCTGATTTTTTCTGATAAAAGGAATTCGCTTAATTCCTGCTCTCCCGCAATCAGGTCGGCGGTTTCTGAAGCAAAAGAAAATACCGGATTAAAGAACTTTTCAAAAGGCGTATACCCATCCATAGTTTTAAGCAGCGCTGCCCTCTGGCAGCCATCGGTAAAAACAGCCACGCACTCCGCTATTGAGAGCGCCTCTGCAATGTATAGGTCAGACTGCCATGTGCTTGATGTGATTGGTGTGACTTCATTTGCATATTCTGAATTTAATGGCCCTGAGATTAGCACTAGCTCTCCGCCAACTTTTGCCACCACAGCTCCATCACCGATCTGGGCCGCATAAATAGTGTCCCTGAAGAACAGCACGGCAAGAAGTGTTGTGGCCATGTCGGTCAGTTTAAGACCGTCCTCAATCGCTCTGTTTTCGAGGCATTCACGGGCGGCATGCAGCATTTTCAAAGGGATTTCTGAAATATCCAGACCATCATCAGGAATATCCAGGAGAAGATTTTTTGCGGATGAAACAGCAGCCTCCACAGCGAGCCGTGAGCCGATATCAGAAAAGGGTACACTACCGAGCCCGTCAGCGACAGCTATCAGGCCAAATTCATCTACGATTTCATAATGGCAGGCATCCTGACATGGCAAATCTTCCTTGATATGCAGAGAACCTGTGATGGAAGCGCCAAAAATATAAGGCGATAAAATCGACAAGGCCAAAATAGCGGAGTGGCGCTATCCGGTCTCCACTTCTCCCCAGCCTTCAGGGCCTGTAGGATTATCCAACGGCACGGTGTCTCCGACTTTTGATGCGGAGGTCTTTTTCGTGCTTTTTGACAACCAGCTGAACATCTCCCTGAATCTGTCTTTTTTAAGCTTGAGAGGTGGCCTGCTTTGTGGTGACAGGTCTTTGAGAGTCTGCATGTTTGCGGGCTCAACACCCACCGCAAAGAACAGGAACTTCTTGCTGCTTTCCCCCTCATGGATTCTGCTCACAACCGACTCCCACATCGGGTCGCCCGGCTTCATGTCGGTCGGCTCTCCGTCGGTTATCATAAATATCCATGGACGGTAGTAATCAACGCCCTTGGTCTTGTATTCGTTCTTTCTTTGTTCGATAAGATCCATCGCGGTATTCAACGCATATCCCATTGGGGTAAGGCCGTCTGCCGCTAAGTTCATTTCGGGCGTATTTTCTACGGAGGCAAAGTTTTGGACCACATTCACGCCTTCTCCGAAAGTGATAATGGCGAGATCGACTCGTTTGCGCGCCAGATCGTCCTGCATGATATCTTCTTTGAAAAAGTTCAGGCCTTCATTCAACTGCCTGATCTTATCACCCTCCATAGAGCCTGAGGTGTCCAGTAAAAGCATGGTAGCGCAATGGGGGTGCTGCGGGTTGGCAATTTCGACTTCATTCAATATAGACACGGTCAGCCTCCTAAAATTGTTATAATTTATACGAAAATATTGCCTGTAAAGTTAGCCATGTTAACCAAAAATGCTTAGTATTGTCAAGGAATTGCGCTGTGCAGTTATGCGATTTGAGAGAGTATATTCAACACTTTTTGGAGTTCTGCTTTCAGGCTGGTTATGGTTTGTTCCGGAACAAGCTGCTTATTCCGGGATGCGTTTTCGATATCGGAGGCGATATTTTTTAAGGTCTCGGCTCCTATGCTTGCGGCCATGGATTTCAATGTATGGGCTTCTCTTTCAAGAGTATTCAGGTCCCCGGCCTCAAACGAGCGATTGAGGGTAATCAGACGCTCAGACGAACTATTTCTAAAAGCATCTATGATTTTTACGATAAACTCCTCGTTATTGCCGACTATTTCAAAGCCTACGTATTCAAACAGCTTTATAATGTCTATTACCGTACGAGTGTCTTTTATCGGCTCCTTTTCTTTATCGTGGACTAAGTCGGCCACGTCCTCTTTTGTGGAATAGTTGAGCGCTGAAAGTATATGTGCCAGCTCCTGCATGCTTATCGGCTTTGAAATGTAATCGTTCATGCCGGCCGCAAGGCATTGCTCACGGTCTTCTCTCATAGCATTGGCTGTCATGGCTACTATAGGCACCTTATGGTCAAGGACTTTCGATGCGGTGTTTCTTATGATTCGTGTTGCTGTCAAGCCGTCCATTTCGGGCATCTGAATATCCATGAGCACAAGGTCAAAAAGTTCCTTTTCAAGCTGTTCGATCGCTTTCAAGCCATTTTCGGCTACGGTGACGGTATGCCCCAATTTCTCAAGAAGCCGGACCGCAAGCATTTGATTGAAATCATTGTCTTCAGCAATCAGTATCTTAAGCGGAATACTTTCCTTGAGTTCAGCGGTAGAATCTTGTTTGCATGACAGATGTTCTTCGGTGCCCGAAGCATCTGCAGTGTTAAATACTGCCGTGAAATAAAAGGTCGCCCCTCTTTGCGGTTCGCTTTCAACCCATACGTTGCCGCTCATCAATTCAGCAAGCTTTTTGCTGATCGCAAGTCCGAGTCCTGTACCGCCGTATTTCTTTGTTGTTGACTCATCAGCCTGCGCAAAATCATCGAATATGCATTTCTGTTTTTCAATAGGTATCCCGATCCCTGTATCATGCACCGAAAATAGCAGAGGATGGCGGTTCCTTTTTTCGCTCTTTTCGGATGGCATTTCTTTGACATGCACAGATATCTCACCTTTGTCGGTGAACTTGACCGCATTTCCTAGAAGGTTGACCAATATCTGTTTCAGGCGCTCAGGGTCTCCTTTGAGCGTTTGGGGTGTTTCGGCCGAGACCGAATAATTAAGCGCCACACCTTTTTCAGAGGCCGCAAGACTGACTATTGAAAGGGAATCGGTAATAACCGATTTCAGATCGAAGACAATCTCTTCAAGTTCAAGTTTTCCCGATTCTATTTTTGACAGGTTCAGGATGTCGTTTAATATCTTCAGCAGGCTTTTGGATGCATGGCTGATTACTGTCAGATACTCTTTTTGTTCTGCGGTTAGATGTGTGTCAAGGGCAAGATCGGCCATCCCGATTATTGCGTTCATGGGGGTGCGGAGCTCATGGCTCATATTAGCTAGGAATCTTGATCTTGCAAGGGCTGAAGTCTCTGCTATCTCTTTTGCCTTTTGCAGTTCATCTACCTGTTTTTCGAGGTCTGTATTCAACTGTCGTATTCTTTTTTCGGCAGACTTGCGCTCGCTGATATTTCTGGACACATGCACGATTTGTACAACATTGCCGTTTTCATCCGTTATAGGCGAAGCCGAAACCTCGACATTCATTTGATTTCCTGACCCATCAAAATGTATGTGTTCGTACACTGAGTGTTCTCCGGTCTTCAAAGTGTCTTCCATCGGACAGATATCATTGGGGGCTTCGCATGGATCGCAGCGTCGGTGTGTAATTTCATAGCATTTCTTGCCCACAACCTCTTCTTTCTTTAAACCTGTCTCTTTCAGGAATACGCTGTTGCAGTCAACTATGCTGTAATCGGTGGTATTGATGATAGAAACCGCATCATTCATGCTGTCAAGCGCCGATTTTATGAAGTCATGAGATTTTGTGAGCTCTTTTTCTTTTTCTTTCAGGTCCCGAAAAATAATGCTGTATGGTTTTTCAAAACCGGTTTTAATAAGCGCTTTGTAGAATAGATAAAAAGATAGTATTTTCAGCATATGGCCGGTAAAGTTCAAATAACCGTAAACATCCGCATATAATGTGAAGGTCAGTTCCATCGCTACTGTAACAGTTATGGCCGCAATAAGAAGCCGCGATACATCCTCATCGAACTCAGCTCTTTTTTTGTACAGCAACACTGCTGCAAAGGCAAGGATTAGGGATATTACATATTCACTGATTTTTTTAAATGGTGTCAGTCCAGCTCCTTCGATATAGCAGTCAGGGAAACTTAACCAATAAAAAATCGAGAGGACAAAAAGAACGGTTGCTGCTGTATAGGCCGCAAAAACAGCTTTGAAGTTGAGACGTGCATGTATAAGGAAAGCAGCAATGAGCAGAGAAACGCTTTGAAGCGCGCGGGCTGCTATCCATAGTTGAGTTGCCGGATTTGCACCGCTTATTGGCAATAAATTCATTCCTTTGTAGGCGATGGTATGCATGAAATCCAACAGGCCGACGAACAGAAAGGCGGTGCTGAGAAATAGAATGTAGTTGTTGGATATAGAACGACGCACATTCCATACGAAAATCGAGATCGATAGGATGACTATGATGCTGAAGAATTCAACCGCTGTGTGGAAAACAAGATAGTTGTAGCGGCTCAAAATAAAGAGCAAAGCGCAGGCAGCAAAGGCCGGGATAAAACTTGTCCGAATCGCTGACAGTTCAATCCTCATAGGGAAAAAACCGCTTATCTTTCTGCCCCTAATATTTTATGAATATCTTCTCTTACATCCAGCACATCATTTTTGTCTATTTCCAGCTCCTCCATAAGCTTGTTCAAAGAGGATTTTGCTGTGTATTGTATCGAGGTCATCGTATCAAATTCATCATCAGGCATGTTTTCTTTATAGGATTTGACCGTCTCTTCCAGCACAATCTTCTCCGAAAACTGGATGCAGGCATTTATCTTTCGTGCAGTTTTGTCGCTCATATCTTTAATTTCATCGAGTGAATGATGCCAGAGTATCGCTTCGCATACAGGCGTCGACAGATGCCATGACTTGGCAAGCAGATGCCCTACGACGCTATGGTTTGTTTTGTAAAGCGACTCCTCTATTTTGCCTGCTACCGGGGTGGGGCCTATCGCAAAATCAACTATGGTATGATATTCGGCGAATTTTTTTATAAGCAGTGGGATTGCGCAATCGTGAAACAGTCCCGCCATATAAGCCTCGCTTTGCAGGGCTGAATCAGCTTTCTTCATCACAAGTTGAGATGTTTTTGCGATCTGAAGCGAATGGTTCCAGAAGGCATCGAATATTTTTTTAGGTACGCCTTTGATTGTCAGAGTTCCCTGCAGTGCAGACGCCAGCACGAGGTTGAAAAAATTGGTCATTCCCATAAGATTGAGCGCCCTGTCGATGGAGCTGATCTTGCCCATGCCTATAAAAGGAGAGCTCGCAATTTTTACAACACTTGCAGAAAGCCCTATGTCTTTCGATACTAGATCGGCTATTAACGACATGTTTGGGTGCGGTTTGTTGACTTCATTGCGGATAGACATAATAACCGTTGGCTGGGGAGGGATACCTACGCTTTTAATCAGCTCTTCCGCATTCTGGATTTTAGGGTCCGCCATTTTTTCCTCCTATGCCGAAAATGGATTAATATTATTTTTTGAAAAGTTTGTTCAATATGCCCTGCTTTTTAGGAGCTTCTACCTCAACCGTATGAGATGGCGCTTTTGTGGCGCCAAGCTGCCATACGCAAATGTGGTGTGCAATTTCTTCGTCAATAGCGATGTTAGAGCCCTCGCATTCAACCACAAAAGAGGGGTAGGTCTGGTGCAGTTTAATGGTGCTGCCAGGACGTATCTGCAGTCCGTTCAGCCTGTGCATCTCATGGTCTTCACCGCAGTTCATATATGCTATCCGGGCGGATTGGCCTATCTTCATATCCGACAGTGGGGTTACGGCGCTCTCTATCGTTGTAACCGAATTTATGCAGCAGTCGCCGGGCGGTATAGGGAGTCCATGAGGGCATTCCTTGGGATGGCCCAGCATGATGCAGATGCTGTTGACCAGTACATCCGAGATTATATGCTCGAATTCGCAAGCGCCTTTCTCAAAGTCCATGCCCATGCCCATGGCATCGTACATAAGGCGCTCGGCCAGACGGTGTGCGCGTATGATGCGCCGGGCGTGGGCCGCGCCTTTTTCGGTAAGCGCGATGCCGCTTTTATCAGCAGAGAATTTCGCCATGTCCTCATCAACCAGCATGTCTAAGGCTTCGGAATCCAAATCTTTTTCGAGTTCGCATTTCATATCTGCCATCGATGTTTTGCCGTCCTCCTGCATGCACCAGAGCGCCTCGAGGTATTCATCTTTTTCCAATCTGCTTTTCATATTTCCACCACCTTTTAAATTATAGTTTAAAAATTAACCGCAGCACCCAGTTTGTTCCACCGGCAATCAGAAGTGAACTGGCTGTTATAGCAAAAACTATTATGCCTGTACGCTTTACCCCTAGCTGTTTTGTAATGCTGCCGATATTTGCAAAACAGGGGAAAAACATGGTGGTAAGGGTTACTGCTATGATGCACTGCACTATATCAAGTTGTCCTTTTTCGGCCAGGTCAGAGATAACAACCACAGAAAGTGACCGCGTTGCCATGACAAGGATAAGGGCCTCGACCATGTCTAAAGGAAGCCCCAAGAAACCTGTCACCAGAGGCGAGAGAAAAATTTTAACTTTTTCAAGCACCCCAAATCTGTCAAGGGTAAAAAGGGCAAGCGCCGCAAAGATAAAAATCGGAAAGGCCTCTATCAGAAACTCATAGAGCCGGTTATAGGTTTTCCGCCAGATGTTCTTTAGGTTAGGCATTCTTATAGGAGGGAGCATCTGCACAAAAAGGCTCTTTCTGTCTTCGCGTATCATTTTGTTTAGAATAAGTCCTGTTACCACCTCTACTGCCAAAAGAATTGAGAACGATATAACAAAAGCTGTTATGCCGAACTTGCCGAGCACGCTCATGCTTAAGCCTATCTGTGGGGCGCAGGGAATGGCAAAAGCGATAAGGAAGATAGCTATGTACCTTTCTTTCTGAGACATTATTGTCTTTGCTGTGAGTGTGGCCATGGTCTTGCAGCCAAAACCGAGCACCATAGGGAGGATGGTCTCGCCGCTAAGACCGATTTTATTGAAGACGCGCTTCGAAAGGACGCTCAGATTGGGTATATACCCCACATCTTCAAGTATGCTGTACAGGATAAAGAAGACTGACAGGATCGGCAAGACTGTCAAGAGCGCGCTTGCAACCCCAAGGTTGAGAACCCCGTATTTCCCCGTAAGAAAATCTTTCCAGAAAGAAGAGTCTATTGAAGCATTAAGCCATTCTTCTACAGGAGACCAGAACAGAATTTTCATGATGTCCGCAAAGGAGTTGGCTACATGCACCACAAGCAGATATGTCGTGATGAGTATCGCAATTAATATCAGCGAGCCGGACAGTGGAGAACGGCACAGTCTGGCGGCATTCTCCGAGAACTTGTTTTCTGAGGCCATCTGTTTTTTTGTGATCTCGTTAAAGGTGTTGTCCACCCATTGACTGTATGTGTAGCGGATGAGTCTTGCAGGATTTCCCCTGAATTTCTGTACGATATCGTTGACAGTGTCTGTTATTTGCGCTAGTACATTTTTTTCGGTGATCTTCTCCAGATATCCTTCAATATAAGAATCCGTTAACAGCATGAGAAGCGCCATTTTCCGCTTGTAGCGTACGACTTCAGGAAAGAGCGGCTCGATTGATGACACAGCATTTTCGAGCATGTCACCGAAGCGCACCGTCTGTTTTGGCGGTTTTGCCTTTTCTATCGCTTTTTTCAGCCTGTTTGTGCCCACTCCTTTTACCGCAATGGATTCGACCACAGGAACGCCAAGTATTCGGGACAGTTTTTCAGCATCTATCCACAGCCCTTTCCGGGCCGATTCATCAACAGCGTTCAGGGCGATTACCATAGGAATTCCCAGCTCAAGAAGTTCTGCGGTGAGTGCGAGTGATTGCTTGAGGCGGGTTGCATCAATGCACTGCAGCAGGACATCAACTTTTCCCGAGAATATCATATCCCTGACAGCGGCGCCTTCTTCTGACTGAATAAAAAGCGAATATATGCCGGGGGTGTCAAACATTTCGCAGGCTCCGTCAGGTATGGAGCAGGGTGCCTGTTTAATGCTTATGGTCGAAAAAGGATAGTTGGCGATAAGGGTATATTCGCCTGTAAGATTTGAGAATATCTGGCTCTTTCCGCTGTTGGGCGGTCCGATAATAAGGATTTTTCTTCCTGATGATGGTGAGCCTGATAATGTGCTGTCATGACAACTCTGCGACAATAGCACCTCCCGGAATACGTGATATTTATTTTAGTTCTTACTGTTTAGAAACCGGCAAATAGAGTGCCTGTTGACTTGTGCTGTATGATAACAATATAATTTAGCGAATGTAAATAAATACGCGACTAAGAAAACTTATTGAAAGATATTAGGAGGGGCTATGGTAGAAGCAGCTGGAGTGAGTGAGTATCAGGGTAAGGTGGACTCTGTTGTGCCGGATAAACCAGAAGGGCCTATAGGTCTTGATGTCGGCACCAGCAACATAGTCATGGCCCAGAATAAAGGCAACAAAATTGTGCTTACAAAACAGCTTAATGCCTTTTTCACCATCCCCCAATCAAAATTTACCAAACAGATTCTTATTCAGAACGAGATAACATTTTTCGAACATAAAAAACAGTATTTTATAATCGGTGATTCTGCCGAAAACTTCGCCAACATGTTCAACGCCAATTCCAAAAGGACCATGGAAAAGGGATTTCTTGCTTTGCGGGAAGATGAAGGCGTAGCCATAATTCAGGCTTTGATCAAGACGCTCGTACAAAGGCCCAAGAAATTCGGCGAGATTATCTGCTTTAGCGTTCCGGGCGATGCTTTTGACAATGAAGACAAGGCCTCTCCGTTGAGCGGTCATGAGTCTGTTATTAAAATGTATCTTGAAAGTCTCGGCTATACTCCTATTGCTATCAATGAGGGGCTTGCGGTTGTCATGGCCGAGCTGGGCGATGACAACTATACAGGAATAGGAATCAGCATGGGCGGCGGCATGTGCAACATCTGCCTTTCATATATGTCTGTTCCGGTTATACAGTACAGCATACAGCAGGGCGGTGATGACATCGACGAGCGCGTGGGCCGTGAAGTAGGGTTGTCAGCAACAAAAGTAAAAGGCATAAAAGAGGAGGGTGTTGACCTCTCCAAACTCCCTAAAAATAAGGTTGAGCTTGCTATCCAGATGTATTATACAGATCTGATAAACCAGTTGGTGTTCAGTCTGGAGCATGTTATTTCTTCTTCCAACAAGATACCGAAAATAGCGGACCCTGTTCCTGTTGTAATAAGCGGCGGTACGGCATCTCCGAAGGGTTTCAGGGAGAAGTTCGAGAGCGCTGTTCAGACCATCAGGCTGCCTTTCGAGATATCTAAGATCGTCATTCCTCAAGACCCTCTAAGCACCACAGCAAAAGGTGCTTTGGTTATGGCAGTATCTGAGTCGATATAGAGAGGTGCATGCCTTTTTCAGCAGTCCTCTTTTCGGCTGATAATCTCAGAGGGGCATTGCTGAGTAAGGCGCTCACAAAGCATGGCTTTGAGGTTTCTCTCCAGAGGAATATCAATACGTTTACGGATGTTCTGAACACAAAATCCCCTCAGCTTGTTATTCTTGATAAAGAAGGCGGCTATTTTACCGGTGATCTTGATGTCCTTGGTCCGTTGAGCGTTCTGTTGAAGGGCATACCGGTTATCATTGTTTCCAATTCAGCATCTGACGGCTCTTTCAATCTTAAAGATGTTTCTGTGGAGTGGTGCCATTCAAATCCAATTGATCCTTTGGCCGTTGCAACTAAGGCAAAAAGCCTGCTTGCCGGTTCTGCCCCCAATTTTGTTTCAAAAGAAGCTCCTGAAAAGGACGCGATCACAGAAGATCTGAAGGGCTTTCTCGGCCTTGAGTAGATAAATAGCAATGAATTACATCCAACCACAGAGTTCACAGAGAGAAAAAAAAACATTTGGGGAAAATAGGTCTTCTCTGTGTTTTTTGGGTTTTGAATTTTTTAATGCACAGAGTAGTAACTGGCTGTATTTTTTTATTTTAGTTTTTCTCGGTGTGCTCTGTGGTTAAAGATATTTATAATGTCTAAAAAAGTTATCGCAATAGTAGGACCCAAAGGCGGAGTCGGGAAAAGCACAATCTCTGTAAACCTTGCGATAGCACTTGCAGGAATCGGCAAAAAAGTTATCGCTGTTGATCTTGATCTCGGCGGTGCAAACCTTCACATTCTTATGGGCCTCAGGAGCTTCAAGCACTCCTTGGATGATTTTATTCTGAAAAAGGTGAAGAGCCTTGAGGAAATTCTTATAGAGACAGGGATCGAGAACTTGAGTCTCATCTGCGGCGGATCCAATATTCCTGATATAGCCAATATGCCTTTTCAGCAAAAGATGAAGCTTATTAATCATATTCTAAAACTGGACAGCGACATTGTAATTTTAGACCTCGCCGCAGGATCGTCATTTAATGTTGTGGATTTTCTGATGATCGCCAACCAGCGGCTGATGGTAACCACACCAGAGATGACCTCTCTGCTGAAGGCCTATACGTTTATAAAGACCTGTGTCTTCAGGATGCTCACATTCCATTTCAAAACCACAGATGCTCAGAATGTTCTGGAGATCCTCGAAAAGGCGAAGGACCCTGTTGCGAACCCCCATTTGAAGACCATGCAGAATATTCTGGATGAGGCTGCAAAGATCAACCCTGCTTCAACGGCTGCTGCAAGGGAATTGATTGCAGGATTCAAGCCGAATATTTTAATTAATATGACCCAATCCGAGAGAGACGCCAACGTGGGCAATGTTATTCAGGGAATGCTGAACCAGTACCTCGGCATATTTTCGAGCGTTATAACCACGCTGCCGACCGACCCTATGGTTAAGAAGGCGACCTTGCAGACCAAGCCTGTAATGCTGGTTGCTCCGGAATCGGAGTTTTCGATAGCTGTAAGAAGTCTTGCCCTGCAGTGCCTTTAAGCGAATACGGCAGTTAAACCACAGAGTCCACAGAGGTTTACAAGATAAAACAAGAGCTCACAGAGTTTTTTGTTTTTTTAAAGTCTTATCTCTGTGCTCTCTGTGGTTGGCTTTTGTTTAAGCCTTGCTTGAGCCTCCCAGCGCATTGGCTATAACATCAGCAAACGACAGTAAGATGTTTTCGTCCGCCGCATCCCTCTTGTGCCCATCTTTCACATAGACGTTGATGACGCCCAAAAGACGATCGCCAGCCATGATCGGAACACAGTAATGGCCGTGCGGGTGGCCGTTCGGCTGCAGCACATGCTTCTTATCCATTTTGCCCGAAAATACGATGGCACGGGTTGAAGCTGCCTCTCCGCAAAGGCAGGTGCCGACAGGAACCGTAGGGCAGGAAGCACTGCTCAGGGATGCTTTTGATACAAGCTGGTCAGATCTTTCATCCATAAGATAGATAGCGCCTTTTGTCTGGATGAACAGACGAGGGATCGAAACAATCAGCTGCAGCGCCTGAGTAAGTTTTTCCTCTAATGTCAGCGGCCTGAGGAAAACCCTAAGCATTTCTGTGATCGCCTTCATCTTCATTTCCATCTTGTGCTTGTAGAGAGCCATGCCTATGGTGATTATCAGATCTCTCTGGGTGAAGGGCTTTACTATATATCCGTACGGCTCGGTTATCTTGGCCCGATGCAGGGTGTCGAGGTCAGAATGTGCGGTCAGATAAACAAAGGGTATGTGAAGGCGCTTTTCTATCTGTGTTGCCGCCTCTATGCCGTCCATGTCGCCTTCCAGCGTTATATCCATAAGGATCATATCCGGCATGAGATCTTCAGCTTTTTGTATTGCTTCTTTTCCTGAGGAGGCTATGTCACAGACATTGTAGCCTATTTTTTTCAGTTTGGATTCTATATCCCTTGCCGTAATAATCTCGTCCTCGACAACAAGGATATTTATTCCTGTAGAAATCACTCCGCTAAAAGCATCACTGTTTTTTTCCATTTCACTACCTCCTCGGGTTTTTAAAAGGTTATTCTAAATTCTGTGCCATGCTCTCTGTCAACTGTAATGCTGCCTTTTAGTTTTCTTGTTACCAGGTCGTGTACCAACTGCACCCCCAGAGAGCGGGTTGTCTTGAAACTGAAGCTTTCGGGCAAGCCAACTCCATTATCACTCACAACCAGAAGGCGAGAGCCGTTTTCAAGCTGGTGAAAACCGATTTTTATCTCACCCTCTTTTTTGTCAGGGAAGGCATATTTAAGGCAGTTTGAAACTAGCTCGCAAACAATGAGAGCGCAGGGAATCATAGTGTCTATTGGGAGCTGTTCGATAGATATATCGAGTTTTAAAACAGGTCTGACGAAGCTTTGTCTGAAGGACGCTATCAGTTCGGCCGTCAACTCCTGAAAATATTCGAGCACATGCAGGTGTGACATATCGGATGACTGGTATAATTTTTCGTGGATAAGAGCCATCGTCCGTATGCTGTTCAGGCTGTCCCTGAAAACATTCTGATAGTTATCGCTGTTCAACGATTCTGTTTGAAGGCTCAAGAGGCTGGATATAATTTGAAGATTGTTCTTTACCCTGTGGTGGACCTCTTTGAGCAGTATCTCCTTGTCTTTTAACGACGCCATGATTTTGTTCTCGGTTTCTATCCGTGCCTGTACTTCAAGGGTAAGATTGTTATTAGCTTCCTGTAAATCCTTTGTTCTGTCATCTATAACCTTTTGTAGCTGCTCATTGTATAGGACTAAGTGGTCCTCCATTTCTTTGCGCTCGTTGATCGTTTTTACGAAATGGATTATCCCCTCGACCTTACCATCGTTCTGCTCGTTTAAGATGGGATAAGCGGTTATTTCTAAATGACTGTTAAGCAGCGGCTCGAAAATTTCGCTGATAGTTGTTTTTTTCGTATCGATACTTTTTACGAAAGGGCAGTTGCCGTGCGGTTCTTTTGTGCAATGCATCACATCATAGCATTGTCTGCCGAGAATGCCTTCGGAACTTGATTTCAAAGCATCTAGGAATGCTTTGTTGGCGCGGACAATTTTAAAATTACTGTCATGCAGCGTAACCATATCGGTCAGGATGTCGAAGCTGTCTGACCAGTATTTTTCTAAATCCAAAATATTCTCCTTAGCAAATATAGGTTAATGATTTATGAATTATATGCACAGAAAAGCTGTTTTGTAAAATTTCAGAACAGGCAACTCTGCTGCAAAACTACCGGGTACGTGTTTTTTTGCGTCTTGTTCCAGAGTGTTTTGTTTTGATATGTTTTTGTTTCTTGTAAAATATGAAAAATTCTTTTGGAGAAAGGACTTTGACCTGTTCGCAAAGTTCAGAGGGAAAATGATTTTGATTTCCTGTGACAAGGCATGATGTTTTACTTGAGATAGCGACTTCAAGAAATGCTTCGTCATCAGAATCGGGTAGTGGTTTTTTCAAAGGCAAAGCCGCTATTAGTTTACCCTGAAGTTTGATGTAGTCGAGAAGGTCAGCTACTTTTTTTTCTTCAAATTTAAATTTTGGCCTGCGAAGCACCTCGTCATACTCCGATAGAATGCGGGCGTCAAAATAAAGTGTCAGCTCGCCTGCCGAAACCATACGAACTATTTCGCCACAGCCTCCAAAAGGCGAGAGCAGCCCGGCAACAAGAACATTAGTGTCCAGCACAATGTTCATCGGGTTCGTTTTTTGCGGACAGCCTTTATTTCTGCGTTTATCTCATCCATTGTAATTTTGTCGGTTCCCTGTTCGACTGACTTGAGCTGCAGGTCAGCAGCAGCTCTGATGGATCGAGACTGCCGAAATGAAGCGATTGACTCTTCAAGGCTTGCTTCGGTTGCAGACGCAAGAATGGCAATTGGCCGCCCATTGCTGGTAATTACCATCTCTTTTTCAGAAGGAAGTTCTTTCCATATTTGTGCCGACTTCCCTCTTAAATCACGAACACTCAAAAATCTCATAACCATGTCCTCCGTATGTGTATTAAATTATGTACACAAATGTCACTCAATGTCAAATTTGCTGTCAAAACCTCATTGACAGGCCGGTCATAAAAAACGGTATTATTACGGCAGAGAAAATCCTAAAATTCTATAGAGGGGAGATTGAATATCTTGCAAAATGACGCTGCTAATAAATGTGTAACGGTTATATCCGATCAAGGTCCGTCCGTAAATATTGAATCTCCTGAGCTGACAAGAGAATGCAAGCCACCTGTCAAAGTAGTTGCCCGCTTTATTCCGAACAACGGCAAAGATGTGGATCTCTCAACTCTCAAGGTTGAGATGCTCAAATTCATCTCTATTGACCTCACATCAAAGGTTATGCCTTATGCCACAACCGAAGGCATTTTTGCCGAAGACCTGCCTCTCCCATCCGGAAATCACAAGATACGGCTTTCTATCGGGGATACGGGCGGCGGGGTAACAAGGCTACAGTTTGAGATAAAGGTTGCATGATTAAAATAATGAACCTGAATCTCTTTTCGCATGATATAATGGTAGTCATTGAGGAGGTGGGTGAATGGAATTATACGATTTTATCAATACCGATTTTCGTCCGTCTTTAGCGAAAGATGGGGCGGTCAGGACCGTAGTAGAAAAACGGGAGACCCAGCAGGAGAAGATCGAAGCTATCGAAAGCGGCATTGAAGAGCTGAAAAAGGAGCGCGATGAGCTTTTGGCGCAGCTTCGCACGGCGCAGGCTGACAAGGATGCTGCAATCAAAGAAGAAAAAGATTTAAGAGAAAACGTAATCCGTCTTAATGAAAAGACCGATAATCTTTCTGCCGCAAAAGATGAGCTGCTCAAAAGGCTTGTCTGGTACGAAAACAATGTTGAAATGATTAAAAAAGACCGCAGCGACCTTGATGCCCAACTCCAGTTACGTTTGTCGGAGTTGGATCACAAGACAAATGAAATAAAAAGGCTGGAGGCTGAACTAGAACCGCTTCGTCACGAACTCACCGAAACTCTCCTCAAGATGAAGCATGCGAAGGACGAAGAAAAGATCGCCCAGAATAATCTGTTTGCGGTAAAATCTGATCTCGCCGAATACATCGAAAAAACTAAAAAGGCGGTCATTATTGCATGTGCTGTTGTTCTTATTGCGATAGCTTTTTTTATATTGTATAACTTGCCCGATAAGTCTATCGAACAAAGGCCGGCAGGCAAGCCTGTTTCTAAGGCTGATAATGAAGCGAAACCTGATGAATCAGGACGCAATTTACTGGATGCCCCCATGTCAAAATCTGCGCAGCAAAAGTCTGTTGCTGGTAATGTTTCTGCCGCATGGCACGGGACTCCCTATGCCCTTGATATCGAGGAACTAAAGATTTTTGTGGTGCTTTTAAAATCGGATGAGCTATCAAAATTGCCTGCTTTGGCAGGGCAGGGACAAAATGATTTATATCATTTTTATCGGGTCGAAATCAGCGCAAAAAAGAGCGATGTATCTGAGGAGTTTTTAAAGTCGCCTTCTATTGATTTTATCGGTGAAAATAATAGGCGAACCCAGCAGAGCGACTCCGGTTCAGTATTAAGAATTTTGTCCCCTTCTTTATCTGAGGGGCAGAACAGGACTGTTCAATTCCAATGCCCGGTGGCTGTTAGAAAGGATTTTAATCCGGCCGGGATTATAATCGGACCACTTAACAAAAGGATACTTAAAATTCAAATAGCCTGAATTTAGCGCTAGAATTTTGTCTCCTGCTGTTTTATTGTTTAAAATCTTCAAGTTGCCCCCCCCCCCTAGGACAGTATTGTTTTTTCTAAATTCATCTATGTTAAGCTATTGATTAGAATGTCAGTTTGTGGTTTAATAAAAGTCATGATTTTTCCAATACGCAGCATATATCGGGAGGCGCCATGAATGAAAATGTCGCAAAAATGATGACAGGGGGCGAGGCTGTTATGGAAGATGTTCTTGATTATTCATGTGCGTCTGTGGAGTATGCCGGTCTTGTAATGTACAGCTATGTGAAAAGAGGCGGCAGGTTTGCGCTCGATCCTTTGGAAAAAGTGGCTTTTCCTGTATGCAGCAAAGTGGGGGCTGCCTATGGATGGACGCTTAAAGGTATTCAATCAGGGGCCGGGAAGATATCAGGGCTTGGAAGAATAGCTTGGCCGGGCGGGGCTTCGAAAAGGCTGGATGCTGTTGAGAAAAGACTGGCCGAAATAGATAGCCTGAAAGAACTGCTAGCCAAGATAGACGAAAGACTGGATTACATCGAGAGACATGGCATAGTGGCTTCAAGAGAGGGCGGCCTTGAGGTTAAAGGCAAAAAGCTGGACGAATCGAGGCTTATGGTGCTCAGGACTATTGTTGCAGAAAATATTGACCTCTTGTCAGAGAACTAAAAAATTCAAATAAAGGACGGTACTGATGGGACATCATAAAATTATAAACATAGGCATAGACCTCGGAACATCAAGAAGCGTTGCGTCTGCGGATAATGGAGTGAGGACTTATCTTGCGAGCGTTGTTGGTTATCCCAAGGATGCGGTTTCTTCAAAGCTCTTCGGCAGAAGCATAATATTCGGAGAAGAGGCTTTTAAAAACAGGATCTCTCTGAACATCTTCAGGCCTTTTGAAAACGGCATGCTGAAGATATCCAAAGAGATGGATGAAAAATCTGATGAATACAAAAAAGCGATGGAGACCGCAAAGGAGCTGCTGAATCGTTTGATCGAGCTTGTTCTGGATGAAGAGCAGATGGATCGCAAAGATATTATCCTGAGAGGCGTGCTTGGAGCCCCAGCGCTTGCGAGCAGAAAGAATAAAAAATCCCTGCTTGATGTGGCGAAGGACCTGCTTGACGATGTTATGATCGTTTCGGAGCCGTTTGCTGTTGCATACGGGCTGAAGCTGCTCACCAATACACTGATTATAGATATCGGGGCCGGCACCGTTGACCTCTGCAGAATGTCAGGCACGATGCCTACTGATGAAGATCAGATAACCACAACGCATGCCGGAGATTATATTGATCAGGTGTTCTATGACCTCTTGAAAAAGAAATACAAAGACGCGAATTTTTCTGTAAATATGGTGCGGAAGATTAAAGAAGAAAATTCGACCATATCAAAACATGGCGACAGTATTTTTATAGAACTGCCGGTAAAAGGCAAACCGACCAAGCATGATGTTACTGAGGAGCTTAGGGAAGCCTGCATGAGCATTGTGCCCGAAATAGTTGAAGGGGTCCGCCAGCTCATATCCTCATTCGATCCGGAGTTTCAGAGCTACCTCAAGGACAATGTTGTTCTTGCAGGAGGCGGAAGCCAGATCGTGGGCCTGAAGAAAGAGATAGAGGACTACATGAACGCCACCCTCGGATACGGCAGGGTCACCAAGGTTGAAGAGCCTTTATATGCGGGGGCAAACGGCGCTTTGTATCTCTGCAAAGACATGCCTGAAGAGTACTGGCATCAGGTGAAGGGCAAAGGGAAAGTTTAGTCTTGGATATTCTCAAAAAAACTTTTCTGCCGGTCTTTTCGCTGCTTTTTTTGCTTGCGGTTTTTTTGGACCAGAACAATACACCGGTGCCGATGAAGATAATATTGGGAGCTCCGGTTCATATGTCGTTAAGCATAATCATTGTTGCAAGCATGCTGGCCGGCGCAGGCTGCTCGTTTGCAGGTTTTTTTATCTATAAGTTGATGAAGGGCAAATTAAATAAAAACGGTCAACAGAACTGAACAGTAGATGGTTAATAAATCAGGAGGCATTTATGGGAAATGATTTCAGGTACAAAATGGAGCACATTGGAGATTGTTTTGCCGGCATGATAGAAAAAGTTTCCGGAAAAGTTTCGGAAAAGGTTTCTGGGTTTGGATGTTCATCAGGTCAAGAGTGTAATGGGGGAAAGGACTTAAGGTACAAAGTCCAGCACGGCGGCGATTATTTTGTGGGCATGATAGAAAAAGTTGCCGACTCGGCGAAATCATCCGCAAGGGGTGTTATCCTCACATATGATATAAACCAGACCGAAAAGAAGGAAGAGAAGCTCTTAAAGCAGATAGGCGAGCATGCGGCGCATATCTGCAAAGAGAACCCCTCGTTTGCGCAGGATGAAAAACTCAAAGCTCTTCTGGAAAAGTTTGATGCATTAGAAGATAAAAAGAGCTTGTTTGTTGCAGAGAGAGACAAGCTCTTGTACCCCGAAAAGAAAGCAGCTGAGCCGGTTATGGCTCATATGCTCGAAACCGCATAACAGGAGGAAAAAGAATGTCAAAAGTATTGATAGGCGTTTTTGTCGGGGTATTTATAAGCTCACTTCTTTATGAAATACTGTATCGCAATGATCCTGAATTGGTGGACGGACTTGTTGCTAAACTCAGGGACAAGATAGCGGATTAACAGACATAGATTTTTTATGTCTCCTTTATTATTATTTAAAACAACCCCTAATCCAGCAAGATAGCGGATTAACAGACATAGATTTTTTATGGGGGGAGTAAATCAGTTTACTCCCCCTTGGTTTCTTTATTTTTAGATGGAGGGTTTTAGGATAGTATGGTAAATGGTTTGTGGAAGCTATTTAATTATCTGGTCATAATTCTGATTCTTGGTGTGGCCGCTTATGTGATCATTTTTAAACACCCGGGCATAGGGAATGTTGAAGAAGATGTTTTGAAACAGAATGTCCGCCAGAACGCGCAATACCCTAAGTTTGTGGCTTGGCTGTTCGATAAAAAAACACCGGCTGATCAGATGCCCATGTACCCTGATACTCCTCAGTCGGGCGTAAATTATAATCCGAACCTGCAGGGGAATTTTCAGAACACCCCTATGGATAATCAGCCGAACCAGCAGAATGTCGAGCCTTTTCCTGACCCGGTTGCTCCCGGCAACGCAGGTTTATTTGCGGCTGCGCCTGCTCAGGCTCCGATGATGTCTAATCTTATGGAAAAGGTTCTTCAGGAAGGACATTGGATAGGCCTTGAAGTTGGCCCACTAACACCTGCGCTTGCTGCTGCCAACGGCATCCCTCTGAATATCAGGGGGGTGCTGGTGGATGAGGTTACTTTGCTTGCGGCAAGCAGCGGCATCATTGCCGGAGATGTCATCTCTGCAATCAACGAAATTGAAACCCCAGATTTATATGCGTTCAAGGCGGCTACCCGGCCAATTGCGATGTCAAAACAGGCAACCGTAACGGTCTATCGAGTCGGGTCTTATAAGAAGATTGCGGTGCGCGGATTTGAGGAGCTTGGTCTTGCACAGATGGAGGCGGCCCCAATGATAAATGCGACAGACCCAAGCCCTCACGGATATTACGGGCCGTGTTTTAGGTGTCATGCAATTTCGAAGACGGTGAAAAATACAGGACAGCTTGCCAAGGATGGCGGAGATGTTCTGGCGGTAAAAGCCCCTCCAATAAAGTGGGGCGCAAAACCGATTCACGGCAATAGAGGAACATGCACAAACTGCCACAAACTAATTTAAATTATTTAGAGTGCAAGACCTGCGAGAAGAAGGCCGGCTGGATTGCGGTCTTTTCTAATCTTGGACTTGCTGTTTTCAAGCTTATAGTCGGAATACTGAGCGGCAGCAAGGCGGTAATCGGCGATGCCTTGTATTCTTTCAAGGATTTTTTTATTGCCCTCGTTGTTCTGGCCGGAATAAGAATATCAGGAAAACCGCCGGACGAGAACCATCCATACGGCCACGGCAAGATAGAGTTTGTGGCGATTTTCTTTATAAGCCTGCTGATTATTATCGGTACATTTTTCTTGTTTATTCATTCGGTAAAAGATGTCTGGATGGTTATACAGGGTATATCAACGCCTCATCCCAAGTTTATCGCTTTTTGGGCCGCGATTATTTCTGTTGTTGCGAACTATAAACTAGCAAACTATCTGCATTGTGTTGGCGAAAGGGTCCAAAGCCCTGCCATGCTGGCTAATGCAAAACATAATCATTCCGACGCAGTTTCTTCGGCATTTGTTGCTGTAGCTGTGCTTCTGACCTCGTTCGGATGGTATATCGTGGACCCGCTCGTAGCGGTAATAGAAACGGTGGACCTTATCATGCTTTGTGTGAATATGATGAAAGACACTATGAAGAGCCTGCTTGATTCGTCATTGGACAGCTCTATAATGAAGCAGATAGAGTCAACCGCACAGCTCGTTCCGGGCGTCAGGAAGGTTTCATCCCTGACCGCGCGCAAGACAGGTCAGAGTATCTGGATAGACATGATAATAAAGATAGACCCGCGCCATACACTTGACAACGGATACAAGATAAGCCGTCAGGTTGAGGATACGCTGATGAAGCGCATAAGAGGCATAGGCGGTGTGCATATCGCGGTGGAGCCTTATACGCCATGACAGAAAATAACATGAAAGACTTTGGCTGGTTTGACAGTCTGTTGACCTTATCAGGTACTAGCCTTCCGGCCATAAAGAAGGAAGTTCGGGAGATGCTCAAAGAGTATGATCTGAGATACGGCAGCGAAAAGTCCAAGAGACACAGGGCCTATAAAGTCAGCAGCAGTCTTATAAGGCAGGCTGCATTCAAGACCGCAGGAATGGGCGGGCTTACCAGCGTGCCTGCCACATTGCCTGGAATCGGCACTATCGGCACTGTGCTTCTCGGCAGCGCTGTTGATCTCTATTATCTTTTGAGGGTCCAGATAGAATTATGCTATGCCATATCGGTAGTTTATGAAACAACCGTGGACGAGGATGAGCTGAAGGCGATTACGCTTGCCTTGCTCGGTTTTTCGGGATCAACAGAAGCCTTGAAAGCGGTGGCAGCAGGAACTTTCAGGCGTGTCATAGATGAGGCTGCTGAAGGATATATAAGAAATGGCCTTACCAAAGCAAGTTCTGAGGTGGCAGAGAGACTAATCCCTAGGCTCTTGAAAAATACATATAAGATTATTCCATTACTTGGAATTCCTTTGGGTGCAACCATTAATATAGTTTCTACATTGACGGTTGGAAGGCAGGCAAGAAATTATTTTGCTGTTTTGTCAGGCGATGAGTTGTCTGCGGATGCGCCAAAAAGTTTTAACGGAAACTATGCAGAGGCTGGCGGGCTTGAGTGAGAAGAATTCAATATGATAGCGAAGATCAGACGCAATATTCTTTATGTCGGGGCGGTTGTAATATTTCTCCTGTTTATGGTCTCGAAGCTTGTTTACAACAAGATGATAGACGAAGAGCATTTTATGCATATATCCCACGGCAAGCTCGAAGCCGCGCTTCACAAGAGGGAAGACCTGAACAGGAATGCGCTCAAGGCGGTAAATGTTTATGTGGAGATGGAAGGCGAGCTGATGCACCGTCTTATGACTCTTGCGAAAGAGGTGAAGTCAGGAGCGAACGCTGCGAGGATTGCGGCTATGAGAAACGATATAGAGCGTCTTATAAGCTCGATGGATGTATTGGTTATGATGTCGCCTCATCTCAAATCAAAAGGGCCTTATATACATCTGATGGAAACCTTCAAATCCACAGAGAACGAGGTGCTGGCGGCGCGTCTGCAGTACAATACTGCGGTGTGCGAATATAATATGTTTTTAGATAAGTTTCCATATAGGCTAGTAACATTGGTTTATGGTTTTAAAAAAGCTGCTCTTTTTGAGAAGTCGGAAGGGATAGAGGTTGCGCCTGATGTCAGCAGTGGTACATAGGCTATGAAGAGAGAGAGATTATGAAATACGCTGAATGTGAGAGATGCGGCAAGTTGTCCCCTCGCTGGAGTGTGGTGGGCAATCTCTCGATGTGCGTCTTTAAATTCGTTGTGGGTATGCTTACCGGCAGCAAGGGGCTGATTGCGGATTCACTGCATTCTGTTGCTGATGCTATTTCCTCTATCTTTGTCCTTATAGCATTAACCGTATCGGACAAGCCGAAAGACAAGCACAGGCCGTTCGGTTACGGCAAAGTCGAATATATCAGCACCATATTTGCCAGTCTTTTTATTTTTGTCTGTGCTGTAACGGTGCTTATAGATGCGCTTGAGAGCATAAAGAGCGGTGTGAATAGGGTGCCTGACAACGGAGCTATATTTGCTACACTGCTGTCTCTGGCATTCAGCTGGCTTATGTATTCATCCAACACCTGCGCAGGAACCCAGCTTAACAGCCCTGCCATGCTTGCTGACGCTGCCGAGAGCAAGGCCGATAGCCTTACATCAGTGGCTGTGCTTGTCGGACTTATAGGTACGAAGTTAGGTTTTGCGAGCGCTGATAATGTGTCTGCCATTGTGGTGGCAGCTTTTATATTCCATATCGGTACAGAGATGTTTTTGAGCGGAGTGCACGGCCTGATCGATGTGTCTATGGACAGCGCTTCTTTAGAGCAGGTAAGAAGGATATGTCTTGGTGTGAAAGGCGTAGAGGGGGTTAAGGGCATAAAATCCCGCCAGATGGGACAGAAAAATCATCTTAATATTGATATAGAAATCTTGCAGTCGGTAACTGTTTTTGAAGCCCATGAGATAGCGAACAGGCTTAAAACAGCCGTGAAGAACAATCTAGAAGGTGTTGATGAAATTTTTGTACGCACAATACCTATACAAAAACTGAGCTTCTTTAAAAAAGCCAACAATTAAAAGGAGGATAGTAAATGCCGTTTGATATGGATTTTAATGATGTGAAGGTGCTTTTAAAGACTGTCACCACTAACAGCAAAAAAGCGCTTGATAAAATGACCGACAGATACAACAACTTTTTGACACTGAACCCTGATGATGCAAAGCAGGTGTATCTTAATTCGGGCAGAAAGTCTATGGCGGCTGGTGATTATGAAGGAGCTATCAAGACCTACAGAAAGCTTTTGGAATTTGATCCCGCTAATATCGAAGCCCTTTCTGAACTGGGCAAAGCATATATCAAGGTAGGGCTTCTCAACGATGCTGTTGAACTGCTCGAAAAAGCGAGGACCGTTGACCGCAGCTCTGCGCAGATATGCTTTTATCTTGGGTCCGCCTATTTTATGGAGGACAAGAACAACGAAGCGCTGAAGGCCTTTCAGGAGGCGATAAGGATTGATCCCGGATATGTTGAGGCCCATTACAAGTTGGGGTTGGTATATGACAGCATGCAGGACCACGATAAGGCGATAGATGCGTATAAGAAGGTTACAGCGCTTAACCCTGATTTTATCAAGGCCTACCAGAGCCTCGGACTTGCTTATGAAGGCAAGGGCCAGAGGGATGAGGCGATAAAATATTTCAAGAAGGCGTTGGAAAAGGAAGAGAAGGGCCTTTAGATATGAGTTATAGAGAAACAATAAAAATACAGGAGGGAATTTGACATGTCGAGTATAGTATTCGGACTGATAGCAATGTGTATTGGTTTGTGGGGTATGGTGGCTTATTGGTGGTATGTGGTGGATGTATTTTTGGCGATTTTGCCGGTGATTTTGTTGTTTGGCGGCTTTATCGCACTGATGGCGGGCATTAAGAAAACCGGCATCAGAACAAAGCTGACAAATGGCAGCAAGAAGACAGTCGAAGATGACACTATTACAGAAAAGCGGTAATTTGACCGGTTTAGGAGCTTTATATGAATGAAATGAATGGTTCAAAAAAACAGATAGGCGGGCAACAGATGCTGCCGAGTTGTCCAAAGAGCTTTAAGCCTTGGATACTGACACTGCTTCTTCTGGCGCTGCTTACCCTCGGATGGGTGGCGTTCGAAAGCTATCAGGACGGCGGCACCGTGGCCAAACTGTTTGAGCGCGATGATCCGGGCAAGATGCTTCGGGAAGGCAGAGGCACCGCATCTAACTATAATGCTGTCAATCTGCCGATGGTCAACACGATGCAGAGCAGTTACCACACCATTATCGATGCTGTGCGCCCTGCTCTGGTAAGCATTGATGTTGCGGTAGCCGGTCCGGTGGCTATGGATCAGGGCATCCCTAATCAGGTGGCCGGCAATGTTAATGCTGTAGCAGGTGCTCCTGTAACCAACTACACGAGGGTCGGTTCTGGTGTGCTCATTTCTGACATGGGTTATGTTCTTACGAGCTATCATGTGATAGAGAACGCGACCGCCATGAAGGCTACGGTATATGGAGCGGGCGGTGCAACCGAATATCCGCTTAAGCTTGTTAATGTTGACAGGACAACCGACCTTGCGCTTATGCGGTTGATGGGCAACGGGCCGTTTCAGCATGCTGTTTTAGGAGATTCTGATACAGTCAGGACAGGGGATGTGGTTTTAGCTATGGGAAGCCCTTTTGGGTTTGACCAGACCATAACAACCGGAATCATCAGCAGCAGGAACAGGACAGTTACTATCGGCGGCAGAGTGTTTGAAGGCATGATACAGACAGACACACCGATTAATCAGGGCAACAGCGGAGGCCCTCTGGTAAACGCACGAGGAGAGGTCATAGCCATCAATACAGCTATTTACTCTCCCACAGGCGCTTTTAGCGGCATCGGATTTGCGATTCCGGTCAATCAGGCAGCGTCGCTTGTTGGCGGTGTTGTTGATTTTGGCGGAGCGCTCCCTCAGGTGGCGGGCGGACAGTTGGCAGCATGGGCAAGAAGCGGAAGACAGACAGGAAATTCATACAAGATGCCGAATGGCAAGATAATAACCCCGCCGCATCCGTTCAGGGGTAAATGTGTAGACTGCCACCCGCAGTTGTGTCCGACACCGGGGCAGGGCGCAGGTATGGGGCTTATGGGCAATAATACTTTTCCTGTTGCAGGACAGGGCGGTTTGACCGCAGACCCTTATTTAGGGGCATCGCTTTTGGATGTGAATGATGTCATAGCAAAGCAGTTCAAGTTGGCACATGCAGGCGGTGTGCTGGTTGACAACGTAGCGCCCGGTTCTCCGGCAGAAATGGCAGGCATACAGAGAGGCGATGTTATCCTCAGATTTGATGGCCGCAGACTGCAGAACATTGCCGAGCTTCAGAGCATACTGTCAACTAAAAAGGTTGATACTAAGGCTGAGCTGGTTTTGATGAGCGGCGGCATGAGAAAGACGGTAAAGATAAAAGTAAAAATAAAAGTAAAGGCTGATAATGTGCCTATGATGCCCAATCCGGGACCAAAGGTCAAGCAGCCGGGTGAATTTGAGTGGTTGGGCGCAGAGATAATACCTCTGATACCGGCTATGCAGGGCTTTGTGAATTCCGGCGTCTATGTGGCTGAAGCCGGAGGAGTGTTGGGCGCAGCAGGGTTGATGCGAGGCGATGTCATAAAGTCGGTCAATAATCATGCGGTTCCGGATATGAACTCTTTCATCAAAATCGCTAAGAAGCTTAATGTGAAAGACGGATTTGTTTTTGATGTTATCCGTTCCGGAAAACCGACTTACATAATAGTGAAGGGATAGAGGAACAAAACTTATATGGCTGAAGACGGCTTAAACAAAATTATCAAAAGGGTATATGCTGAGGATCTCGAGCTGATCGAGAAGCAGAGCGACCTTACGATACGGAAGCAGCAGCTTCTCCAGATGCTGAAGGAGAAGCTCTGGACAGACCATTCCTCAGCCATTAAGGTAGCAATAGTCTCTTTTGGCCTCGCTGTTATTTCGGCCGGTATTTATTATTACAACTTCTTTACCCTCAATTCCTATCAGGCTATGCAGGAGAGGGCCAATGTAGAGGCGCATTTGCAGAGAAGGAGCGATCTTATACCGAACCTTGTAAAGAGCGCGGGCAGCTACCTGACTTATGAAAAGAACATATTCGGCCACATAGCCGAGATACGAGGAGCTGTGGCCGGCATGAAGTCTTTGGAGCAATCGATGTCCGGCATACAGGACAGGTCGGTGCTCTCGAAGTTTCAGGCGGTTGCCGAAGCCTATCCTGCATTAAAGGCCTCCGAAGCTTATACGACGCTCATGAAAGAACTGAGCGATACAGAGACTAAGATAGCAGATAGCCGTATAAAATATAATCAAATCGCAAATTATCACAACTCGAGATTGCAGATGTTTCCGGCGGTTATCTTCAACACATTTATTTTCCGTTTTAAACCGCTGCCTGTATTTGAATCGAACAAAGCGCCGGTGCCTGATGTACAGCAAAGGCACGAGCAGGCTGTAAATAAGGCAAATTAAAGAGCGAGGTGACAACTATGGACATTAATGAGAGAGATGCTGTACTGGATAGGGTAGTTAGTTCCATAGGTGAAATGGAGGACTTTTTTTCTAAGGCTTCTCCTTCCGCCGCAATACTCAAAGAGTCCAAAGAGATGGCTGAAGAGCTCCTGAAAAATTTTCAGGAAGAACTCCGCCGCAGGGAAGAGGATTCGGGCAAAATCAGGATGGAATTCACCACGTTACGCAAGGAGCTAGACGAAGCTTTGAAAGCTAAGACGACTATTCTGGCCATGACCGAACAGTTGGAGAGCTTGAAGCTCGATTCTGCAAAGGCCTTTGAAGAGAGGGACAAGGCCAGCGCAGAGGTTAAGAGGATGCAGGACCTCTGGCAGAAATTTACCTCGGGTGAATGACGATGGAAAAGAAGGGATATATCCACATAAAAGATGAAAGACGGGGGCAGGGCTCTCACTTTGCGCCTCTTGCCAAGCATGATGGAATGGCTGCAGAGGAAGTGGAATATCTTCGCAGGTTAAGCGAAGAGCTTACCGAAGATATGGCTGCTATGTCCTCGGAGTTGGGCTATCTCAATAAACAGCTTGAGATCTCGGATAAAAAGGTTCAGCTGAGGGCCTTGTATGCAGAGCAGGCAGAGAATGAGGCCGGCATACTGAAGCTGCAAGGAGATTTGGCACAGCTGAAAACGGCGTGTTCCGAGTTCCATTTTGATACTGATACCTCACGCATTGAAGAGGATTTTTCACGCGCCAGTTCCGAAATTGATCGGTTCAATGAAAAGCAGGAGAGGCTGGGCAGGGAGTTGTCAGCTCTGCAGAAAGATGCATTAGCTTTTGAACAGGGCATTGCCGAGAGCAGGGACAAGCTAAAGGAGAATGAAGCAGTCAGGGCAGAAAAAGAGGCTGAGCTGAACAGGCTTTCTTCAAAGAATGCAGGGCTTGAACGCCTTGAAGCCTCGCTTTCGAAATATAAGACCAGCGCGAATGACAACACATACACATCCGAGATAGCTTTCTTGTCGGACAGGCTGACAAAAAATGATGGTGCGGCACAGGAGCTGGCTATGCGCCTTGACAAGGACTTCGACAGCTTGGGAGGAGAAGCAAGCGATTTAGTGCGTCTTTTAGTTTCCAAATTATCTCTTGTGCCTGAGTTGAAAGAAAAGGACCAGCGGCTCTCATCTCTCGAAAAAGAGAGCGATGATCTGCAGAGCAGAATAGGGGCTGAGTCCACCGAACTGCTCAGACTCAGAACCCTCAACCTTGAGGACAAGGCTAAAGTTGCTAAATTAGAAAGCTCCTTGCGCACAGATGAATCGAATGAGGCTATCATCCGTTTTATCTCTGC
>PEAD01000002.1 GCA_002753335.1 Nitrospirae bacterium MYbin3
GGGTAGTACTCAATCCTATGCTACGCAAGCCAGACCTACGTTTAGTCGTTCTGGCTTGGGAGCGGGGTTCTCTAATTTCATTTTATCACCTGACCAGAATGATGTCAAAATTCGGGTGGATGTGTGTAGAGAATACATAAACTGTCCGCATCTGTAAAATGCATCGAGGGGAAAGGAACTACGACAATTCTACGACAGTCGGGGTAAAAGAAAAAGGGATTGCCTGCGCAACCCCTTGATTTCAATGGCGTCCCGAGCGGAACTCTCAACAAAACTTTTTTACATACAAATTTAGCTTTTTGATGGTTCCCACGCAGATGCATAATCCGAAGACATCATATCATTTGGTTAGCGAAAATATGATTGTCGTCAGAAAAAAATGTCTTGGTTTGTTTGGGCACCTTGAAACATTTTTAAAATGATAAACCGCTTTGCCTCATACTGCTACTATTTCCTACAACTTTTTTGCCAGAAAACTAACATAATCAGTATATGCAAGCTTTTATGAAAATTCGGTTTTTTAAATGTGCTTTGTGGGCAAAAAGCTGCTACAAAATAAAATACGTTAATATATTTCAGAAAGGAGATGCCGCAATAAACTCACGTTGACTAAAGTGTTTATTGTAGTTACAATATAATTGTGAAGTACGAATGGGATGAAGAAAAGCGTACAGAGAATATCAAAAAGCATGGAGTTGATTTTGTTGATGCAGTTGATTTTGTCTGGGATACGGCCCTTATAGGGGTTGATAAGCGGCAGGACTATGGGGAGCAGCGTTATAAATCTCTTGGATTTATTGATGATAGACTTTATTGTTTGGTCTATACATTACGCAGTACCGTTGTCCGAATCATAAGTTTAAGAAAAGCAAACAAACGAGAGAGGAGTGTTTATGAAAAAATCATACAAGGATAAATCTAACGTAGTATCGTACACGATGGATGAACTTCGGGGAATGAGGAAGAAGAAAAAGGTATCTCATATAAATACGGATGCAGAAGAGGCTGCGATTAAGCGCGGCATTTCTCTTGATCCTGATAATCCGGAACTGACTGATTCAGATTTTGAAAAAATGCGTCCGGCTTCTGAGGTAATGCCGCAGCTTGTAAAGGCATATCGCCGCACACGCGGCCCACAAAAAAATCCTACTAAGACGCAGTTGACTGTAAGGCTTTCACAGGATGTTGTGGAGTTTTTTAAATCGTCAGGGCGTGGTTGGCAAACTAATATCGATAAAGCACTGAAAGAATATGTAAGGTCTCACGCGTAGCTGATTTAAATGCGTTAAAAGTTTAACCTACCTACTTCTGCTTATGCTTAGAAAGACAAAGAACCTTGTTGACGTTCAACACGCTATGGGGCATAAGGACAGCAGGATGACAATGCGATATGCACACTTGATGCCAGAAGACCTGAAAGATGCTTTCACAGCGATTGACAACATGGGGACAGCAAAAATTCTATCACAATTTTATCACGTTGGGGAAAAAGAAAAAGGGATTGCCTGCGCAACCCCTTGATTTCAATGGCGTCCCCAGCGGGATTCGAACCCGCGTTACCGCCTTGAAAGGGCGATGTCCTAGGCCGGGCTAGACGATAGGGACATGAGCCGCGTTGGATTCGAACCAACGACCCACGCCTTAAAAGGGCGTTGCTCTACCAACTGAGCTAGCGGCCCTCAACAACCACAAGAATTTATAATTTACTATTATAAGCTGAATTTTGTCAATTTGAATCTGTGAGAAAACGGCAATTTTGGTACAGAAACGTTGCAGGAGAAATTAGGTGGAGATTTTTGTAAAATCCGGCACTACAGCAGCTGTTTTGGGCACAGTAATACTTTGCTTGTTTTGAGCAAAAGCATCGTAATCTGCAATTATGTCTTTAAGGCCGTTCATTCTGTTCATCCAGCCTTTTAGATATTTTGCATAAAGATGTGGTTTTGCTGAGGCCAGCCTTTTATAGCGTTGCTCTCTTAGCTTGATATAAGTATCTATATCGCCATCAGACTTCTCTAGGAATTTCTTTGCAGCATTCGGGCTGTTCACATAAGAATCGAAATGAACAAGGCTCATTGGGTAGGAAAGCTCCGCTGCTCCTGATTTGTCCCATATTTTTTTGTATATGGCTTCGGCTTCGGTTAAGGTCAGGTTTTTAATGTTTCCTTTATAGCCGTAGGTTCTTGCAGTCGTTTCAAGTATTCCGTATTTTGATGCTCCCCTTGAGCCGTCCTCTTTTACGTATGCCTTACCCTCATGTTTAATGACTACTTTAAATATTTCCTTGAATTTCGAGGAACTGTCTTGTAATCTGTTGTCGGTGTGTTCAATTATCGGGAAGGGTACCGAAAGCGGCTTGTTTGGAATTGCTATGATGGAACCCTGTTTTACAGGTTCCGTAATTTTGAGAGATTCGTTAATGATTGAGTTAAAAGATCCTGCGCTGTCCGGAAACTTGCCGGGTAGCTTAGGCAGTTTTATCTGTGTTGTTTGCTGAGAGCCGTCTATTTTAGAGATGCCGCGGTGATACATTGTCCGTCTTTTCTCCCCAGATGAGGTTGCTTTTCAAACATTGTATCATATCTTTTGCCTAAATGTGTAAGATATTTGCTAAAATAAAGCCCAAAAATATTCGGAGGAGAATATGAGAAAAATTCTATTATTTTTTGTGCTTACAATAGTAGTTGTTTCGTGCCAGCCAAAGGAGGAGCCAAAAGGCCAGCTTCAACCGCAACAGCAACCCTATACAGGCCAGCAGGCGCCTATGGTAAACATGCAGATGGATCAGGAGATTAGGATTCTCGAAGGAGCGGTGAAATCAGATCCTAGAAATGTCGGGGCATGGATCAAGTTGGGCAATATTTTTATGGACTCGGCGCGCTTTAACGAAGCTGTAAATGCTTACAGCAAGGCTCTCGAGATTGACGGCAAAAATGTGGATGTGTGTGTGGACATGGGTACCTGTTATCGCAATAGCGGCAGGGCAGACAAAGCGGTTGAAGAATACAGAAAGGCGTTGAAGATTAATCCAAACCATTTGAACGGACGTAAAAATCTTGGCGTAGTGCTTGCGTTTGATCTGAAAGACAAACAGGGCGCAATAAAAGAATTCGAAAAATATCTGCAGCTTGCTCCGAACGCGCCGGATGCAGTTCAGGTAAAACAGGAAATAGAAAACCTTAAAATAAAATAATTTCTAAAATAGGGCTCAGGCTTTATGCCTGAGCCCGCCAAAGAATCTTCTCAGCAAACCTGCGCATTCTTCTTCAAGGATTCCGGCAACGATTTGAACCTGATGGTTAAGCCTTCTGTCTGACAGCAGATGATAAAGGCTTTTTACTGCACCGCCTTTTGAGTCCGAACATCCATAGACAACGCGGCCGAGACGTGAATTGAGCATTGCGCCGGCACACATAACGCAAGGCTCTTTTGTGACATAAAGCGAGGCCTCACTTAGCCGCCAGTTTTGAGTTTTTTGAGAGGCTTCTCTTAGGGCAAGTATCTCCGCGTGCGCGGTTGGATCAAATGTTGATTCTCTTTTGTTTTGTGCTTGGGCGATTATTTTGCCGTCGAGCACGACCACAGCGCCTACGGGTACTTCGCCTTCATCGAAGGCCGCCTTGGCGCCCTCGATGGCAAGCCTCATGAAGTCAGCGTCTGAAGCCATCCTGTCCAGTCGTTAATACCCTGTCCGGTTTTGCATGAAACTTCAAATATCTTTGTTGCAGGATTCAGTGAAAGCGCATCTTTTCGTATTTTTTCAACATCCACATCAAGGTATGGCTTTAAGTCTGTTTTATTTATAAGCAGGGCCGCCGACTCCTGAAACATCAGCGGATATTTAAGAGGCTTGTCATGTCCTTCTGTCAGGCTAAGTATCATTACTTTAAGATTTTCGCCCACCTTGAACTCGGCCGGGCAGACGAGGTTGCCGACGTTTTCGATGAAAAGCAGATCAAGACTTTTTAGATCAAGGTCTCCGAGCGCTTCGTATATCATATTTGCGTCTAAATGGCATGCCCCGCCAGTGTTTATCTGCACTACGGGCACTCCGAGTTTGTCTATTCTTGCGGCGTCGTCCGTCCCTGTGATGTCGCCTTCTATTACGCCTATTTTCAGTTTTCCGCTTAATGCCTTAATTGTGCTTTCAAGCAATGATGTTTTGCCTGCGCCTGGCGAACTCATCAGGTTGATAACATATACGCCGCTTTCGGTGAAAATTCTCCGGTTTTCCTCCGCAAGCCTGTCGTTGGCGCCAAGTATCTTGGAAGCTACTTTAAGTTTCATTTCAAAAAACCTCCAGTTCTGTTATATCAAGTTCTCGTCCGGATATAACCCTGAACGAGGAGCTTTCGCAGTGTGGACAGCAAAGCAGATAGCTGTCTTCGGTTTCAAAATTTTTTTCGCAGTACAGGCATATTCCTGCCAAAGGGACTTCCTCTATGTCGAGCACCGCTTCACTTGCTATTGTATCAGGCTTCATAGCATCAAACGCAAAAAGCAAGGCCTCAGGCATGACGCCTGAGGCCTTGCCTATCTTAATTGACACTTTTTCTATCTTGCCATATCCGCTTTTTTTGCACTCATTTACTGCGGTCGCCAAAAGGCCTTCGGCGATCGAAACTTCATGCATATTTATTTATGCACTTCTTTTGCGTAGGCCTCTTTTCCTGCTTCCAAAGCAGCGTTTATCGCTGACTTCTCTTTTTCATAAAAACCCTTGCTTCTTTCTACCGATTCGTGAACCTTGCTTTTTGCGTCATCGATGTAATGATCTCCTTTTTCTTTAAGATCATCGGCAAGTTCGCGTATTCTTCTTCTTGTCTCGGTGCCTGACTGCGGAGCTAAAAGCAAAGCCAATCCTGCGCCCACCATTCCTCCAAGCAAAAAAGACAAAAGTACAGAGCCTGAACTGAAACCACATTCGTCATTTCTCATATTAAAACCTCCTTTCTTTTATTTCGTTTAACAACACTGCAAATCCGGCTTTTAAGCCTGCCTTCAGGCCGGAAGCCCTGAGGTTCATGCCTGTTCTTAAGCCGCTTATCATAGCGCTAATTGCTCTGACATTTTCGGCAACCTCATAGATGGAATATGAAAGTTTCCTTACATTGCCTGTCACAACACCGGCATCGTCGCTGACAACCCTGAAGCTTTTTAAAGTTTGCTCTACTTCGCAAAGCACAGGTCCAAGCCGTTCATCGGTCCGTCTCAGGAAATCACTCATAGAAGCGGCTGTTTTTCTTATTTCGAGCGCAGCATATATAAGAAATGCTATTGCGAACAAAAAACCTATAAGCAACAAGAAAAACCCGATGCTAAAAAAGATTATCCAAGTTTGGCTAACTATCATGTCCGCACCTCATTTTGTAAGTATATCATACTTTGCCTCCTAAATTTATTGCTGGCGGCTGGCATGGTATACATGCATAATCCTTTGAATGACCGTTAGATGCGTAAGCACAAAAAGGGCGGCGATGACAGGAAAAATAAAGCCGCTAATGCATCCTAAAGCAAGCAGGATAAGTCTTTCCGGTCTTTCCATAAGTCCAACACTGCATTGTATGCCAAGTCCTTCTGCACGTGCCCTGACATAGCTTGTAAGCAATGCTCCGGCAAGTCCACCTAAGCTTAGCAGAGAGCCTGCAATATTTTTTTGTTCATAAAAAAGCCATGCTACCGCCATGAACAAGAAGAAGTCTGAGTAGCGGTCGAGAGTGGAATCAAGAAAAGCTCCGAATGCCGTTTTCTTGTTGTTAACCCTTGCAACAACACCGTCAAGCGCATCGAAGAAACCGCTGAAAAGAATAAGCAGTCCTCCCGAATATGCATCGAATAAAATGGCGACAGCTGCGAACGCGTTCAGAATAAAACCTGTAAGGGTGATGATGTTTGGACTTAAGCGGATTTTTTTTGCAAGAGGCTCCAGTGGTTTATCCAATACATGACCGAGCTTTGCTCCGAACAATTATCGGTCCCTCTTGCCTGCTATGAACTCCTCCACCATTTTTCTTGCGTCTTCGTCCGAATACTGGGCGATTGGATGCTTCATAAAATATGCTGAAGGGGATAAAAGCACGCCTCCGATACCCCTGTCTTTGGCTATTTTGCAGCATCGTATAGCGTCTATGACCACCCCGGCGCTGTTGGGGGAGTCTTCGACCGACAGCCTCAATTCAAGGTTCATAGGCACGTTCCCAAACCCGTGGCCTTCAATACGCAAGAAGCATACTTTGTTATCATTCATCCAAGGCACATAATCGGAGGGGCCTATATGAATGTCATCTCCGGTAAGATCGTGCGTAACCTGTGACGAAACAGCTTCGGTTTTTGATATTTTTTTTGACTTTAGGCGGCTTTGGTTAAGCATGTTTAAGAAATCTGTGTTGCCGCCTACATTAAGCTGGTATGTGTGATCAATCTTGACGCCTCGGTCCATAAACAGCTTAGCGAGAGTTCGGTGAATTATAGTTGCGCCAACCTGCGATTTTACATCATCACCGATTATGGGTATGTTTTTTTCCTCAAAGCGTTTTGCCCAGATGTCGTTAGAGGCGATAAAGACAGGAACGCAGTTTACGAATGCAACCTTCGCTTCAAGGCAGGCTGATGCATAGTATTCGGTTGCTTTTTGAGAGCCTACCGGCAGGTAGCTCAGAAGTATATCTGCCTTTGAATCTTTCAGAATCTGCGCTACGTCGCAAGGTTTTTCATCAGCAGCAATGAACCGTCTGTCCTCAGGATATTCGGCCATGTGGGGGGATATTCCATCAAGAACCTCACCCATCAGAACAGCGACCTGATATTCAGGCAAATCGCCATTGAAGACCATAGTGCAATTAGGCTTGGCAAAGAGGGCCTCCTTAAGAGGCTTATTGACCTTTCTTTTGTCTATGTCGAACGCAGCAACAACTTCTATGTCTTGCGGGTTGTATCCGCCTAAATCATAGTGCATTAGTCCGGTTGAGACCGACGCAGCACTTGATAACGATCTGTAATATTCTATCCCTTGCAGCAAAGAACTGGCACAGTTGCCTATTCCGGCAATTGCAATACGCACTTTCCCCATTTAGGCCCTTCCCTTTGAGATCATTTAATTTCTATATGCTTAGGCAGGTCTTCCGCCTCTATAGCTTTTTTCGGCAGAAGAATTTTCAGAACACCATCACGCAGAGATGCTTTAATGTTGTTTTCTTCAATAATAGACGGGAGCATGAAGGACCTGTAGAAATTCCCGAAAGACCTTTCAACCTGATAATAGCTGCGACCCTCTCTTACAAGCCTGCGCCGGCCTGAAATCCTCAGCACGTTTCCTTCAACCGTAATATTGATATCTGCATCAGATACCTCCGGCAGATCCGCTTTTACTATGTATTCACTTTCCATTTCGTATATATCTATTGCAGGAGCCCATGAGGATGAATTAGTCCTGTTATGAATAATATGTGTGTCCTCAAAAAGTTTGTTTATGCGCTCCTTCAGGGCGAATACATCTTTAAGCGGGTCCCAGCTGTCCATTATTTTAAAGGAGCTCCTTCAAAAACGAAATACGATTTTATAAATTAACCGGCGAAAGAATGTCAAGCAACGCCTTATTTTTAGAGCGTTCACACAGGCTATTTAATGTCCGGGTTTCAGCTGGAATTTTAGCTGCGATTGATGCGGGTCATGGCATTTTATACAGATGACTTCTTTGGAGCTGGCGTGGACGCCTTTGTTCATATCTATTCTGTCCGGATGGCATTTATAGCAAAGCGTCTCGGTCTTTTTTGACAGTGCAAACTTATGCTTCCCGGTTTTTTTGTGGCAGACGGTGCATTCGCCCACAGCAACCGGACCGTGAACGAATTCCCCTCGGCCCATATTAACATGACAGATGTCGGTTACGCATGAGTCTTTAGCTTGGACGGATGATATTCCTAAAACTAGCACTGCGTGAATAACAATACATAAAAGCCTTATCATTCCTGCCCCCAATAAATTTTATTGCAACAAAACACGCAATCTATTTTATAATAAAAGGTGGAATTTTAAAACTCCCATATATTCGGAGGGTTTGCTGAAATGGACAGAAAGAACTGCATGTTGATAATGGCGATAGGTTCGGCTATTGGCGGCATCGCCGGACTGCTCGCAAAACCGCAAAACCCTAAGGAAGGCGGTTTTCTTGGTATTGCGGCAGGAATTATTGCCGGCGCGATGGGAGCTGCAGCTTACTCGCTTATAGCGAAAGACAATGACGGCATAGGGTATTATTCAAAGTCCTCGCCCCTGTATGACGATTCGGGCGAAAGTTCTTGTTTTTAAATTAACGCATATTGCACTTGGTGCCGCAATGCTTCCAGAGGGGCTTCAAATCGGCGTCTCTGAACAGTATAGTCTTATCCGAATCAGCATATTTTATCTGCCGTGCAATTATATACAGAACCCCGTCTTTGCTTAGGTATCTGGATCCTGTAACCTCTACAGATGTTTGTGGCTTGAATGATATGTCTTGTTCTGCAAGGTACCAGGGCGGCCCCGTAATTACCTTATAGCTTTTGCCTTCGGCCGCAACAACGAGGATTATCGGGCCTCTATCCCTGCTTAGGGTTTCTTTGAGCTTTCCTTTTATGGTTATCTCGGTATTTTCGTCATAGCCTTCTCCTTGAATATCTGCCGCAAACAGCGATCCGGCCGAGGATATCAGGCAAAAAGCTGTTGCCAGCATAGTTGCAAAATAGACAAGCAGACTGTTTTTAGATTTCATTTTCCCATACGCCTCATGCCTTTGGGGCTATCATCCCCAGAGCATGAATATGAAATTACAATACTTGAATTGTCAAGCAAGGCCTCAAGAGAGAGTGCATCTTTTTTATATGCTAGCATGCTTATGGCACCGTCATTGCTGAATCCCACCGGTTTCCCGAATTTTTTTTCCAGTTCCTCCCGGCTTGTCTGTCCCGGTTTTATGGTTTCGCATTCTGAGAGGTCTGCTTTTTGTGCAGAGGTGAATAAATTTTTCATTCCACCACCGCCTCCTAAAATCATGCCAGGACCTATACATCCGGATAAGGATAGCGTTAAAATAATCGATACGGTAATTGTAAAAATATTCATGTTAAATATTCCTTATCATAATTATGAACGGTAATAGAGAGGCAGGGTATATGGTTGTCTCACACCCTGCCTCTTCGTGGTTAATAATAACTACTACTGCCTTTTGCTTTTTATGTTTTTCCCTGACTTGCCATAATCACCCACATCACAACAACTTCCGCACGAGCCGCAGCCTCTACTTTTGCCGCAATAGCCCTGTCCCATGCCTTGAACGCCAGATTCTTTGGCTTTTTTCTGCATCTCGGTGCGAATATCAACAATCTGTTTTTCTTTGTCCGCTATCGCCTTCCAATCAGGATTAGTCTGCGCTCTAAGTTCAGAAAGTTCTGTTCTAACTTCCATCATCTTCTGCCTTAACTGAAGTGTCTCCCTCTGAAACTTAGCAAATTGCTGAGTCTGTTCAGGAGTCTGGTTAGTCTGTGAAACGCAGCCCGGCCCTGAGCCCATGCCTCCGCAAGGACCTACCGCCATCGCACCTGTGACTAAAGCTACAGCCAAAACCATGGCCAAACCTATTATTGTTATCTTTTTCATGTTTTTCACCTCCTTTCAAAAAATGTTTTTATCAGCTTAATTTGTTAATTGCAAAATGCATACCTGTTTTAACCCGTTGTATTTCGGGCGTTTGCAATGCCTAAGCTCTTTAACTAGGTGCAAATTTTGCATTTAACGCGCAATTATTGCATCTTGCAGATGCCAACCCTTTTTAGTATAGTTATGTAAGGCATAGACTTGCACAAAGCATTTCTTAGGCATAGGAGCTAATCTGAACGATTTCCGCAAAGAATATGATTCTATCGGTGAAGTGAGTGTTCCTATAGATATGCTTTATGGAGCACAGACACAGAGAGCAATAGACAACTTCAAGATAAGCGGCATAAGATTTCCGCGTATTTTTATTTGTTCGATAAGCTTAATTAAGGCGGCTGCAGCTGAGGTTAACTCAGAGCTTGGATTGCTTGATAACAGCCTTTCAGAGGCGATAAAAGCTGCGGCTGATGAAGCTGCTTCAGGTTTGTGGGATGTTCAATTTCCTGTGGATGTTTTTCAGACAGGATCAGGCACCAGCACAAATATGAACGCCAATGAAGTGATAGCAAACAGGGCGATGCAGATACTTGGCGGGGGTATTAAGGTGCATCCTCATGACCATGTGAACAGATGCCAGTCTTCAAACGATGTGATACCTTCGGCGCTGACCATAAGCGCATATTTAGAAGTCAGAGATAATCTTCTGCCCGCATTAAAGGCGCTCTCGGCCTCTTTTAGTGACAGGGCTGCAGAATTTAAAGATGTAATAAAAACCGGCCGAACTCATCTTATGGATGCGGTTCCTCTTGCAATGGGGCAGGAGATAGGAGGATGGGCTTTTCAGGTGGATCAATGCATCGAAAGGGTTTCATCCTGCCTGCCACGCCTTGCTATGCTTGCAATTGGCGGCACCGCAGTCGGTACAGGAATGAACGCACATCCTGAGTTCGGCAAAAAGATGGCAGCAAAACTTTCTGTAATGACAGGACTGCCGCTGGTCGAGAGCCCTAACCATTTTGCAACCCAGTCCTCTATGGATGCTGCTTCAGAGCTGAGCGGACATTTAAAAGTTTCGGCTTCATGCATCTTAAAAATTGCTAATGACATTAGGTGGATGTCCAGCGGGCCTGTAGCAGGATTGAACGAGATAAGCCTGCCTTCGCTTCAACCCGGATCGAGCATTATGGGAGGCAAGATAAATCCTGTGGTCTGCGAAGCTGTTATGATGGCCTGTGTGCAGATTATCGCAAATGATACTGCCGTGGCAATCGCAAATTCATTCGGAAATTTTCAGCTAAATACAATGATGCCGCTTATAGCGCATAATCTTTTAGAGTCATTAACACTTTTGGGCAGCAGTGCGGCAATGCTTTCGGAGAAGGTATCAAAAGGCTTTGAGGTAAACAGCGAGAGGCTTGCCTTGGTGTTTGAACAGAATGCTATTATGGCAACAGCGTTGACCCCTGTAATAGGATATGAAATGACAGCTAAAATTGTAGAAAAAGCGCGGGCAGAAGGCCGCCCGTTTAAGCAGGTTGCAGCCGAGGTGTCCGGGATGCCGGAATCCGAGATAGAGAAAATTCTCTCCCGATAAAAACCTAACAAAGAGGACTGTTGTGTTTACGTTGAGATTAAATGACAAACCCAGAATTTATATTCTTTTGCTGTGTTCGATAGCAACTGCGGTGACGCTTATAAGCTCTTATCTCACATATATGAATGCTTTGTCTGCAGCCAAAGATTCGCTGAAGCTTCAGGCTCTCGGAATAGGCGTGAGCCTTGAAGCGGTATTGAAAGACAGCTACGGCTGGGTTGCGGCCGGGACTAAGAAAAATATTTTCGGTGAGGTAATAGCGGATGGAAGCCAGAGAGGTATAGCATATATAGCTCTTTACAATAATAAGGGTACGACGCTTATGCATTCCAATGATAGATTGGTCGGGCGAATAGTCTCGGACAACGTCATAGCCGAGGTTGCACAAAGAGGCAATCCTTTTTACCGTCAAGCTGAGCTTGCCACAGGCGAGGAAGTTTTTATTATGGACTTTCCGGTTCATATCAAATCAGAAGCTTTTGTACTAAGAATAGCGCTTCATACGTATCCGGCTGAGGCGGCTGTGCGGCAGGCAAACCTGCAGCTTGTGAGCGTTGCGGGCATAATAATTGTGCTGTGGATTGCAGGGTTTCTTTTTATCAGGGCGGCTGAACGCTCCGAAAGGCTGGAAGCTGACTTGAGACAAAAAGCGAGGCTGGCTATGCTTGGCGAAATGGCCTCGGTGCTTGCGCATGAGATTCGAAACCCTCTGGGCAGTATAAAAGGGTTTGCCCAGTATTTAATCGAAGAATCAGAAAATATCGGCAGCCAAGAGAGCTTGGAAAAATACAATAAAATATTGAAGGAGCAGCTTGGAATTGTTGTTGATGAGTCAGGAAGGCTCGAAAAGCTGACCGAAGACCTTCTCCTTTATGCTCGTCCTGTTGAGGTCAGACCTGAGGAGTTTACCCTCAAGGCGCTCGTTGATGAATCTGTCAGTGCCATGACCAGTCAGGGCAACATTGATCTGCTGATTTCTGTTCCCGAAGATATACGGATTACAACCGACAGGGACAAGCTGAGGCAGATAATTTCGAATCTTATCCAAAACGCGGCTGATGCGGCATCAGACAATGGAATTTTGGAGATCAGCGCAAAACTCTCAGGAAACAAAGTATTAATTTCTTTCAAAGACAACGGTTGTGGAATGAACAATGATATTGTGGTAAAAGCATTTGACCCGTTTTTTACTACCAAGGCAAAGGGCACTGGGCTTGGGCTTACTATAGTCGGGAGGCTGACCTCTGCGCTGTCCGGTTCTATAGAGATCCAAAGCAAGACAGGACGCGGCACTATAGTGATCATAACGCTACCGAGCAAACTATAAAACCAACTATAATAGGAAATGACCAATAACGAATTTAGGATACTTGTTGTTGATGACGAGAAGTCGTTTCTTCTTTTGCTCACCAAAATACTTGAGAATGAAGGGTATGCGGTAAAGGGGGTAGTTGATCCGAAAGCTGCTCTGAAAATTGCCGATAATTTCATGCCGCATCTTGTGATAACCGACATGAGAATGCCCGAGATGGATGGGCTTGCGCTTATGAACTCGATATCAGGCAAAAACTCAGCAACAGAGTTCATCATGATAACAGCATTTGCAACGGTTGAAGGGGCGGTTGATGTTATTAAAAAGGGGGCGGTTGATTACATAACGAAGCCTCTGAAGAATCCTGAACAGCTGAGAACTGTTGTGGCCAAAGTTTACGAAAGATATAGAAGCCTGAGCGGGGCGGCCGAAAATGAAAGCTTTAAGGACCTGCCCCCTATGGAAATAATTTTTGCCGGAATGAATGATGTTTTGAAAGAGATAAAACATGTTGCTGCGACCGATGCATCCGTTATCCTTTATGGAGAAACAGGAACCGGTAAAAGCCTGATAGCAAAAACTATCCATGGGCTCAGCGGAAGGGAAGGCTCTTTTGTTGATATTAATTGCGCGGCGATTCCTGAGAATCTTCTGGAGTCTGAGCTTTTCGGGTACGAAAAAGGTGCTTTTACCGGCGCGGTCACATCCAAGAAGGGTAGATTCGAGATGGCTAATGAGGGCACCATCTTTTTGGATGAAGTTTCGGAGATGAGCATTATGCTTCAAGCCAAGCTGCTTAAGGTTTTGCAGGAAAAAACTTTTGAGAGGCTGGGTTCGGTCAACACACTCAAAAGCAACGCCAGAGTTATTGCTGCGACTAACAGAAACCTTTCTGAACTGGTGTCAGAAAAAAAGTTTAGAGAAGACCTTTATTACAGGCTGAATGTATTTCCAATAAACATACCGCCGCTTAGAGACAGAAAAGAACATATCGCTTCGATTGCGTCTTTTATAATACAGGCAGTTGCAAAGCGATTTGGCAAAAATATAAGGGGATTGACCGCTGAATCGCTTGGCCGGCTTGCTGTATACCCATGGCCCGGCAACGTACGCGAGCTTGAGAACCACATAGAGCGGGGGGTTATTATGACCAAGGGGCAGGAGTTCTCATTGCCTGAATTCAGCTCCACCGAAATGTCCAATCTTGAGAAAACAAAAGAGACCGACCTTAGGAGCGTCGAAAAGGTTGCGATCGAAAAGGCGCTGATAAAAACGGACAGTAACAGGAAAAAGGCGGCCGAACTGCTCGGAATATCCCTGCGAGCGCTGCAGTATAAGATAAAAGAATACGGGATTAATCTCTAGATCCGGTAATTGCAGCAAAAAATAGAGTTGTGATAGAATTTCATCTTTATTAAATCTCGGGCGGGGTATATGAGCACTACAAACATACTGTTTTCAGGAGTTGGCGGCCAAGGTATAATCTTGGCTAGCAGGCTTGTTGCAAAATGCGCCTTCAATGCAGGCATTATGGTCAAAGAAAGCGAGCTGCACGGCATGGCGCAGAGGGGCGGAAGCGTTGTAAGCCATGTGCGCTATGGAGATGAAGTGAACTCTCCTCTTATTCCGGCAGGACATGCCGACGTTCTTGTTGCGATGGAAGAGCTTGAAGGTCTGCGTTACACACATTTCTTAAAAGAGGGCGGCAAGGTGATATTAAATCTCAGAAAGATTCCGCCGCCGAACATTAATCCCTCAACGCCTTATCCGGATGACGCTCCGGCGAGGCTTGCATCGATGGGTTTTGGTGTCGTTACTCTTGATGCAATGGCTATTGCCAAGGATTGCGGCACACCCAAGGCCGAAAACATAGTGTTGGTAGGCGCTCTCTCGAACTATCTTGCTTTTGATACACCGCTATGGGAAGAAACAATTAAAGAATCTGTTCCGGCAAAATTTCTGGATGCCAACCTTACCGCATTCCATAAAGGCCGAGAAACAACCGCCTTCAAATAATTAAGATGTTCTGGCAGCAGGATTTAGAGACCATAGACCGCAAGAGGCTTGAAGAAGTTCAGACAGGCCGCCTGCAGGACACTGTGCAGCGAATCTGGGACAATGTACCATTTTATCGGGACAGGATAAATTCAGCCGGAACAAAACCTGAAGATATAAAATCAGTATCCGATATAAAAAAGCTGCCGTTCACCTCAAGAGAGGACCTTCTTAAAAACTATCCTTTCGGACTAGTGGCGGTGCCGCGTGAAAGCATCGTCAGGGTTCATACTTCGAGCGGCACTACCGGCAAACCCAAGGCTATATTCTTTACTAAAAACGACATTGATAGAGGCGCTGAGCTTATTTCTCGCTGTCTTGTAATGACCGGAATGAGAAAAAATGATGTGCTGCAGAATATGATGACCTATGGTCTTTTCACCGGAGCGCTTGTCATGCATTACGGGGCCGAAAAAGTGGGAGTTCTTGTAGTGCCTTCAGGCCCGGGCAATACCGACAGGCAGATAGCTTTGATGCAGGATTTCAAAACTACCGCTATTCATATCACTCCGAGTTATGCCCTGTATCTCTCGAATGTTTTTATTCGCAAAGGAATAGATCCCCGGAAAGATTTAAATCTGAAGAGGGCTTATTTGGGGGCAGAACCGTACTCGGAAGAGACGCGGAAAAAAATCGAGGAATTTTTTGGCATAGACGTATTCAATTCCTACGGCCTCTCCGAGATGAACGGCCCGGGCGTCGCGTTTGAGTGTCAGGAGAAAAACGGCATGCATCTTTGGGAGGACAACTTCCTGCTCGAAATAATAGACCCTGCAACTGGCGAGCAGGTTTCTGACGGAGAACGGGGAGAGATGGTCCTCACATCATTATGCCGAGAAGGCATGCCGATAATAAGGTATAGAACAAGAGACCTTGCATCAGTAATGCCGGGGAAATGCCCATGCGGCAGAACCCATCGCAGAATCACACGTATCACCGGCAGGACCGATGACATGTTTATCGTAAAAGGCGTTAATATCTTCCCGCAGCAGATAGAAAATGTTTTGATGGGCATAAAGGGTGTGGCCCAAAATTACCTGATTGTGCTCGAATCGCTTGACCACATGACTGTTCAGGTCGAAATAGAGAAAGAGTTGTTTGACGGAAATGTAACGCATCTGGTCAACCTTCAGAATGCTATTACCGAGAAGCTTAAGAACGAGATACTCGTAAAACCCAAGGTGGAGCTTCACGAACCCGGCAGCCTGCCGGCAAGTGAAGGAAAGGCCCAAAGGGTTATCGACAACAGAACCCTATAACAGGGAGGTGGCTATGGGTGAGCTAAAGCAGTTATCGGTCTTTGCAGAAAACAAGCCGGGCAAGATCGAAAAAATCACAAAGGCGCTGGCTGATGCGGGCATAAATATTTTAGCCATATCAATATCAAGCAGCGGTGATTTCGGGGTGATTAAATTTATAGTGGATAAATGCGATGATGCTTTGAAGAAACTTAAGGAAGCAGGCTTTACAGCATCTCTGAACGATGTTCTCGGCATCGAGCTTCAGGACAGGCCCGGAGGGCTTCACTCTGTTGTTCAGGCGCTCGGGAACCGCAGCATCAATGTCGAAAACGCCCATGTATTTGTTGCAGGATCGAGAGACAGGGCGTATCTCATCATAGAAGTTGACGATATAAACCATACCCGGGAACTCCTGAAAAACGATGGTTTGACCTTTTACAACTCGTAAGAGATTTTAGATTAAATTTTATTCGCAAGGAGCTTTGATATGATTTGGGACAAGAAAGCGGAATGCATGACGCAAAAGCAAAGAGAATCTCTTCAGCTTGAGCGGATGCAAAAAACAGTTAAGTACGTTTATGAAAAAGTGCCGTTTTATAAAAAACGTTTTAATGAGTCGAAAATAAAACCTGCCGAAATAAAGAGCCTTGCCGATATCAGCAAGCTGCCGTTTACGGCTAAAGCTGATTTAAGGGAGGGCTATCCGTTCGGCATGTTCGCTGTTCCGCGCGAGCAGATAGTCGAGATACACACCTCATCCGGAACCACCGGAAAGCCTGTGGTTGCCGGATACACAAGAAACGACCTCGCAATGTGGGGTGAGGTGATGGGGCGCACGCTCACAATGATAGGCGCAAATCAAAATGATGTCATACAAAACTGCTACGGATACGGATTATTTACGGGCGGACTCGGTATTCATTACGGGGCACAAAGAATCGGCGCTACGGTTCTGCCGATATCTGCAGGACAGACCAAGAGGCAGCTTCAGGTTATGCAGGATTTCGGCTCTACGATTCTTACCTGCACCCCGTCTTACGCACTATATCTTGCCGAGGTTGCGGAGGAAGAAGGCATCACCGCCAAAAAGCTTAAACTGAAGGCGGGTTGTTTTGGGGCAGAGATGTGGACCGAAAAGATAAGAGATGAAATAGAAAAAAGGCTGCATCTTACGGCTCTGAACATTTACGGCCTTACAGAAATAATCGGCCCTGGAGTTGCTCAGGAATGTCCTAAAAAGAACGGACTGCATATTGCCGAAGACCATTTCTATCCTGAGATAATATCTCCTGATACCCTTGAAGTTCTTCCTGAAGGCGAAAAGGGAGAACTGGTGCTAACAGGCATAACTCGCGAAGGAATGCCTATGATTCGCTTCCGCACAAAAGATGTAACCGCTCTGCGGCGCGGCAAATGCGGATGCGGTAGAACTCTGGTCAGAATGGACAGGATAACTGGCAGAAGCGATGACATGCTCAAGATTAGGGGTGTAATCGTATTCCCGTCGAACATAGAAAAGGCGCTGCTTGAAGTTAAAGGCGTGGAGCCTCACTACCAGATAATAGTTACAAGGCCTCAATTCCTTGATGAAATAGAGGTGAAGGTCGAGATAACCAAGAAGATGTTTTCGGACGAAGTGAAACATCTCGAAAAGCTAAAGCAAGAAATCGAAGACCATATCGAAGAAAAAATAGGCTTGAGGATAAAAGTAACTCTTGTTGAGCCTAAGAGCCTTCCGCGCAGCGAAGGCAAGGCGCAGCGTGTAGTTGACATGAGAAACTTTAAATAAGGAGCGATGCTATGAAACTGAAACAGATATCCGTTTTTCTCGAAAACAAAAAGGGGCATCTTCTGGAAGTGCTGAATGTTCTGTCAAAAGCCAAGATAAATATCCGTGCTCTTTCGATCGCTGACACCTCCGATTTTGGGATTCTGAGGCTTATACTGCCTGACCCTGATAAGGCTGCGAAGATACTTTCCCAAAACAAAATTACGGTCAAAGAAACCGAGGTTATTGCGGTGGGGGTTTCGGATAAGCCGGGAGGCCTTGCCGAAGCGCTTCAGGCATTAAACAGCGCAAACCTGAATCTCGAATATATGTATGCGTTTGTAGCGAAATCAAAGGAAAAAGCGGTCGTTGTCTTCCGCACCGAAAACATTAACGCAGGAATTAAGGCGCTGAAGAAGGCCGGTATTCCTATGCTGAAAGCTGAAGAAATTTACAGAATTTAAAGCTTGCACTCTATCCATAAGAAACTTGCCGCACGTCTGATAATTGCGTGGTTTGTGTTATCTGTTGTTATAGGTGCGGCCGTTTATTTTATCGAACACGAGAAGATAGACGACTTTGTCGTAAACCTTGCTACTGATGCGGCAAAAGAGTTTGTGACAGATGAGGTCAACTACATCAATAATCCTGCAGGTTATGCAACCCTTCACCAAAAGAGCATGGAGCATCTTGCGAAAGGCAATTTTGTTGTTGTCGAATTTTATGACAAAAATAAAAATCTTGCAATCGAAATCTCAAAGCCGGGCTACGAAGCTGTCGAAAAACATCTTAATACTTATAAGCATACTTTTCTTATAGCCGATACAATACAATACGAAAAAGTTCATATCGGAAACGAAATGTATGTCCGTGTTATCACCCCACTTAAGGCAAACGGATTGATTATGGGGTATTTTGAAGGGGCGTACAGGGTTGAACCTAGAATAATGTCGGACATCAACAGCCGGGTTGTTTTTTCTTTGGTTCAGGTAGTGGCTACGGTATTCATCGCAACAATAGTTCTTTATCCTATAATTATCTCTCTGCATAAAAACCTGATTCGATATTCGACCGACCTGTACAATGCAAATATCGGGATGCTTGAAGTTCTCGGAAACGCTATAGCCAAAAGGGACAGCGACACAAATGCGCATAATTACAGGGTCACGCTCTATTCGATAAAGCTTGGCGAAGCGCTCAAACTTAACAGAGAAGGTATGCAGGAGTTGATAAAGGGGGCCTTTCTTCACGATGTGGGGAAAATAGGAATAAGCGACTCCATTCTGCTAAAGCCGGGAAAACTTACCGAAGATGAATTTGAGATTATGAAAACGCATGTTCTGCATGGCATCGAAATAATAAAAAATTACGGTTGGTTGCAGGATGCGGCAAACGTTGTCAGTAATCATCATGAGAAATATTCAGGAACAGGATATATGCACGGATTGAAAGAAAACGAGATACCGATTACCGCCCGCATATTTGCTGTTACCGATGTTTTTGATGCGTTGACCTCTAAGCGTCCATACAAAGAGCCGTTTTCTTTTCGGGAATCAGTAGAAATATTGATTCAGGGCAAAGAAAATCATTTTGACCCCGCAATAATTGACGCGTTTAATAAAATAGCCGCGACCCTCTATAAAGAGTTCAGCAATGCTGATGAGTCGGCATTGAAAAAGATGCTGAGAGAGCTGATTCTTAAATATTTTTAAGCAGCAGACTTTGCATTTATGCAAGGCCGGAACCCTCTATTAGCAGTTCTGCAAAATATCTGTTTAATTAATTCTATTAAAATTCAATAATATTTTGTCTGGCATGAATCATGCAAAATCTTTTCTGCGAAACAAAAGGAGGGCAGGATGAAAATGGAAGCGGCTGCAAAAAAAGGATTTTATATAGGAGGCGGAGCAGGATTGGCTCTTTTTGCGGTAATCGGCTTGCTACCAGGTTCTTTTGTAGGAGGCATAATAGGCCTGAACATTGCGGCAAAGATCTTCGGTTTATCCCTAAATACCGAACTTATGCCAAGGATGATCGTGGCTTTTTTTATGGTTTTTGGAGTGATGATATCGGCTATAGTTTTTATGCTCGGTTCGGCCTTGCTAGGTCTTATTGCAGGCCAGCTTATTGATTTTCTTTCGCGGGGGAAAGAGGCCTTGAGGGTTCCGGTAAAAATGAAATGAAGGTGCAAAGTAACAGCCCTATAAAATGGGGCATAAGAGCAGGAGCTATAATCGGGGGTCTTATCTTTCTGTCTTTTGGAATCTTGCCGGGATTTTCTTTTGGTGGATATGCGGCAATAATGATTTTGAAAAAACTGTTTGGCGGACCTCTCGAACCAACTCTATTTACTCGGATGGTTGTTGCGTCAGGAATTGCCTCAGGTATTTTATCCGCTTTTGCCGCATGCATCAGCGCAGGCGCAATTTTAGGCGCTTCGGCTGGATGGTGCTTATATAGGACACAAATCGGTGTTTTAGCAGGCAAGGAATCGAACGAAGATAAAGGCATAAAAGAATTTGAGCCTGTATGATGCATGTCATAAAAATATATCCCGAGAGTGTTGTACCATAAAATCATGTCCTGAAGGGTTCAGGAAGAATTTGTGGCTAACAGCCCTCCGTTTCTGAAACGGAGAAAACAGGAGGATATAGTATGGAATGCCCATCGTGTGCACCTATCAAACCGGCAGCACCGGAAAATGCGTCAGACTACAGGCTGACTCACTGGCCGATTCAAATCAAACTTATGGGTACGGTTATCCCTTTTCTTGAAAACGCAGACCTTTTGGTTGCTGCCGACTGCACCGCTTTCGCAGCGCTCAATTTTCAGGACCGTTTTTTAAAGAACAAGAAAGTGCTTATCGGCTGCCCCAAACTTGATGATGCAACTTCGTATGTCGAGAAGTTTACCGAGATATTCGGCAACGGAACTGTTCAAAAAGTAACCTGCCTCAGGATGGAAGTGCCGTGCTGCGGCGGCATGACGGCGGTTCTCAGAGAGGCTATTAAAAGGTCAGGCAAGAATATACCTTTTACAGAAATAGTTATCAGCATTAAAGGGGACCTTTTGAGCGAAAAACAGATTGCGTAGAAATTCATCGAATAGGCAGTCTGTTTAGCCTGCCTATTCAATGTGTATAAGATAATGTTTGTTTGCGTATAATAAATTTTTATGTTATATTTATGACTATGGGACTGGAAGATCATAAACTGAAAGTTTTCTGCACCGTTGCAGAAACAAAAAGTTTCTCTAAAACATCCGAGATTATTCATTTAACTCAGCCTGCAGTAAGCCTTCAGATACAGGCGCTCGAAGAACTCTACGAAACTAAGCTTTTTGATCGTTCAAGCTCAACAATAAATCTTACCGCTGCCGGCGAGATTCTTTACAAGTACTCTAAAGATATACTTGCTCTTTATACCGAACTCGGCAAGGAAATAGGCAAAATAACTGGCCTGATAAAAGGCAGTATAACTATCGGCGCAAGCACAACTATAGGCAACTATATTCTTCCTTCGCTGATTCTTGATTTCAAGAAAAATCATCCCAAGATAAAAATTAATGTCTTTATCAAAAACACACAAAAAATACTTGAACTTATGAACTCCGGCATTATTGATATGGGGCTTGTCGAGGGCGAGATTTCGAGGCAGAAAATTAAGTCGGAGCCTTTTATTACTGACGAGCTTGCCCTTATCGTACCGACCGCACATCCCTGGGCTAAGAAAAAACTGATTTCTGTTCTTGACCTTATAAAGGAACCATTTATTATAAGAGAAGAAGGTTCGGGCACGCGTCAGATGATCGAAAAATATCTTGCCGGACATGGAATCAGTCCTTCTGATATGAGCATCGCACTTGTATTCGGCAGCACCGAATCAATCAAAGAGGCTGTTGAAGGCGGCAGCGGGGTTTCTATTGTTTCTAGGTGGGCTGCAAAGAAGGAGGTTAAATACGGTACCTTAAAGCTTATTACTTTTAAAGAAGAAAAAATGATGCGTCATTTTTCGATTATAATGCCTAAAAATACTGTGCTGCCGTATGTTGCTGAAGAATTTCTGTCATTTGTAAGGTCTTATCCCTACGCCGAACACTTATAGCAGTCATCAATAGACATCCATCCAAAGACGGAATCTTTTTTTTCGGCATCTTCAACTGCTTCCAAAGCAATCTCCCCAGATTGCACCATTTTAAAAAGCTTATTGAAGGTTTGAATATGTCTATCCAGTCTCGCTTTGGCATATTCCTCTGCACGCTGATTTTCGATCAGAAAAAGCCAATCACTAGACTGGGCAAGCAGCATCTCCCGCAAAGCCTGATTTATTAATCTTTTGCAGAGTAGAGCTTTTTTGCTGTTTTTCGATCCAATCGCTGCGTTCATTTCCGCAAGTATCCGCATTTTACCTGACATGGCATGCAGTTCTTTATGATATTTTTTGTTTCTGGTGCTTATCCAAAACTCATTATGCCCGCTAAACCCCCAGCTTGAGGGGGCAGGTTCAATCACATCTAAAACTTGGTCTGTTGCTTTTTTAAGATATGACCGTGGGGTATTAAATATTAACTTTTTTGATGAACCGGCTTTTAAAACGTATTCTAGCCACTCAATGCCCTCAAACCACCAATGTCCGAAGAGCTCTGCATCGAACGCCGAAAGTATAACCGGCTTGCATTCATGGACAATTTTGCGAAAGTCATTCTCTCTGCTTTTGACAAAATGGGCGGCATGTTCTTTTGCTTTTTTGATCGCAAGCCTTCTTTCATAAATTGCTTTGTCTTGGGTCTTGCCTGTTATGCGGTGGTATTTCAATCCGGTGAATGTTTGGATATTTATTTGCGTATGTTTTGCTATGTAGTCGTTTGTCAGGTCGAAGCCAATGTCTCTGTAGAAATCACGATAAGCATAATCTCCCGGATATCCTGTTTCGGCGCACCACACCTGCTTTGCGGAGTTGGAATCTCTGCCGAATGCGACAAGCCCTGAAGTCAGAACAGCAGGCATAGAAACCCCAAACCTAGGTTTGGGGGTGCCTTTAGTCAGACCGTGAGATTCCAGGAAAAAGTAGCGGATACCCTCTTTTTTCAGCAATGCATCAAGCCCTCTGTAATAGCCGCATTCAGGAAGCCAGAACCCGGAGGGCGCTCTGCCGAAATTTTTTTTGTAACTCAGTATTCCGGCAGTTATCTGCACCTGTGCCAAATCAGGATAGTGTTCGAACGCGGGCAGAAATGCATGGGTTGCAGATGTTGCGATAATTTCCACAACACCTTCCGACTGAAGCCTTCGCAGCCTCTTTATTATATCTTGGCCGTAAGAGGCTGTATAAAGCTCGAGTATTTTTTTAAGTTTTCTGTTATAAAATATTGCAACTTCCTCAAGAGGCGTGTTGCGAAGCCTTTTCATTTCTGAGCAGGATAGATTTATCAGGTTTTCGGTTGAACGGACAAATCTCGCCCTTAGCATAGGGTCGTTTAGCATTTCGCAAAGAGTCGGGCTTACCGTCATGGCAATGCGGGGACGCAGGCCTTTAGCAGCAAGCCTTTCGAGCATTTCTATCAGAGGGACATATGTTTCTCTGATAGCTTCAAAAAGCCAGTTTTCCTCAAGAGAATATTCGTGCTCCGGATGTTTTACAAAAGGTAGATGCGCGTGGAGAAGCAGTATCAGGGAGCCATTCATTCTATGCAGCCAATAATGAAGGCTAGCGAAATCTTGTAGGGGGAAACAAAAAAATTACGCGTTGCAAGAAGTTGAGCAATGAACCCCGATCATATAAAAGTCGGTTTCGATACTTTTTACCCAACGAACCATAGCTGTTTTGCATGGAGCAGGAAGCTCGCTGTTTATGCTGATTATATCGCCTTCCTTAATAGGGTTAAAGACATAAAGGCACATTCCAGAACTGCTTATGTTTACAGAAATGCCCTTTAAACAATCGCCTGCTTCGCAATATTTCATGCTAAAATCTATTTTTTTTGCAAAAGGGAATCTTTCTTCGCGTCTCAAATTAGAGTTGTCAGAAATAATCTTGGGCATTTTTTTTCTCTCCCTGTCGAGAAATTTTTATTTACAATAAATTAACATAAATTTTACACCAAATTTTCACATTCCTGTCAAGTGCTCGAATTGCGAAAACTGAAAAGCTTGTCGGTGTTAGCGTAACAGGCATATTGGCCGCATCATTATGACTAATGTTAATATAACAACTAATATTTTACTGCGGTCTAATAGGCGCAATATTTCAGGAGGCTTAAATGGTTAAAACAATAGAGTGGAAAGACGGCAAGGTGTTGATGCTAGACCAGAGCAGGCTTCCGCTTGAGGTAAATTACGTTGAGTGCAGTGACTACCTGAAAGTTGCCGAAGGCATCAAAAAGCTTTGGATTCGCGGTGCGCCCGCAATAGGCATAGCCGCTGCAATGGGTATTGCTCTCGGAGCTCAGGATATAACGGCATCAAATTACAAAAATTTCAAAACAGGTCTTCAGAAGGTTATGGATGATATGCTCGCCACCCGTCCGACTGCGGTCAATATCAAGTGGGCGGTAGAGAGAGTAACAAAACTTTTGTCTGACAATAAAGACAGAACAGTTGATGAACTTAAAGCTATGCTTATCGCCGAAGGAATAAAGGTTCTGGAAGAAGACATAGAAATTAACAAGGCTATTGGCAGGTGGGGCGGACAGTTTATCAAGGACGGCGATACTATACTCACCCACTGCAATGCAGGAAGCCTTGCCACAGGCGGGTACGGGACGGCCACAGCGCCTATGCTGGTTGCTATTGAACAGGGCAAGCGGATACAGGTTATTGCTGATGAGACTAGGCCGGTGCTGCAGGGCGCGCGCCTTACCTCATGGGAGCTTATGCAGGCCGGTGTTCCGGTAACGCTTATAACAGACAATATGGCCGGGGCGATTATGAAAAAAGGCAAGATAGACTTGGCGATAGTGGGCACCGACAGGACTACCCGTAACGGAGACGTTGCCAACAAAATTGGAACCTATACCGTAGCAATTCTTTGCAAGGAGCACAAAATTCCTTTTTATGTGGCAGCCCCATTAAGCAGCATAGATTTTAAAATGAGCTCGGGGGATAAGATACCGATAGAGGAGAGGGCTCCGGAAGAGGTTACAACTATCTGGGGCCACAGGGTTGCGCCTGAAGGTGTTAATGTAATAAACTTAGCCTTCGATGTTACACCGGCAAAATATGTGTCGGCGCTCTTTACCGAAAAGGGCGCTTACAGGCCGCGCGATATTAAAAGTCTTGCAAAAAAGGATATGGACCTCGAATCTATCAGGCTGAAACCTTAATGAACTGCGAAGATATTTTTAAAACCTATGCCGTAGAACTCAAAAAGACAGAGGAGAGGCTTGCCGAGATTTTCAAGAGCAATGTTTTTCTGCTGCCTATGATCGGCCGCCATATCGCGGGCAGCGGAGGCAAAAGACTAAGGCCTTTATTTCTTCTTCTGAGCGCAGGCATCTGTGGCTATAAAGGCGACAAGAAAAATCTTCTCGCCGCAATAATCGAAGCTATACACACCGCCTCTTTACTTCACGATGACGTGATTGACGGAGCCGACACGCGAAGAGGCAAGCCTGCTGCCAACGCGTTGTGGGGGAATCAGGTTGTGATACTTGTTGGAGATTTTCTTTATTCTAATGCTCTTAAGCTGGCTGTTCTCCAGAAAAACCAGAAGATAATGGAAGCGCTCTCAGAAGCCACTACAAAAATGACCGAAGGGGAAATTCTGCAGCTAAGCAAAATAGGAGACCCTGATATAACAACGGATGAATATTACGAGATTATTTCGGCCAAAACCGGCGTGCTGATTTCGGCCGCTTGCAAAATCGGCGCGATACTCGGTGGGGCCAACTCCAAAAAAGAAGCTGCCCTTGCTGCATACGGCATGAAAATAGGCATAGCGTTTCAGCTTGCTGACGACATACTCGATTATGTGGCTCAGCAGAAAAATTTAGGCAAGAAGTTGGGGAAAGACCTTGAGGAAGGCAAAATAACCATGCCGATGATTCGGTTGCTTAAAAATGCCTCCAAGTCGGAGGTGCAGGAGATAAAGAGCATAATAAAGGAGCAAAAGAAAGGCGCTAAAAAGCTACAAAGAATTATAGAGCTTTTTGAAAAATACAACGCAATCGGCGAATCTCTTTGTATTGCACAGGCGCTTGTTGATGAAGCGAAAAAAGAGCTTCGTGCTTTTCCATCGTCCAAACAAAAAAGAGACCTTCTTTTGATGGCCGATTATGCAATGCAGAGACAGCATTAAGATGAATCCTCTCGTTGTTCTTGCAAAAACAGCGATCGCCGAATTCGTAAAGCATAAGAAAAAACTTTCTGCACCACAAGACCTGCCCGAAGATATGAAGCAACAGGCGGGCGTTTTTGTATCTCTGAAAAAAGAAGGGCAGCTGCGCGGCTGTATCGGGACTTTTTTGCCGACAGCAAAAAATATTCATCAAGAGATCGTTAAAAATGCTATTGCCGCAGCTACTGAAGATCCCCGGTTTGAGCCTGTACGGGCGGATGAGTTGGATGCTTTGACCTACTCGGTGGATGTGCTTTCTTCTCCAGAAAAAGTAAGCGGTATCGAAGATCTCGATACTAAGAAGTACGGAATAATAGTATCAAAAGGCTATCAGAGGGGGCTGCTGTTGCCTGATCTTGAAGGCGTTGACACAGTGGAGGACCAGATCAGAATTACCAAGATGAAGGCAGGAATTAATCCCTACGACAATGACGTAGATATCTATCGTTTTACCGTAACAAGATACAAATAGCTATCCCTTTCCATCCGACAGTTCAAGGCTGTTAAAAAGAATATATTTTTTGATGATATTCCTGGCCGCGTTTGTGGTGTTCACGAATGAAAGAGCGCAGCGGGTTGGCGTGACTCTGACAAAGATGGCATCGGCGGTTATTGTTCCTGCTCCAGGGAGTTCTACGTTTACTTCGGAAGCCTTATTACCTTCAACTATACCTTTTGTATCGGTTTCCAAGAGCAGACCGCCTTCAGATATGTCGATCACTTTAGCAAATCTTTTCTTCTTAAGCTCAAACACCCATAAATATGTGACAACCGAAAAAAATACCCGTATCTTGCCGCCCTTGCCGACGGCATATCTCTCAAATTTCCTTTTGTTGTTTGCCAAGCTTAAGCGATATTGCCGCACCTCTTCGTCATAAGCTGTCTTCTTCAGTTTTTGCTGCATGATTAGCAGATAAATCCACAACAATATGAAAAAATAATTAAGCCACGAAAGCTTTGCTGCGAGCGGAGAAAAGCTTATAACCAGTATGGCAACGATGATAGCGATGAGTATGAAAATAATTCTGTTTTCATTGCGTTTGATATTGTATGTATTAATTTTCAGCATAAGATCTATCTAACCCCTTCCCCCTTAAAGCCTTTGCGATAGTTTAAGCAGAGAGCTTCATCATGTCAATCATTTTTTCTTTTTTCTCTTGAACTCGCCGCTCTTTCCGCCTCTTTTTTCGAGCAGCATAATGTCCGAGATTATCATTTCTTTATCGACAGCTTTGCACATATCGTAGATGGTAAGCGCAGCCACTGATGCAGCGGTGAGCGCTTCCATTTCAACGCCTGTTTTGTCCATTATTTTGACCCGTGACAATATGCGGATTGCACTTTCCTTTTCGTCAAACTCAAAATCAAGCGCGATGTGAGAAATATTAAGCGGATGGCACATAGGTATGAGGGCCGCCGTTTTCTTTGCGGCCATGATGCCCGCAACCCTTGCAACCGCAAGCACATCACCCTTTTTGAGTTTGTTGTCTTTTATGAGTTTCAGAGTATCCGGCTTCATAACAACCGCAGCTGATGCCATAGCTTCGCGTGCTGTTACGGACTTGCCGGATACATCAACCATCTTTGCTTTGCCCTGTTCATCAATGTGTGAAAGCTTCATCGGAAATACCTCCCCTGCTTGGTTGTTAATTCTACATCCCGGCCGAACCAGAAAACAATCACCGGTGTTTTTTGCTGTGATTTGAATTTACACGACAAACTAACAACGAGTATAATTTCTCATATATGAAATCTTCAGAAATTCTTCAGGGCATCGAAATATCCGAGGCTCCAGAAGACATTATTTCGTACAGTTACGATTCTTCCATAGCTGAGCCGGCAAAGCCTAAAGCGGTTGCATGGCCTAAAAACAGCGAGCAGGTTTTGAAGCTGCTTAACTTTGCGAAGGAGCGCAATTTTTCGATTATTCCAAGAGGAGCAGGAAGCGGCATGGCCGGGGCATCGGTGCCTGTTGGAAAGGAATGCATCGTCATGAGTTTCGAAAAAATGAGAAAGATAATTGATATCGACACCAGAAACATGACGGTTGTTGTAGAGCCCGGCATAATAAATGGGCGACTGCAAAGGGAGCTGGAATACCTGGGATACTTTTATCCTCCAGATCCGGCAAGCCTGAATATCTGCACAATAGGCGGAAATGTCGCAACAAATGCGGGGGGGCCCCGCGCCGTAAAATATGGCGTGACAAGGAATTATGTGATGGGGATAGAGGCGGTGCTTGCGGACGGCACTCCTATCAGCGCAGGAGGCAGGACGCACAAACGCACGGTAGGCTATGACCTGCGTAATCTGTTGACAGGTTCGGAGGGAACGCTTGCTTTATTTACCCGTATCCGGCTTAAGATTCTGCCGCTTCCCGAAGATGTAATAACACTGCTTCTAATTTTTCGAGATATAGAATCGGCAGGGGCTTTGCCGGCAAAGATATCAACCGCAAAAGTTATACCACGCACTATGGAATTTATGGATCGCGCTGCAATAGATGCTATAGAGAAATATAAGCCGACAGGTTTTCCGGCAGAAGCAGAGGCTGTTTTGCTGGTGGAGCTTGACGGCTATCCTTCCACAATAAGAAAAGAGGCCGAAAGGGTGGTGGATATCTGCAGAACCCTTGGAGGTGAAGCGATAATTGCAGAAGACGACTCGGCTCGTGAAAGCCTTTGGGATGCCCGGAGAGTTTTGTCTCCTGCCCTTTACAAGATTAAGCCCAATAAGCTTAACGAAGATATTGTTGTGCCGAGGGACAAACTGGCTCCGGCTCTGGCTGCGTTTAGAAAAATTTCTGAGGACAGCGGCATAAAAATAGTCTGCTTCGGACATGCGGGCGACGGCAATATCCATGTGAATATAATGATTGACAAGCTGCAAAAAGAGGAATATCAAAAGGGGCTTGAACTTGTTCGGGATGTTTTTGATGTGGCGCTAAGGCTTGGCGGCTCAATATCCGGAGAACACGGCATAGGACTTGTAAAAAAACCTTACATAGGCATGGAGATAAAAGACAGGGAACTCGAACTGATGGGCGGTATTAAAAGACTGTTTGATCCTGAGGGGCTACTTAATCCGGGGAAAATAATTCCGTAACCGGTTTGTGTTATTCCCGCCAGACCTCTATCGCGATATCAGGACAGATCTGGGCGCATATGGCGCAGCCGGTGCATCTGTCCGGATGTTCAAAAAATGCAGGAAAATATCCCATCTCGTTGAAGATGTTTTCTATGGCGAGGGCTTTTTCGGGGCATGAGACAACACAGTATCTGCAGCCTTTGCATAGCTCTCTGTCGATAATTATTTTACCCTTAGTTTTTTTTGCTGTTTTCATTTTGCTTCTGCCCGCTGCTTTTTTACCCGCACATTTTAGTATTTAACATAAAACCGGGTCAACGCAATTTTAAAGGCCCGGAGGTTTTTTCGTCATTTTATAAACAAACGCCAGTATTTCGGCTACAGCCTTATATAGCTCGGGCGGTATTTCCTGATGCATGTCCAAACCCGACAGCACTTCGATGAGCTGAGGGTCTTCTTTAAGCGGGATGTTGTGCTCTTTGGCGACCGCAAGGATTTTTTCGGCAATGAAGCCGCTGCCTTTTGCCACAATTTTAGGCGCACTGTCTTCTGCCGGCTTGTACCGGAGCGCGGCCGCTTTTTGTCGTTTGGGATTCACCGTCTATGCCTTGACGCTGATGAGCTTGTCAAAGCTCTCAAGATTTTCGAGTGCTCCGAAAGAAGGATCGCTGAAATCCAGTACAGTCAATCCTTTCAGGTACATGCCTTTTTCCCTGAAGGCATCTTTTAAAGTGGCTGAGTTTTTGTCGAGAGTGTTTTTGAATTCAGGACTGGCCGTCTTGAACGAAACGAAAAACTCGTCTCTGTGGAAAAGTATCAGGGTGCTGAGCTTGCCTTGGTCTTCGAGGTCTAAGTTTATTCTGCAGGAAAAAGGAGTTCCGTTCTGTCCTTCTTCTCCCTTTTTGAAAGCTATCTCCCCTTCTTTAAGCCCTTTCCAGTCGAGGGGTAAAAAGGTATAAAACGAATCGGTGGTCTTAGACAGTGTCTGGAAAGTTTCAATATCTTTTAAAAGCCCTTCCACCGCTTTTGATGCGGTTTTTATTTCGGAAATCGTTTGTTCCGACATCTTGGATGTTTTAGCGGTTGTTTCTTTCTCTTGCACAGCAAGGAGCTCTTGCAGTTTTAACAGGCCTGCTTTAAGGTCTCCTTTTATTGAAGTGGTCAAATCAGAAGGCCTCTGTAATGTTGTTTTTTCTGCCAGGGCTTCTTTTACAACAGAAACATCCGGCTTATCTGCAATCACTCTGAGCTTCGATTCAAGTGCTACTCCGGTATCCTGAAGTGCACTCTTCACCTGCGTAGGGAATAATTTTTCCATATTGAGCATAAGCTCTGCTTTCAGGTTCTGAACGAACGGATGCTGCGCAGTGCTTTCAGGAATCTGGGTTTTGAAAAACTCTGACAGCTTTGTCTGGATGTTTTGTCCTGTGGATTTCAGGCTTTCCTGGAGGAGCGCTTGAATCTGCTGCTTAATATCCTTCGGTAAAACAGAGCTGTTTTGAGGGAGGGTTTTTAGGACATTTTCTATAACTTTCGGAGCTATTTTATCGCTGCTTTTTGCGAGCGCTTGGGAAAGGTCTTCCATAGCACGGCCTAAAGGGGTATCTGCAGTTTTCTGTTTTGTTTGCTCAGGTGACTCTTTGTACCCGACAAACTGGAGCTTCAATTCTTTGCCTGATGCCGGTGTGTCTATCACCTTGAACATAGCGGTCATATCCTTCTCGAGCATAAGCTGGGTTTTTGCGGTGATGTAGCTGCCTTTAACGTTTATAGTTACCGCACCGGATGGTTGAATATCTGTAATTAAGCCCTCAAGAGTTTCTCCCAACTGAATCGGCAGGGATGCGCCTAACGGTTTAACTATTGTGAATGAGCTGCTTTCTGGGCCGGTAATCTTGAAATTAATCATGCCTGCTTCTATTATATCAGCAACACTTAGATTTAAAGGAGACCACATGCTTGATGCGCGTTTTGTAAGGGAAAATATTGATGTGCTTAAATCAGCATTGGGAAAACGGGGCGCTACAGCAGACTTGTCAGGCTTTGCGGCGTTGGAGGAGGACAGACTCAGGCTTTTGAAGGAAGCAGAGGAGTTGAGGAACAAAAGAAATGTTGTGTCCGAAGAAATAGGCAAACTGAAAAGGCAGGGGCAGAGTGCGGATCAGCTTGTTTCTGACATGAAGACGGTTGCCGACAGGATAAAAGAGATAGATGAAACCCTGAGGGGTATAGAGGAGCAGACAAGCAACTTTCTTCTTAACATCCCTAATATTCCTCACGGGTCGGTTCCTGAGGGCAAGGATGAGAATGATAATACCGAGACACGGCGCTGGGGAACTCCGAGGGAGTTTGATTTTACAGCTCTCAACCATTGGGACATAGCTGAAGCTCTAGATATTATTGATTTTGAAAGAGGAGCAAAAATAACTGGTGCGCGTTTTGCTGTGATGAAAGGCATGGGCGCAAGGCTCGAACGTGCGCTTATGAATTTTATGCTAGACCTGAACACCTCAAAGGGATTCAAAGAGATATTCCCCCCGATTCTTGTGAACAGGGAAAGCATGACAGGCACAGGACAGCTTCCGAAATTCGCGGAGGAGCTTTTCAGGACTGTGGATCCCGAGTTTTATCTAATTCCGACAGCCGAAGTGCCGGTGACTAATATCCACAGAAATGAAATCCTCGGTGAAGACCAACTGCCGGTGTATTACACCGCATATACCCCGTGTTTCAGGCGCGAGGCCGGCTCACACGGCAAGGATGTGCGCGGGTTGATAAGGCAGCATCAGTTCAATAAAGTCGAACTCGTTAAATTCGTCAAACCCGAAGATTCTTACAACGAGCTGGAGTCGCTGACTGCTGCTGCTGAGGACATACTGCAAAAGCTCGGCCTTCCTTACAGAACGGTTTTGCTTTGTACGGGCGACATGGGCTTTTCTTCAGCAAAGACTTATGACATCGAGGTTTGGCTGCCGGGGCAGCAGCGCTATCGCGAGATATCCTCATGCTCTAACTTTGAGGATTTTCAGGCACGCAGGGCAAACATCCGTTTTAAGCGCGAAGGCAAGAAGGGTACAGAGTTTGTTCATACCCTGAACGGTTCCGGTCTTGCGATAGGCAGGACTCTGGTTGCAATACTCGAAAATTATCAGCAGAAAGACGGAACGGTTGTAATCCCTGAGGTGTTGCGAAGTTATATGGGAGCTGAGCTTATAAAAAATTAAAGCAGAAAATATTCTGCAAGCGCTGCTGCCATTATAACTGCACAGCCCGGAATAATCCTGCGGTAAATGCCTGCCATATCAGCCTTGAAATATTCACGTGTAAGGACAAGGCAAAGGTGCACAGGTGAAAGCAATACACCAACAAAGCCGGCAGCAAAGGCCAGCGTAATTTCGTTCAGGTGCACACCTCCCGCAATGCTGATAAGCAGCGGGAAGGTGCTCCCTACATACCCTATTGTCAGACCTGTCAGAAGCCCGCTGATGAATGGCAGGCCAATCAATATCGGAAGAACAGGAATCCCTTGCGCCGTAAAATACTGGCTTAACTGTTCAACCGCTCCGGACCTGTCCATAGTAAATTTGAAAATCATCATTCCGGCTATCAACAAAAGCACATCTTTGGCAAAGCCGTATTTGAATGTTTCCCATATATCTTTTAATGAAGAACGGTAGTATGCAAATAAGAGTGGAACGATTACTGCTAACGTATATTGAAGTTCAATATGAAAAACAATAACGCATAAAAGTACTAGCATTACCGGCAAAAAACTTAAAAGGCCTTCTTTAGTAGAATTTATAGCGGGCTTGTTTTCGGTGTTTTTTTGTTTTGCGAAAGACCCGCCCAAACTGCGCATGCTCAATGCAAAGCCTGTTATAAAAACCAACACAGCATAAGGAGTGTTTGCAAGCATTAGGCTGCGAAGCTCGATATTGGTGAGCGCTGCGGCCAGCAATATTCCGGGGTACAGAGGAAGCACAAACTCCCAGGGATGTCTGAACCAGTAGTTTATAAAGCCTTTTTCTTCCGGAGACATCTTCATTCCTTTTGTGGCTTCATCAACCATGGGCGCCGAAAAGTAAGCTCCGCCAAGTGAAGGCAGCATGCCGATAAGAAGCGGCATCGAAATTATAACCGCCCTTTTTTTCTTAAGCAGGCTGCGTGATGCTTCTGTCATTTTGGCCATTATCTGTTTTTCTCTGAGTATCATTTCGAGCATTCTGATAAGAGTCAGAGAAAAGAATAGTTTTATCGTGACCGAATCAGCTGCTGTTATTTTTAAAGTTTCTAAGATGCTCTCAAATGACATGCTGTAAAGAAGGGCAAGCAGGGCTGAGGCTGACAGAAGAACATAGCCGATATTCCATTTTAGCCTCAAAAGCAAAAGGATCGAAAAAAATACCGCCGCAATCTTGATAATGTCAGACATTGTTTTTTCTCCAAACATCAACACCAAATTCTTGCAAGACCTCTGCGAGTTTGGCTATAGGAAGCCCGACGACGTTGTAGTAATCGCCCGATATTTTCTCGATTAGCAAGGCTCCAAGACCCTGGATAGCGTAAGCGCCGGCTTTATCGAGCGGTTCCTTGGATCTTATATAGGCTTTAATCTGTTTGGGGGCAAGTTTTCTGAAGCTGACCATAGTGGCTACCGATTTAGAAACCAGCCTGTTGTTTTTCGTATCGAGCACCGTGAAACCGGTAATAACTTTGTGTTTATTTCCGCTTAACAACCGGAGCATTTTCTCAGCGGTCTGTGCGGTATGCGGCTTGCCTAGTATTTTGCCCTTGAATTCTATGAAAGTATCTGCGGCGATAATAATCGAATTCTTGTGTTTATAGGCCACAGACAAAGCCTTTTCTTTTGACAGGAACTGCGCGAGCTTGTATGGACTAAGTTCAGCTCTGATGTCTTCTTCAAATTCGGACTTATCGGTTTCGAAATCTAACCCGATAAGGTTAAGCAGAGATTTTCGTCTCGGCGAAGAGGATGCAAGCACTATTTTTCTGGAAACAGTCATCCATGTATATTACCATTAATTGACTTTAAGGTATTAATTTCAGTATGTTATAAAATGGCTTCAAGTACGCCATTATTGGGGCAGCTTCTAATTAAAGCCGGTCTTGTAACCGAAAGTCAGCTAAACGAAGCCTTGCGGGTTCAGAAACTTGAGGGGAAAAGGCTGGGTTCTGTTCTCTTAAAGTTGAGCTACCTGACAGAAGAAGGCCTAATAACTTTCTTGAGCAGGCAGTATAATGTTCCTGCTATAAATCTTTCGGATCACAAGATAGATATTTCATTGCTCAAGGTGATTCCTTACGAAACCGCCAAAAAATACCAGCTTGTGCCTATTTCTAGAGACGGCGCTTCTTTGCGCATAGCCATATCTGACCCTTCCAATAATTTTGCGCTTGATGATATTAAATTTCTTACCGGAATGAAAATTTCGGTGTATGTTGCTTCTGAAACATCAATAATCGAAACGATAGAGAAGCATTACCGCAAGGAGCAGACGGTCAAGGTGGCTGTTGCGGGTGGAAAAGCTGGCGATGCAAATGAGCTTGATGATCTGAGCAAGATAATCGGCAATGTGATGGATGACTTTGTCATCGTGGAAGAAAAAGAAGATAAGGATATCCCCAAGGAAGGCGATGCCCCTGTTGTAAAGCTTGTCAACGGAATTCTCCTGAACGCGCTTAAATCGAGGGCCAGTGATATTCATGTTGAGCCTGCCGAAGAATTGATAAGGGTAAGATATAGGATTGACGGGGTTTTGCAGCCGGTTTTGAAGCTTCCGGTGAAGATGAAAAATGCGATCACTTCACGTTTGAAAATTATGTCCCACCTTGATATTTCGGAAAGACGGCTGCCTCAGGACGGAAGGATAAAGTTGAAGATGAGCGAGAACAGGGAGATAGATTTTCGTGTCTCGACACTGCCCACTCTTTTTGGTGAAAAAATAGTGCTCAGGCTTCTCGATAAATCTAATCTTCAGCTGGAGCTGCCTAAACTTGGCTTTGACGAAAAACAGTTGCTCGATTTTCTGGATGCTATTGAGCGGCCTTATGGAATGATCCTTGTTACCGGACCAACAGGAAGCGGAAAGACCACCACACTTTATTCGGCCCTTATGCATCTTAATAAGCCCGGCGTGAATATTATGACCGCTGAGGACCCGGTAGAGTATAATTTTTTCGGTATAAATCAGGTTCATATAAGAGACGATATCGGTCTAAATTTTGCTACCGCGCTCAGGTCATTTCTGAGACAGGACCCTGACATAGTGCTCGTGGGAGAGATAAGAGATTTCGAAACCGCAGAGATTGCGATAAAAGCGGCTTTGACCGGCCATCTTGTTCTTAGCACGCTTCACACGAATGATGCTCCGAGCACGATATCAAGGCTGATCAATATGGGCATAGAGCCGCTTATGGTTGCGACCTCTACTGTTTTGATAGTGGCCCAGAGGCTTGCGAGGAAGATCTGTCCGGACTGCAAAGAGGAAGATACAGGCATATCAAAAGTAACGCTTCTCAAAGTTGGGGTTTCTGAGGACCAGGTTGACAACGTAAAATGTTATATAGGGAAGGGCTGCGGATACTGCAACAGCACCGGTTACAGAGGCCGTGTAGCGGTCCATGAGATTATGCCTGTGAAGGACGAGCTTAGAGAGCTTATCTTGCAGGGTGCTCCGGCAGTGGAGATAAAGAAAGAGGCGATAAGGCTCGGTATGTCGAGTCTCAGGCAGAGCGCTATACGAAAGATGACCGAAGGCATAACAACCCTCGAAGAAGTCCTGAGAGTCACTATTGAGGACTGATTTGCCCGAAATATTTTGACCATTCTTGCAGACCTTCTTAAGCTGATGATAGAGCGTGGAGCCTCGGACCTCCATCTAACAACAGGCAGTCCGCCCAGACTCAGGATTGTGGGCAAACTACTGCCTATCGAAGACCATCCGACACTTTCGCCCGAGAACACTAAAGAGTTGTGTTACAGCATAATGACCGATCCACAGAGGGCCAAGTTTGAGGAAAACAACGAACTTGACCTCTCGTTTGGCATCAAAGGCTTAAGCAGGTTCAGGGCCAATATTTTTATGCAGCGCGGCGCTCTGGCCGGAGTTTTTCGGTCTGTTCCGTTTGTTATTAAAAATATGTCAGATCTTGGCTTGCCGTCCGCAATCAGCGACATGGTAGCTAAAAAACATGGCCTGGTAATCGTCTCGGGACCGGCCGGCAGCGGAAAATCGACCACCATCGCTTCGATGATCGACAGCATAAATTCCGAAAGGGAAGCCCATATCATTACGCTTGAAGATCCGGTTGAATTTCTTCATCATCACAATAAGAGCATAATAAACCAAAGGGAGATATCTGCCGATACTGCTTCATACAGTGCAGCGCTGCGTTATATACTCCGCCAGAATCCGGATATTGTTTTTCTGGACGAGATGCAGAGCATAGACACGATCGAGTCGGTTTTCAGGATTGCAGAGACCGGCCATTTGGCGCTTGCTACTCTCCGCACAAAATCTGCGCTGCAGACCATCAGCCGTATAATAGAAATCTTCCCCCCTCATCAGCAGGAACAGGTGCGGATTCAGCTGGCATCAATACTTGAGGGCATAGTATCACAGCGGCTTATTCCGACAAAAGACGGACAAGGACGGGTGCTTGCGCTTGAAGTGCTTATCCCCTCAGCTGCTGTACGAAGCCTTATGAGGGAAAATAAGCTCTCGCAGATATATTCTATAATGCAGACCGGAGGGGAAAGTTCAGGCATGATTACCATGAACCAGTCAATAGCCGGTTTTTTCTCTAAGGGGCTTGTGAGCTACGAAGACGCGGTAAATCATTCGCCCTTACCTGAGGAACTGGCGCAGTTGCTTGCAAAAAAGAATGCACCCGAAAGCCGGTACAGAGTTTAGGTCGGGGCGAATAAAGGAATCTAATTTTTGAAAAATACCGATGCACTCCTCTTCCTTTTTTTTGTAGGCCTTGTAGGCATTAACTGGCCGACGCTCGATATATTCCGGACGAATGTTGTTCTGTATCTTTTTGTGTTTTGGTTCTTTTTGATATGCGCCATAGCTGCTGTTTCTTTTTTTGTAGGTGATGGCAAGCGATGAGCGGATACTCATTTCTGCATAACCCGGCCATAAAAAATGTTCGAAGCGTATAACCTTTTTTTTATAGTAATCTGCTACCTGCTTTTGCTTTTTGCTCTGGCCTATTATGCAGAGAGAAAGGAAGGGCAGGGCAAAAGCATTGTAAATAATCCGTACATCTATTCCTTATCCCTTGCTGTTTATTGCACATCATGGACTTTTTACGGAAGCGTCGGAAAGGCCGCCACCTCGGGGCTTTCATTTTTAACCATTTATCTCGGCCCCACATTGATGGCGGTTCTTTGGCTTGTTTTTCTGCGCAAGGTTGTGAGGATATCAAAGGCCAATCGCATAACTACTCTTTCGGATTTTATAGGGTCTCGCTATGGGAAATCGCTCAGCATGTCAGCGATCGTAACGGTTATCTCTGTTCTCGGCATAACACCATATTTGGGTCTGCAGATAAAGGCGATAATAACCACCTTTTCGATAATAGGTGGAGAAAAGGGCAGTTCGGCTGCAGGACTGTACATTACGTTGTTGCTGGGGGCTTTTGCTATTATTTTCGGAGCCCGACGGCTCGATTCCTCGGAGCGCCACGGCGGGCTTGTTTTCGCTATAGCCTTCGAATCTATTGTTAAGCTCATTGCATTTTTGCTGGTCGGCATTTTTGTTACTTACGGCTTGTTCGACGGCTTTCATGACATATACGAAAAGATTCAGGATTCGGAATATTCGGTACTGCTTTTTTTAGGCACCGGCACCGGCACCGATTATCCAGAATGGCTTGCGCTTGTATATCTTTCGATGATGGCGATAATGTTCCTTCCGAGGCAGTTTCAGATGTCGGTGGTCGAAAACTACGATGAAGCTCATATAGCAAAGGCTGCATGGCTCTTTCCTTTGTACCTTTTTTTAATAAATATATTTGTGCTTCCGATAGCCTTTGGAGGGCTGCTTCTTGGGGGCACAGAGAAAATGGCAGACTATTTTGTTCTCACAATTCCGTGGAGCCATGGCAAGGAATTTCTGGCACTGCTGGCGTTTGTCGGCGGCTTTTCGGCAGCCACAGGAATGATTATAGTGGAATCGCTCGCATTGAGCACTATGGTTATGAACAGCATAATCATGCCCACCCTTGTTGATTTTGAAGCTCAATCAAGCTTGAGATTTCCTGCACACGTTTTGAATATAAAACGAATGGTGATAATGGCAATAGTCTTTATGGGCTATCTTTTTGCTGCTTATATAGGAGAGTTTTACAGTCTTGTCGAGATAGGCCTGAAGTCGTTCGAGGCTGTAAGTCTTTTTGCGCCAGCTTTTTTCTTCGGCCTTTATTGGAAGGGCGGAAATAAGAACGGAGCTATGGCGGGGCTTGCGGCCGGATTTGCGGTATGGTTTTACACGTTGATGCTTCCGGCGCTTATAAAATCAGGAATAGTGAAAGATGTCGGTTTTGTTAATTTTCTTATAAACTCCGAGCTATTTAATCCAGAGGCTTTGTTCGGCATAAAGTCTTTGGGCAAATGGGGCAACTCGTTGTTCTGGAGTCTTTTGTTCAATGTGTTGCTTTATGTGGGCGTTTCGGTCTATACGAAACAGACAAAAGATGAAGAAATGCAGTCGCTCGTATTTGTAGAATCTTATGAAAGGGCCAAAGATCGTCTTACCGCAAGCTCTTATACCGTAGAGGATGTCGAGGCTGTTCTGGCTCTTTATATCGGCAAGTCAGAGGCAAAGGATGCTATTGATGCCTACCTTTTTAGAGGGAAAAAGAAGCGCGCGAGCCTTAACTCAAAAGAGATGTTCGAACTCAGGCATGAAGCAGAAAGAATCCTTGCCGGGGCCATAGGCTCTTCTATGGCATCGATAATATTTGAGGACAAGCTTGTTTTGACCGAAAAGGAAAGGGGTGAGCTTTCGGAGTCGGCCAAACAGATAGCGGAACGTCTCAGATTGTCAAGGCAAGAACTTGCAGATGCCAACAGAGAGCTTTCTTATCTTAAAGAGTTCAGCGAGAATATTATCGAGAGCGCTCCTTTAGGTATAGCAACCATTGACGTACTTTTGCGGGTAAATTATTGGAACAGGGAGATGGAAAATATTACCGGCATAGATAAGGATGATGCCTTCAACAGATATCTTATAGCGTTGCTGCCTTGGATTGCTTCAACTACGCTTGTTCAGAGCGAACAAAAGGAGATAGTTGTTCAGTCGCCCGAAAACAGGAGCTTTAAAATGAACTTAAGCCCCTTTAAAGACCCTTCAGGTGGTTTTGTTGTGATACTCGAAGACATTACAGAAAAAAAGAAGATGGAGGAGCAGCTGCTGCAGACGTCCAAACTTGCGAGCATTGGAAAACTGACCGCCGGAATCTCTCACGAGATCGGCAACCCGCTTGCATCCATATCTTCTCTGGTTCAGGAGATGAAAACATTGAAGCTTGAATCAAGCGAAGATGTCGAATTTACGGGGGCCTCCTTAAAGACCATAAACAGCCACATTGAGCGTATAGCAAAGATTGTGAGGAGCCTCGGTGATTTTGCTCGCATCTCATCCACAGACAAGAGCCTTACTTCGATAGCGGATGTTTTGGACCGGACTATAGGGTTGATAAAATATGACAAGCGGTTTAAAAATACTGAGCTTGCCCTCGATATTCCGGAACTGCCGCCAATACTTATAAATCCGGATCAGATGCAGCAGGTTTTCTTGAATCTTATACTGAATGCCCTTGATGCAATGCCTTACGGAGGAATGCTGCATATATCTGCTGTATGCAGTGATAAAGATCTTGAGCTTACGTTCAGCGATACGGGTATGGGCATAGACGGGTCTGATATGGACAGAATTTTTGATCCGTTTTTTACCACAAAGCCGCTCGGAAAGGGCACCGGCTTAGGACTGAGCATCTGTTATGGTATAATCAAGGAGCACAACGGAACCATCAGCTTTAAAAGTGCAAAAGGGGAAGGCACTACGCTCATAATAACTCTCCCTGTTGATTATAAATGACAGGCAAACTTCTTATAGTCGAAGACGAAGAAACCCTCCGCTCATCTCTTAAGCGTGTATTTATGCGTGACGGATACAATGTAGAAAGCGCTGCAAGCGCAGAAGATGCGCTTGAGATGGTAGATGAGCTGCTTTTCGATATCGTAATCACAGATATAATCCTTCCCGGCATGGACGGCATAGAACTACTCAAGAAGATTAAGGAAAAAAGTGCTGAACAAATCGTGATTGTTGTAACCGCCTATGCATCACTTGAGACGGCGGTCGAGGCGCTTAGGGCCGGAGCATACGATTATGTTGTCAAACCTATAATTCATGAAGAGATAAAGCAGATAGTAATAAATGCCCTTAAGCAGCGGTCGCTTCAGGCCGAGAACCAAATTCTCAAGAAACAGATCGAAAAGCAGTATGATTTCAGCCATATCATCGGCGAGAGCCCCGAGATAAAAAAAATTATCGAAGAGGCCAAAAAAATAGCTGACGCTAAAAGCAACGTTCTTCTTCTCGGTGACACCGGCACAGGAAAGGAGTTGATTGCCCGGGCAATACATTACAACAGCACAAGGGCTGACAAGCCATTTATCCCTATAAACTGCAGCGCTATCCCAGAGAACCTTCTTGAATCGGAGCTGTTTGGCCATGTGCGCGGAGCTTTTACCGGAGCAGTTTCTTCTAAGAAGGGTCTGTTTGAAGAGGCCAGCGGTGGAACCGTGTTTCTTGATGAGATAGGAGAGCTTGGCATGGGGTTGCAGGCAAAGCTTCTAAGGGTAATAGAAGACCAGGTGATAAGGCCTGTTGGCGGCACGCAGAGCGTAAAGATAGATATCCGTTTTATAACCGCTACAAACAGAAATCTTGAAACGGGGGTCAAACAGGGGCAGTTTAGGGAAGACCTTTATTACAGGATAAATGTGGTAACTATAAAGCTGCCGCCGCTGAGGGGAAGAAAAGAGGACATAGAACTTCTTGTTAAACATTTTATGGAAAAATTTTGCGTTGAGCTGGGGAAAAATATTAAAGAAATAGACGGACAGGCTATGGAGCTGCTTATCGCTTACCAGTGGCCCGGAAACATTCGCGAACTAAGAAACATTATAGAGCGCGCGGTGCTTATTGCCGAGCCCGGAGGTGGCATTACAAAAGAGCATCTGCCTGAGGGGGTAAGCACAGAAAAGGATTGTACTCAGGAGATTTTTGCAGGAAAACTTTCTATTGAGGAGTACACTAAGGCCTTCATAAAAAAATATCAGGCCGACTATACGGAACAGCATATAGCGGACATGTTAGGCATTACTAGGAAATCCTTGTGGGAAAAGCGGAAAAAATGGGGGATGCAAAAGTAGCATCTCCTAAGATGTAATAACTTGCTGATAAATTGGTATAAGAAAATATAATCGCTAAATTCTTGACAAAAAATACGTTATATTGGTATCGTTTTTCACTTTTGTTGTAAGGGCTTAAAATAATTAACCGAGAACGCAAAGGCAAGGTGAAGTCATGTTAGAGTTTAATGCTTGGTTTTTTGTCCTTCTGGCGAACTTTCTTATTCTGTTGGTTGTTCTGAACAAGATTCTTTTTCAGCCTCTTGCAAAGATCATGAAAGAAAGAGAGACTGCTGTTAACGGTGCTCTTGATGAAGCAAAATCACTCACATCTAAAAAAGATGAAGCAATAGTAAAGATGAATTTGGAGCTGCAGGCAACGAGGCAAAAGGCAAAAAATGTTTCGGACTCAATCAGGGCCGAAGGCCAAGCTGTTCAAAAGGACGCTCTTTCCAAAGCCGAAGCCGAAGCCGTAAGCATGATCGAAGCTGCACGCGCCGAGCTTAAGGCCAAGGCTGAGAAGGCGAGAGTAGAACTTAAAGCGGACATAGAAAAGTTCTCAGAAGAAATAGTCAACAAGCTGGTGAAGGCATGAAGATTATTTCAGGGGGCAAACTAAAACTCTCAAAGGCGCTAGTGTTGTTTTTCTTTGCCAGTCTTTTTTCACCTGCAGCTGTTTTAGCGAGCGGCGGAGGCGAGGGAAATTCTCCTATGGAATGGGTGTGGCGCTTTGTTAATTTCGGGCTTCTCGTTATTATTCTTGTAAAGTTCCTGAACAAACCTCTTCGTGATTATTTTGCACAGAGAAAAGAGCTGATAGCCAAGAGCATAAAAGAGTCTCAGGAAGCGAAAGAGCTTGCGGTTAAGGCACTTGCAGAAGTTGAGGAAAGGCTGAAGCTAAAGGATAAGGAAGTACAGGAGATACTTGAGGCCGCAAAGGCGAGCGGAGAGAGAGAGAGGCAGCGTCTTATAGCCGAGGGAGAAAAACTTAAGGCAAAGGTGCTTGAGCAGGCAAAGACAAATATAGAATATGAGTTGAAAAGGGCAAAGGAAGTTATCAAGTCAGAGGCTGCTGAGGTTGCTCTTAAGCTTGCTGAAGAAAAAATAAAGGACAGGCTTTCCAAAGAAGATCAGGAAAAACTATTGCAAAATTCCCTCAAAATGCTGAGCAAGAACTGAGAGGATAGATGAAAAAGGTAAAAGGCATAAAAAAATATGCACGGCAGCTTATAAAGAGCCTTGATATAAATGAGGTGCCGGCCGCAATTGAACAGCTCAACGCTATTGCCGGTCTAATGGATAAGGACAAAAATCTGCGGACTTTGCTTACCAGCCCCTTGTTCAAGAAAGAAGAAAAGCAGAAAGCGGTTCTGTTTCTTGCAAAGAAAGTTAATATGTCAGAGAAAACCACCAAGTTTCTCGACTATCTGGCTGCATCGGGTGTGATTATAGCTCTTTCTGCGATAATTAGCGCCATGCAGGCTATATATTTCGAAATGAAACAAAAAGCCAAAGCGGTTGTTTCTGCAGCTTCAGAGATAAGCGGTGACAACAGGCAGAAGCTTGCAGAAGCATTGAAAAAAGTTACCGGAAAAGATATAGAGGTCTCATTTTTAATTGACCCTTCTTTGCTTGGAGGCGTCAGCATAAGGGTCGGCAGCACGCTTTACGACAGTAGTATAAAAGGCCAGTTAGGGCTTTTAAGAGATAAGCTTATAAAGGGGTGAAATAATGGAGATCAAGGTTGATGAAATCAGTGCGCAGCTAAAAAGCCAGATTGCCGATTTTGAAAAGCGCGTCGATGTCAGCGAATTCGGCATAGTAACCGGAGTCGGTGATGGCATAACAAGGATATACGGTCTCGACAACTGCATGACGTCGGAACTGCTCGAGTTCCCGAATAATATATTCGGAATGGCGCTCAATCTTGAAGAAGATACTGTCGGAGCTGTTTTGTTTGGCGAAGACACCTTTGTTAAGCAGGGCGATGTGGTTAAGAGAACAGGTAAGATTATGTCTGTTCCTGCAGGCGATGAGATGGTGGGAAGAGTAGTTAATGCTATAGGACAGCCTATAGACGGCAAAGGGCCTGTAAATGCAAAATCGAGCAGAATAGTTGATATTGTAGCACCCGGAATTGTTGACCGGCAGCCTGTTAGAGAGCCCTTGCAGACAGGGGTGAAGGCTGTAGATGCGATGATACCGATCGGCCGCGGACAGAGAGAACTTATAATCGGCGACCGTCAGACAGGAAAGACCGCCATTGCAATAGACGCAATAATCAATCAAAAAGGCAGCGGTGTTATATGCATATATGTTGCGGTAGGCCAGAAGAGGGCGAGCGTGGCAAGGGTTGTCAAGACCCTTGAGGAGCACGGCGCTATGGAGCATACAATAGTTGTTTCCGCAACAGCCAGCGAGCCTGCGCCGCTCCAGTATCTTGCACCTTACACAGGCTGCGCTCTTGGAGAGTTCTTTAGAGACAACGGCCGCCATGCGCTCATTATTTATGATGACTTGAGCAAGCAGGCAACAGCATACAGACAGCTTTCGCTGATACTCAGGCGTCCTCCGGGACGTGAGGCGTATCCGGGCGATGTATTCTATCTCCACTCGAGACTTCTCGAAAGGGCCGCAAAACTCAGTGATGAACTCGGCGGCGGATCTCTCACCGCTCTGCCTATAATCGAGACTCAGGCAGGAGACGTTTCTGCATATATACCGACAAACGTTATTTCGATTACGGACGGACAGATATATCTTGAACCCGATCTTTTCTATGCCGGTGTCAGGCCTGCGGTTAACGTAGGTCTTTCTGTTAGCCGTGTTGGTAGCGCCGCGCAGACAAAGGCTATGAAACAGGTTGCCGGAACCTTGAGGTTGGATCTTGCCCAGTTCAGAGAGCTTGCGGCCTTTGCGCAGTTCGGTTCGGATCTTGACAAGTCAACTCTTGCACAGATCGAGAGAGGCAAAAGAATGGTCGAAATTCTAAAGCAGGACCAGTATGTACCGCTACCTGTTGAGGAGCAGATAATGATTCTTTTTGCAGGTTCTCAGGGATATCTCGATGATGTGCCGGTTACTTCTCTAAAACGGTTTGAGGCGGACTTCATCAGTTTTATAAGAGATAGAAAAGCTGACATAAAGAGCGAGTTGAAGACCAAAAATGCTATTGACGATTCTTTGAAAGAGAAGCTGACCGCCGCTATTCTTGAGTTCAAAAAGGGCTTTGCGGCTTAAGCAGGGGATTTTCGGATGGCAGGATTAAAAGAAATACGAAAACGCATAAGCTCGGTAAAGAGTACCAAGCAGATAACAAAGGCTATGAAGATGGTCTCGGCCGCCAAGTTCAGGAGGGCTCAGACCAGAATCCTTGAACTGAGGCCATATGCCGAAAAGATGCAGACGGTGCTTTCAAATCTTGCGGCCACTGTGGATACCGGTCATCCATTGCTCGAAATCAGGATAAAGAAAAAGGTTGAAATAATTGCGCTGACAGGGGACAAGGGGCTTTGCGGTGCATTTAATACCAATATAATGAAGGCTGTAATAAAGACGGTAAAAGAAAAACAGTCTGAAGACGTAGAGGTCAGCTTGAGCGCGATCGGCAAAAAAGGAACGGACCTTGTAAAACGCAGAGGCTTGCCGCTCAGACAGTCATGGACAGGACTTGCAGGCAGGATCAGCTACCTTAACGCTCAGGAAATAGCAAAAGACATTATCGAAAATTACATAAATGAGACTTTTGATGAGGTGGTGCTGGTTTACAATGAATTCAAATCAGCGCTTGTGCAGAAGGTTTCTGTTGTTCGGCTTTTGCCTCTTGCAAAGGTTGTATCGGAAGAACCGCAGGAGTTTTCGCTGCCGTTCGCTTATGAGCCTTCACAGCAGGCGATTTTCGATACTATGCTGCCGAAGAACCTCGAGATACAGATATTCAGGGCTTTGCTCGAATCACAGGCTTCTGAGGAGGCGGCGAGGATGACCTCAATGGAGAACGCGACAAAGGCGGCTGATGATATGATCGCATCTCTTACCCTTCAGTACAACAAAGCGCGTCAGGCCTCGATCACAAAAGAGCTTATGGATATCGTGGGCGGCGTCGAAGCCCTTAAACATTAGGAAAAAGTATTCTAAAGATTTATATAGGAGGAGATAAGGATGAATGAGGGCAAGGTATCGCAGGTAATAGGCGCTGTTGTTGATGTTGAATTCGATAAAGAACTGCCGGCTATTCTGAACGGTCTGAAGATAGAGTCGAAGGGAGACGCTGCAAAAGGAATTCCGGCCCTCGATATAACGCTCGAAGTGGCTACCCATCTCGGTGAGAACAAGGTTAGGACAATAGCTATGCAGACCACCGATGGCGTTGTGCGCGGAATGAAAGTGGTTGATACAGGGATACCTATTTCTGTGCCTGTAGGCAAGGCCACTCTGGGTAGAATTATGAACGTTATCGGTGAGCCTTATGACAAATTAGGTCCTATAGAAACTACCGAAAGGCTTCCTATTCACAGGTCTGCGCCCGATTTTGTTGATCAGGAGCCGGTTTCTCAGGTTTTTGAAACAGGCGTTAAAGTGTTTGACCTTCTCGTGCCGTTTGTTCGCGGCGGAAAGATGGGAATGTTCGGCGGTGCGGGCGTTGGCAAGACGGTTGTTATCATGGAGATGATCCACAATATAGCATTGAAACACGGCGGCGTTTCGGTTTTTGCGGGTGTTGGAGAAAGAACCAGAGAAGGAAACGACCTCTACCGCGAAATGAAGGAATCAGGCGTTGTGAAAAACGTCGCACTTATTTACGGACAGATGAACGAGCCTCCCGGAGCAAGACTGAGAGTCAGCTTGACCGCTCTTACGGTTTCAGAACATTTCAGGGACCAGGGGCAGGATGTTCTTATCTTCATAGACAATATTTTCAGATATACACTTGCAGGTTCAGAGGTTTCGGCCCTGCTAGGAAGAATGCCTTCTGCGGTCGGATATCAGCCCAACCTAGGCACCGACATGGGAAACCTGCAGGAGAGAATTACCACAACAAAGAAAGGCGCTATCACATCTATGCAGGCGATTTACGTTCCTGCGGATGACCTTACCGACCCGGCTGTTGCGACCGCCTTTACACATCTGGACGGAACCGTTGTTCTTTCAAGGCAGATCTCGGAACTCGGGATCTACCCTGCGGTTGACCCGCTCGACTCAACATCCCGCGCACTTGACCCGCTTGTTATCGGTGAAGAGCATTACGGCGTTGCAAGAAAGGTCCAGTCAATACTTCAGCGTTATAAGGAACTGCAGGACATTATTGCCATCCTTGGTATGGAAGAACTTGCAGAGGATGACAAGCTTACGGTTTCAAGGGCAAGAAAGATCCAGAGATTCCTTAGCCAGCCCTTCTCTGTTGCAGAAGTTTTTACCGGCAGACCGGGCAAATATGTGAAACTTGAGGACACGATAAAGGGCTTTAACGCAATCGCGGAAGGTCAGTATGACGATATGCCTGAGCAGGCCTTTTATATGACCGGCACAATTGAAGAGGCCGAAGAGAACGCGAGAAAGCTGGGCTGGAGCAGATAGAATATGGAAGGCAGGATTAAGCTGGATATAGTAACTCCTCACGGTTTGGTTCTCAGTGAGGATGTAGATGAGATAACCGCCCCCGGAAGCGAGGGTGAGTTTGGCGTGTTGGCGGGCCATGAATCGTTTATTACGAGTCTCAGCATAGGTGTTCTGACATGCAAGGCAGGCAGCAAAACAGAATATGTCTTTATAAACTCAGGCTATATAGAAGTAACCGCCGAAAGAGTTATAGTTCTTGCCGACAGCGCTGAGCGTTCAGAAGATATCGATGCTGAAAGGGCAGCAGCAGCCAAGCAGCGTGCGGAAGAAAGATTGAAACATGCCGACAACGTAGATTTTGCTCGAGCCACGGCAGCGCTAGAAAGAGCGACAACCAGAATTCAACTAGTACAGAAAAAGTAATACTAAAGTCTTCTCCTGAACATAGCGCAGAAGGTTTCTAAAAATTTCTCGATGAAAGGCCTATTTTTCCATTCATCGAGATTTATTTTTTGAGCCTTTTTAATATCCTCTTCAAAAACCCCGGCCATTTCGCTGCCAAAACTTTTGTCATAAATCCCGACATTCCCCTCGTCGTTGTACCGGAGGGACTGGAAATCGAGATTTGTTGACCCGATAATGCTCCAGCAGTCATCAAACAGAAATGTTTTTGCATGCAGGATTTCTCCTTGGTAGGCATAAATTTCGATACCCGCCTTCAACAGTCTTGCAAACAAGGCTTTTCCTGCATATGAAGCAACAGGCACATCGCTTACATCTGGAACGATTAACCTTACTTTTACGCCGCGCCTTACAGCTCCTTCGAGCGTTTCGAGCATTCTTTTGCTTGGGATAAAATATGCGGTGGTCAGCGATATACTTTTTGTGGAGTTGTTTATGCTGTGATACAAAAGTTTTCTCATTCTGCGGCGGCTTCGTATGGATGACACAAAAACCGGAATTGCGGCTATCACTGACTGACTGTTTTTGTTGTTCGCTATTTCTGAATGGTTGTTTGGTATGGAGTTGCCTCCCCAGAGGCGCCAACTTTTTTCGAAATGTGTAAACAGGTCTTGGACAATTGCACCTTTAATCATCACTCCTGTGTCACGCCATCCGCGGCCCTTTATTCGGAGGTGAAAGCCGCTGTATTCGTTTGCTACGTTCAAACCGCCGGTGAATGCCTTTTCCCCATCTATTATTAGCAGCTTGCGGTGGTCTCGGTGAACATAATGGCCGGGGCGGGTCCATTTAAATGGGCGTGATGCCTTTATCTGAACGCCTGCATCAGCTAGCTCATGCCAGAACTGGATTGGTGTTTTAAATGAGCCGAAATGGTCATAAAGCAAATATACTTGGACGCCTTCTTTGCTTTTTTGTTTTAGGATGTTTGCAAGTGAGGTTCCAGTTTCGTCGTTTCTGAAGATATAAAATACTAGGCAGATGAATTCCTTTGCATTTTGAACAGCCTCAAAGATGCTTTGAAAAGACTCTTTGCCTTTCCATAAAAGCTTTATGTCGGAGGCATTCGAAAAATCAGCTCTAAGAATCTCTTCTATCTGTGAAATAGAAAAGTTTTCGCATTTCATTAGCTGAATCTTTCGGCATCATACCATTATTTATTGTTTTCTCCACCCTGTTTTTTAAATTCGCGAATAATGTTTTGGGCTTCTTCCGATTGGGCATCTATGGTTCTTGCTTTATTGCCCCGCACATATTCTGACTCATAGACATCGTAATTGCCGTGCTGGTTTACGACATATTTTATATCGTTGACCTCATAACAGGTCACCAGCAGGCCGTTGTAGAATGATTTGATAAGTTTCTTTGTTATCATAAATCCTCTTTTTCTATTTCAAAATGGTTTGGCATCTCTGTACGAGATGCTGTTTGCTATAGTATATATGTTTAGTTCTCAACTATTAAGTTTAATCCGAAGACAAAAATTTTACAAGCTTTTTGCTTAACAGTTTGATTAACGGTGCAGCACAGCAGCTAGATTAACTTGGATTTCTTTTAATTCTTGTGGTTTAATAATACTATAAAGGACGGTACGAACTTTATGATAATAGAATCTAAGTTTCGCACACAATTTGTAGTTAAGTATATAAGCATAGTTTCATTCGGACTTCTCGTAATACTGCTTCTGCTTTTTCTTGGTCTGCCGAAGGCAACCATACTTAACTACGGCGCTACGCTCTCATCTTTTTATGATGCAAATAAATTTCTGCCTATGCTGCTGATTGCTGCATTTGCAATAGACTCTCTGACTATACCTCTTACGGTTGCGGTTATAGCTGTCCTTGCATCCCACAAAATTGCAGGACCGATTTATCGTATGCAGCAATTTATCAACGATATGGCTAATACGAGAAAAGCCCGGCATATAAAGTTCAGGAATCATGACCAACTGCAAGAGACAGCAGATGCGCTAAATACTATGATTAGGGACCTCGAAGGAAAGATGGATGCTATTTATGTGGCCCACAGGGAGTTTGAAAGTGCGCGGTTGGGTTCTGCCTCGCCTGACGAACTGAAGATGAAGGTGGATAAGATTGAAAAGGCTATCAATAGATTCAGTTTTTAAATGGTTTTTTGTTTTTGCGGTTATTGTTTTCATGCCGCTCATTATTACGGCAAAGAAAACAGTGCATAATTTTGACGGCAAATGCGACACTTGTCATATGTCAACTCCACCCGATGGCAGACACTTTGTGAAGGAAATAGATTTTCTCTGCATACCGTGTCATCCGCAGACAGGACCTTCACATCCTTCTGGGATTAAGCCTTCCATGAAGCCTCCTGCTGGGTTTCAGCTCGATTGGGCAGGGAGGATGACATGCTCAACATGTCACGATGTCCACGGTCAAAGCGAATCTCTGCTTAAAGGTCAAAAGCCTGGCAAGATGTTCTGCTTTAAGTGCCACAAAGGGCTTGATACCAGCCACAGCTTATTGCCGGAGAAGCTTCATACAAGAGAAAATCTGGATGTTACAAAGATGAGCTTTGCTGTTACCAATACCGGCTCCGATATAGACAGGACATCAAAAGAATGCCTTGGATGCCATGACGGCGCACTCGGCACCTTAGCTGATGTTAGCGCAAATGTAGGTTCGGGCATCTGGAATCACGGCAATGGGGTCTCGCATCCCATCGGTGTGGACTACATGGATTCATATCGAAGAAAGGGCAAGCTTGTTCCTATTCACTCGGTTAATTCTGCGATAAAATTTTATAACGGAAAGGTTGGCTGCGGTAGCTGCCATAGTGTTTTTGCGGGAGATAAATTCAAGCTCGCATTGCCTATGAAAGGCAGTGCGCTCTGTTTTGCGTGCCACAACCTGTGAGCCAGGGGGATAAATAAATTGACTGAGCCATATAAAAGGAAACACTATTTTATCAATAAAAAATTTCAGGGCAAGTTCGCTGCCCTCTTTCTGGTTGTAGGTCTTATCGTAACCCTTTCAACAACGATAATCATCTGGTCTCTTTCTGTCGAGGAACTCGAAAATTTTCTATACAGGTCGCATCTTCCGAAAATATCACCATTGGATATAGTTATCCCTATAGCGCTCAAATCGATTGCTATAGGTGGAGTTGTGCTTTTGCTTGTATCCTATTTGCTGACGAATTTTATCTTTTGGAGAATTTCAAAAAGACTTAAAGCCTTTGATGATGCGGTGCTGCAGATAGGTAAAGGAGACCTGAACCTTCAACTTCCTATTGAATCCCTTCAGGAAGTGAGCGGTGCGTTTAACAATATACTTCAACTTATTGAAACTCTTAAATCCGATCTCTCTCATCTGGCTTTAATTCAGCAAAAACTCGGCGCAGCGGTTGAGAAGGCTGGTCAAAACCCGGCCTGCACTGAAACTCTCAAGCAGATAGAGTCTTTGAGCAGAGAGTTTGAAGCTAAGCTGGCTGTTTCCAAATTGACGCTCGAATAATTGCTATTCGAAACTGGCCTGCAAATTCAGCTCAAGCGCTTTACGGTAATCTGCCGAGGAATTCTTAAGCATAGATTTTAGCTCGAACATTTCGGCTCTTATCATATGAAACTGCTGTTTATCTTTGATTTCGGCATATGCGGCATCAAAAAGCTTGATCCCATCGTTCAGATCAATTTTAAAACTGGTCACATAAGCATGATAAAGTGATGCGAGCGGATAATCACCGATGCTCACAGCCCTCTCCGTAAATGAAAATGCCTCTTGAAATCTTCCGATTCTCGCTAACAAAAAGCCCAATTCTGCCGGCACACTGGGGTCACCAGGAGCTATCGACTGCGCTTTTCTTAAAACAGCTTCGGCAGCATCTTTTCTGTTTTCGATAGAATAAAGGTTTGCAAGCACTATATATGAAAGTACATAAGCGGGGTCTATTTCTATTGCTCTTGCAAGTAAAGGGTAGGCAACTTCATAGCTTTTTTTCTTGATATATTCAACGGCAAGGCTTGCATCCGAAACCGCCTGAGGTTTTGGAACATGGGCTGTTTTATGTATATGAGCAGGCATGTCTCCAGCCAGATTTTTCAGGTAGTCAAACATATTTTCAACCCCTGTCAAAGGATAGCCTGGGAGCTCATACAGCACCTTGCCGCCAGAAATTACAACTGTTGAAGGTATTGCAACAACGTCATAAGCTGCAAAAGTCTTCAACCCCTCATCGATCAGAGCCGTGAACGAAACATCAAGGTTATGCAAAACTTTTTTTATATGCTTGATATCTTCAGGAGTTATGTTTTGATGTTCGACATTAACCGCCACAACATTGACACCCTTTGATGAATACTTGCGGTAAAATTCATCGAAGCGTTTGAGCGCTGATTCTGAATGCTCGCTTTCTGTGGACCAAAAAAGCAGCACCAATACCTTTCCAGACATAAATTCCGAAATGTTTGCAGGTTTGCCATCACCGTCCTTCAAAGAAAATTCAGGGGCGGCTGCGCCTTTCTGGATAAGCCCATACGCGGGACTGCAGAATAGAATGACAAAGAGAAAACAAAATGAAAATCCTGATCGCATTGGTTTTACCTCAGTTTTTAAAGGACATTTTCAGGGAACACATATCCTCTTCCCACTTTTTGTTTATTTCAAAGCCCGCATTTTCGAACACATGAAGCATCGAAAAGTTGTCAGAAAGAAGCTCGGCCGTAAAACCGTTCAGGCCGTTTTTCTTTGCAAGAAAGGTCATGTATGCCAGTATCTCTGCCCCGATGCCGTGGTTGCGGTAGTCTTCGCGCACTACGAACGCAACCTCGGCGGTATTTGAGTTTTCGTCAATAATATATTGTCCCATTCCTGTTATCTTTTCATGGCCGGTGTCATTTATCACAGAAAGTATCACCATTTCTTTGGAGTAGTCTATTATTACGAAAGGCTGCAGACGCTCATGTGGCATGTCTATTCTTGAAGACACAAATCTTTTGTGCATCGAGTCTGAGGAAAGAGAATAGAAAAAATCTTTAAGAAGAGGTTCGTCGCTGATCTTGACCGGCCTGAGGAATATTTTTAAGCCTGATTTGGTGACTTTATGCTTTTCAAGCTCCTCCGGATAAACCCCTCGTTCTCCGGGTATGAAGGCCTGATCGCTATAAATCAATCCCAATCCCTTTGCTTTTTCTATAAGCTCCTGCCTGAATTTAGGGTGGGCTATAGATATAAGATCCATAGCCCTTTCACGCACATTTTTTCCATGCAGGTACGCGACGCCCCATTCGGTTATGACATAATGGATGTCCCCTCTGGTCAGAGTAACTCCTTCCCCTTCGCTCAACAAAGGCGCTATGCGGGAAACCTCGCCGTTTTCGGCTGTTGACTCAAGCGCCAGTATTGTTTTGCCTCCATCTGACAATATAGCGCCGCGCATAAAGTCTGCCTGTCCGCCAATGCCGCTGTAAAACAGCCTTCCTATTGATTCTGCGGTGGCCTGTCCTGTGAGGTCTATTTTAAGAGCGCTATTGATTGCGATCATATTGCTGTTTCTCGAAATATTGAGCGGGTTGTTGGTGTAGCTTACCGGTCTGAATTCTATACTCGGATTGTCATTAATGAATTCGTAAGTCGAGCGTTTGCCCATGCAGAAAGCGGCTACCGACTTGCCTTTGTTGAGTTCTTTCCTGCTGTTGTCTATAACGCCTTTTTTCATAAGCTCCACTATACCATCTGTCAGCAGCTCGGTATGAACGCCGAGGTTTTTTTTGTTGTCTAGGTGGCAAAGAATCGCGTTTGGTATTTTCCCGTATCCTACCTGTATGGTGTCTCCGTCCTGTATTATGCGTGCCACATGTCTGCCTATTTTCTGTGCGATGTCATCAGAGACTTTTGATTCAAACTCCATAAGAGGTTCATTGTGATGAACTATAAAGTCAGCATCACTAACGTGTATAAATGTTTCCCCATGCACTCGCGGCATATTTTCGTTTATTTGTATTATTACAACTGATGCGGCTTCTGCAGCAGCTTTGGTTATATCAACACTGATTCCGAGGCTCATATATCCATGCTTGTCCGGCATTGATGTCTGGATTAGGGCCACATCTATCGGCACAATTTTTCTGCGAAAAAGCTCCGGCACGGCTGATAAGAAAACCGGAGTATAATCTGCCGCCCCTTTGTTTATAGCATCCCGGCTATTGTCGCTGATGAAAAATGAATTGTGCCTGAAATTATGCTTGAATTTCTTGTCGGTGTATGGAGCGACACCAAGCGTCCATACCTGAAGCACCTCTGCATCGAAGAACGCTTTCGGATGCGAGCCCACATGCTTTATCAGGGCATTGACAAGATATTGCGGCTCGCCGCAGCCTGTGCCTATAAAAATTCTGTTGCCGGCATGGATATGCCCGAAGATATGGGCTTCTGCGGCAAATTTTTCGGAGTGCTGTTTTTTTAATAGCTCAATTGAGTCCATAAGAAGGAAAAGTTTGTTCTGAACTATCTATTTTGAAGAACCGTATTTTTTTCTGACCTCTTTTATTTTTCCGCACGAATAATCTCCTTCAGGACAAGGCGCGTAGAGACATCCGGGCCCTGCCTTCTGAAATATTACGGGAGAAGTTTTCTTGGCAAGTTTAAGCATTTCTTCGGCCATCCGCCTTATCTCCCACTGTGCTCGGTTACAGCACCTCTGCCTGAAAAAATGCAGCAATTCTCGTGCATTCATGGTGACTATTATCTTTGTTTCGGCCGCATTTGGCAGGACAAAACGCGCGTCCTGATTTGCAGACTCCCCCTTGACGCCTTTTTCGTTGAGTTTTGCGACGAGCTGACTGTATGCCATTTGCGCTTCGTTCATAAGTCCAATAAAAAGCTTTTTTAGTTCTTTGTCCTCCCCGATTATGGGCGGCACAATATAATCAAAGCCCGACTCTTCGCTCACATATCTCTGTGACTGTTGGCTGTATGAAGCGAGTCTGTGGCGGACAAGCTGGTGGGAGCAAGCCCTGGATATGCCTTCAACAGCGAAGGTGAATGAAGCGTGTTCTATAGGACTCATATGCCCCATCTTCATCAGCTTTTCGACAAAGGCAAGCTGGTCCTTTGCTTCTATTTTGCCCTTGAGGTTTTCGATATCGGAATGACTGTAGCAGAGCTTTGCGGCCATGGCCACAGTCTCTTCCGGAGCAGGCGTGTGCTTGAGCAGTATTACCTTGAGTTTGGCTTCAGACATTACAGCTTTCCTTTTGTTGTTGGGACGCCTTTCATGCGAGGGTCTATGGACACAGCTTCTCTCAATGCCCTGCCGAAGGCCTTGAATATTGCCTCGAAAATGTGGTGAATATCACGGCCGTAGCTGACAGTTATATGCAGGTTCATCATAGCATGGTTTGTGAATGACCTGAAGAAATCCTCAAAGAGCGAGATTTCAAGCCCTCTCAGTGTGTGCATTGTCGGCTCCACGTTATAGATAAGATAAGGTCTGCCGCTCAGGTCTATAGCAACCTGCGCAAGGCTCTCATCCATAGGCACAACCGCCGCCCCGTATCTTGTTATGCCTTTTTTGTCACCGAGAGCTTTCTTCAGGGCCTCACCCATAGTTATGCCCAAGTCCTCCATAAGGTGATGGTAGTCTATTTCAATGTCGCCTTTTGCTGCCACACGCAGGTCAATAAGCCCGTGAAAAGAAAACAGGTTTAGCATGTGGTCAAGGAACGGTATCGAGGTGCTTATATCGGCTGTGCCTTTGCCGTCAAGCGAAAGCTCCACAGAAATTTCGGTCTCCTTTGTTTTTCTCTCAAGCGTTGCAGTTCTCATATATTCCTCCTCAAGGCTCTTTCGAGCGACTTTATGAACATATTATTTTCATCAGGGGTGCCGACGGTAACGCGCAGCGAGTTTTTTACAACACCCGAAAGATTTCTCACAAGCACTCCGGATTTCAAAAGTTTCTTGTATATCAAATCCGCGTTTTCAACTGCGAATAGTATGAAGTTGGCTTCAGAAGGATAAGGGGTGACCCCTTTCATTTCGGCCAGCACCTTTGTCAGTCTATCTCTTTCTGTTGAAATTGACTTGACCGCACAGATTATAGCTTTTTTCTGTTTGAATGCATCAAGTGCGATTGCCTGAGATATTGAGTTCAGATTGAACGGGAGTCTTACCTTGTTGACCTCGTCTATCAATAGTCTATCTGCAATCATAAAACCTGTTCTCAGTGCAGCTAAGCCTATCTTGCTGAGCGTACGCATTATTGCAAGGTTTGCGTAATCGTTCAGAAAGGGCAAGAAGCCCTGCTCGCTCGCAAAAGGCTGATATGCCTCATCAACGATAACAATATTTCTTGAGGCCTCGATTATCTTCAGAATCCGGTCGGCCGAAAAGCAGTTGCCTGTAGGATTGTTTGGAGAACTTAGGAATATGAGCTTGGGCTTGTATTTCTTTATGGCTGCAATCATTTTATCGGTGTCAATATCAAACTCTTTGTCGAGAGGAATGCCTATAAATTTTTCACCTAGCGCCTGAGATATTATGGCGTACATCGAAAATGTCGGCACAGGAGCAAGCACCGGCCCGCCAAAGGTTATTATGAGGTAGTAAATCAGCTCATCAGAGCCGTTGCCCAAAAGTATATTTTCCTTGTTTATCCCCAAATCCTTTGCAATAGCTGTTTTCAGAAGATTGGCATCAGGGTCCGGATAGCGGTTGAGTTTTTCTAGAATTTCAGGGGATAGTTTGGAATTGATGCAATAAGGGCTTTCATTCGCATCAAGCTTAACCGCACACGGTAATTCTTCCGCTTTATAAGGCTTGAGCGAGCGGATATTTTTTTTGGTCAGAACCGAGAAATCCATGCTTTATATTATATTGACAGTCATGTGTTGTCAACGAAAAGCCTGTCGGTTATAATTAACACTATGGAAATTCAAGACCTTAGAGGTATAGGGAAGAGGCTTTTTGCCGGAATCGGCAGAACGAGGCTGCGCCCTTTTGAATCAGTATCAATCGGCAAGGGGGCTGGAGGGGACAAAACTTTTCCGATCGATAAACAGGCCGAAGACATAATAATAGCAGGGCTTGAATCGCTTAATGAGCCTTTGAGCATAGTCTCGGAAGAGGCAGGCATCAAGGAGATAAAAGGCGGTGGAGCGAGGGTTCTCATTGATCCGATAGACGGCAGTAAAAATGCGATAAGCGGCGTGCCTTTTTATTGTTCATCCATCGCTGTTGCGGACGGCAATAGGGTTGGAAATGTTTTTATGTCGTATGTTATCAATCTGCTTACGGGCGATGAGTTCTGGGCAGAAAGGGGCAAGGGCGCTTACTTCAATGGTATTAGGATTGCAACACAAAAAGATGATATTTTTTATTTCATCGCATACGAGGCGCAGATTCCGAAAAGAGATATCCCCATTATTACAAAGCTGCTTGGAGAAGCAAGAAGGGCAAGATGCTTCGGTTCTATGGCCCTTGACCTTGCATATCTCGCATATGGTTCTGTGAGTGTATTTGTAATGCCTGAGCCTTCGCGCAGTTTTGATTATGCTGGCGGCTGGCTTCTTGTAAAGGAGGCCGGCGGCATTATAACCGATACAAAAGGGAATTCTATAGACGATGAAGAGACCGGTTTGGGGCGAGGCGCCACGATACTTGCATCAGGGAATGCAGGCTTGCATGACAAGGCACTAAAGCTGCTTTAATATACAGCGGATGAAATGGGGTGGGCGACGGGGATTGAACCCGCAACCACTGGAGCCACAGTCCAGTGCTCTGCCATTGAGCTACGCCCACCGTGTGAAGCGCTTTTGGCGCGCCTGAAGGGATTCGAACCCCTGGCCCACTGCTTAGAAGGCAGTTGCTCTATCCAACTGAGCTACAGGCGCTTGCACGCCGGGAATCCAAAACATCAGGAGCGGTTTGGTCGGGGCGAGAGGATTTGAACCTCCGACCCCCTGCTCCCAAGGCAGGTGCGCTAGCCAAACTGCGCTACGCCCCGAAACGATTAGATTAATAGAATATTTGAAAAAATGTCAATTTAATATGATTTGCCGGCTCTGATTGCAGGGGTTGACAATGCATGGAAAGCGGGTATAAGTTAATACCATATGAGCAATGTAAAGTATTTGACCTGTCTATTCATTGGCATAACAGCTATATGTATCACTGCATCAAGTGTTCAGGCTGTGCCTCCCGGAAAAATAATTGATTGGAAAAGTCCTATGGGAAGGGTTGTTTTTGATGGCAAAAAGCATGCTGATAAAGGGCTTGAGTGTGGCAGGTGCCATCCGGCTATATTTGAGCAGAAAAAAGGAGCGGACAATTTCAGGATGACCGACATAAAGATCAGAAAATTCTGCGGAGAGTGTCATAATGGAACAGATGCTTTCAGCGCAACCGAAGGGCATAACTGCAAAAGGTGCCACAAAAAATAGTCTTTGCTACGTCAATGAAATTCTGTCTCTGCCTGCCTGTTTTGATTTGTAAAGCCCCTCATCAGCCCTGTTGATAGCCGAATTAAGCTCTTCATTGCCCACGGTGCAGGTTGCACCTAAACTGAGCGTTACTTTGCACTGACCGACACTTTTTTCTCTAACCGCGTTCCATATTCTCTCGGCTACCAGTTTAGTTTCTTCTATGCTGGAGTTGGGAAGCAGGATAAGAAACTCTTCTCCTCCATAGCGTCCCACCATATCGTACTTGCGCACAGATGTTTTAATTCTATGCGCAACTTCTTTTAGAACTTCATCACCAGTTAAATGTCCATAATTATCGTTTATTTTTTTGAAGTAATCGATATCAGCCATTATAAGCCCCATCGACGGCACTTTTTTGCGCGTTACGCGGTCGAACTCCTCTTCCACCCGCAATATCATATAGCGCCTGTTATAAAGCTTGGTAAGCCCATCCGTAATCGCCATAAGGTGAAGTTCTTCCTGCGTTTTCGAGAGCTGTCCTGTTATGCGGGACATCAGAAAATACAGTACCCCGAAGACAAAAACAAGAACAACAGAAAGTACTACGACCGAATAGGTGACAACTTTTCTTATTTCTTGATACGAATGGGTTACATCGATATAGACTTCGAAACTCCCAACTATGTCGTGGTTATCGTCGATAATCGGCAGATATGTTTCGACCACATCAACTTCGTATCTTTTTTCTCCGACAAGGTCGAGCACAGAACCTTTCTGCACTATTTTGGAATCTGTCTGTCCTCTAAGCGCCTTTGCAAGCGCCTGGTTTGTTTTATCTGTTTTACCGATTATCGAGTGGTCTGTGCTGTAAACTATCTTGGTATCGGTGCTGAAGAACTTTATCTTGAACATGTTAAGAGGATGCAGGTATTTTTTCATCCGGTCGTCGAGCATCGCAAAGGCTTCTTCTTTTACATGGATTGTCGCTTTGCCCGAGGCGTCTGTTGATAGGAGGTATTTGCGCTCCTGATCAAAAATTGTATATGCGATTCTTATAGCGTTATCTTCGGCATTTCTGATTATGTAGTCGTAATTGATTTTGTAAAGACCTATTCCGACCAATAGTAGTATAGTAGCAATAGAAAAAATGGAAAATAAGGTAAAGAGCTTCAGTACGTATTTGGGATTCTTTTTTACATGCTTTAATGCATTTATTATTAAGCCTGCGTCTTTGATCACAACCCTTTTTACCTCCTGCCCGCGAGTCATGATTTGGGTTCAATTATGATACCTGAATTCGTATAAAAAAACATATACAATGCAACTATTATTATTGACACGGAAAAGACTAAACCCTTATTATGCTTTCATGTCCGAGCTTTTAAAAATCAGAGGCCTTTCGATTTCTTTCGTGTTAGGCAGGGGACTTACAAATGCTGTATCTGCGCTGTCTTTTGCTATAAACGAAAGTGAAGTTTTTGGACTGGCGGGTGAAAGCGGCTGTGGCAAGAGCTTAACAGCCTTGTCAGTTTTAGGAATTCTGCCTCCCAGCGCTGTTGCCGAAGGGCAAATATTGTTCAAAGAAAAAAATCTGCTTGCGCTAAAAGAGGCCCAGATGCGGGGCATAAGAGGCAAAGATATATCGATGGTTTTTCAGGAGCCGATGACGTCGTTGAATCCTGTATTGACGGTAGGCTACCAGATAGCCGAAACTCTTACAACCCACTACAATATGTCCAAGCGCGAAGCTATGGATAAGGCGGTGGAGCTGCTCAAGGCTGTTAAGATACCTTCTCCAGAGCTTAGAGTAAAAGATTATCCGCACCAGATCTCGGGCGGGATGCGCCAGCGTGTTATGATCGCTATGGCCATAGCCTGCAACCCTTCGCTGCTTATCGCTGATGAGCCTACAACAGCTCTCGATGTAACAATACAGGCGCAGATACTGGATCTGATTCAAGGGTTGAGAAGAGATCGGCATATGTCTGTACTGCTGATAACTCATGATTTGGGCATTATTTCTGAGCAGGCAGACAGGGTTGCGATAATGTATGCGGGGAGGATCGTGGAACTGGCTGACACGCAAACAATATTTGATAATCCCATGCACCCTTATACTCGGGGCCTTCTTGAATCTTTGCCGGTATCTAAGGGCAAAAACCTGAGGCCTATAAAGGGAGTAGTGCCTTCTCCAGGGTATCTGCCGCAGGGCTGCAAGTTTTCGGACCGCTGCGGAATGGCGATTGCCGCGTGTTCAGAAAAAGAGCCGGAACTAATAAGCATTTCTGAAAAACAATCAGTGCGATGCATAGTAACCACAGGTAAAGCATGAATACAGAACAAAACTTATTATCCGTTGAAACTCTAAAAAAATATTTTGAGCTGAAAAGCGGTTTCGGCAGCCCGAAGAAGTTTCTGAAAGCGGTTGACGGCGTGAGTTTTGATGTTAATGGAAATTCGGTCTTTGCGATAGTCGGCGAAAGCGGCTGCGGAAAAACAACCATTGCGCGGCTTTTAATGAAGCTTCTTGATCCCACAGATGGCAGGATTATATTCAAAGGGCAGGATGTTTCAGCATTGAGAGGCGAGGCTTTGATGGGTTTCAGGCGCTCTGTGCAGATAGTTTTTCAGGACCCTTTTGCATCTTTGAACCCTCGCATGAGAATTGTGGATGCGCTTTCTGAGCCCTTTAAAATACATAAGCTCGCTCCCAAACATGAAATAAAAGACAGGGTGACGGAGCTTCTTATGAAGGTCGGAATCACAGACGAGGCGCTTTACAGATATCCGCATGAGTTCAGCGGAGGACAGAGGCAGCGCATCTGCATAGCCAGAGCCCTTACGGTTTCACCAAGCCTGATAGTTGCGGATGAACCATTGTCGGCGCTCGATGTCTCGATACAGGCTCAGATACTCAATCTGCTTCAGGATATTAAAAAGGAGACCGGCATAGCGCTTATTCTTATAAGCCATGATTTGCGGGTTGTCCATTATCTCAGCGATGAAGTGGCGGTAATGTATTTAGGCAGGATAGTTGAAAGGGCCAAGACAGAAGATATATTTAAAGAACCGCTTCATCCTTATACTCATCTGCTTCTTGCATCAGCTCCAGAAATAAGGCACGCAAAATCAGCAAATAGAATTCGTCCTGCTGAGCAGGGTGATGTGCCCAGCCCGGTTGATCTGCCGCAGGGATGCTCCTTCCATCCGCGCTGTTCGAAGAAACTGGCTATCTGCGATAAGATCGAACCTGTATTAAAAGAAAAAAATGGCAGGCATATAGCCTGCCATTTGTATAATTCCGAATAGCTGTTTGTTTTTTTTCTATTTCACAAATCCGTAAGCCTTGAGCACAGCCTTGAGCTTATCTCTATTTGCGGCCGACATCTCGCAGAGAGGCATCCTGAACTCTTCTTCTATTTTGCCCATCAGTGCAAGCGCGGTTTTTACCGGTATCGGATTCGTCTCGATAAACATGGCGTTGTTTAAGGGCTCCAGCATATAGTGAAGCTCGCGTGCTTTCTTCATGTCCCCCTTTTCCCATGCATTGAAGATTCCAGCGCTTTCTTTTGGGGCCACGTTTGCTGTTACCGAAATTGAGCCTTTGCCTCCGAGCGCAAGCAAAGGAAGTGTTGTGAAGTCATCGCCCGAGATCACAGAAATCCTGTCGCCGCACAATCTCAATAGCTCGCTGGCCTGCTTCATATCACCGGTAGCCTCTTTAATGGCCACGATGTTTTTGAACTCAAGCAGCCGGGCAACTGTTGACGGAAGCATATTTACGGCGGTCCTTCCCGGCACATTGTAAAGTACTATCGGGAGATCTACCGCTTCGGCCACAATTTTGTAGTGCCTGTAAAGGCCTTCCTGAGTGGGCTTGTTGTAGTACGGGGTGACTAGCAGCGCGCCGTCAGCGCCGAGCTTCTTTGCTTTTTGGGTTAGAGTTACTGCTTCATCCGTGGAGTTTGCGCCTGTTCCGGCAATAACCGGTATGCGTTTATTGACAGCTTTTACCGCGACTTCGATGACCCTGAAATGTTCGTCAAAGTCCAGAGTAGAGGCCTCGCCTGTTGTGCCGCAAGGAACGATTCCGTGCGTGCCTTGGCTAATATGCCATTCGATAAGTTCGCAGTAAGTCTTTTCGTCGAAAACGCCTTTTTTAAAGGGGGTAACTATTGCTACTATTGAACCTTTGAACATGTTATACCTCCGTCTATTTTTATTCTCTGATTTGCCCTTCAAAAACTTCAACTGCCGGACCGGTCATGTAAACATGATTGTTCGGCGCCCATTCTATGATCAAATCACCTCCAGAAAGACTGACTGTAACCGTTTTATCAGAAAGCCCTTTCAACATTCCGGCAACCCCTGTTGCTGATGCCCCTGTGCCGCATGCGAGGGTTTGGCCTGAACCTCGCTCCCAAACTCTCATTACGAGCCTGTCTTTGCCCTTTGCATTCACAAACTCAATGTTGGCTTTATTAGGGAATATAGGATGGTTCTCTAAGAGGGGCCCATATTTTGATATTGGGAACTCTTCAAGGTCATCATCTATGAATATAACAGCGTGAGGATTTCCCATAGAAACAAATGTGGCTCTGAATCCTCTGTCTTCTATCACCAGTGAATAATCTTTAACTGGGTATGCGATATCTTTTGCAACCGCAACCGGAATTTTAGAAGGTTCAAAAACAGGCTCTCCCATGTCAACTCTGACCATATCGCCAGCCATTTCAGGTTTAATGATGCCTGCCAGTGTTTCTATGTTCAGAATTTTTTTCTCTGACAATTTCCGATCCCAGATATACTTTGCAAGGCAGCGTATGCCGTTGCCGCACATTTCAACCTCGCCGCCGTCCGCGTTATAAATAAGCATTTTGAAATCCGCTTTTTCTGACGGGTAGAGAAGGATAAGCTGGTCAGCCCCTATGCCAAAGCGTCGGTCGCAGAAAACAGCTGCAAATCTTGACGGGTCGCTCAGGGGATTCTCTAGGCAGTTGACAACGATAAAATCGTTGCCGAGACCGTGCATCTTTGTAAAAGCGATTTTCATTTTAGACAAGCTCAGGCACCGTCTCACCCTTTAACAGGTCTTTTAAGGTTTCGCGGCTTCTTATCAGCGCATGTTTACGGCCTTTTACCATAACTTCCGCAACCTTCGGACGGCTGTTGTAATTTGAAGACATGCTGAAACCGTAGGCCCCGGCGCTCATAACAGCAAGCAGTTCTCCCTTTTTTACTCCGGTTATCTCACGGCCCTTAGCCAGAAAATCTCCTGATTCGCATATTGGACCAACTATATCGGCAGCAATAATCGCCCGCTTGTTCTTGACGACCGGCTGTATATGATGGTAAGCATCATATAGTGATGGACGCATAAGGTCGTTCATTCCTGCGTCAACTATAACAAATTGCTTATCCTGCCCTTCTTTAAGGTAAAGGGTTTTTGTCAGGAGTATTCCGGCGTTGCCCACAATAGACCTGCCCGGTTCCAGAACAACAGTAAGGTCTCTTTCTTTTAAAAGCGGCAGAAGGCTCTTTGCGAGCTGGGAGGGATGAGGAGGGACTTCATCCCTGTAAGTGATTCCCAACCCTCCGCCTATGTCGAGATTTCTTATACGTATCCCGTTTTTCTGCAGCTCGTCCACCAGCAGAAGAATCCGCTTGAGCGCATCAACAAAAGGCGAAATCTTCGTAAGCTGCGACCCGATATGCTTATGTATTCCGACTGTTTCTATATTTTTAAATTTGTGTGCGAGTTTGTAATGGACAAGTGCGTTTTCTATAGGTATCCCAAATTTGTGTTTTTTGAGGCCTGTTGAAATGTATGGATGAGTTTCTGCGTCAATGTCCGGATTGATTCGCAGGGCAATCGGGGCCTTGACCCGCATGTTTCCGGCAACTCTGTCTATTTCGTTAAGTTCATCGCCTGATTCAACATTGAACATAAGTATCTTATTTTTAAGCGCATAGCGAATCTCTTCCTCGGTCTTTCCCACCCCTGCGTAAACAATTTTATTTGCTGGGATTCCGGCTTTCAGCGCTCTATACAGTTCTCCGCCCGAAACCACGTCTGCACCGCCGCCGTGCTTTCCGAAGAGATTTAGTATCGCAAGATTGGAATTAGCTTTTACCGCAAAGCATGTTATGTGAGGGAATCCTTTGAAGGCGTTTTCATAGGCCATGAAATGGTTTAGCAGTGTTTCATGGCTGTAAACATAAACAGGGGTTCCGTATGTTTTAGCTATATCTTTTAGTGCCACATTTTCGGCGTAAAGCTCACCATTTTTATATTGAAATGAATGCATAAAAATCCCCAATCTGTTTGATTTTTTATCTGTTTTTTTACCATAATAATCTTTATAAAGTCAAAGAAACAGGCTATTTGCGGCGGTTCCTGAAAATAAAAACCAACCTAGGAGATAAACATGTTTGAAAACAAGAAACCTGTATTAGCGGCGGCAATGTTCACTTTCTTGGGGCTTGTTATCGGGCTTGCTATATCATCGAATTTTAGCTTTCAGTCAAAAGGCCACACAGAAGATTCTAAAATATCTCAGGAGTCGATAGATATTTTAACAAAGTCAAATAGGGCTATGGCCGAGGTTGTTTTTGCGGTCAAGCCTGCTGTTGTAAATATATCTTCTACAAAGACCGTAAAGTCGAGGAGGATGCAGTCGCCTTTTTTTAATGATCCATTTTTCCGCCGTTTTTTCGGAGATGATTTTATGCCAGAGAGGCCGCGTGAACACAAACAGGCCAACTTGGGATCAGGTGTTATCGTTGACAAAGACGGCTACATAATGACCAACAACCATGTCATAAAGGATGCGGATGAGATAAAGGTAAAGCTTTCGGACAAACGTGAATTCAAAGGCAAGGTGATAGGTACAGACCCTAAGACCGACATCGCGATAATAAAGATAGACTCTAATAACCTTCCTGTTCTAAAAATGGGCGATTCGGAAAAACTGAGGGTGGGCGAAACCGTCCTGGCAATAGGCAATCCGTACGGTCTGAACCAGACAGTAACTTCCGGAATAGTCAGTGCTACAGGCAGGGCGAATGTAGGCATTGCGGATTATGAGGATTTCATACAGACGGATGCTCCTATTAATCCGGGCAATTCAGGCGGAGCGCTCGTAAATGTTCGCGGCGAACTTGTGGGCGTAAACACCGCTATTTTCAGCACTTCTGGAGGATATCAGGGCATAGGTTTTGCAATTCCGAGCAATATGGCGAAAGCTGTCATGGAAAACCTCATCAAGGGGGGCAAGGTCGTGAGGGGCTGGCTGGGAGTTTCGATACAGCCCGTGACTGAGGAGCTGGCCAAACAGTTTGCGCTTAAAGACGAAAAAGGCGCACTTATCGGAGACGTTATAGAAGACAGCCCTGCAGAGAAAGCGGGGTTAAAGCGGGGCGATGTGGTGGTTGAATTCGATGGCAGAGATGTTCCTGATCCTGCGGTATTTCGGAATATTGTAGCGACAACAGCTCCTGGCAAAGAGGTTGCGATAAAGGTTTTGCGCGATGGGAAACCGCTTGCTTTAAAGGCGGTAATCGCTGAACTTCCTGCCGACATGCAAAAGGCCTCGTCCGGCGGCGCTTTCGACAACATTCTTAAAGGTGTCAATGTTCAGAATCTTGAGCAGGACCAAAGGAAAAAGCTGGACATCCCCAAACGCATAACAGGCGTTATAATTAGCGATATAGCTGACGGCAGCCCGTCTGAAGGCATGCTTGCCAAAGGCGATGTTATTATCGAGATAAACAAAAAGAAGATAAACAACAGCAAAGAATACGAGGCTGTTGCTTCGAAGATCGGTGCGGATCAGAATGTGTTGATGCTCATTTACAGAAACGGCTCAACCATTTATCTGACACTTGCGGTTAGGTAGGGAGTAAGCGAATCTATCGGACTTTATCTAGAGACGGGGCAATTGCTTTTCAGCAATGAGCGTCTGGGTTATTCGATGGTCAGGTAACGTCCTGCCAGTTAATCTGTATAGTAAGCACAAAGAAAAATATCAAACAAAGCCCTAGTGGGTTGACTTAAGGCTAATCGCGAATAATGAAAGTCTGTTGCCCCTTCTTTCGTATCTTTCTATGCGGTGTTTTTTGCAAGCAGCTCAAGCAGTTTTTTATTAAGCTCATGATGCCGCGCCTGTTCTTTTTCTAGGTTTACGATTGCATCATCCTCTCCGTCAAAACGGCGAAGGATGTTTTTTGCAATACTTTTGTAAGAATAAAATGACAGGTCTCCGTAAATATCCGCGGCCACTGTACGGTTTCCGAGAATATCAATGCATTCAAAAAGCTCGTTCTCTTTTAGCACCCCCTGATCCCAAGATGTTTTAACCGAGTCGGCAGAGAGCACATCCTTATCGATAGAAACATAAAAAGCCCCATCTTTGTCCGCAATATATCTTTTTAGTGACCCGGCTAAAGAAGACGTCTGAGTTATACCCCAACCGCTTAAGAATATTCCGGCTTTCGATACCGGTTTAAGGCAGAAATATTTAACCTTGCCTGACTTTAGAATGCCGAGTCTGTTTTGGATAAGATTTATTCCGTTTATGTCCTGAGAGGTGATTCCGAAGACAGCTATGCTTGCAACATTCGGGAGCTGGGCCGCATGGTAGACCCACGAGCCGCAATGGATTCCGAAAGGCAGCACCATGTTGTCAGGATGGTTGTCGAACACGATAATATGCAATTTTTCGAAAGGTTGCAGCTTGGCAAGGGAATAGCTTACATGGTGAAAGTCTCCGCTCCCGCAGAAAAATATTTTGTGAAGCGACCCCAAACTTTGCAGCTCATTTTCGAGCAGGCTCATATTTGCAAAGCTGGAGGCATATCTTATCCGCTCCTCAAATGCCCTTAAATCGCAGAATGATGTTTCTCCAAAAGGTTTGACCGAGGCGTCAAAATCAAGGACAATGGCGTTTGAACCCATGATTTTATAATACCTCAAAAGTGTATAATGTGACATGTCTGTCCATAATAATCTTAAAGCAATATTTTTTTGGTTTCTCCTTATATCTTCCGATACCGTAGCGCAGCTTCTGCTGAAACTGGGGGCGCTCAGGGTTGCTTCATCCGGAGATATGTTTAATTATCTCCTTTTTCTTGGATACAGTGTTTATGCGCTCTCATTTGTCGCTTGGATGCAGATACTGAAGACCACGCGGCTTTCTATCGCGCTTTCTGCCGCTTCGCTTCTTTATGTGACCATAGCCTTCGCATCTCATTTTATGCTTGGCGAAAAGATTACGGTTCAGCTGACCATCGGCACTATGCTGATATCGGTCGGAGTATTTATCCTTGGATGGAGCGAAAGCAAGAAAAAAAAGGATTCTGAGCAGCAAAAATAGTCAAAATCTCTTCTCTAATTTTTTTTATGCCGGTATTAACTAAACATATTTTGACTCAGCCGTCGGTTATGCTAAAATTCAGTTCAATTTTTAAAATTATGGAGGGGGAATATGGCAGATACAGCCGCAGCAACCGGGTATAAAATCGTGCAAAAAGAAACCCTGAGCGATGTTACCAAGCTTATGGTAATCGAGGCTCCTCAGGTGGCAAAAAAGGCTCAGGCAGGCCAGTTCATCATCATCAGGATTGATGAGCGCGGGGAGCGCGTTCCACTTACGATTGCGGATTATGACAAGAGCGCCGGAACGATTACTCTTATCCTTCAGGAGGTGGGCAAGTCAACTATGCAGCTTGGCGCGATGAATGTCGGAGATACGGTCGCCAGTTTTGCAGGACCGCTCGGACATCCTACAGAAATAAAAAACTACGGCACTGTTGTCTGTGTTGGCGGCGGTGTTGGGATCGCTCCCATATATCCTATTGCGCGGTCTCTCAAAGAGGCCGGCAACTATGTTGTCTCTATAATTGGTGCCCGCAACAAGAGCCTGCTTTTTTGGGAAGAGAAGATGAAAGCGGTGTCTGATGAACTTCATGTCTGTACAGACGACGGATCACACGGCAGAAAATGTCTCGTAACCGATCCGCTCAAGGAGCTGCTTGAATCCAAGAGAAGGGATGTCGCTCATATTTGGGCAATCGGTCCTGCGATTATGATGAAGTTCGTAGCTCTTGCCACAAAGCCTTTCAATGCCCCTACAACCGTAAGCCTTAACAGCATCATGATTGACGGGACAGGCATGTGCGGCGGCTGCCGTGTGCCTCTTACAGAAGGGGCGCAGTTCGTCTGTGTTGACGGACCTGAATTCGACGGCCACAAGGTGGACTGGAACAGCTTGATGTCGAGGCTCCAGTTTTATAAGCCCGAGGAGCAGGCGGCTGTCGAAGCGTACAAGCATAAATGCAATCTTGATATAGCTGCTGAAAAGGGAGGTGCGTAAATGGCTGAACTAACTGCAAAGCAACGCATGGAAATACCCAGAAATGAGATGCCTGCTCAGGACGCAAAGGTGCGCGCAGGCAACTATCTTGAAGTTGCGCTTGGATATTCGGAAGAGACGGCTCGCGCAGAGGCAGAACGCTGCCTTCAGTGCAAAAAGCCGAAATGCGTAGAGGGCTGTCCTGTCGGCGTAAGGATTCCTCAGTTCATAAAGGCATTGCGTGAAGGGGATATGGCGCAGGCAGTTGCAGAGATGAAGATTAAAAATAACCTGCCTGCGATATGCGGAAGGGTTTGTCCTCAGGAAAATCAGTGTGAGGGCCAATGCATTGTTGGTAAAAAAGGCCAGCCTGTTGCTGTTGGCAGACTCGAAAGGTTTGTTGGAGACTATGAGCTTCAGCATCGCACGTGCCCGCTTACAAAGGCTGCTCCCACCGGCAAAAAAGTTGCTGTTGTTGGTACAGGCCCTGCAGGATTGACCTGTGCGGTTGATATAGCAAGGGAAGGCCATAAAGTAACAATGTTCGAATCTCTGCATACTCCCGGAGGAGTTCTTGTTTACGGGATTCCTGAATTCCGTCTTCCTAAAGGTGTTGTCTTTGGCGAGATAGATTATGCGACACAGTGTCTGGGGATAGATATCCGCACAGATTATGTAATCGGCCGCACGCTTACTTTAAAAGATATTCTCGAAGAGTACGATGCTGTATTTCTTGGTACAGGCGCAGGATTGCCGATGTTCATGAGAATTCCGGGCATAAACCTGAACGGTGTAATGTCGGCCAACGAGTTTCTTACGCGGGTCAATCTGATGAAGGGTTATATGTTTCCGGAATATGACACACCTGTAAAGATCGGCAAAAAAGTGGCTGTTATCGGGGCGGGCAACGTGGCTATGGACTCTGCAAGATGCGCCTACAGGCTTCAGGCTATGCAGGCAAAAGAGGGTGAAAAACATGAAGTTCATATAGTCTATCGCCGCTCTATGGAAGAGGTGCCTGCAAGGGGGGAGGAAGTTCATCATGCAGAAGAGGAAGGCGTGATTTTTGACCTGCTCACCAATCCTGTTGAAGTTATAGACGACGGCAAAGGCAATGTGAAGGCTATGCGCTGCATACGCATGGAATTGGGAGAGCCTGATGCATCAGGCCGCAGAAGACCGGTGGAGATAAAAGGCTCAGAGTTTGATATGGAAGTTGATACTGTAATCGTTGCTTTAGGCACGAGCCCGAATCCATTGGTTTTTGTGGATGCGGATGGCTTAGAAAGAACCAAGCACGGCACGACCGTTGCAAACCTTGAAACAGGCAGAACGACCAAGCCCAAGGTTTGGGCAGGCGGCGATATTGTTACAGGCGCCGCTACGGTTATCAGCGCCATGGGCGCAGGCAAGCGGGCAGCAGCAGACATGCATGCATTTTTGTCCGGAAACGGAACTTGGTAGATAAAACTTTTTACGAGTGAAAGCCGGTTGTCCGGCTTTCACTCGTAATTTCGGCACAAATATCCTCAACAGAAATTTTCAAAAGACATTCTCTGCCGCACAATAAAGCAGTTTTTGAATCGCACGGCGCGCATTGAACATCTGCCGATACTATTTTTGCATCACCGCCTGACGGCCTCCATATAGCTGAATTTGTCGGCCCAAATATTACAATAGATTTTTTTGCAAAGATTCCTGCAAGGTGTGATATGCCTGAATCATTTCCTATGCAGATATCCGATAACGCAAGAAAAGCGGCCACTGTTGCGATATTTTTGCCGCAGACATAAAGACAGTTTTTTGAATGGTTATTGGCAAAGAGTGACAGTTGCTCTTTGAAGGCTTCGTTTTCAGCCTCCCCAGAAAACAGCACAATAAAATGATTTTCTTTTGTGATAAGTTTTTCTGCGAGTAAGAGGTATCTTTCGAGAGGCCAGCATTTAACAGGGCCTCCGCTTCCTGCATGGATAGAAGTCAATGGTCTGTCAAAACAGTACCCTTGAGATTTGAGGCTATATTCGGCTTGTTTTTTAATGTCTGGCGGCAACACTATGAGACTGTTCCATTCAAAAGAATTTAAGGCTTGTCCGAATGCCTGCACAAAGCGATATTCAGCAGCATGTGTTGATAAATCATCCGGGATCGTCAGAATTATTTTTGTATGAGAAATATATTTTCTGATGCTTTCGGCCACAGCAGAGTTTTTCTTTGATGAGAAAATATAAGCGAAGTCGAAGTTTCTGAGCAGTGAAGAAAGGCTCTTGTTTTCTCTTCCAGAATATAGATGCATGTAGAGCGAACTGCCCGAGTCTGTTATTTCATCCGCAAGGTTGACAGATTCAAGAAATAATCCAATATCTTTTTTGCCTGCGAAATGCAGCAGTTCATTTGTCTGTCTGAGTTTTGAGATAACTGGCAGGGAGAGCAGCAGATCGCCTAGCCCCCCATTATGGTGAATAAATAAGCGCACCTATGTTTTGCGCACTATTTCATGAACATAAGAAAACCATCCGCAAAATATATCAAACCGAATATTGAGAGAGCGAGTCCTAAGTACCACAGGGGCTTTTTCTTCATGAGCGCTGATATCGAAGAAAGCACTATCGCAAGCTGCAAATATATCACCGCAAGACCGAAGGATTTGGAATGTTTTTGGGCCTCATCTCGAACCGTCTCAAGCGCGCGGGCATCTTTTTCTATCTTTGCTTTTTCCTCCTCATATTTTTTTATCTTTTTAGCGTAAGTGTCTATTTTTTTGTTGTAGTCTTCTGCGAGGGCTTTGGACATTTTGCCGCCAGACATTTTCAAATCCAACTCAAGCTTTTCTTTCTGCAGTTCGTAAAGATATCCTTTGATGCTTTTTGATTGAAAATATGCCCACTGGTCTGACGACTGGGTCTGTGACAGCACCGATTTGGTAGAGAATCCGCCGGCCTTAAAAGTCGAAAGCGTTGCGCAGACCGCAAGCACAACGGTTGTAAGCGCAACATAGTTCAGCCATTTTTCTTTTTTTTCTTCCGCCATTTTATTTTCCTCCGGATAAAAAGTTGTTAGAAAATGCAGCGGGTAAATTTATCAGAAAGAGCGGGGTTTTTACAAGCTTAATTGCGCCTAAAGCCTTGCAATGTCTATAATGTCTATCATCAGCAAACAATGAAACCACTTATACTTGTGACCAATGATGACGGTGTGCATGCACCCGGGATAATCGCTCTTTTCAAGGCCATGAAAGAGATAGGCGATGCTTATATCGTTGCACCAGACAGAGAGAGAAGCGCTGCAGGCCACTCTCTCACTTTGCACAAACCGCTAAAGGTCGAGGAGTTGCGGGAGAAGGTCTATAGTGTAAATGGGACGCCGACTGATTGCGTTGCTCTTGCTGTCAACAAAGTTCTTCCGAGAAAGCCTGACCTCGTTGCATCAGGGATCAACAAAGGCGCGAATCTTGGTGATGATATTACCTATTCTGGTACCGTTGCGGCCGCTATTGAGGGTACTATTCTCAGTGTGCCTTCATTTGCGATATCTGTTGTGGGAGACAAACCGTTCCACTATGATACTGCTGTGCCGTATGCCATTAAAGTCGCAAGCTACATTCTCGAAAAATCGTTGCCCTATGACACGCTGCTGAATGTGAATGTGCCTAATATTCATAAAGCCGAAGTAAAAGGTATGAAGCTTACGAGACAGGGCAAAAGAGTTTATGACGGAGCGATTCAGGAGACGTATTCGCCTTGGGGGGACAAGCATTACTGGATAGGAGGAGGAACGCCATACTGGGAGCAGGGCGAGGGCATGGATGTAGCGGTTGTTCTCTCAGGGTATGTATCGGTTAGTCCAATTCATCTAGATTTAACAAACTACGATGCTCTTGAATATCTCAAAAAATCGGGCGGTTTAGATGGCGAAGTATAGGGTAATTTACGGCGATGGAGAAGAGCCCGAAAAGAAACAGCCGATAGACGATCCAGAAAGACTGCTCCAGACAGGAGGGACGCAGACCTTCCAGCTTTTTTCTAAACAGAAAGAAAATCTTTTTCATATTGACAGGAACTCTCTTGTCAAAAATTCGGTAGTCACGTTCCCTGTTTATAAGCAGCAAGGCACAGCCTTTTCGGTTGCCCTGAAGGCTGATGCTGCTTCTCCTAAAAAACTTACGGACGAAATCCTGCAGAATATATTGAATGACTCTTCTTTTGAAATCCTTATACGCAAGTCCGATATACCGCATTATTATGAATATTTAAAGACTTCTCCGGAGGGCGATTCTTTGCCAGAAAATGAACAGATAATCAGAAAAGCTGTTCTCATAAAAGAGACATCAAAGGTTGTGGTGAAGGATCTGTTTGATGATCCCCGGAGCGGACAAAAGATAAATGAGATGAAGGATTCAATTTCGCAAATTGTTAATGCGCTTCATGACAGCAAAGATATGATTTATAGTCTAATGAGTCTTATCAAACATGATTATTACACTTATACCCATTGCGTAAATGTGGCTGTTTTGGCTGTAGGGCTTGGCATGAGGATAGGACTTAATGAGGAGGAACTTTCCAATATCGGAATAGGTGCGATGATCCATGATATTGGCAAGACTGTGATCCCGGCCGACATTCTAAATAAGCAGGGGAAGCTGAATATAGATGAGTACCGCAGAATTAAGGAGCATGTGCGTGAGGGGAGAAAGATACTGGATGAGACGTCCGGAATTCCTGTGGAGGCTTATGATGCGGTATTGCAGCACCATGAGAAGCTTTCCGGTAAAGGCTACCCATTCAATCTCAATGGCAATGATATTTCGCTTTTTGGCAGACTGACCGGCATTGCCGACTGTTATGATTCTCTGACCACTTCACGCCCAAACAGGGCTGCATTCGATCCTTTTCATGCCCTTATGATAATATCGCGCGAAAAGGATGACTACGACATAAAATTTCTGACCGAATTTATCAAGATGCTCGGAAAGATAAAAAGCTGACCGCCTGGCAATTCACTCAAAAAGATGGCCGAAGCGTTCAGCAAAGGCCTCAGCAGAAATTTTTGCGGTATTTGCAAGTTTTTTTGCCGAAGTTTTCTTCAGGTCTTCCTTTTCAAGGCGTATCATGTATTTTCTGCCGACCTCATAATTTTCGGAACATATATCAACTACCCTGACCACGGACCTTCCTGTGTCAGGCTCGAACATTTCTGCAAAAGGTATCTGCTTCAACCGTCCATCATAAAAGACGATAGTGAAGCCGCTGGCGCCTTTCAGGATAGACCTGACTGCGCCGTAACCAAGGTTTCTTGTGTATTCCACATCAAAAGGTATAGGGTCTGCGCACCTAAGCTCGTAGCCAATATTTTTATCCACTATCGTAATTTTGATTCCAAGCTGATCCAGGTTTTTCTTTACGAAATTTTTTAGTATTCGTCCCAACTGTATCTCAGAAAGCCTTACCCTTCCGGTCTCATCTTTTTCGAGCTTCTCATAGCGGCTTAGTTCATCGAGGTCGAATTTTTCTGAGATGCCTTCTGCCAATATCGCAACTCCATGGTCCCTGTTCATCGAAAGGCGCTTAATTATCGAACCTGTAAGGATGTCCGCCACTTTTTTGAGTGATATTTTTTTCTCAGGAAACTCTTCGGCTATTAGTGTTATTGTGGAGCCGGCAGCTTTTCCTATTCCGAGTGCAAGGTGGCCTGCATGGCGGCCCATCGCGGTTATAAAATACCAGCGCCCTGTTGTCTTTGCATCTTCCATAAGGTTTTCTGTTATCTGAACGCCGTAATGTCTGGCTGTTTCATATCCGAAAGTAGGCACTCCTCCGGGCAGCGCAATGTCGTTGTCAATAGTCTTGGGCACATGAATTACGCTTATCGCGCCTTTGCCTTCGCGCTCTATCCAGTTGGCCATGAAAAGTGTGCCTTCACCGCCTATGGTGAGCAGGTATCGAATTTGAAGACGCTTTAATGTTGCCATCAACTGCTTGAATTTTTCTTTAACCTTATCCGGGAATTCGCGGGAGGTTCTGAGTATAGAGCCGCCCTGAGCATGTATTCTTGAAACATCAGCGATTGTCAGTGGTATTGCGGCTGACATATTGCCGTCGAACAGACTTTTGAACCCGCCCATGATGCCGAGCACTTCATGTCCTTCGTTTATGGCTTCGATTACGGCCGAGCTTATTACGCCGTTGATTCCGGGTGCAGGCCCGCCGCCCACAATTATTCCAAGCTTTTCTTTCTTTACCATATTCTTATCTCCTTAAAACGGGGACCAGTTTGGGCTTGCTGCCTTAAGCCCTTTGGGTGTTATATTTTTTTGTCCGTCGCCGTTTAAACGCATTATATAAATTCCCTTTGAGCCGTTTCTGTTTGATGTGAAAACAATGTATCTGCCGTCAGGTGAAAAAGAAGGGTCTTCGTTGCTTCCTATATCCGTAAGCTGAGTCATGCCGTTGCCGTCAAGCTTGGCGGTGAATATCTGGTTCTTCCCTCCGATCATTCTAACAAATGCTATCCTGTCGCCTTTAGGAGACCAGACAGGAGATGTATTGTAGTTGCCTTCAAAGGTAATGCGTCTTATACCGTTTCCATCTTTGTCAGAGATATAAACCTGCGGCCCACCCGCCCTGTTGGATACGAACAATACATTATTTCCGTCGGGCGATACTGTCGGAGAAACATCTATCCAAGGTGATGCTATCAGCTTGCGGCCTAGCATGGCATTAGTATCTGCAACATAAATATTAGACTTGCCTTCTTTTGAAGAAGAGAATACGAACTCCTGCTCATTCGGAAAAAAATTGCCCGCCATATTAAGGCCGCTAAGTGACACAACGCTTTTCTCGCGCATAGAAACCATATCCAGGATATAAATTCCCCACTCCCTGTTTCTTTCGGCTGAGTAAAGAAGTTTCTTTCCGCTCTTTGACCATCGCGGAGTCAGAAGTATTCCTGCTGTTATGCCTGTGGCATGCATTCGAGCGCCATCCCAGTCCATAAGGTGTAATTCTTTAACGCCGTTTTTATCTCCTACAAAGGCTATTCTGGATCTGAAAATACCTTCCTGTCCTGTGAGCAGTTTATGTATGTCGTTTGATACTGTATGCGCCACCGAACGCAGCGCGTTAGGATATGCGGAATATTCTTTGTTGAGCAGCTCTCTTCCGTCAGCCGCGTCATGAACTGAGATGGACAGCCGGAGGTCACGGCCTGTCACAACTTTTCCTTTTACCACAACTTCAACCCCAACCCCTTTCCAGTTTGAGGCGTTGAACGGCTGTTCGGGTTTTTCTATCTGAGCTGCTTCCTCAACGCATTTAAAGAGTCCTGTAAAATTGAGGTCGTCCTGTACGATGTCCGATATTTCTTTGCCGCCCGCGAAAATTTGCACAGCTATCGGAAAAGCCTTAACTCCAGGAGAATAAATGTCTATATATGTCTTTCCTATGTCCGCAAATGAAAATGACGCGAAACAAAAAATAATACTGAATGTAAGAATAAATTTTTTCATGGCCTGAACCTAATTCCTATTTCTATCTCTTCGTTCGGATTTGGGAACGGGCTTGCGTTGTTAATCGCCCTAAGCACCGACCTGTCGAACAAAGGATTGCCGGATTTTTTTTCGATCGCCCCAATCGTAACGGTCCCGTCTCTGGCAATTTTTATCGAAACTATAGTTTCAAGTTCTTTGTCTGTTGTTTCAGGGAATATCCAGTTTTGGCGAATCCTGCTTTCGACAAGCGAATAATAATCTGTTTTGCCGGTTGGCCCTGGCTTGCCTGTTGCAACCGCTGATTTTGCAGCAACCTTTGTTTGTGGTTTGTTTCCTATGTCTATTACCTTTCTGAGCGTCGCAATTTTTTCGAGCTTCTTTTTTGCCTGCAGCTCAGAAAGCCTGTCCTGAAGCCGAGTTTCTTGTTGATGCTTAGGCTTTGACCGCGTAATAACAGCGGCTGGCTGCAGTTCTTTTGCTGACGGCGCTGTGGTATCGGGTGCAGATGCTTCTTTTATAGTTGTTGCAGTTTCGCTTACGAGAGATACGAGATAGGTGTTTTTTTTGTTGGCCGGAGAATATTTAACAAGAATAAAACCGAAGACTAAAAGGAAAACATGGATAAAAACAGAGAAGGTAAAAGCGCTGTAAACTCCAACAGGTCTCATTTCAGGGATGCTTTGGGCTCGGTCACCATGCCGAGCTTTTCTATCCCCGCCTCCTTGATGTCGCCCATTAGTTCTGCGACTATGCCGTATGAAACGTCTCTATCGGCTTTTAAATATACATTGGGATTATTTTTGCCTATTGCCGAAAGCTTCTTCATAAGATCTGGTTTTGAAATTGGGTTGTCGTTCAGGAAAATTATTCCGCCTTTTTTGATTACTATCGTGAGTCTTTCTTCGGGCGGGAGCTCCTTGCCTTTGGCCTGAGGAAGGTTGACATCTATTCCTTGCTGCAGCAGCGGCGCGGTGACCATAAAGATGATGAGGAGCACCAGCATTACGTCAACAAAAGGAGTTACGTTTATTTCGGAAAGAACTGTTCGCTGCCTTGAGAGCTTCATCTATTGCCTGAGGATGTAGTCAACGAGTTCTTCCGAAAAATCTTCCATGTCTATTATCATGCGGTTTGCACGGCTTAGGTAGTAGTTGTATGCGATAACCGCCGGTATTGCTGCAAGGAGTCCTATTGCTGTTGCTATCAGCGCTTCTGCAATACCCGGAGCTACGACCGCTAATGAAGCGGAACCCGCAGCACCTATGCCTCTAAATGCTGCCATGATTCCCCAAACAGTCCCGAACAGTCCGATAAACGGGGTGGTCGAGCCGGTTGTGGCGAGGAAGTTCAGATAGCGTTCGAGCCTTGCGGATTCAAGCAGGCTGTATCTTCTAAGCATGCGTTTAAGCTCATCCCGCTCTGTATAAGCCTTTTCCGAAAACACCTGTCTGAACAGGTTCGAAAGCGGGCTTATCGGATACTTTTTGGTTGAGGATAAAAGGTCTTTAGGATTGTTTGTAGAGCTGTAAATTCGGAGAAAAGTATCGTTTTCTTTATCCGCTTTCGAAAAGTGGCGCCATTTCTGAAAGATGATGGTCCATGACACTATCGAGAAAAAAAGCAGTATCAGAAGCACCCCTTTTACGACGTAACCGGCCTGAAGAATTATCTGAATTACGGAATGTTCCATATATAGTGTGCCTCCAAGAAAGTTATAAAATTTATCCCATATGCCGGTGAAAAGTCAAACAAAGACGGCAAGTGCGCATTTTTTTTTTTTTTTGATATACTTAACCGAAAACTAGAAAAATTAAGACGGTTTTTCTGTCTTTATATTTGAAGGAGGCTTTATGGATTTTTTCGGCAAAAAATGCGGCGAAGATTTAAACAGAAAAGATAGCGATCTGCACAATTTGACGCAGATATTGGACAGACTTGAAGAACTGGTAATGCTTTGTGACACGACACACGAAAATAAGATCTTTTATATGAATAATAAATCAAAAGACACTATGGCCAAATATCGCCATCAGCTTAACAGTGCTTTAAGTGGGGCGGATGTTGCCAATGCTATGGGCAATTCGATCCACCAGTTCCATAAAAATCCTGACCGCCAGCGGCGAATACTGTCCGATCTGACTCATAAAATTCATGAGGCAGAGTTTGCCATAGGAGGCGTTTGGTTCAGGCTTAAATTCTACCCTGTTTGGGACCGAAATGATTCCAAGCGCGCTTCTTGCTACCTTGCTTGCTGGACGGATATAACTGCCGAAAAAGAGGTTCAGTCAAAAAATGAAGCAGATATTGAAAGGAAGCGGTATCTTGAAGAGAGGGTTCATCAGATTGCAACGGCTATGGAAGAGATGAGTGCTACGGTAAACGATGTTGCAAAAAACACTACCAATGCATCGGCAGCTTCTAATACTGTTGTCGAGAATGCAGTTAACGGTCAAGAAGTGGTAAAAAACGCAGCTAGGGGAATGCAGAACGTGGCACAAATAGTAAGGGACGCATCTTCTCTTATGGATAAGCTTGGTGAAAAATCTAACGAAATAGGTCGCATTGTAACGGTTATAAATGACATTGCTGATCAAACAAATCTGCTCGCGCTAAATGCCGCTATTGAAGCTGCGCGGGCAGGCGAGCAGGGGCGAGGATTTGCTGTTGTGGCTGATGAGGTTAGAAAGCTTGCTGAGCGCACAGGAAGCGCCACAAAAGAGATTGGAGTTATGATTAAAGAGATGCAGAGCCAGACATTAGATGCTGTTAGTGCAATGGAGACAGGAAGAAAAGAGGCAGAGTCTGGCGAGGTGGCTTCGAATAAGGCTGAGGAAGCTCTTGTTAGGATTGTAAACGATATACAGCGCGTCAAGGATATGGTTGCGCAGATTGCTACTGCCGCCGAGGAGCAGGCTATGACCTCGAATGAAATTACGCGCAATCTTGATGAGATAGCCGGGAGATAGTTTGGAAAATTATGGCTATGAATATAAAGGTTGATGAAGAAAAATGCATAGGCTGCGGCCGTTGTGAAGAGATCTGCCCTGCCGTCTTTCATGTGAGGGAAGCTACTGGCAAGTCCGAAGTGATTGATGCTGAGGCCTGCGAATTTGTAGGTTGCTGTGAAGCTGCGGAAGAGAACTGTCCTGTTGAAGCGATAACAGTAGAGGAATGACCATAAAAGAGTTTGCCAAAGCATGGCCTCTTTTAAAAAAGCAGGTAAAGACGCTTGATTTGCCGTGGCTTGATGAACTTGCATCACGCAACCGTGATCCCTTCAAAATACTTATATCATGCCTGCTCAGCCTGAGAACTAAAGACAAGACAACCGCCGAAGCATCCAAAAGGCTTTTTTCTTTAGCATCATCTCCGGAAAAGATGTCCAAGCTTTCTGTTCCGGTGATTCAAAAAGCCATATACCCGGTCGGGTTTTACAGGGTTAAGGCAGGGAGAATAAAACAAATCAGCGCAGTGCTTTTAAACGATTACGGCTCAAAGGTTCCGGACACCATCGAGGGGCTTCTCAAGCTTGAAGGCGTAGGACGAAAGACCGCCAATCTTGTTGTGTCGCTCGGATATGGCAAAGACGGAATCTGCGTTGATACCCATGTTCACAGGATTACGAACAGGTGGGGCTTGGTCAAAACAAAAAATCCTACAGAGACCGAATTTGCGCTGAGAAAAATTTTGCCGGTGAGCTATTGGCTGGACATAAACAGTAATCTAGTGGCGTTCGGTCAGGGCATATGCAGGCCGGTTTCACCCAAATGCCCCTTGTGTTTGATAACAGCATACTGTCAATTTTTTTCGTCGTCCGAGTAAATTTCGCGTACTTTGTTATGTTTTGATATAATCTACAAATGTCCAAAGAAGATCTCTCAAAACTCAGAATAGAAAAATCTGCAGACACCTTTAAGGCACGCAGCAAGCGCAGAAAAGCTGTCTGGCTTGTATTGGCGGTGGTAGCGGTAGTTTCTATGATTTTTCTTTTCAACGCCGGGGTTTTCAGCCCTGCCATAGATGTTCAGGCGGTGAACGTTTCTAAAGTCTATCCTTCGCAGACCTTTACGCTGCTTAACGGAAGCGGATATGTTGTGGCGCAGAGAAAGGCTGCCGTTGCTTCAAAAACGACCGGCAGGCTCGTATGGCTTGGGGTCGAGGAAGGAAACAGGGTAAAGAAAGGACAGATTCTTGCGCGGCTCGAAAATGAAGATGTGCTGGCATCAAGAGAGCAGGCGCGCGCCAATCTGAGTGTGGCGCAAGCTAATCTTGAACAGGCAAAGGCTGAACTGCATGATGCGATCGTGCATCTTGAGAGGGAAAAGAATCTGCTTAAAGAGGGCTTTACAACCAAGTCTTCATACGATACGGCCGAAGCTAGATACAAGAAAGCCCGCGCAGCAGCGGACAGCGCCGAAGCATCAATCAATGCGAATAAAGCTGCGATTCAGAGCACCGAAGTATCGCTCGAATACGCAAATATTCGCGCCCCCTTTGACGGAGTGGTTCTAACAAAGAGCGCGGATATCGGGGATATCGTAACCCCAATAGGTGCGGCTGCAAACGCTAAGGCTGCTGTTGTAACCATTGCCGACATGAATTCGCTTTATGTTGAGGTGGATGTCTCTGAATCGAATATATCCAAGGTAAAAGCCGGACAGCCCTGCGAGATACAGCTTGACGCGCTGCCGGACACAAGACTGAGCGGCATTGTCCATATGGTAGTGCCGACAGCAGACCGCAGCAAGGCCTCGGTTCTGGTCAAGGTGAAATTTCTTAAATCCGACGGACGCATTCTGCCCGAAATGAGCGCAAAGGTTGCGTTTTTAGAACGGCAGGCAAGTCCTGAAGAGCAAAAGCCGCGCATAGCCGTCAGCAATAAGACGGTTGTTTCAAAAAACGGGATTTCATTTGTGTATAAAGTCAGTGACAACCGCGCTTGGGAAACGCCTGTAAAGACAGGAACGCAACTCGGCGACATGGTCGAGATACTCGAAGGCCTTCAGATAGGAGACAAGGTTGTAGCCTCCCCGCCCGCCGGACTCAAGAACAAAAAGAATATCAAGATTCAGGAAAAATAGTGCTTTCTTCTCCATTAGTAGCGATAAGGAATCTCAACAAGTCCTACAGCCGTGGCAGCCAGATTATCCAAGTGTTGAGCGATATCAACCTCGATATTCGGGAGGGCGAGTTTCTTGCGCTCATGGGGCCTTCGGGTTCCGGGAAAAGTACGCTTCTTAATCTAATTGCAGGAATCGACAAGCCTGACAGCGGCTCTGTAAATATCGGCAGCATAGACATAACAACCCTCTCGGAGACCGATTTGGCGCATTGGCGGGCTAATCATGTAGGATTCATTTTTCAGTTCTATAATCTGATACCAGTGCTTACAGCCTTTGAAAACGTGGAACTGCCGCTGCTTTTAACAAGTCTATCACGCAAAGAGCGCAGAGAGCACGCAGAGGCGGCGCTCAGAGCGGTGAACCTCGAAGACAGGATGGAGCATTATCCATCCCAGCTTTCGGGCGGCCAGCAGCAGCGCGTTGCTATAGCGAGGGCTGTGGTCACTGACCCGGCGATCCTTGTTGCGGATGAGCCTACCGGAGATTTGGACAAAGTTTCTGCCACCGATATTCTCGAACTTATGAGACGGTTGAATTATGAACTCGGCAAGACAATAATAATGGTCACCCACGATCCGCGCGCAGCCGAAAAGGCTCGCATTGTAAAGCACCTTGAAAAAGGCATCATGAATGAGCATTAAGCTCATAGCGAAAAACGCTTTCCGCCATAAACTCCGCACCATGCTCACCATTGCGGGTATCACCATTGCGATTTTGGCTTTCGGGCTTTTGAGGACCGTTGTTGGCGCGTGGTACGCCGGGGTTGACGCATCTTCAGCAAGCAGGCTTGTTACGAGAAATGCGATATCGCTTATTTTCACGATGCCGATTTCGTATAAAGAGAAGATAAGGCAGATAAGCGGTGTTAAGCTTGTTTCGTATGGCCGCTGGTTCGGCGGAGTTTATATAGAGCATAAGAACTTTTTCCCTAATTTTGCGGTTGAGGCTAAGAGCTATCTAGATCTTTATCCTGAGTTCGTTTTGGATGATAACGAAAAGGCCGAGTTTTTAAGAGACCGCAAATCCTGCATTGTGGGCAGAAAGCTTGCCAATCGCTTCGGTTGGAAGATCGGTGATACCATTCCTCTAAAGGGCATAATATTTCCTGGCGATTACGAATTTGTACTCAAAGGCGTTTATCAGGGCAGGGACAAGAGCACCGATGAAACGCAGCTTATTTTTCACTGGGACTACCTGAACGAAAGACTCAAAAAAGATATGCCTTTAAGGGCGGACCAGGCCGGCTTTTACATGATTAGCATAGACAATCCGGACCTTGCTCCTTCTGTTTCTGAAGCGGTTGACCGTACTTTCAAAAATTCTCTTGCCGAAACCCTTACAGAAACCGAGAAGGCTTTCCAAATGAGCTTTGTTTCGATGACCGAGGCTATTGTTATGGCAATAAGAACTGTCTCGTATGTTGTCATTTTTATAATAATGGCGGTGATGGCGAATACAATGGCGATGACCGTCAGGGAGCGGTTGGGAGAGTATGCTGTATTTAAGACCCTCGGTTTTGGCGGCAGGCATATCGCGGTTATGATCTTAGGAGAGTCGTTGGTTATAAGTCTTGTCGGCACAGTAGCCGGCATTGGGCTTACATTTCCGGTGGCAAAGGTTTTTGGCAACGCGCTCGACAATTTCTTCCCAATATTCAATGTGTCTGCAGAAACTATCTATATGGATATTGCGGCAGGTTTGCTGGTGGGACTATCGGCAGCGGCGCTGCCTGTTTTGCGGGCGGTGCGCGTGCCGATAGCAGAGGGTCTTCGGAGGATAGGTTGATAAAGATACCGCTGTCTTACAGTTTTCGCAACCTTGTTACGCGGAGGCTTACCACAACCCTGACCGCATCAGGAATGGCGCTTGTGGTCTTTGTCTTCGCCTCTGTGATGATGCTTGCTGAAGGCTTGAGAAAAACTCTCATCACTACCGGATCTTATGACAATGCTGTGGTAATAAGAAAAGGCACGGTGTCGGAAGTCATGAGCGGTGTTGAAAAGAATCAGGCTCTTTTGATAGAAACCCAGCCCGAAATAGCCCTTGGCGAAGACGGTTCTCCTCTTCTGACAAAAGAGGTGGTCGTAATAATCAGCCTTAACAAGCGGAAGGACGATCAGCCTTCTAATGTCGTGATAAGGGGTGTAGGGGATAAGTCGCTCAGCCTGCGGCCCCAAGTTAAATTGGTGCAGGGACGCATGCCGAAGCCCGGATCTGCCGAAATTATTGCAGGAAGCAGCATAGCGCAGAGATTTAAAGGGGGCGGCATCGGCGAAACCCTTAGTTTCGGCGCAAGGGAATGGACCGTCACAGGCATATTCGATGCAGGGAACACAGGCTTCAGCTCCGAGATATGGGGCGATGCAGACCTGCTGATGCAGGCGTTCAGAAGGCCTGTATATTCATCCATGACATTTAAGCTGCGCGACTCTTCCGAATTTGCGGAATTGAAACAGCGCATAGAAAACGACCCTCGCCTCACTCTTGAACTAAAGCGCGAAACCAAATACTATGAAGAGCAATCCGCGATGATGGCAAAGTTTCTCAGGATTTTAGGCATTTCGCTTACAATTATTTTTTCTATCGGTGCTGTAATAGGCGCTATGATTACCATGTATGCCGCAGTAGCAGGCAGGACGCCAGAAATAGGCGCTATGCGGGCGCTCGGCTTTGGCAGGAGAAATATACTCTTCGCATTTTTGGCCGAGGCATTGCTGCTCGGGGCTATAGGTGGATGCGTAGGTTTATTTTTCGCTTCATTTATGCAGTTGCTCACGATATCAACGCTTAACTTCCAGACCTTTTCGGAGCTTGCGTTTACCTTTACGCTTACAGGAGAGATTGCAGCCGAGTCCCTTATTTTTTCTTTGCTTATGGGATTTGCGGGCGGCGTGCTTCCTGCTTTCAGGGCTGCGCGTATGAATATCGTTGATGCGTTAAGGTCAAGTTGAACAGAACTACCTGTCTTTCATTAGCTGCAGGTAGCAGTGTTCGGTTCTTATGTTGTCAAAATCAAAATCTTTTTTTATAGAACCAAAACCTTTGTATCCTTCCTCTATGCTCTTAGACAGAAATTCGCAGGCTTTCGTAGCATCTTTAAGGATTGAATAAAAGCCGGCCAAGCCATAATAGTACTGGTAATCTTTCTGCCCCTTTAAGCGTTCGCTTCTTTGAAAGTCATCCAGCCCTTCACCAATCTGCCCCAATCTGGCCATTAGTGTTCCTCTGAGCAGATACACATTTGCATCTTTGCTGTTTAGTTCGACAGCTCTGTTTAAATCTTTCAGCGAGGATTGAAAGCTTTTTAAGTAATAAAATCCCATGCCCCTGCTGAAATAAGCGTAGGCATTGCCGGGTTCAAGCTCGATTGCCCTGCTTAAGTCAGAAATTGCTTTTTCATACTGTTCTGTTTCTGAGTATGCGATGCCTCTAAGAACATAGGCATCAGCATTGTTAGGTTCAAGTTTTATTGCTTTGTTAAGATCCTGAATGCCTCTGTCATGTTGTCCGTTTTCTATGTAAGCCACACCACGTTCAATGTACGCCCTCGCATTCTGCGGCTCTGCGGTAGATGCCTGTTCAGCCCGCTCTTTTTGCTCCTGTATGAATTTTTTGAGCGCGGATGCTTCACTATTTTTGGGATCAAACTTTAATGCTCTGTTTAAATCTACAAGCGCCCGCTCGTATTGTTCTTTGCCAGCATAAGCGCGGCCTCTTTCGACATAAGCACGGACATAATACGGTTTTAATTCAATGGCGCTGCTAAAATCCTGAATTGCTCTGTCGAATTGTTTTTTGGTCGAGTAAGCAAGTCCTCTTTCGAAATGGGACTGAGCATTTGACGGCTCAAGTTTGAGGCTGTTTGTTAGATGGCTAACAGCCGCGTCATAATCATGTAAATCTGCGGCTTTGCTCAGCAGAGGCATGGTTAAAAACAATAAAATCGAAGCTAAGGCGGACGCATAACGCAGGGAAGTTTTTCTTTTGCAAAAAACAGAATCGGACAGCATAATTTATACAATAGCTAAGTTGTGGAGAAATTGCCAATGCCGCAAATTGATTCGAAAAAATCTTGACTTTAAGGCGATGAAAATTATAATGTTTATGTTTATGGGCAGTTAGCTCAGTCGGTAGAGCAAGGGCCTGAAAAGCCCTGTGTCCGCAGTTCGATTCTGCGACTGCCCACCATCCACCCCAATTTAGGGAAAACGAGATGAAACTCCAGAGCTTATTCGGATTGTTCGCTATTGCAGGAATTGCATGGCTGCTGAGCGAAAACAGGTCCAAGGTTAAATGGAAAAGCGTAGTTGCCGGCATTTTGCTTCAAATAGCAATAGCCGGAATAATGCTGAATGTACCGGTCTTTAAAGATTTTTTTCTTGTTTTGAATCGTATGGTAATAGCGCTTGAAGATGCTTCTAAAGCAGGAACATCTTTTGTGTTTGGTTATCTCGGCGGCGGCACAATCCCTTTTGATGAAAAATCACCCGGAGCATCTTTTATCCTTGCGTTTCAGGCATTGCCTCTTGTTCTCGTCATTGGGGCGCTATCTTCGCTGCTTTTTTACTGGCGCGTTCTGCCTTATGTGGTAAGGGGCCTTTCGTTAGCTCTTCAAAAGGCTCTTAATATCGGCGGCGCCTTGAGCCTTGGCTGTTCCACTACCATCTTTTTAGGCATGGTTGAGTCGCCCCTGCTCATAAAGCCTTATCTGAAGCAGATGACCAGAAGTGAGTTGTTTACTCTTATGACATGCGGTATGGCCTGCATAGCAGGTACGGTTATGGTGCTGTATTCCACAATCCTTAAGGGCGTTATTCCAGACCCAATGGGGCATATACTAATAGCATCGCTTATCCACGCTTCGGCAGCTATTACCATATCGAGGATTATGATTCCGGAAACAGGAGAGCAGACTACAGGCAGCCTTATGCCCGGGCAGACCGCTTCTAACTCTATGGATGCAATTGTAAAAGGCACTCTCGACGGATTACATCTGCTGCTTAACATTATTGCGATGCTGGTTGTGATGGTTGCGCTTGTGTATCTGGCGAATCAATGCCTCGGACTATTGCCCAATATTAGCGGAACACCTATTACATTACAGCGGCTGCTTGGATATCTGATGTCTCCTATCGTTTGGCTGTTCGGAATCCCCTGGTCCGAAGCACAGGCTGCAGGCGCACTGATGGGCACAAAAACTATGCTGAACGAACTCCTTGCATATATAGAACTTGCAAAACTTCCGCCGGAAGTCTTAAGTCCAAGAAGCAGGCTTATAATGACGTATGCATTGTGCAGTTTTGCTAACTTTGGCAGCCTCGGCATACTTATAGGCGGTCTCGGCAGCATGGTGCCCGAAAGACGTGACGAAGTTGTCTCTTTAGGCGTTAAAGCATTAATAGCAGGAACAATTGCGACCTGCATGACCGGTGCGATTGTAGGTCTGTTTTAATTTACTTTTTCTCTTGCATTATTGTTTTTTTTAGGTTATTGTATAGCCTAATTGGTTAAGAGACTTATTCCTGTTTAAAAGGGGTAGTGTGGCTAAGAAGGTATCTGTAAGTTTCGAGAACGAAGTTGTCAAAGTTGTTTATGCCTCTCCTTCAAGCGGGGGAGTTACGGTCGAATCTCATCTCACTATGAAAGACGAGGAGTTCGACGAGTTTCTTAAAACCGAAAAAGCACGCCGCTTTACAGTAACCGCAAATTTTAAAAGAACATATCAAGATATTATCACTTTGCCTCCGGCCAAGGACAAAATCCTTGGCAAGCTTGTAGAGCTTGATATAAAAAAGAAGGCGCCCGATTTAGGCGAGATAGCCTTCTTCTACTCTGTTCTCAATGATATGATCGAAGAGGGCAGGAAGGTAATTTCTGTGTTTGTTTATGCGGTTAGCAGTGAAGAGCTGTCGCAGATATTCCAAAGATTCACAAGATGCGGAAAGATTGTTGATGATCTCTACCCTGACTCGCTTTTGCTGTCCTGTCTTAACATGACCGGCGAAAGAGCGGCAGATCCGGCTAATGTTTATGTGAGTGAAAGCGGAAGCATTAAAAATATTATGCTTACCGAAAGCGGCAAGGTTTATTTTATGCGCAGTTTTCAGTCGTCAGAAAGCGGAATAAATGATACTGATGTGCAGAATATAAACATGACGCTGAATTATTGCAGGCAGACACTCAGAAAGAATCCGGTGGCGGTGACATTTGTTGGGAGCGCGGCATACAGCTATACCGCAAATATCGCACTTGCAGCTCCTCCTTGCTGCTCCACCCACAGCATAAATTCAAATCTGTCCGCAGAAAAATCTGCAGAATATTTAGCTCCCATAGCGGCACTGATGTCTCTTGCAGATATTTCCAAATACAGTTTTTTGCCTGAAGATACGAAGGCTGTACGTTTGCAGAAGACTATTATGCTTTACAGCTCTTGTGCTCTTATCGTTATAGCAATTGCGGGCGGCGCTTATTTGAATAAACTTTCTTCGGAGCGCAAACAGGCTGAAGACAATATAACAGCAATCAGAAATGAGATAGCACAGATGGGGTCGGTTGCTGCCAACTACAAAGCTAAGGCTGATGAAATACAGAAAGTGATGCCGAGAATACAGTTTATCAATGATATAAATTCTGCTCCTGACATGAAAAAGACATTAATAATTTTGTCAGAGATTGCTCCTGCAAAGCTCAACTTGCCTACTATCGTTTTTTCCTCAATCCAGATTGCGCGTGAGGATAAGACAACCAAACTGAGCATGAAAGGGAATATAAAATCATTTACTTACATTGAGCTTGAGACCACATACGCAAAACTTCTTGAAGCTTTGAAGGGTAAGGGATTGGAAGTGACCTCAAAAAATATGTCTATTCAGGAAAAGACCTTTCAGATTGAGGCGCGCATTAGCGCAAGTCCTGCTGTTGGAGGTCCAACAAAATGACCATCCCGTTTTTTAAAAGAATCGATCTTAAATTTACGATTTTTTATATCTGCTCTATTTTGATTTTGACCGGTGTGATAATAGCTATATCTCTCGCAATACGTCATAAGCAAGCCCTTGCTGAGGATATAATAAGCCTGCAGAACATTAAATCCAACCTTGTCAAGATGAAAAATGCCCCTGAGATTATAAATGCTGCACTGGAGGATATTAAAAAAGCTATCCCTGAGAAGGATATAAAAACTCCAGAAGTTCTGGTCTTTGCGGCAGTTGATGAACTGAAGGCCAAGTTCGAAGGCAGCGATGTTTCATTTACAGCTATAGAAAATAAGGGCGTTGAAATTATAATGCCGGTAACCATTAAAGGCTCTTTTGACGATTATACCGATTTTACTAATAAAGTAGGCAATCTTCAGGCATGGAAAACTCCTTTTTTTGTGATAGATTCAATCTCGCTTACGGAAGGCAAAGGCAACACATCGGTTGCTTTTGAGTTGAAAGCCAGAATAAGGACCATTAAGGGCTGATATGGGAATGCTACAGAAATTTATAGCTTTTATGATTGTTCCGCTTCTTTTGCTGCCACTAGGGTATTATTTGTCAAAAAAAATAAATGTAGGGACTTCTCTTGCACCTGCCGAAAAAAGCGTGCAGTCTTTTAAGCAGGATGATGTGAAGGTTGTGGCGCAAGAAATAGCGGCCGACGCGAAAAACATTCAGAGCCCTATTGAGCTTAAAATACCCGAGAAAAAGGTTGCAGAGAAAAAGGGTTCTAAAAAGAGCTATCCCAAAGACTCGTTGGCAGCCATTACAGCACAGGCCGACAAGATAAAAGAGCCTGTGGAGGAAGTTATAAAACTGAATCTTACCCTTACTAGGCAGGATAAAAAGATGGCGGTAATAAATGGGAATCTGGTACAGGAAGGCGGCCAGTTCCAAGATACCAAAGTCGAAAAGATTGAGCGCAATAAAGTTTTACTAAAAGACAAAAAGGGGGAAAAATGGTTGATAATGGAGTAGGCTCCAAAAAGTTCAAACTGCGGAGGTCTCTCGCTATAACGGGAGTATTTTTAACCGCTTGCGTTTTTCTATTGTCGTCATGCAAGTCGTCTCCGTTTGATGTTAAAAGGGAGATAGCGATTCCCAAAGAGGCAAAAGAAACAAAGCGCGACAAGCCTATCCCCCCAAAGCCTGAAGCGCCTGAGTTTGTGGCTGTAAGCGAAGATGCATCTCCTTTAAAGACCAGGATGATCGATATTGTGGCGAAGAATATCGCGCTTGGCGATGTTCTTAATGTAATAGCCGAGGCTACGAATCTGAATCTTTCTCTTGATAAAGATGTTGATACCGGAAAGACATTGAGCCTGAATCTTAAGAATGTTACGGCCGAAGATGCTTTGAACACAGTATTTACATCTTTCGATTATTACTGGACCCTTAAAAACAATATGCTGATTGTAAGGGCTGTTGACACTAAGATTTTTGAGATTGGACACCCGGCAGTAACCCAAACTCTCGATATTGACATTGGCGGCGATATTATTGGAGGCGCAATGTCTGCAGCAGGCGGAGGCGCAAGCAATATAAAAGGAAATATAACTCAGAAGATTGCATCTGATAAGTCTGGATTAGATTTCTGGACCGCTATAGAAGGCTCTATAGGAAATATTATGGGAGCGAGCTGCGGAAGTGGTGGAGGCGGTGCTGCAAGATCTCAGTCTGCTCCTGCTCAATCACAGCAGTCTGCACAGCCCGCAGCCCAGGCGCTGCTTCAGTCCCAATCGCAGGGAATACAGTTAAGTGGTCCTTCTCAGGCCAGCCCGGTTTCAGCTGCTCGTGAAACTTGCAGTGTGAACAAGATGGCCGGAACCATAATGATTACGACCACAAAGCGCAACATGGAGAAGATAGAGCAGTATATTAATGTTGTTAAAAAAGTGCTTAACCGGCAGGTTGTGGTTGAAGCCAAGATAATAGAGGTTAATCTGAATAATAATTTAACTTTTGGCATTGACTGGTCAGCTGTTAGGCATTCTATAGCCAGCTCCGACAGACTTGCTGCAAGCACTATGTCAACCCTTACCACACCTACCTTAACAACGAGCGGAGGTTTTTCGAGCGTACTCTCTACCGGATCCTTTTTTACTGCCCGGTGGGGCAGGGGCGATATGTTTCAGGTCTTGTTGAATGCATTACAAACGCAGGGCGACATAAGGACTCTCTCTAATCCTAGGATAAACCTTATGAATGGCCAGACCGCCTTGTTGGGCGTAGGGCGCAGCAGAACATACCTTGCAAAAATACAAACTAATGTAACTGCAGGTACCACAACAACAACATCAACATAATCAGAGGACAGAACCGTATTGTCAGGCTTGATGATAGGGATAGTTCCATACATAAATGATGCTGGTGAGATTACCTTGACCGTAACCCCGATAATTTCTGAGCTTAATTCTCTCGATACTATTGCTTTGGCTGGCGGTAATACAATACAGCTGCCAACAATAGATTTAAGGGAGATGAGCACAACCGTGAAGGTCAAGGATGATGAAGTGGTTGTGATCGGCGGTCTGATCAAGAGGAATGAAGGAGTTCAAGACAAGCAGGTTCCTTTATTGGGAAGCATTCCGTTGATAGGCAATCTTTTTAAGAGCAAAACAAAAACCGATGAAAAGACCGAGCTTGTTGTGATAATTCATCCGGTGCTGGTATCAAGATAAATATAAAGGGTATTCACGAATGGCGACAATAAGAATAGGAGACCTGCTTAAGTCCAGAGGACTTATAAGCGATAAACAGCTCGGCATCGCGCTGATTCAGCAGAGGGTAACAGGAGATCTGCTTGGCGACGCCATCATAAAATTAGGCTTTGTTTCTTCAAAAGAAATGGCCTATATTCTGGCCGAACAGTCAAGCATTCCATTCGTTGACCTAACAGAATACCAGATACCCGAAGCTGCATTGCGTGCAGTTCCTAAAGAGGTTGCGGCCAAGTCAAGATTTATACCGCTCGATTATGTTGACGGAAAGCTCACAATAGGCATCATTAATTCAAGCAACATCATGGCGGTTGATGCTGCCGCAAGGATTACCAAGACAAATCCTTCAGTCTGCATAGTTGATTCTGACGGATTTGATGACTATCTTGAAACAGCTTATTTCTTTTTAGAAAATCCGATCCAGAAACAGTTTGACGAAAACGTCAAGTCTATTACAACCACAGGAACGGTGACAGGCCCGATTATTACGGCGCTGACAGACCTTATGATAATGGACGGCATAAGAAGAAGCACGACAGACATTCATATCACACCTCTAAACGACATAGTACATATTTTTTATAGGGTTGACGGTGTTCTGCAGTATGGCCACGGAGTTCCCAAAGTTGCACAGAGCGGTATTATATCCAGAATAAAAATCCTGTCACAGCTTGATATAGCTGAGCAAAGGCTGCCTCAGGACGGAGCGATGACCTTTACCTTCCTGAACAGGAAATATGATATCCGTGTTTCGACCATTCCAACGATATACGGAGAAAACACTGTTTTAAGAATACTGCCGGTTTCTCTTAGTCTTGCAAATCTTGATAGATTGGGGTTTGATGAAGCCAACATAAAAAATATCAAGAAATTGTTCAAGAAGCCTTTTGGGATTATTCTTGTAACAGGCCCTACGGGAAGCGGAAAAACTACAACGCTCTATGCAGCTCTCCGTGAAATAAATATTTTAGAAAGAAATGTGCTTACGGTTGAAGACCCTGTCGAATACAAGCTTGCGTTTGTAAAGCAGACTCAGGTAAATGAAAAGGCCGGTTTTGATTTCGCGCTCGCAGGAAGAAACTTTATGCGTCAGGACCCTGATGTAATACTTCTTGGTGAAATAAGAGATGAAGAGACCGCAAAAATAGCGATCAGAGCTTCGATAACAGGACATCTTGTGATTTCAACTCTGCATGCCAACGATGCCACTACCGCTGTTCCGCGTCTGCTAGACCTAGGCATAGACAGATTCCTGCTGTCCACATCCATTCTTGCTGTTGTTTCTCAGAGGCTGATAAGAAAATTATGCCAGTCTTGCAAGACCGCTTATGAGCTTGATAATGAGGAATCTGCAGTCTTCAAAGAATACGGTTTTAGTCTTACAAATGCATTTAAAGAGAAGGGTTGTCCGAAATGCTCAGGTTCTGGCTTTGCCGGCAGAACAGTTATCGGTGAAATCATGGTTATAGATGACGAAATAAAAGAGCTTATATTCTCTGGCGCATCGGTTACGAAAATAACGGAAGCCGCGATTCGAAAAGGCATGAAGGTTTTCAAAAGTGAGGGTCTAAGAAAGGCATCTCTCGGTATAACCTCGCTCGAAGAGGTATTGAGAGTTACTGGTTAACCAAGTAATGGAACTTTATGCATATAAAGCGGTAGATTCTTACGGCGCAGAAATAAAAGGATTCACTCAGGGCAGAGATATCTCTGACATCTACAACGAGCTTAGCGCAAAAGGTTTTCATGTTTTAAGTGTAAAAAAAGAACATCAACTGCTTGTAGGTGTAGTCAGATTTTTCGAAACATGGCGAGTCAAACGCACCGACATTATTGAGTTTTCAAGCAATCTCTCGATGATGCTAAAAGCAGGAGTTCCGATACTTACGGGCCTTGAGGACATATCATCAACCTTAGATAATAAGGTTTTTAAAAATGTGGTTGAAAATATAACCCGCGAAGTTCAGATGGGAATGAGATTTTCGGATGCGCTTGCCATGCACCAGCAATATTTTCCTGAGATATTTGTAAGGCTGGCAACTATTGGTGAGGAGTCGGGGCAACTCGACAACAGCCTAAGAGAAATTGCGGATCATCTCCAGCGTATGGAAGATCTTGTGGCTTCGATCAAAAGGGCGCTGATGTATCCGACTTTTGCGGTTGTAACCACAATGGGAGCCCTAATCTTCTGGCTTGCGTTCGTTTTGCCAAAGATGGTTCCAGTAATTAAAGATATGGGTGTTAAGTTGCCGCCGCTAACGCTTTTCCTGGTCGCGGCCAGTGATTTTACGCAGAAATACTGGTTTACTGCGGTGCTAATACCGTTTATATTGTTGCCTACTATAAAAATATTGGGGCGGATTGAGCGTGTTAAGTACTACTATGATTATGCAAAAATAAAGATTCCGATAGTCAAGCTGATTATTCACAATAAATTATTGGCCATATTTACAGAGCAGTTTAGGATACTTATCATGGCAGGTCTTCCGATGGACAGGATTTTTGATATAGTATCAGGCGTAATTTCTAACAAGGTTTTTGAAAAAGCGATATTGGAGACAAAAGAGAGAGTAATGTCGGGTGAGAGCATATCGAGCTCGCTGAAAGCCCAGCCGGTATTTCCTCCGCTAGTCATAAGAATGGTTGATATCGGTGAAACCAGCGGAAGCCTCGACAACCAGTTCGGATTTCTTGCCGAACATTACCTGAAAAAACTGGACGATATATCAGATAAGCTCGGCAAGATATTAGAGCCGGTTATTATGGTTGTTCTTGGCGGGCTTTTTGCTGTGATTATTATGGGACTTATGCTTCCGATATATGAACTTGTTTCAAAATTTGGAAAAGGGTAGAGTCTATGGATTACCTTGAATTTTTCAATATAAAAGATGACCCGTTCAGGATAACTCCTGATTCGGAATATTTTTATCCGTCGCAGGAGCATAACGAGATACTGTCATCTCTCACATACGCGGTCAAACAAAAAGAAGGCTTTGTTCTCGCCACAGGCGAGCCCGGAACAGGCAAGACAACGATACTGAAGGTGTTCCTGAATGAGTGGAAGGACAAGGCCGAAATAGCTCTGGTAATGACTCCAAGACTTTCGCCTGAGGAATTCCTGCTTGCGGTTCTGGAAGATTTTAATATACCGGTTTCTAGCAATAACAAAAATGACATAATAAAAGTTTTTAGAGACTTTCTTTTAAGGCATTCAAAAGAAGGCAGGCGGGTAATAATAATTGTTGATGAGGTTCAGAATCTGCCTGATGAAACACTTGAAGAGCTCCGGCTTCTTTCGAACCTAGAAACTGACAAGGAAAAACTGCTTCAGATAATACTCATAGGACAGCCTGAATTCAGGAAGCGTCTCGAGTCGCACTCGCTTCGGCAGCTTAATCAGAGAATTACAGTTAGAGCCTCTTTAAGGTCCTTGAATGTTAGCGAAACTCAGGATTATATGAATTTTAGGCTTATGAAGGCCGGACATGGCCCTGTGTTTTTTGAGCTTAAAGCGAAAAAGCTGATACACTCCTACTCTAAAGGAACACCGAGACTTATCAACCTGCTATCTTCGCGGGCGATGATGGCTGCGTATGTTGATAACAGCAGGAATATTAAGGATAAGCACATTGTTTATGCAGCCAACAATGTATTTGACGAAAGCTTCAGGAATAGGGATAAAGTCAAAACTTATTTAAAGTACGCTGCGATGTTTTTAGTTGTTTTATTGGTTGTAGTGCAGGTGTCGTTCAGCATGCGTTCAAAAAAAGATACGGCAGAAAAGCCTGAACAAACCAACAAACCTGTTTTAACAGAGACGGTCCAACCGGCCTCAAAGCCGAATTCGACAAAGAAATCGTCAACTTCTAAACCTGCGCCTCAAATCGTATCACATAATGTGCGTTCACAAACAGACGCGCCAAAACAGGTTAAAAAGATTGTTGATAGCCCTGCAATAGAATCGGTTCAAGCATCTTCTCCTACATTGACTATTGCGAAGGAAGTTGTGAATTTGAGGTCCGGCCCGCAAATGGAGACCCCACCGGTTTCTTGGGCGCTTAAAGGCAAAACATTTCCAATATTAGATATAAAATCGGACACTGATGGACATGAATGGTTTAAAATAAAAATCGATGCCGGCAAAGAACTTTGGGTTTCAAGGAGTGTTGTCAAAGTTAATCAGCAAGCTATCGAGGAGGGAAGATGAGTCTTATAGCTGACCTGCTTTCTAAGATAAAACGCGAGGAAGTGAATAATAATGTTGATGTGCCGCCTGCGCTAAGGAGGACCGTTGCAGGAGCATCCAAAAGCGCCCAGATGAGGAATAGAATTTTTCTGTTCACAGGGCTTATCTGCTTTTCGGTTGCAGCCGGCTACGGAGCGGTATTTTTGCTCAATCAATATGTAAAACCGCTTAAGATACCCGAAAATATTTATGCAAAAAAAGATGTTCCGGCACAGCCTAAAATGCAAGAACCTGCTCCTGTTGCTCCTGCTATGCCTGTGCAGCAGCCTGTGCAAAAGGTAGCCGAATCCCTCCCTAAGCCGGTTGTTCAGCCTGAGGTTCAAAAACCTGCGCCTGCTCCGGTTGCCAAGACTGTTCCGCAGGCTGTTGTTAAAGAACAGCCTAAAACCGCGGCTGTTGCTGCGCCTGCAAAAAAAGAACAGCCTAAAGAACAATCTGTTAAAGCAATAGCTAAACAATTGGCCCAAGAGAAGGAGAAACCTGCTCCAAAACCTGCAGATAAACCCATGGCAAAGAAACCTGTGCCGGCAAAGGCAGTAAAATCTACAAAGTCTGTAATGGAGGCTTTGCCTGTAGCGGCCGTTATGGTAGGTAAAGGAACTGCTCAAAAAGCTTCTGCGTCTGCTGCTCAACCCGCAACAACTGGTTCGCAGCCAATATCCAAAAAGGAAGCGAATGAGAACAGAGACGCCTTTGTTTACACCGCTCAGACCTACGAAGCAAAAAAAGATTACGACAAGGCCATGCTGAACTACAAAAAAGCGCTTGAGCTTGATTCGCAGAATTATATACTGATGAACAATACAGGAACAGCCGCTCTGAATAAAGGGTTATACGAGGAAGCAATCAAATATTACAACAGCGCTCTTGCCGTAAAGCAGAACTACGTCCCAGCTCTTATCAATCTAGGTCTTGTGCATATAAGAACCAATAAACATGCAGAAGGCGAAGCATACCTGACAAAGGCTGTTAAGATTGAGCCTTTAAACAAGATGGCGCTTTTAAATCTCGGCATATTTCATGAACTGAAGGACAACTATGAAAGCGCGGCCAACTATTTTGCCGAGGTATCGAGACTGGGCGACCAACAGGGGTATCTTGGACTGGCAAGGGTTGCCGAAAAGCAAGGCAAGGTTTCTGAGGCGATAAGAGCGTATAAGGAATTTCTCTCTCTGCCGGATATTGATATTAAAGGCCGCAGGATGGCCGGTGAAAGGATTGTAAAACTGGAACAAGCCCTTTAGTTCGAATCTTCTCTTACCCTGAAATAGAGGAAAGAGTTCTTTTGCTGTGCTACATCTGCTGCAAAAGAACTCTTTTTATTTCCTGTTTCTTTATTTTCCCGTTCCGGTTCATTCAGTATGGTGCTTAGCTTTTTATGAACTCTCCATGTGTAGTCAACACGCTTGCGTTTATCTACGGCATTGTAGCACCCTACTGCTTCCCACGAAAGTCCGTAGCGGTCTATGCATTGTTTTAATATTTTTGCTCCAACAAATGTGTTGTAGCAGGGGTCAGACATAAGCGTTGAGGGCTTGAGCTTTAGCGGCCCAATCCATGAGGAGTTTATCTGCATTAAACCATAGTCCAGCGATCCATTGCGATTTCTGTTTACGGCTTTAGGGTTAAGGTTTGATTCATTTTTTGCTATAGCCTCCAGCAGTGCAGGGCTTATACCATATTCTTTACCTGCTTCTTCGAAGCAAAATGCGTTTATAGAAGACGGAAACAGCGCTAAGATGCCCATCAAACATAGCAGTATTTTCATTCATAAATATAAAACATATTGGCGGGGAAAGCAAATTTTGTTTCTTCTCTGTTTATTGTTGAGATTTTTTGATGCACATTGCTATTATAATTGTTAAACCTATGCAGCAATACAAGGTATTCAGACCTGTGTGTTGCAAAAGAGGGTTAAAAATGGAGGTGCTTTATGCTCAATATACTTAGTCTGGTAACAGAAGCTTATGCCATGGGGCCCGCACAACAACAGGGCGCAGCGCAGCCGGGTGGAGTGCAGGGTATGCTGGCAAGCATGCTGCCTCTCGTTCTGATCTTTGTGGTCTTCTATTTTTTACTTATAAGGCCTCAGCAGAAAAAGGCCAAAGAACATAAGCAGATGCTCGATAACATCAAAAGAGGCGACAAGGTGACAACTCAAGGCGGTATTTACGGTGTTGTTGAGGCTGTTACCGATAATACCGTTACATTAAAGATAGCCGAGAATGTGAAGGTAAAGTTTGGCAAGTGGGCTGTATCTGCGCTCAGGTCCTCGGCTGATGAAGATTAATCGGAGGTCCTTAACTAGATGAAAAAAGGTATATTTTGGAGAGTAGCGCTTATTGTCGGAACCGTAATTCTTTCTGCAATATTTTTTCTGCCCAATACACCCATTTTTCAGGTGATGCCAAAGTGGTGGAAAGACGCTCTGCCTAATAAGGGCATAGTCTTAGGACTCGACCTTCAGGGCGGCCTGCATCTTGTTTTTGAGGTTGAAGGTGATAAGGCTGTGGAAATACAGATGGACAGGATTGCATCGCATCTTTCCGGAGTTTTTGAAAGGAAAAAGATAAAGGCGAATGTAAAGAAAGATGGTATTGTTCTTAGCGTATCTCCGGCTAACTCAGATGGAAGGAAGATTGTTGAAGAGACCTATCCTCAGCTTTCTCTTCTTGAAGCCAATGACTCTTTAAAATATAAGCTAAGTCAGAGTGAGGTTAAGAGAATCAGGGACACCGCAACGGATCAGGTTGTTGAGATAATAAGAAATAGAATCGACCAGTTCGGGGTTGCCGAGCCTGTTATTCACAGGCAGGGCGAACATGAGATAGTTGTGCAGCTTCCGGGAGTTAAGGACCCTAAAAGAGCTGTCGAGATGATAGGAAAGACCGCGCAGCTTGAATTCAAAATAGTTGACGACGAATCACTTTTTGCTGCAGAGCTTCCCCCTTCGGTGCTCCCGTCAGAGGAGTCCCAGTTATTGGAAAAGTTCGCTTCTAAGATCCCTCAGGGGGATGAGATTCTTTTTGAAAGAATCTTAAATAGAGAGACGGGTGTGGTCACAAAAAGGCCGATGCTGCTGAAAAAAGAGGTGTTGCTTTCGGGAGATCTTTTAACCGAGGCTAGAGTAACCATAGATCAGAGGTTTAACGAGCCTTACGTTTCGATAACCTTTAACAGCACCGGCTCAAAGATATTCGAGGATATTACGGGACAGAATGTAAAAAAGAGGCTGGCAATAATACTTGATGGCAATATTTATTCGGCGCCTGTTATTCAGGAAAAAATAGCCGGCGGCAATGCCCAGATAACCGGCAGTTTTGGTATGGAGCAGGCTAAGGACCTTGCGATTGTTTTAAGGGCAGGTGCTCTTCCTGCACCGGTAAAGACGCTTCAAAATGTGACGGTTGGACCATCCCTTGGAAGGGACTCTATAGAAGCGGGACAGAAGGCGGGGATAATAGGCACCCTGCTTGTAATTGCGTTCATGGTTTTTTATTACAGGGTTTCGGGTGTAATAGCGAATCTAGCTCTTTTGCTGAATATCATTCTGCTTATAGGTGCGATGGCTTCGCTTAATGCCACACTTACCATGCCAGGCATAGCCGGAATAATTCTTGCCATAGGTATGGCGGTTGATTCAAATGTGCTTATGTTCGAAAGGATGAGAGAAGAGCTGCGCTCCGGCAAAACGCCGCGGGCTGCGGTTGAGGGCGGATACCGGAAGGCCTTCTGGACAATATTTGACTCGCATGTCACCACGCTTATTACGGCAGCGGTGCTTTTCCAGTTTGGAACGGGGCCGATAAAGGGATTTGCGGTGACTCTGAGCCTTGGTGTTGCGATAAACCTGTTTACCGCGCTTATTGGCACGAAGACGGTCTTTGACATAATGCATATGAAAGGAGAAGTAAAGGAGTTGAGCATATGATCGAACTTATAAAGAATACAAACATAGATTTTATGGGTATGAAGAAGTACGCCTTTATTTTTTCGGGCATAATGTCTGTCATAGGGTTAATAGCAATTGTGCAGATAGCGCTTGGCAATGCAAATTTGGGCGTGGACTTTGCGGGTGGCACAGCTGTTCAGATAAAATTTTCGAAGTCGGTTCCTCTGCATGATGTCAGGCTTGCGCTTGAAGCTGGAGGACTTCGCGACTTTGACCTTCAGGATTTGCCGACCGAGAACAAGGTTTTGATACGGGTAAAGAAGCAGGAGGAGAAGCTGGGAGGGTTTTCGGAAAAAATCGTGCAGACCCTGTCCCAGAAATTTGCGGATAAAAATCCTCTTATTGATTCAACAACCGAGATAGGTCCTAAGGTTGGCTCAAAGCTGAGGCAGGACGCGATGTGGGCCGTTATAATATCGACATTCGGAATTCTGGTCTATATAGCATGGCGGTTTCAGTTCAGGTTTGGCATAGGCGCTACCGTTGCTACTTTTCATGATGTGCTTGCGGTTGTTGCGATATTCTATATTTTGGGCCGAGAATTTAACCTTATAGTACTTAGCGCCCTTCTTACTATTGCCGGATATTCACTGACTGATACTGTAGTAGTGTTCGACAGGATCAGGGAGAACATAAAACGATATATAAAGGAGCCTATAGAGGTTGTAGTCAATAAGAGCATAAATGAGGTTCTTTCGAGGACGATCGTCACATCTCTCACAGTATTTCTTGTGTCTCTTGCAATCTTCTTCTTCGGGGGGGAGGTGCTGCATGATTTTTCGCTCGCTATGCTTATAGGTGTTGTTATCGGCACTTATTCCTCGATATTTATGGCAAGCCCTGTTGTGGTGCTTCTGCGCAAAAAGGTGCCTGTAGTGAAAAGCAAGAAAAAATGACAGGGTAGATGCTCGACGACAAACGAAGATGGGTCGTAAGCAGAACTAACTCAGAATATGTCGAGTATCTTTCCAAGTCTGTTTCGGTATCCGCGCCATTTGCCCAAATTCTTATTAACCGCGGGATAAAAAGCCCGCAGGCTCTCTCAGCTTTTCTCGATCCATCAGTTTCAAAATTCTCGGATCCATTCGACATTAAAGGCGTAAGCACAGCTGTTGAAAGGATAAAACTTGCAAAGTCAAGGGGCGAGCGTGTGCTTATTCACGGTGATTATGATGCGGATGGAGTCTCTGCCACATCGATAATGTTGGAAGGCCTGAGGCTGTTTGGCATCGATGCGCATTATTTTATTCCCAACAGGATAGCTCACGGCTATGGGTTTGGAACTGCAGGTATAGAGAAGGCCCGCTCAATAAACGCAGGGATTATAGTTACGGTTGATTGTGGAATAACGTCCCTGGATGCTGTAGCTGCTGCGAGTGCGCTTGGCATAGATGTCATTATCACCGATCATCATGAGGCTGCGAAGAGCGATTCAGGCGAATTGCTTATCCCAGATTCTGTTGCGGTTGTAAACCCTAAGCTTGAGCTTGAGGTGAGAGATTGGTCTTGCCTTTCTGGTGCCGGAGTTGCTCTTAAGATAATACAGGCTCTCTTTCAAGATAATAGAGAATATATGCATCGGTTTTTCGACCTTGCGGCCATAGGCACGGGAGCTGATGTTGTTCCGGTGCTGGATGACAATAGGATTATCCTTAAAGAGGGGCTATCTCTTATTCAAGCTGGCGAACGTCTTGGGATAAAGGCTATTAAAGATGCTGCCGGCATTAAGCCTGATTTTTTTAAATCATCATTTCTGCCTTATATAGTGGTTCCTCGAATTAATGCAGCCGGACGTATTGCGGATGCTTCTGAGGTGGTTGAGCTTTTGACCACAAGCTCCTCATCCGAGGCAGAAAGGCTTGCCGTATGGCTTAACGGGCTTAACATAAAGAGGCAGGAGATAGAGCAGCAGGTTTATTCCGAGGCGCTCGCAATGCTGCGGACCATGGATACTGGCAGAGGCGCGCTCGTGATAGCTTCCGAAGGCTGGCATCAGGGTGTTGTCGGCATTGTTGCATCAAGGGTTCAGGAGGAATTTAACAGGCCTGCTTTTGTTCTTTCTATAGAAAACGGTGTGGCAAAAGGCTCCGGAAGAAGCATTCCTGCTTTTGATATGCACAGCGGTCTCTTTCAATGCAAAGATATGCTCAAGCGGTTTGGCGGACACAAGCAGGCTGCTGGTCTTGCCCTCTCAAGTGATGACCTTGGACGATTCAGGGAGGCCATTTCAAAAGTTGTTGAAAGCACACTTGCATCAGATGATTTTGCACCTTCTCTCACTATTGATGCTGCTGTTAAAATTTCGGATATGAGTTTGTCGCTTGCTGAAGAAATATCGAGCCTTGAACCCTTTGGCTACGGTAATGAAGAGCCGCTGCTTGGAGCAAAAGGGCTTCAGGTAGTGCAGCCGAGAATTGTGGGGAAGAATCATCTTAAGATGTATCTGCGGCAGAACGGGACGAAAATCGATTCAATAGGGTTTGATTTAGGCGGAGCCCTCGAAAATCTTGATGAAAATTCTGTTGTAGATGTTGCTTTTCAGCCCACTGTCAATGAGTGGAACGGCGGACGTTTTCTCCAGCTTAATCTCAAGGCATTAAGGAAAACCTCTTTATGAGAGCTGTTGTTTTTGACGGCCGGCTTCATGTTAAGGATATTGAAAAGCCTGTGCGTCAAAAAGGAGAGGCGCTTGTAAAAGTTTCGATTGCGGGCATCTGCAATACTGACCATGAAATAACAAGAGGCTACATCCCAGATTTCAACGGCATTCTTGGCCACGAGTTTTTGGGTGTGGTTGAAGATGCTGATGACAAAGGCCTTATCGGCAAAAGGGTTGCGGGTGAGATAAATCTGGCTTGCGGAGCCTGCGAGTTTTGCAAAAATGATCTTGGCAGGCATTGTCCAAGTCGTTCGGTTCTCGGCATTATAAATAAAGACGGGGCTTTCGCAGAATATCTTACATTGCCTGCAGCTAATATTTTTGTGATACCTGATTGCATATCCGATGCTCAGGCGGTCTTTATTGAGCCGTTGGCCGCAGCGCTCGAGATTTTCGAACAGGTCAGGATAGTTCAAGAGCACAAAGTCCTTCTTATAGGTGATGGCAAACTGGCATTGCTTATAGCTTTAGTGCTGAAGACTACCGGATGTCGTTTAACCATGCTGGGGAAGCATAGAGAGAAGTTGAGTTTTGCAGCTGCGTATGGTATTGATACAGCAATGGTTGAGGGTTTCACTAAATCCCAGTATGACATTGTAATTGAAGCATCAGGAAAACCCTCAGGCTTTATGGCGGCGCTCGACTGTGTTAATCCAAGGGGGACGATTGTGCTTAAGAGTACGTATGCTGAACCATTTCTTTTCAATCCTTTCCAGATAGTTGTGAACGAAATTACGGTTGTAGGTTCGCGCTGCGGAAGATTTGAAGATGCGATACGTTTTCTTCAGTCCCATCCTATGCCTCTCGATAAATTAATCAGCGCAGAGTTTGATCTTGAAGATGCTGAAGAAGCATTTGTTTTTTCGGCACGGCCGGATGTGTTCAAGGTTTTGCTGAAGATTTGATTCTTATGCCAGAGGATTGCTTGTCAGAAGGTTTTTGCAGATAACAAGAAAAGGCTTTATTATGTCAGGATCAAACTGTGTACCCGAGTTTTTCTTGAGCTCTTCAACAGCGGTTTCGAAATCAAGCCCTTTTCTGTAGGGCCTGTCTGTGGTCATAGCATCAAAAGCATCTGCCACTGATATAATTCTGGCGATTATAGGGATTTCTGCTCCTTTTAGTCCGGAAGGGTACCCCCTGCCGTCAAATCTTTCGTGGTGATGTTTTATTCCAGGAATTATTTCTTTAAGTTTTTTTATTCGGGCAAGCATGTCAGCGCCTATTTGAGAATGCTTCATCATATCTTTCATTTCTTCAGAGTCGAGCCTGCCGGGCTTTAGCAATACAGGGTCCGGCACCCCGATTTTGCCTATATCATGAAGAATCGCTGAAAGTCTTAGTTTTTCTCTTTCGGGTTGAGTAAGACCCATTCTTATTGCGATGGCTATACTAAGTTCCATGACACGTCTCGTATGGCCTCCTGTGTAGGGATCCCGAAGTTCTATCGTCTCGGCAAAAGCATGGATGGTTTCATAAAAAGTTTCTTTGAGTTCTTCATGCAGCTTAGCGTTGTCTATTGTGATTGCCAATTGGTGCGCAAAGGTTGTCATTAAAGCAGACTCGCGGGCTGTGAAATGCCCATCCTTCTTGTTGATTATCTGGAGCACTCCGATAAGTCTTTCCTTGGTTCCTCTTGGGACGCATATCATATTGTGGGTTGCAAAACCACTTGTTTGATCGACTGTTTTGCAGAATCGCGGATCCGAAGAGGTGTTTTCTATTATCATCGGGAGATGGTTTTCCGCAACCCAGCCTGCTATACCTTGCCCTTTTTTAAGTCTTATGGTTTTGATCGTTTGGCCCTTATCTCCTGTGGCTACATCGAAATAAAGCTCACCAGTTTCAGGATCAAGAAAAAGCAGACTGCCGGCCTCAGCGCCCGTAAGGAGGGTGGCTGAATCTATGGCGCGTTTTTTTATTTCTTGTATGTCTAGGGAGGAGTTAACGAGTGCTGTCAGGTCTATGAGCGCTTCAAGGTGTAAGAGCCTGTTTTCTGAATCGATGCTGTCTGGCAATTGCATTCTCCTGAATCGGTTAATATCTATAGTTTAGCAGAAAAAAACGCAAGAATCATTTTTTTAAGCTTTTTTAAGACAGGCAGTTTGACTTTTATCATATAAATAGATTTTAATATGTTTATATGAATCAGGCGCTGGATCTTTTTAAAATCTTTTCTGACGAATCGAGGCTCAGGGTGCTGAACATCCTCGAAAAGAAAGAGCTTGCCGTATGCCAGATAATGGGAATACTGGGCATGTCTCAGCCGCTGGTTTCGCGCAATCTTTTTCTATTGCAGCGGGCCGGGTTCATTGAATACCGGCGTGAAGGCAAACTTATGTACTACAGATTTAAATCAGAGCTTTCTAAAAAACAGGGGCTTCTTTTTGATGTATTCAGGATAGTTGCCGGTGAAGAGCCTGTTTTTAAAAAAGACATGGATTCTCTAAAAGACTGCGAGAGGTTTCAAAAGAAGGTGGGAAAATGCAACATGGAGACGCTTAAGGCGTTTATGGAATACAGAAAACAGAAGCAGGGCAAGAATAAGAAGTGATGAGAAATATTAAATTAAAAAGAATTGCAGCAATTTTTGTTTTTATGTCGCTTTTCTCCCTGGCATCTGTACATTCCTCCGGGGCTGCAGAAAAACAGCTTTCGATGTTGGAAGCTGTCAGGCTTGCGATAACCGACAGCCATGAGCTCAGGGCCTTTAAATACAATGTTGAAGCTGGCAGAGAGGAAATAGGCATCGCACGTAGCAGCCTATTTCCCAGGATAAGTTTTGAGGAGCGTTTTACCAGAACCAACAATCCTCCATATGCGTTTATGACAAAGTTGGGGCAGGAGAGAATAGTTCAGCAGGACTTTAATCCTGATGCATTGAACAAGCCGAATGCTGTTAACGATTTTCAGAGCGCGGTTTCGTTTGAGCAGATACTGTATTCCCCTAAGACCCTAACCGGAGTTAGTGTATCAAAGAAGAACTATGCAGGAAAGCTTAAAGACCTGAAAAGAAAGAGGGAAGAGTCTGCCATGAAGACGCTAGAGGCTTTTCTTATGGTTAATACCGCAAAAGCATACCTCATGGCGGCCGATAAAGCGGTAGAAGAGGCGCAGGAACACTTAAGGATAGCCGAACTCAGATATGGTTCGGGGCTTGGTATTTATTCCGACGCATTGAGGGCAGCGACCATTCTTTCGGATGCAGAAAAGAAAGCTCTTGCCGCCCACAAGAATTATAGTCTTGCCAAGCGGTTATTGGGTCTTTCTGTGGGGCGTGAGGAATCCATAGATGCCGGAGAAATGTCACCCGAAATACAACTTATGCCTCAATCTTATTATATTGAAAACTCTCTGGACAGGAATGATTTGGCCTCCCTTCGGATTATGCATGAAAATGCTAAGGAGCACATAAAGCTTGCTGAGGCCGGCTACCACCCGGTAATAGCAATGGGCGGCACCTATCAGTTAAATGACAACAGAAGACCGTTAGGGGATCAGGGAGACAGTTGGCAGGTTCTTGCTTTTTTAAGGTGGGATGTTTTTGATGGATTCAAAAGAGATGGCGAGCGGGCCAAGGCCAAAGCACAGGCGGCCGAAATTGAAGAAAATTGGAAAGGGTTTAAGAACACCATCTCATTCAGGATATATAGCACATACCTCGAAGCCGAGGAGACGCAGAAGAATATCGAGCTTTCGAAGAAGGCTTTAAGCACCGCCGAGGAAGGCATGAGGCTTATCAAGCTGAGATACGAAAACTCGCTTTCTCCAATGGTTGACCTGATCGATGCACAGACTAGCCTTGACAATGCCCGTGCAGAGGTCATTGCACGCGAGAATAATTACCGACTTGCGGTTATCAGGCTTGGGTTTGAAAGCGGAACCATTTTAAAGGACATGAAAATAGAATAGCGGAGGAATAAATGTCAATGCTGAAATCATATGCGGTTCTAGCCTTTCTTTTGCTGTCGTTTCTTTTTGCCGGCGGCTGTAAAAACGGTGATTATAAGGCACAAGAGGCGAAGAGACCTGAGATATCCGGAGTGACCGTTTTGAAGGTTGAACCTTCGCAGACAGAGATTTTCTATGAAACAACAGGAACCGTAAAAGCCCTGAATTCAAGCGTAATAGCGAGCAGAGTTATAGGGACTGTGCTGTCTATGAATGTGAGTGCAGGAGACAGTGTGCGGGCCGGACAGGTTTTATTGACGATAGATGACAGCGATGCAATTCAGCGCGTAAAGGCGGCAGAGAAAGGTTATGAGGCGGCAAAGCAGAGAAAGGGCCTTTCTGAAGCTACATTCAACAGATACAAAAAACTGTTTGACCAAAAAGCGATTTCTCAGCAGGAGATGGATCAGATAGAGACGCAGAAAAAAGTTGATGAAAGCGAGCTTGAACGTGCTAAAGCACTTTTTGCAGAGGCACAGACGCATCAGGGCTTTACAAAAATAACCGCGCCGCTTTCGGGTGTGGTTGTTGAAAAAAAGATAGACAGGGGCAGCACCGCGGTTCCGGGGACGCCTATAATCACGATTGAAGAGAACTCCGGCTATCGGTTTGAGGCTGCTGTTGACGAGAGGCTTTTAGGAAGTGTTAAGCGCGGTATGGCGGTTTATATTGTTATTGATGCAATCGGGCAGACGGTCAAGGGGGTGATCAACGAAGTAGTTCCGGCTGTTGATCCTGCTTCTCGTTCTTTTTTGGTAAAAGTTGGAATCAACAGTACAGGGCTAAGGTCCGGTCTTTATGGAAAACTTTTGATTCCTGAAGGGAAGCGAAATATGCTGCTTGTGCCGCAGAAAGCGGTCATTGAAAAGGGACAGCTTACCGGTGTTTATGCGGTTGATGAAAAAGGAGTTGTGACATATCGATTGATAAAGGCGGGCAAGATGAATAACGGCATGACCGAAATTCTTTCGGGGCTTAATGCAGGCGAAAAAATTATCGCCGAGGGAGCTGAAAGGGCTGTTGACGGAGGAATGGTCAGGCAGTAGCAGCGTCCGGCAAATAATTAAATATGGATACTATAGGTATTTCGGGAAGAATAGCCAAAGCATTTATTCAGTCCAAGCTGACGCCTCTGATTATCGCTGCATCGCTTGTTTTGGGTGTATTTGCGGTCGTTATCACTCCGCGTGAAGAGGAACCCCAGATCGTAGTTCCGATGGTTGATGTATTTGTTTCTTATCCTGGCGCCTCTGCAAAAGAGGTTGAGGAACGCGTAACCAAGCCTATGGAAAAATTGCTCTGGGAGATAAAGGGCGTAGAGTATGTCTATTCGATATCCAAACCCGGCATGAGTATGGCGATTGTAAGATTTTATGTGGGAGAGGATACCGAAAACAGCCTAGTAAAACTTTACAACAAGCTCTGGTCTAACTTCGACAAGATACCGCATGGCGTATCTCAGCCGCTGGTGAAACCGCGATCCATTGATGATGTTCCGATACTTTCTCTAACCTTCTGGGGCGAGAAGTATTCCGGTTATGATCTGAGAAGGGTTGCTGTGGAGGCTGCGGATGAATTGAAAAAAGATCCCGAAATAGCAGAGTTCAACATTCTCGGCGGGCAGAGGCGGCAGATAAGGATAGACCTTGAACCTGCGCGGATTGCCGCTTATGGCCTATCGCCTCTTCAGATAGCCGGAATGCTTCAGAAGGCAAATTTTGTGATTTCCGCAGGTTCTGCCCAGAAATCAAACAATGAGTTTATAGTCAATTCAGGCTCATTTTTAAAAGATGCAAAAGAGGTCGGCAATGTTGTGGTTTCGGCTCAGAATGGAAGACCGGTCTATCTGCGCGAAATTGCCAAGATACAGGATGGCGCTGAAGAGCCGTCGAATTTGGTATTTATGGGCTTCGGCGCTGCTTCGAAAAATATGAAGGCTGGTCAGTTTGAGGCTGTGACTTTATCAATCGCAAAGAAAAAAGGCACGAATGCAACCCATATTGCTGAGCGTGCCATAAAGAAGATTGAGGCTATAAAGGGCGGCCTTATCCCCAGTGATATCCATATTGCGGTCACGAGAAACTATGGGGATACCGCAAAAGAAAAGTCTGATGAACTTCTAGAGCATATGTTTATTGCCGCCATATCGGTCACCATTTTAGTAGCTCTTGCTCTCGGGTGGCGTGAGTCCATTATCGTAGCTGTTGCGGTGCCGGTAACACTCGCTCTCACAATTCTTGTGAACTATACGTACGGATATACCCTCAACAGGGTCACGCTTTTTGCCCTTATCTTTTCTATAGGAATACTTGTGGATGACGCTATTGTGGTTGTTGAAAACATCCACCGCCACTTTACTATGAAAAGTGTTTCGACCAAAACAGCGGTTCTGGCTGTTGACGAGGTGGGCAATCCCACCATACTTGCTACTTTTACGGTCATTGCAGCGCTTCTGCCGATGGCTTTTGTATCAGGTTTGATGGGCCCCTACATGAGGCCGATACCGGTCGGAGCTTCTGCTGCTATGCTTATTTCTCTTCTAATAGCTTTTATTATCAGTCCTTGGCTTAGTTATATCGTACTCAGAAACGTCAAGCACGGCAAGTCTTCGGAGAGCGAAGAAAACCGTTTTCTTGCGGTCTTCAACAGGTTTTATGAAAAGAATCTGCGAAGCTTGCTAGACAGGGGAAGAAAACGGACATTTTTTTATGGGCTTGTAATTCTGCTTATGGCTTTGGCCGTAATACTTGTGCCGCTTAAGCTTGTAATAGTTAAGATGCTTCCTTTTGACAATAAGAGCGAGCTTCAGGTTCTAATTGATATGCCCGAGAGCGCTGCACTTGAAAATACCGCTGCTGTCACAAGGGAAATAGCAGAGTATCTTAAGACGGTGCCCGAAGTTGTAAATTACCAGTCCTACATAGGAACTTCCGCCCCATTTAATTTCAACGGACTTGTGCGCCATTATTTTTTGCGTGCAGGAAGCAATATGGCAGATATACAGGTAAACTTTGTTGGCAAAAACGACAGAAAGGCGCAGAGCCACGAAATAGCTAAAAGACTGAGGGGTGAGATTAAGCGCATCGGCGACAAATACGGCGCAAGAGTTAAGGTGGTTGAGATCCCTCCGGGGCCGCCTGTTTTAAGCACACTCGTTGCCGAGGTTTACGGCCCTGATTTTGAGAGGCTGATAGAGGTTGCCCGTGAAATAAAAGGTGTATTTGAAAAAACTGCGGGCGTTGTTGATATTGACTGGTATGTTGAAAACGATCAAACAAAACTTGCCTTTGAAGTTGACAAGGAAAAAGCCTCATACCACGGGATTTCGACCGAGGAGATTGCTCAAACTTTGAAAACCGTTATCGGCGGCATGAGCGCCGGACTCGCACATATTGAAAAAGACAAAGAACCTGTGGAGCTTTTGATTAGAGGCATGCTCAAAGAAAGATCCGATATATCCAGCCTGCAAAGCATTATGATTCCTTCATCTTCTGGGGGGCAGGTGCCTCTTTCTGCATTGATTAAAGCAAAAGAAGGCATAGAGGATAAAACCATCTATCACAAGAACTTAAAGCGGGTTGTTTATGTAACCGGTGACGTGGCCGGAATAGAGGAAAGCCCGGTGTATGTGATTCTGAAAATGAAAGAGATGATATCTAAGCTCAAACTGCCTGAGGGTTATGAATTGAAGCAGTACTCTTCTGTTCAGCCTGACCTCGAAAATAAATACTCATTGAAGTGGGACGGCGAATGGCATATCACTTATGAGGTTTTCAGAGACCTGGGCATTGCTTTCGCTGCGGTGATGATTCTGATTTATGTTATGGTGGTTGGATGGTTCCGCTCATTTATTGTGCCGCTTGTGATCATGGCTCCGATACCTCTTTCATTGGTCGGAATACTGCCCGGCCATGCGCTGATGGGAGCATTTTTTACAGCCACCTCGATGATAGGCTTTATAGCCGGTGCCGGTATAGTTGTGAGGAATTCAATTATTCTTGTTGATTTTATCGAGCTTAAACTATCTGAAGGAGTGCCGCTTAAAGAGGCTGTTGTACAGGCGGGTATTATAAGGTTCAGGCCTATGCTTTTGACTGCTGCAGCGGTTGTGGTTGGTTCATCGGTCATTCTTTTTGATCCGATATTTCAGGGCATGGCGATTTCTTTGATGGCGGGTGAAATTGCATCCACATTGCTTTCCAGAACTATGGTGCCTGTGCTTTATTTTGTTTATAAAGATTGGGAGATAAAAAAGGCTGCCCAGTCTGATTTTTTAGCGGCCGAGAAAAATGCGTAGAAGGAGGAATTGTTATGATGTACATCGCAAAAACTAACGAGTGGTATCTGGAAAGGGTTATCTGGCTTGTCGCTGGGGTATTTGCGCTTTCAAGCGCTTTATTGGCGGCGTTTCACAGCCCTTACTGGCTTATTCTGACTGGGCTTGTTGGATTCAATCTGATAATTTTTGCATTTACAGGCTTCTGTCTTATGGCGAACATTCTTTACAAACTTGGACTGAAGCCCAAACTGCAGAAGCAGGGATAATCAGGCGGCAGAATTTTTATAAGGAGACTTTTTATGGCTAAAGCATTGTCTAAAGATGTTATGAGGAAGCGTTATATTCAGTGGGTGCTTGTGCCCATAATGGTTCTGACTATTGCGCTTGGATGGAAATATCCTTTATGGGGTTATACCGTAGCGGTAGCCATGATGGCGGGCATGATTGGAGGCGCCTTCAGAGGCCGCTATGTCTGCGGCAATCTCTGTCCTAGGGGAGCTTTCCTGGATCGTGTCTTGTCAAAGATAAGCTACAGCAAGCCGATACCGCCTTTTTTCAGGAATATGAAATTCAGATGGCTGGTGTTTGCGGCGCTTATGAGCTTCATGACTTTTCAGATGATAAACAAGCCGGCTGACACGAACTGGGTCGATCATGTAGGCAGGGTCTTCTGGTTTATGTGCACATTTACGACAAGCATTGCGGTGGTGCTCGGGCTGTTTATACACCAGAGGACATGGTGCTCATTTTGTCCTGTGGGAACGGTTTCGAATGTGGAAGGAAGGGGCAAGTATCAGTTGAATATAGAACCATCATGCAAAGAATGCGGGTTATGTGAAAAGTCCTGTCCTATGAATCTCGAGATCTTTAAGTACAAACCTGACGGCAGAATGCTTGATCCAGACTGTCTGAAATGTTCGGAATGTGTAGGCGTATGCCCTAAAGGAGCGCTGAGTTTTCGGAGCTGAAATTTAGCCGCCGTATTTTACGCAGAGACCTGAAATAAAGCTTTCCAGTTCGTCAGGCGGATAAAGCGAGTCAGGGAGCTGTTCTTCAAGCATGCATGCCTTGAATATGAGCTTCAGGAGATTTATTGCTGCATAAGTGGTTAGCTCCATAGGCAGCGAGCTTACAGCATTTTCGATCAGCAGAGTATCTGAATACCACAAGTCATCAGCTATCGGTTTGGCTGATGCACAGTCTTTTCCTTTAAAAGGTTTCAACGTAGCGCCGCGTTCCAATGCCAGAGACCTTACGCCTAAATTGACCGACTGAAGCCCTTTTGCAGCCGGATTCTGGCCAAGACGGTGACGGCGTTTTGTGATTGGAAGGAACCTTTCTAGATTTACGCCAGAGCAGTATATCAATGATTTCTCGGCTGTGCCGATAGGCTTAAATACAAAATACATAAAGGAGGTTTTGTATTCGAAGACGGATTTTGTGTCGGCAGATGCTGGTTTGTTCAGCAAACTTCCCCGCCCCATTCGCCGAGCTTTTTAGCAATAAAATCTATAATCAGATTATGCTCTTCTGTTCCACGGTCTTTAATAAAGAGCGGCTTGCCAAAAGCGATATGAGCGGTTTTATCAGGGGATATCTTTCCGAAATCTTTTAAGCGCTTACCGTTGCCCCATGCATCGGTTTTAAGCGCAAAGGGGATTATAGGAACTTCTGCCCTCTTTGCCAGTTTTAGCCCTATGGTGTTAAACGATTTGGCATCGAATATAGCTATGCGGGTTGTCTGCGGAAAAATTATCACCGAAATGCCGGATTTAAGCCGTTCTGTGCCTTCTTCTAGGACCTTTTTTAAGTCTTCACGGGCGTTTGCACGGCTCACCGCTATTGGATTTGTCGCACGCATAAGATGTTTGAAAACCGGATAGTCTATGAGCCCTTCCTTGATTACAAAGGTCGCCTGCTTTTCGGAAGATATGATGCCGGGCAAAACAAAGGTTTCAAGAGCACTCATGTGATTGCCTATGAACACGGCAGGCCCGTCAAGCGAAATGAAGTTATCGGTGCCATCTATTTCTAGATGTACTCCTACATTTTCGAGGGCATTCATAACATCTAAGCTGCTCCTCCACCACGCCTCATTATCGTACATGCCGCGCTTAGCCATAGAGGCACATTTAGAGACAATCCTGTAAAGGTTTTGATAAAAGCATAGCTCAGGCATCATCTTTGAGAAAACAGAAATATTTTTCTTGGGGGTGGCGTAAGAGCCGTTTATGTATTGCAGCCTGTCCATAACAAATTAGTTTATTTGGCGTTTATGCAGCTTGTCAATAAAATCGATGAAATGTTTACACATTTTTGCTAATATAACACATGCTTTCTGAAATCGGAATATTCGGGGATCTCAATAAATCAGAACTTTCTTCACTTGAGTCCGCATGCCATCCCGAAAAACATAAAAAGAGAAACGCTATTTTTTCTGAGGGCGATCCGGCTGACTGGCTTTTCATTCTGGTAAAAGGCAAGGTTAAGATCACTAAGCTTTCTAATGAGGGCAAGGAGCTGATACTTGAAATGATAAGCCCTCCCGACTTCTTTGGAGGCCTTGCGGTGGTTAAGGGGTTTCCATATCCTGCCAATGCAGTAGCTGTTGAAGACTGCGAGATATTGAAAATGCCGAAATCCGCTTTTCTTAAGACCCTAGAAAAACATCCTGATATGACTGTAAAAATGCTCGGCAACCTTATAGAGCGCGTAAAAGCCTCGCACGAGAATATGAAGAATATAGCCCTAGAAAAGGTTGATTCGCGCATAGCATACACCCTCGTTAAAATCGCTGACAAGCACGGCATTAAGAAAAAAGAAGGAATTCTCCTTGATACAAAAGTCACTAAACAGGAACTTGCGGACATGGTGGGCACCACCGTAGAAACTACCATACGCATTATGAGCAAATTCAAAAAATCGGGCTACATAGACGACACTGATGGGAAAATCCTGATTAAAAAAATGGATGTGCTGAAGGATTTTACGGCTTAAGGCTACATCTGAATACTTTCCCTTGCAGTCCTTATCTGGCTTAATTTTTCTGATGTCAGGCTGTTGAATTTTATCGCCACCTTTACGAATTCAGAATCAAGCGCAGCCTCTATAGCCTGAAGCCTTATTACGATTCCTTCAATATCTTTTATCATTTTCATTCCAAGCGTGAAATCTGCTGCGACTTTTTGGAGTATGGGGGGGGATGCCTGTTTTGATCGAGAACCTTCCAAGTGCACCGCCTGAGCTTATGTCCAGCAGTTCGCCTTCAACCGATACATCTCCATAGCGAAGCAGCATCTCACCGTCAAGGCCAAGTCTTTCGCTCTCTCTTCTTTCGTCCAGCGACTCTAAGATGCGCTCCACCGGTAATTACTCCTCAAAAACCCTATTGTAGATATAATCCACATGTCTGAGATAATAGCTTAAATCGAAAATCTCGTTTATATTGTTGTCGTCCAGTTTTTCTTTTATCTGAGGGTCTTTCATCAGCAGTGTTTTAAAATCTGTTGCTGTGCGCCAGCTTTCCATAGCATTTTTTTGCACTAAAGCATAAGCGTCTTCGCGCAGCATGCCCTTCTCGGTCAGCGCCAGCATGGTGCGCTGTGAGTTGTGCAGCCCATAGCTTTTTTCCATATTCTCGAGCATCCGCTCCGGATATATATGCATATTTTTAATTATGCCGCACAGCCTGCCCAGCATATAGTCAACCAGAATCGTACTGTCAGGGATTATGACCCTCTCGACCGATGAATGCGATATGTCCCTCTCGTGCCAGAGCGCAATATTTTCAAAAGCTGCAAGCGCATTAGTGCGGACCACCCTTGCAAGTCCTGACAGGTTTTCGCAACCAACCGGATTTCTTTTGTGCGGCATTGCGGACGAGCCTTTCTGGCCTGCGCTGAACGGCTCTTCTGCTTCGCGTACTTCTGTCCTCTGCAGGTGTCGTATCTCTACAGATATTTTTTCGACCGATGCAGCAACAAGCGCAAGGGCCGACATATATTCGGCATGGCGATCGCGCTGAACCACCTGAGTTGCTACGGTTTCGGGTTTCAGTCCTAACTTGGCGCAAACGAGTTCTTCGAGTTTTGTCGGAACATTCGAAAAAGTGCCGACCGCTCCAGAAAGCTTGCCGATGCAGATAACCTCTTTTGCTTGTTGCATCCGGCGCAGGTTTCTCTTTGCATCTTCGTACCACAGAGCGAATTTTAATCCAAAGGTCATAGGCTCTGCGTGAACACCATGACTTCTGCCTATGCAGGGAGTCTCTTTGTATTTGAATGCCTGTTCTTTTAGTGCCGACATGAGCTCAGTTATATCTTTAATTATAATCTCTGCAGCTTCCTTCATCATCAATGATAAAGCAGTATCCACGACATCGGAGGAGGTGAGCCCTTTATGCACAAACCTTGATTCTGGGCCAACAAACTCAGATACCGAGGTCAGAAAAGCTATAACGTCATGCTTGACGGTGCTTTCGATTTCGTCTATGCGCGCCACATCAAAATTGGCCTTCTCTTTTATAATATTTACGGCATCCTCAGGGATCTCGCCAAGCTCTGCCCATGCTTCACAGGCCGCAATCTCTACATCGAGCCATTTGCGGAATCTGTTCTCAGGCTCCCAGAGTTTTCCCATTTCGGGTCTTGTATAACGCGGTATCATCAGTCCTCCTCAGTTGAACAGTCTTTCAATTTTAATCGAGTCTTTCACAACCTTTCCTATGCCGAAAAGGCTGCCTTTCAGATCTTTTAGTCTTACATAAATATTTTTTTCTTCAGGGGTAATCAGTTCCATAAGGGGCCTTCTGTAATCATTCAAAAGGTTAATAATATTTACCGGATTCCCATTTTTTGCTTTTCTGAAATTGTCGCCGTCCAGCAGCACGTCCATGAATCCAGCGAGCGCGTTGTCTATAGTATGCAGTGCGTTCGTCTTTTGCGGAAGCTCATTTATGAGCGCCGAATCTTCGATCCTGATGCCGCCTATCCTTGTTCTGACAAGACCGGTTACATGTGCTCCGGTGGCGAGAGCTGTTCCTATATCATTGCAAAGAGAGCGCACATAGGTGCCCTTAGAGCATTCTATAGCAAGAGTGACAAAAGGGTCGTTGTAGCTTATAAGTTCAAGCTTGTCAATCCTTACTCTGCGAGGTTTTCTCTCGACTTCTATTCCTTGCCGCGCAAGTTTATACAGAGGTTTCCCCGAAAGCTTTATTGCGGAATACATGGGTGGAATCTGGTCGATTTCCCCCTTGAAACTCTTAAGCACTTCTTCTATTTGTTCTTGAGTGACCGAATAATCTTTTACAGAAGCAGTTACAGCTCCCTCCGAATCATAGGTGTCGGTGCTTTCCCCCAATTTGATTGTCATCAAATACCCTTTATCCATATCAGAAAGGTATCCCGTAATCTTGGTGGCTTCGTTCAGGCAGACAAGCAGCACTCCGGTTGCTATAGGATCAAGGGTTCCGGCATGGCCAGCTTTTCTGACCTTGAATGCTTTTTTGACCGCCTGCACCGCATCGTGGGAGGTTATTCCTGCAGGCTTGTTAAGCACAACAACTATGTTCACAGGAATCTGTGCTCCCCTCCCAAGCCTTTCAATTCAAAAAATACCATGAATCCAAATTCGGCGGGTTGTGTCCCATAGCCCGGTCTTCTTGTGATAGCGGTATTCAATGCCCAGCATTTTTGAGAGTAAATCACCTTAGCGGTAGCATCCCTGAACTCGTTCATTTTGAAGTCATAGGATGCATCAGATTTGACAGCCCACTGCTTGCTTATAGTCGCATCAAATCCGGCCTTGTAAAGTTTAATATTAGCTTCTCTGTTATAACGCTCTCCAACATTAAAAGACAGCTTGTCGGTGGCTTTTACGGACAGCTCAGAATTTGTGCTGTCTGTTCTCCCCTTGGCTAAATTCTGAGTTGCATCAAATCGCAAGACTGCAGGACCGCTTATTACCGCCTCCAGCTTGGTGGGCTGCAACGGCTGCGTTTGCGGTTGTGGATTAAAGTCGTAGGGTTGAATGGCTTTAAGCGATACTGTCAACCCTTTCATTATAAGGCTGTTGTAAAGAGATGCATAGGCCTGCGTCATTCTCTGAAATAGTTCTGTAGAGTCTAACAGCGGCGCCGATTTTGTACCCGAGATAAACCGGTATCCTACCGAAGGTTCTACAATATGAATAGCGCCTTCATATTGCTTGTACAGCCGCGTGAGCGTAGAAGCAGAGTATTCGGCCGCGCCTTTTTTAATCCATGAATCGTAAACCTGCGTGTTATGTGTGTTGTAAATTGTTTCTTTAAATGAAAGTTTCTGCGTTAAGGTTGTGCTGTCGCCTAAAGTATGTGAAACTGCCGGGTGTATGTCAAACCTCTGCGCCTTGGTGTCCCTGTCTCTGGTAAAGTTTGCAATATTTGAAGACATGGTAAAGACAAAAGGGCCGGCCGGCGTCGGATTCAGGACATAACCGAGCTCCGGAAGCCTTTGGGGTATCCTGTCATCAGGGGCCTTTAAATCTTTCCATGACTGTCCGAGAATATACAGCCGCCAGTTTTTGCCGGGCAATGAAGCCTCGGCCGAAGACTGGAGAAAGCGCTGAATTCGTGCATCCTGATGGCGCGCGTATTCTTTGTAGAAATCCCTCTCGTTCAGATAATTGATGTCGGCGAACGCCTTAACATCTCCGATGGTGTGGCGGTGTTCGCCCTTGAATTCGAGAAAATTTTTGTTCAGCCTGTTGTCGCGCAGTTGATAGCCGTACCATTTGCCGCTGCTGTCGGGGTATATATAGCGGTACTCCAAGCCTTTTCCGAGCCCTCGCTTGCCGTAATAGTCTAGGCCTATGGTTGCATCTTTATTTTCATCAATAGCCCAGAAGTAGGAGGGGCTGAACTGAACGCCTTTCTGCGAACTGTTTCCGATTGCGGGGAAAAGAAGCCCTGATTGCCGTTCGGTCAAAACCGGAGCCCAAACATAAGGGGAATAAGCCACCGGAACTCCGGCCACATTAAAAGAGGCCTCGTTTGCTGTAATCCGCTTGCCTACAACAACATCAACATTTTTGCCTTTGAAGCACCAGTCAGGATCTTTGCCTTCATCCGATTCGCAGGTGGTGAATGCCCCGGTTTTTACATAATAGTGGTCTGCGCTTAAACGCTGTACGCTGTCCCCACGGAATCGGTATTTTATGTCCTGTCCTGTATCTTTGCTTTTTTTGTCTTTAAGGAGGATTATTGCATTGAATAGTTTTCCGGTTTTGTTGTCAATGTTTATCTCTGCCTTTTCTGCGTTTATCAGCGCATGCTCGTCTTCGAACGTGACTTTGCCTTCGAGTATGGCTTCGGAGCTGGTTTGGTAGTATGTGGCCTTTTCTGCAGTCACGACCGTTCCGTTTCTTTCTATTCTCACATTGCCCGCGGCCGTGAATTTGTTCTCTTTTTTGAAATGTTCAAGCTTGTCTGCGGTTATATTTGCTGCCCAAAGGTTTGAGGCAAAGAAAGATAACGCGAAAATAAGAATCAGCAGGAAGCTCAACGTAGCATGCGGATTTTTTGCCTTGTTATATATCAAAACTTCTCCCTCAGATCCCCAAGAACCGCTTTTTCTCCAAGCAGTTCTTTTGCTTCTCCGATAGTGTAAAAAGAGCCTGTTATCAGAATCAGCGGAACTTCTTTATCCAAAGAAATTTCTCGCGCTCTATGTAGTGCTATATCTACAGAGCCTGCTGACTCTGTGTTTGAAAACCCCATCTGAGAGGCCCGATCCGCAAGCTGTTCTGCCGATGCAGCCCTTCCGTAGTTAGGGGCACAAAGAACAGTATGATCTGCCAAAGGAAGCAGCACCTTTAAAATTCCGTCTATATCCTTGTCAGCCATGACTCCAAGCACAAGTATGATGTTTTTTCCTGCAAGATGTTTTTTTGCAAAAGCAGACAGGCTTTGGGCCGCATCAGGATTATGTGCGCCGTCAATAAGTATCGAAGGATTGCCCTCAATAAACTCAAGCCTTCCGGGCCAGTGAGCTTCGCTAAGCCCTTTAGCAATCGCGCCATAGTCGATATTTTTGCCTAGTGCCGTCACTGCTGCTTTTACCGCTAAACAGGCGTTTTCGAGCTGATGCTCGCCTGCAAGACTAATATTTAATCCTTCTAAAGAGGAAGCACCGTTGCTGTATCCGAAGCTTATTCCGTTAAGCGCTGAATTCACTATCACTCCAGAGAAGTCAGCACCATAAACAAAAAGCTTCGATTGTTTGTTCAAAGCTGTGGCGCTTATAACTTCTGCTGCACCATCATTTTGCAAAGCAGAAACAACAGGCACACCTGCTTTTATTATCCCGGCTTTTTCAAACGCGATGTCCCTAATCGTCTCACCCAAGAACTCTTTATGGTCAAGACCGATTTTAGTGATTACAGAAACCTCAGGCGTAATAAGATTCGTGGCATCAAGCCTGCCTCCCATGCCGGTTTCAATGACCGCCCAGTCAACCCCGTTTCTCTTGAAATAAAGGAAAGCCATTGCGGTCACAAACTCAAAGAAGGTTGGTTCCGGAATAACTGTTTTTAAATCAGCAATGCTGTTGCTTATTTCGGATGTGAGTGAAACAACCTCTTCTTCGGTTATCTGTTTTCCGTTTATGCGTATTCTCTCTGTAAAGCTGACAAGGTGGGGAGAGGTGAAAAGCCCGACCTTAAAGCCATGCGCCTGCAGTATTGACGCGGTCATGGCCGATGCCGAACCTTTGCCGTTTGTCCCTGCAACATGAACGGTTTTGAAATCCTCAAAAGGATTGCCGAGGTTCCACATTATGGTCTTGGTTTTGTCTAGACCCAACTTGATGCCGAACTTCTGAAGACCGTATAAATACTCGATGGCTGCCGAATAACTCATGGCTCGTTGAATACAGGCATGAAGTGGTCGCAGAGTTTGCTGATCGTATTTTTAAGTTCTTTCCTCTCTGTTACGCAGTCGAGCATGCCGTGTTCGAGCAGAAACTCTGCCCGCAAGAAATTCTCTGGAAGCTGCTGCTTTATGGTCTGCTCAATCACGCGCGGGCCTGCAAAACCCACAAGGCTCTTAGGTTCTGCGATGATTATGTCGCCGAGCATCGCAAAGCTTGCGGTAACTCCTCCGAATGTAGGATCGGCCAGAACAGAGATGTAAAGCACACTGTTTTCTTTAAGTCGTGCTATTGCTGCGGATACCTTGGACATTTGCATAAGTGAAAACATGCCTTCCTGCATGCGGGCTCCGCCTGATGATGAGATTGTTACGAGCGGCGCACGTTTTTCGAGTGCGCGCTCTGCAGCTCTTGTGATCTTTTCTCCGACCACCGAACCCATGCTTCCGCCCATGAACGAAAAATCCATTATCGCCAAAACCAAAGGCCTGCCGTTTATGGTGATATCCCCGTAAATTGCAGCTTCGTTCAGTCCGCTCTTTTTTTTGTTTTCTTCGATTCGTTCTGCATAGGATATGGTGTCTTTAAAATTCAGCAGATCCACGGCGGTCAAATCCGAATCAAGCTCTGCAAAACTGCCGTCATCCGCAATGAACTCTATGCGCTCCATAGCGCTTATTCTGAAATGGTAGTTGCATTTCGGGCAGACCTTCAGGTTTTTTTCTATCTCTTTTTTATAAATAATTTCCTTGCAGCCGTCGCACTTAACCCACAGGCCTTCCGGTATCTTTACCTTCTTGTCTGTTTTTACCTCTTTCTTTCTTTTGAACCAAGCCATTTAAACAATCGCCTCTCTGAGTTTTTTTATAAATTCTTCTGCCTCTTCAGGATTTTCGTGCAGCTTTTTCACTATGGCGCTTCCGACTATTACTCCATCTGCCATTTCAGCAATTGTCTTTGCATCGTCGGGTGTTGAGACACCGAAGCCGACCGCCACAGGATTCTTTGATGCCTGCTTCACTTTATTTATGTGCTCTATAAAAGAGTCTTCAAGGGTAAGCTTAGTGCCTGTTATGCCTGTCATCGAAACGTAATAAACGAATCCGCTTGAAGCCAAAGCCACTTTTTTAATTCTTTTATCGTTCGATGTCGGCGCTACAAGAAATATAGTATCGAGGCCGGATGCGCGAGACTCTTTTATCAAGAGGCTTGCCTCATCAGGCGGAAGGTCAGGGATTATAACACCGTCAACTCCGGCATCCACGGCATCCCGCACAAATTTTTCTTCGCCATATTTGAAAACAGGATTGTAGTAAGTCATCAGTATTAGTGGTATCTGTGTGGTTGCTCTTACTTCACTGACAAACGAGATAACCTTTCTTAAAGTCACGCCTCCTGCAACAGCCCTTCCTGCAGCCATCTGTATCGTAGGCCCGTCAGCAAGCGGGTCAGAAAAAGGAACGCCGAGTTCGATTATATCAGCGCCGCAATTTTCAAGCATAGAAATGTATTGCCTTGTGCGCTCTATATCAGGATCGCCGGCCATGATGTAAGGGATAAAGGCTTTTTTAGCCGAGGCCTTAAGCTTAGAAAATGTTTTTGATATGCGGGTCTGCTTCACTAAAGATTTATCCCCTTGATTGCTGCGACATGCTGAACGTCTTTATCGCCTCTTCCCGAGAGATTGACCACAATAATTTTTTCTTTATCCATTTCAGGCGCCATCTTTATAGCTTCAGCAACCGCATGCGCAGATTCAAGCGCAGGAATAATACCTTCGGTTTTTGAAAGAAGATCGAAGGCAGCCAAGGCCTCATAGTCTGTTGCATAGGTATAGCGGACTCTTCCAGATTCCTTGAAAAACGCGTGCTCAGGTCCGACCGATGCGTAATCGAGTCCTGCTGATACAGAATGCGTGCCCAGTACGTTTCCATCCTTATCCTGAAGCAGATAGCTTTTTGTTCCCTGAAGCACTCCGATCGAGCCGCCCGCAAAACGCGCGGCATGTTCGCCGCTCTGTATGCCTTTGCCGCCTGCCTCTACCCCGACCATTTTTACATCGCTTTCTATAAACTCATTAAACAAGCCCATCGCATTGCTGCCTCCGCCCACGCAGGCTATAAGACAATCAGGCATGCGGCCCTCTGTCTTGATAATCTGTTTTTTTGCTTCAGCTCCTATCACCGACTGAAAGTCCCTTACTATCATCGGGAACGGATGAGGCCCAAACACAGTGCCCATCACATAATGCGTGTGGCGCACATTTGTGGTCCAATCTCTTAACGCTTCGTTTATCGCATCCTTCAGCGTCTTTGAACCGAGGCTAACCTCGTTTACTTTAGCCCCTAAAAGCTTCATCCTGAAAACATTCAAGGCCTGCCGTTTTACGTCAACCGAACCCATGTATATTTCGCACGCAAGCCCTGTTAATGCGGCTCCGGTTGCTGTTGCAACGCCGTGCTGCCCTGCACCGGTTTCTGCTATAACCCTTGTCTTGCCCATTTTTTTTGCGAGCAGCGACTGACCTATGGCGTTGTTTATCTTGTGTGCTCCTGTATGGGCCAGGTCTTCTCTTTTTAGATATATCTTTGCTCCGCCTAAGTGCGCTGTAAGCCTTGCCGCAAAATATAGCGGTGTGGGTCTGCCAACATAGGTTGCGCGGAGATGATTCAGCTCATCCTGAAAAGCCTTATCCTTCTTTGCTGCAGCATAAGCCGTATCCAGTTCTTCAAGCGCAGGTATCAGGGTTTCGGGCGCAAATCTGCCGCCGAATGAGCCGAAGTATCCGTTTTTATCTGGCTGTTTTTTGATTGGGTGCCTCCATATTCTTTTGCTTACAAAACGCCGAAAGAATGTTATTATATCATATATTTAGGCCTTAACGGCTGATTCTGGAAGGCTTTTAAACTAGTTCTAATTCAATAAATACGGCTAATACAAAATTATCAGGAGGAAGAGTAATGAACGAAACAAAAATAATGCTGAGTGAAAAAGAGATACCTAAGCAGTGGTACAACATCATGGCGGATATGCCGAACCTGCCGAAACCGCCGCTGCATCCCGGCACCAAGCAGCCTATTGGTCCGGCCGACTTGAGCGCAATATTCCCAATGTCTTTGATAGAGCAGGAGGTCTCGACACAGCGCTGGATAGACATTCCGGAAGAGGTGCTTGATATTTATACACTCTGGAGGCCTGCACCGCTTTATCGCGCAAGAAGGCTCGAGGCTGCTTTAAAGACACCTGCACGCATTTATTACAAGTATGAGGGTGTAAGTCCTGCGGGCAGCCACAAACCTAACACTTCCATTCCGCAGGCCTACTACAATAAAAAAGCGGGCATTAAAAGGATCGCAACAGAAACCGGAGCAGGCCAGTGGGGCTCATCAATGGCGCTTGCAGGAAGCCTATTCGGGCTTGATGTGACGGTTTATATGGTGCGCGTAAGCTATGACCAGAAACCCTACAGACGCATCGCTATGGAGACATGGGGCGCAACGGTTCATGCAAGCCCTTCAACTGTTACAAACTCGGGCCGCAAGATGCTGGAGGTTTCGCCCGACTGCGCCGGAAGCCTTGGTATGGCTATATCTGAGGCTGTTGAAGATGCTGCAACCCATGATGACACCAACTATGCGCTAGGCTCTGTATTAAACCATGTGATGCTCCATCAGACTGTCATCGGTCTTGAAACAAAGAAACAGCTCGAAATGGTGGGAGAATATCCTGATATTGTAATTGGCTGCTGCGGCGGTGGAAGCAATTTTGCTGGCATCAGCTTTCCGTTTGTCTGCGACAAGATTCATGGCAAACAGGTTAGGGCGATAGCGGTCGAGCCTATATCCTGCCCAACTCTTACAAAGGGCGAATTCAGATATGATTTTGGCGATACAGCCGGATTAACTCCGCTTATCATGATGTACACGCTCGGCCATGACTTCATGCCTCCAGGAATCCATGCAGGCGGCCTGCGCTATCACGGAGATTCAGCATTGGTTTCTCAGCTATGCCATGACGGGCTGATTGAGGCTAAATCTTACGGCCAGACTTCTGTGTTTGAGGCGGCACTCACATTTTCGAAGAGCGAAGGAATAATCCCTGCTCCCGAAAGTTCACACGCTATCAGGGCTGCGATAGATGAGGCGTTGTTGTGCAAAGAAGAGGGTAAAGAAAAATGCATACTCTTCAATCTCAGCGGCCACGGCTACCTTGATTTGACAGCCTATGCAGATTATATGTCCGGAAAACTTGTGGATTACGAATATCCTGAAGAGAAAATAAAAGAATCTTTGGCAAAACTGCCGACACTTTAATATGGTCAGAGTCAAAATCTGCGGCATAACCAATCTTGACGACGCGCTTGCTGCGATTGATTTCGGAGCCGATGCGCTCGGCTTTGTTCTTTACGAAAAAAGCCCGCGCTATATCAGTCCTGAAAAGGTTGGCGAGATTATAGCAAGCCTGCCTTCATTTGTAACCACGGTTGGAGTATTTGTGAATGAAGAGAGCACAAAGATACGGGCGATAATGGAATTTGCAGGTATAAACATTCCGCAGCTCCATGGCGATGAATCGCCCGAAGCCTGCGCTCTATGGCATAGGGCTATAAAGGCATTCAGGGTACGAAATTTCACAGATCTTGAGGCGCTAAAAAAATATCGTGCATCAGCTTTTTTGCTTGATGCATACACACCCGACTCTTACGGCGGCACCGGACAGGTATTCAACTGGGACATCGCGGTCGAAGCAATTCGGTATGGCAAGATAATATTGTCTGGTGGCCTTACTCCAGAAAACGTAGAGCAGGCCATAAAACGAGTTGTGCCATACGCGGTTGATGTAAGCAGCGGGGTTGAGGCTGAAAAACGCAAAAAAGATTATAAGAAGCTTAAGGCGTTTATAAAAAAGGTTAAGGCTTTTTAGAAGCAACGCGTATAACGGTTTTTACATTTCCTCTCGGGTTGAAATCCCCTACAACCTCTAAAAATCTGGGCTTGAGCTGTTTCTCGAGTTCCGAAAATATTTTGTTTGTTATTTCTTCATGCGAAACGTGCTCATCGCGGAATGAGTTCAGATAAAGCTTAAGCGCCTTTAGCTCCACTATTTTTTTGTCCGGAACATATTTGATATTTATCACCGCAAAATCCGGATACCCGGAACGCGGGCATAGACAGGTGAATTCCTGGAACGAAATATCAATTTCGTAATCCCTCTCAGGATTTGGGTTGTCCCAGATTTCGAGCTTTGCTTTTTTTATGTTCTTCTCGCCATATCGCATACAGTTAAAACGCAACCTTTTGTGATATGAGCTTTTTGTCAAAATTTATCGTGTATGACAATATTGTCTTGATGTCGATCTTTTTGGAAGCGTCAAGTATCTCTATGCCCACAAGTTTACCTGCTGAGGTCGTATCTAAATTAATACCTTCCGATGTCTCAACTAAGCCATCCGGCGTTTGGTTGCCCATCTTTATATATACGGCGTCCAAATTTTTGTCATAATATACCTTCATTTTAGTTGGCTTGCTTTTCTTAACAGTTCACAGCAAAATCAAAAACTGGGACTTCAATAACCTTTACAGGTCTAAGCTCAAGTTTCGCAAATTTCAATAATTCCTCAACAACTGCTGGGGCATAAGTTTTTTCTCCGCAATTATTGCAAACTTCGGCCGGGACATGCTCGACAAAAAGATGCTTGTCGCCTTCTTCGTAGCTGAAGGTCACCAATTTTTCAGCTAAATTGCCTCCGCAAAAAACACATTTCATTTTCAATTACCTCCTACTTCTAAAATCAATCCATTCAGCCGAATCAGGCTCGTATACAGTAATAACCACAACTGATGGCGGCAACGAAAGCTGGACATGCAGATGCCTGCCACCGCTTGTTTTTCCATATAATAGACAGCTTGGAGAATATTTGTCATCAGGATACTCTTCAATAATCGTACCAAGCATAACAGCATTTTCGATTTCAGGGCGGTCAATAGACCTCTCAATCATCCTTTTTACTGCATGATCGGAAAATCGATATTGGCCATTTTTTATTTTATCCTGAATCCCGTCTATTGTCATTAATTAAACCCAATAGCTTCTTTATTTGTAAGTCAACTAAATAGAACCGTCCCATTTATTTCTTATATTTATCATGTTAAAGAGAACCGTTATTTTTTACCTATCAATTATTGTGCAACTTGAAGCATTAACGACTGTTAACCCTATACAATTATTCCCGTCAGTATCCAACCCTTTTAGTCCTGCATCAGTATAAGAACAAGATGGAGTATCACTATCGCATCTTGGACTTGTTGAATAAAGTTTAAGGTCCTGTCCATTAGTAATAAGCTCTGTATTTGCAGTAATAGGATTAGGCGCGCAAGCGCCAGTGCCTAATCTGTAATAAGTATTTCCAGGTTGGGTGTTCCAAATACTTATTCGTGTACCAGAACAGTTTGCTGGCAAAAATGTCGCAATCACTGTACAGTTTGCGGTTATCGCGCTCGTTGTATAGGTGAATGCCGCCGTTCCATTTGCTGGAGATCCTCCGCAGGTGCCGCTCATAGTTGCTGTGAAAGTAGCATTGGGTGTTACCGTGATGCTTGCGGTTCCATTATAGTTGACTGTTTGGCTTGCTCCGATTGTGCCGCCGGTGCCTACACGTGAAGTAGTAACCGTATATTGTCTTGTAGCGCTGCAACTAGCGGTAGTGCCGCCATTAGATCCGGTGCACTGCCATGTGTAAGTTGATGTATTAGGTGTTACTGATGTTGGGGTGCCTGCAGAGCACAAATTAGTTGGTGTTGAGGTGAACGAACTGCCATTGTCTGTGCCACATGTGCCGTTTACGGAGGTTGCTATGGCTGCTGAGCAACTGCCAGTGTCTCCTGTAGAATTTGTTAGGTTTAAAGTATAAGTCCCGGGAGTAACAGCTCCATTGCACGAATAGCTGCCGTCGTTAACACTGGTAGCATTGGCGCATGCAGTACCGGATGAAGGCGCTCCGGTAGCTGGCGACCATGATATGGCAACAGGACCGTTATTTGTTGTATAGCTAAATGTGGATGTTCCCCCCGCGGCTGGAACAGGCGTTCCACTTATTGTGCATGTTGGATTAGGTACAGCAAACGGGACATAATAGACAGTGTCTTTGATTCCTCCATCACTTTGCCCACCAATAACATACAGATAACCATTATTCACCACACTTGTATGGTGCTCACGGAGCTGGCTTGTACTTGAATTGTCTTTTATCGATGTAGTTTCTTTCCAGGTTCCGATAGACCCGTCAGTATTTATAGGAGCATAATAAACTGTATCACGTCGTGGGCTCCATCCACCAATAACATACATATAACCGTTGTTCACTGCGCTTGTGTGAAGATAACGATTTTGGGTTGTACTTGAGTTGTCTTTTATCGATGTTGTTTCTTTCCAAGTTCCGATAGACCCGTCAGCATTTATAGGGGAGTAATAAACCGTATTCAGTGGATTGCCTGCATTATCAGATCCACCAATAACATACATATAACCATTGTTCACTACGCTTGTATGGAGCCAACGAGGCTTACTTGCAAGCAAATCGTCTTTTATCGATGTTGTTTCTTTCCAAGTTCCGATAGACCCGTCACTATTTATAGGGGCATAAAAGACCTTGTCAGAGGATGTTACGCCACCCCCAAGCACTGTGCTATTTCCCCCGATAACATACAGATAACCATTGTTCACTACGCTCGCAAGGTGGTAGAGCGGCTGGCTTGTGCTTGAGTTGTCTTTTATCGATGTTGTTTCTTTCCAAGTTCCGATAGACCCGTCACTATTTATAGGCGCGTAATAAACAGTATTAACGGGGGCAGCTCTATTTCCTCCAATAACATACATATAACCTTTGTTCACCACTGTTGCATGGGCATCACGTGGTTTGCTACCCCCTACGTCAATTGGATTTGTCGCGAGCCAAGTTCCGATAGTCCCATTAGAATTAATAGGGGCATAGTAAACAGTGTCACGACTAGTTGTAGAGGCATCATACCCACCGATTACATACAAATAATTATTATAAGCTACACTTGTATGGAGCCTACGTGGCTGGCTTGTACTGCTGACATTTATGGACGATGTTTCTGCCCAAGTCTTCACATGGCCTGTAGGCTGAGTATAAAAGCCTGAGCCAAAGTTAGAAATTGTGGCCTTGTTTCCTTCAGCTGCGTGTGTAAATCCGAATTTCACATTATCTAAACTGCCGGGCAGGGCAAAACATCTTTTTATAAGCGGTGTCTGCGTATAATCACTGGTAAGGTCATTGCAATCATTGCAGTCAACCCATGCTCTTAGAAGGGCATAACGACTCGTTGAATTAGGAGTAAATGTGGTGCAGGTACTGTCGTTGTAGTCATTGCGGATTTCGATGCGTGCAATATGGGTTGATGCGTCTTCAAGCCATGTAGCAGCGCTTGTATAATAGCAGCCTTCAGACGGGATGGCAAGAGGAAAGGTTGATCCTAAAGCGCATGATGCATTTGAACCTGAATGCGCATTGCTTGCTCCACCTACCGCAGCAATGTGATTGCTGGATGGGTCGCTTTTGGATGAGGAATAACGTGTGTCAAATTCAACAGACAGACTATTGGCTCCTATAGGATTAGCTGCAGGCGTCGATCCTGTGTCATATCCGAGATGTGTCCCTAAATCTCCACAAACAGAGGTGGAGTTTGCGCTTGTCATTAAGGTATATGTGAAGCCGTCCCCGTAGGTTGATGAATCGCCGGTATCACTTCCAGAAAACTTAAAAGCGTAATACGCCCGCATGGTTTTCCCTAAAAAGGTTGGGTTGTTGTCAGACCAAATACATCCCGGCGCAGTGCCTGAGCTGTTTCCCAAGGTAACCGTTGTAGCTGTAGCAGAAACTCCTGACCCTGCCGGAGTTGATGATAAATTGCTTATAAAACCTTGCGCCCCAATAGGGTCTTTAATTGGGCCGGAGCTGCCACCGCATGAAGCCTTAATGTTTATGCTTAATGTTTTTTGGATCTTATTGTTATTATCATCGCCTTTTACAAAAAATGTAATAGGATATGTTCCGGCAGTGGCGGTAATCGCCGTAATAGCATCAAGCTGAGCGCTTAATGTCGTGCCCCATGTGGCAGTAGCGCATCCGCCTGATGCTACAACAGGAATGCCGGATGTTGCAGTTATTCCTGCGGGTAAAGAACCGCTGCTTGTTTCTATGCACCATGAATATTGACCGGTAGAGGATATCCCCCCTGATGCAAATACTGAAGCAGAATATGTTTTTGTAGCGCATCCATCGGGAAGCTGGTTGTTCAGGATAGTTAGCCTTCCGCTGGAACAGCCAGCCTTGCTTTTAAGCACTTCTAGTGGAAGTGTTCGGTAAAGATTGTCATTGTTAGTATTGAAAGATGATGGGGTTTGTATTTCATCAGATAAACTTCCTACAAAAGAATATGATCCGGATGTGTTGGGTGGGGCCACCCCCATTGAAGAATCAGGTCCTTTGCTAGTAACTAAAAAAGCCATATAAAGACCACTTACGGTGTCGCGAATGCTTGTGGTTGTTTTTCCGCATAAACCACCAGTTGCGGTGTTTGTCAAATCACTGTCATACAAGTAAATAAAGTCGTTGCCCCATGGGTCTTTAGTGTCTCTCAATAAGGTGGGGAAAGTGGTATTATTAGGCAATACCTTGTTGGTTACACCATAGCTTATTACCGCATTGACGGCAGCATCAAGCGAGCCGATTGTTTTTTTAATCTTTTCTGTTTTTGCTTTTGAACCCCAAATCCAAATAGTTGCGCTTATTGTTGCGGTAATAATTATAAGAATTAATGCCGCCCATATAAGAAGAGAGCCTCTGTTGTTTCTAATATGTGGCGGAAAGCATCGTATATTCATATTGTTAAGGGTTTATTGTTATTACAAAAGACTTATTGTCGTTATTATTGTTATTGTCACTAACCGCGATGCGTATGTTATAGCTGCCGGCAGCAGGTGTTCCTGAGTTATTGTCAAAACTTAGCTGTGTGCAAGGTGAGCCTGAGCCTGACCATGTCTGCCTAGTTACGGGGTTGGCGCCGCACATTACACGAAGCCATGACATATTACCGCTTATGTTATCCCAGTACCATTGATATCCGCCAGCTGCATAGGGAACACCACCTGAAGCAAATACATTTGCACTGTAAGGGGTTGCTGTAGCAGAGCCTGAAGGCATTTCATTATTTATCATTTGAAGCGGCGCACCCTGACAACCGATTTGGGTTCTGAGTTCGCTAAGTGTAACCCATTTAACGATATCGTCATAAGGGTCTGCACTGCCGGCAGATCCGTTGACAGTAGTGTTCGGGTTTTCGAGCGGACTGTAAATAGTAACAGTTTGCGGTGACGCTGCTCTGACATCCTGAGTGCCCCAGCCGGTTGGGGTTCCTGTCTGTATATTGAAATTTGCACCGCTGCTGAAGATGATAAATGCTACATCCGTAATGGTTCTATTCCCTTTAATGACATCATTTATTTGCAAAGTAACGCTTGTTGTTCTTCTGCCGCAAATGCCTCCTGATCCTGCAGTTGCTGTATCATTGTCGTATATATAATATAGCGAATTGCCCCAAGGATCGTTGGGGTTTCTTATTAGGGATGTGAATTCGGCACCTGTTGAAGGTAGCCTTTTAGTGGTCATCCCAAAACTGACTACGGATTCTATTGCGCTATCTATATACCCTTCAGCCTGTTTTACCTTTGCTCCCTTAAGCGTGGGGCCCAATACACCAAGGCCGAGGCCCAAGATTATACCGATTATTATAAGCACCATAGACAGCTCAATAAGTGTAAAGCCCTTGGTATTTCTGAATTTGGCAATGATCGAAAAGATATTCATTTTTATTCCCCCGCTCCTCTATGTTACAGACATAGTTACATTTTATAGCTTTTTATGAGGATAAGCAATGTGTTGTATCTAACATAACACTTAAAGCAAGCGCCTCGGCTTGAGCAATAGCATTTTCACGGGTATGTCCATATTTCATCACACCAGGAAGCTCAATAATTTCAGCTATCCATTTCCCATCTGTTTCTTGTTCGGTTTCAACTGTAAATGTCATAAAAGCCTCCTGCTAAAATTTCGTAGTGCATGGCTAATGACATAACTAACCGGTGCGCAGTTTTCTCTAGCGTCCGGTTGAGTGTTTTGTTAGACCGCCTGCATTTATAGCCTCATTGATCAATCTTAACTCAAGTCGATAGCCGAGGGCCTGAGCATATTTCTGCAATGTAGCCAATGACGGCGAGTGCTTTCCCTTTCCGGATTCCAGACGTGCCACGGCAGACTGTGTTGTTCCTATACGTTCGGCGACCTCTGACTGAGTGATGCCAGCTGAGGTGCGTGCTTTCAAAAACTCGTCAAAGAGTGTGAACTCCTCAGCGAGACGATCATATTCGGCCTTAACATCAGTGCGAGATAGAGCACGAGACTTAAGTTCTTTGTGGGTTAGCATTCTTTACCTCCTTCATACGCCGCCTAGCGTCATACTAAAACTCCTTCTCTTTCGATAGCCTCATAGAAAGGCGTATGGAAGTTCTTCTCTTTCTCAAAGGCCTTAAGGTCTTTTATCACAGGCGAGAACGATACGCCGCTTTGCATCTCTTCTTCAACAAAAATATCGATAACTTTTGCCTCTATTGAGGGGGCTTTGTCTTTTTCGATAACAAGAATATCGAAATCGGACCATTCACCGAAATCACCCCGAACTCTCGACCCAAAGGCGTAGAGGGATACAAAATTTTGCGGCAGGTAGTCGGTAAGCAGCTGCCTTATTTTCTGCAACGATTCTTTTTCATAAATTTGCATGGCTAATAATATCGTACCTCTTTAAATTTTATAGCTTTTTATTCGGATACGCAATGTTATCATATCAGCAACAAAAGACTAAGCGGCAATATTGCTGTATGGCTTAATCTTAGCAAGCATCCCGGCCATCTTATCTTTCGCTACAGAAAGGTCATAATCAACCTGTAGCCTTTCCCAAAAACCGTCACTCAATCCAAAATATTTTGAAAGCCTAAGGCCGGTATCTGCTGTTATGGATCTTTTGCCCGAAACGATTTCTCCTATACGACGCTGTGGTACGCCGATTTCCTTTGCCAGTCTGTACTGCGTTATTGCCAAGGGCTTTAGAAATTCTTCAAGGAGAATTTCTCCCGGTGTCGGATATTTTATCTCTCTTTTTCTCATAGCATCCCCCTAATGATAATCGACAATTTCTACATCCAAAGCATTGCCATTTTTAAATTTGAAGCAAATACGCGACTGGTCGTTAATGCGTATGCTCCATTGCCCTTTGCGTTTACCTGACAGCGCCTCAAGCCTGTTGCCCGGGGGAACCCTCAAATCGTCTATTTCCCCTGCAACATTCAGTAAAGCAAGTTTTCTCATTGCAGCTGCCTCGAAACCTGAAAATTTGGCGATACGCTTGCCTTTGAACATTTTTTCAGTGTCGTGGCATTTAAAAGATACAATCATGCTTAATAATAATGCAACGCGTTACTATTGTCAAACAATAAGCTGTCATGTTTTTATTTGATATAATAGTATAAATGACTTAAGGGAAGGCTCAATGAAAACATTATCAAATGAAGAAAAAGATATTGTTGATGCCTACGAAAAAGGCAAAATGGCTCTTTCATCTCCAACAAAAAAAGAAATTGAAGCAATCAAAGCAACAGCACGAAAGACGTTAGTAAAAGACAAGCGAATTACCATACGTCTCTACGACCATCATTATCAAGGTATTCAAAAAAAAACGATCGAGATGGGGTTGCCTTATCAAACACTTATTTCTGGAATAATTCATAGATATATTGAAGGCGACTTGGTTTCAAAAACAGGATAGAAATGCTGACTCTTTCTTACATTGTCCGGCAGGTCGAGTCTAGGCTTTTACAGATAATACCGGCAAAGATACTTTCGGTTATTATTGGCTTTCTGCTGTTTTCCTCGACAACCTATGCCGAAAATTTTAGTTATGAGAAATACGATTCTATAATTGGAGCGTTGCAGACCCATAAGGTTCAAGACAATGAATCTCTTATAGAGATTGCGAGAAAATTTGATGTGGGTTATAACTCTATAGTAAACGCCAATCCTGAGTTTGATCCTTTTGTTCCTACTGTGGATGGCGAGGTAAAAGTACCTACCGAATGGACTCTGCCTGAGGTTGACGTTTATGACGGAATTGTTATCAATATTTCCGAAATGAGGCTGTATCATTTTTTTATGCAAAAAGGGAGAAAACTGGTTCAGACTTTTCCTATAGGCATCGGAAGCGAAGGGAACGATACTCCACTCGGGAATTTCAGGGTTGTCGAGAAGATTGTTAAACCAAGCTGGCATGTGCCTGATTCAATCAGAGAGGAGCGGCCTGAGCTGCCGCGTGTTGTGCCGCCCGGCCCAGAAAATCCTCTTGGTTCGCATGCTTTAAGGCTTTCTTCTCACAGCATAATGATTCATGGCACAGACAAGCCGTGGGCGGTAGGAAGGCGCGCTACTCATGGATGTCTGAGGCTTTATCCCGAAGATATTCCGAAGCTTTTTAAAGCCGTTGCAAATGGCGCCAAGGTTGTTATAACAAGGCAGCCGGTTAAGGCAGGCCTTAAGAGCGGGAAGGTGTATCTTGAGGTGCACAAAGACGACGAAGAACGCCCCGAAAACTACATGCGGCTTGCTGTCGGCGTGTTGAAGAGAAAGAATCTTTTAAAAGATGTAAGCACAGAAAAACTTTATCAGGCTATACGTGACAAGACAGGAATTCCTGTCTTGATTTCTGAATAAAAAAGAGGCTCAGGATTTGTCATCCTGAGCCTCTGGAATGTCTAAAAACAAATTATTTCTTTTGATGGAGTTCAAAAGCCTTCTGGGCTTTCTTTGAAGACATTTCAGCCTTTGACAAAGCAGCTTCGGCTCTGTCAGCAGCAGCTTCAGCTCTCTTTGCAGCTGCATCTGATTTTGCAGAAGCGTCCTTAGCCATATTCATGGCATCAGCAGCCAAAGCCTTTGCGTCTCTTGCATCTTTCTTAGCCTGGTCAATCTCGGCCACTTTGCCCTCGATGGAGCTTACTTTTGATTCGATAGCGGCAACTCTTGCTTCGAGCTTGCTGATTCTGTCAACAAGCGGGTCTATCTGCTGCTTTACGTATTCCTTTGTTGCACATCCTGCGGATAAAAGAAACATCACTGCTATCGTAAGCAATAAAACTTTTTTCATCTACGTAACACCTCCTTTCTGGTTTTATTAGTTTATTAAAAAGCATACACCCATCTATGTTTTTTTTCAAGCACAAAAATGGCTCTGAGACAAAAACTATTAAACACCGATACTTAGCTTCAAAATCAAAAATCAGGAATCAATTGACAAAAACATTTAGTGTATAGTTAAATATTAATTCTCTTGGGCGGATAGCTCAGCTGGGAGAGCGCTGCCCTTACAAGGCAGATGTCGCAGGTTCGATCCCTGTTCCGCCTACCATTTTTTCTCTGTGCGGTGCCCCATTGGGGCGGTAGTTCAGCTGGTTAGAACGCCTGCCTGTCACGCAGGAGGTCGCGGGTTCGAGTCCCGTCCGCCCCGCCATAACCCCCAAGAGTTACAACGAAGATTTACCTTCCACCGATGGTTAAAAGATGTTATAATTTTTGTTCTGAATAGCTGGTTCTTTGGAGAGGTGGCAGAGCGGTTGAATGCGGCGGTCTCGAAAACCGTTGTGGGGGCGACTCCACCGGGGGTTCGAATCCCCCCCTCTCCGCCAGTGCAAGCAACTAGAATTCCACTCCCACTTCAGCAAACGGTCCGCTGAATTTAAATCCGGCCTTTATGTCTTCCGCATCAATGCTGATATCTTCGTAGCGGTACCCTGCTGCGATAAAGCCTTTTAGTATGCCGGCATTTATAACTCTGCCTTTAATTCTTCCAACCACATCGTAATAGTGGGCATTGCCAAAGGATATGCCTCTTAAATCTGCCTCAATAGAAACCTTTTCGTGAATTTTTATCTGTGCTCCAAGATAACCCATAGGCACAGGAAGGGTAAGGCTTTTTGATATGCTCTGGTTTGTAGCAGGCTGGTCAATTTTTATTTTAAAGTCTATTACTCTAAGATTTAATCCTGCATCAACATTAAGAGTGTCTTTCGTGGCGGTTTTCACAAATGGAACACCATAATAAAAAGCAAAGTCATAGTGATCGAGCGTAAGTTCTGTTGAATATGAATTATTAGCCGTAAAATTCTGGTTGTCAAACTGGAAATTTGCGGCCTTGATACCGGTTCCTTTGAATTTCATGGGAGTGGCCATAATGTAAATATTGGGCAAAAAAAGCGGCAGCTCAGCCTTGACACGAGCATACATCTGGCTTTTGCTGTCATATTTCAGATCACTTGCAAGGCCGAGAGAGTCGCCTTTATACTGAAGATTGCCGTCAGGGCGCTGGTACCATACACCCAAGGCCACCTCTCCGCCAAGAGCCAGAACTATTTGTGGTATAAAAAAGACAGAAAAGAAAATGAATATACCCATCAATTTCGAAAATTTCAACATTATTTATTCCTCCTTTTAGGCAATATTAGACAACTGCTATTTTGCTGATGAAACTTTGTCGCCTTCTTTTATTGAATCGCATTTTCCGCTTATGCAGACTGCATCTGCCGAAACTTTGTCGCAGCCGATAATCTTCAAATCTGCTATAGGTTCAACTATGCGTCTTATCACTTGGCCTGTGGTGGGGCTCGTTATTTCTTTTGTAACCTTGATTACGTACATTGTCATGTCTTTTTGGATACCGATGTTTTGTCCGGCGTCTAAAATGAATGTCTTGTTGCTGCGATCCACATGAGCAATGACGGTATTTAAAAAAGAATCCTTAATTTTAGCTGATTGGTCTTTTAGCTGTTTCACAATGTCAGTAACAGTTTTTCTTGTTGCATTTCCCAATAAGGCGTCAACTTGGCCTGTATCATCAACAGCCGCATAATCGCCCATTTTAAAGCCGGAGGCAGAATCATCTCCCTTTCCTTCAACAGCAGTTATTATTTCTGCAGAAGTAGTATCAATCATTCTCGCATTTGCAGCCACCTTTGCAACGCTTGTTTTGGTGCCTATGCCCAATATTCCGGTACTCGAAAAGCTCAGTCCATACTGTGTAACGCTTCCGACAACAACTGCGCTTACACCCAATATCTTGCCTATTTTAGCCGCCTCAGCAGTATCAACAAGCCCACTCATAGAAAACTTTTGTTCATTTAATACTTTTTCGATCTGCCCTCTCTCTATTACTTTAAAAGTCCCGTCTTTAACGAGCTCGGTAATAAGCATATCAGTAACAGCACGTCCTATATTGCTTTTGTTTATTTTGACGTTCTGAAGTCTGCCGTCGTCGTCCTTTTTCTGAACCTGTGTGGTTGTGGCTGCATCCTCAAAGTCCAATACCGCTATTTTTTTCTCGCCTGCGTGAGATATTCCTGCGATTAAAACAAGAGATAATGCTAAAGCAACCACATTTTTGATAGAAAACATTCCGATGACTCCTTAACCTAAACAGGGCCAACAATAGTGTTGGCCCTGCTCATGGTTTGTAAGCTTTTTTTTAAAACAAACTGTAAAATCCGAAGGTTAGTGACGGTTTCCGTTTTTCGGCATTCACACAGTTATAACTTGTGGATACAGGTATGTTCACTCCCAAGTTCAGCGCACGCTTATCGGTGAAAAAATACTTCACCTCAGGAGTAACGTCCACAGTTGAAAGCCTGTCTTGCTGTTCAACTCCTTCTATCTTTGTCCCCTGGGTTACCGAGCCTGACAGTTTAAGTCCTGTCCAGATTCTCAGCTGTTTTGCAACATTAGCATCTAAAGCGGCCATCCAGGTAAACGAATCACCATAATTTACTTTTTGTCCATATACCTTAGGAGTATTTATTGGATGTATATACCCACCACTACCTATAAACCTGAATATGTCTATCCTTTTTATAATCCTCTGCGTAAGCCCAACATCATAGGAACCAGAGCCGAGTCCTGCATCCTGATCGCCCGACGGAAGCTTTCCTGTTATTAAGGTCTGGTATTCTATCTCCTTCTCATCACCGAACCTCTGTTTAAGTGTCAGGCTTATGTCGCCGATACTGGACGATTTATTCCAGTTGCCGTCTGCCTCCTGATATTTAACGAACATAAAAGGCACGTTTCCTACGATTGCGGTCCTTTCGCTAAAACTGTGGCTTATCGGAATGTTAAAGACTTTTTTGTTGCTTGACATGGTTGAGTCAATGCCAACCCCTGTTGTCCCAGCAGGAACCGGAGCCGCTGTTGGCGTCTGGATATCCGTGTTAGTCTGAATGGTTGACTTCACAGAATCATTGCTTATTTTGTCCTGAGGATTGTTCGGAACGACTATCTTTTCTGCTCCCACGGGAGCAGTTTCTGATCCTCATCAAGCTGCTGCTGCAAAATTAGCAACAGATACGACTAAAACAAAGCCAAGAAGCAATACTACAAAAAACTGGTTTTTTGATAGACTCATAGATACCTCCTAAAATAATTAGTATTGGCATATAAATTAGCACGATAAAAAAGAATTTTTCAATAATAAGCGTAAATTTAACCTTCTGCAAGATTCTTGACTCTTTTTCTAAGCTCGTCAGCAAAATGCTGGTATACATCAGTTTCTCCTGCTTTTCGCCTGATGTCCATTCGGTCAATTTCAAGCGGGCTGCCGAATGAAACCGTTATTTTGCAGGGCTGTATAAAAGCGGAGCCCTTAGGGAGAGCTTTGAATGCGCCTTCAATATAAGCAGGTATCACCGGGACACCGAGCTCTACTGCTAGCACACCAATGCCTTTTTTGAAGGGCATAAGCTTACCGTCAAAGGACCGGCCACCTTCAGGGAATATGCAGAGAGAAGACTGTTTTTTAACTGCAAAGGCTGACAGTTGCAGTGCCCTATGCAGATAAGTTTCCTGATCTATAGGAATTACGTGGCCCAATTTGGCAAGCCATGATCTGAGTTTGCCAGCAAAAAAATTCTGCAGTCCCAGAAAATAAAGTTTTTTAAAAACATCAAAAGGCACCGATGCAGCAATAATAAAAGCATCAAGATAACTTGTGTGATTAGGTGCGATTACGAATGCTCCTTCTGCCGGAATGTTTTCGAGTCCTCTTACTTTTAAGCAAAAAACTGTTTTAAAAATAAACTTCTTGGCAAAGAACAAAAATCTTACAATTGCTGTTTCAATGATGCTCAAACGGCTTTCGATTCTTTTTAAGTCTTCGGTTGATGGCGACTTAGCAAGTATTGTCCCCCATTCAGATTTTTCAGAAAATTGTTTTTCACCGGTATCGCTTTTTTGATCTGTCAAACATTCTTTTATAAGGACTACTGCATCTTTTACTGTTTGCACCCTTGAGGTAAAAGCTTCCGGGATATTTATCAAAAATGTTTCTTCAAGAATTGACACAAATTCTACCCGCTTTAAAGAATCAAAACCGAGATCGAGTTCTATATTCGTGTCCCATTGTATCGAAGCCTCGTCATCCGCAAGCGAATTAATGCAGCGCACCACCTCGCGCCCAACAGAATCCTCAATCAGTTCTTTATCTATTCCCCTGCGTTTTTTAGCCTCAACAGACGCTTTCAACGATTCCCCAACCATGAATCTGCGCAGTTTCCCAAGCGGCGTGCGCGGAAGAGGTTCCTGACAGAGAGTAAAGCCTTTTATACGCATATATTCCGGCAGCTTCATAGACACTGCACTGATATCCCATTTAAGCGTTTCAGAAATATTGCCGATTTTTATTTTTTTTGCATATTCCAGGTCAGGCACTATCACCGCTTGAACAGCATGAGCCACTCCTTTATTTTCGATGCCGACCACACAGATCTCTTTTATGAGGGCAATTGATGAATACATTTTCTCTATGTCTTCAGGATAGATGTTTTTGCCTGAGCTCAATACTATCACTTCTTTCTTTCGAGCCGTAATAAACAGATACTCTTCATCGTCAAGATGTCCAATGTCTCCTGTAAAAAAACGGCCTTCTTTAAGAACCGCTTCTGTTGCAGCCTGATTCTTGTAGTAGCCTGTCATTACCATAGGCCCTTTTACCGTAATCTCACCGTCATCCGATATTTTTATGTCAGCATTTGCCAGCGGTTTCCCCGCCGAGCCCGGTTTTCTTTTTTCGGGCGGGTTAAATGTTATGACAGGCGAGGTTTCTGTAAGTCCGTATCCTTCAAGCACGGTGAACCCAAGGGCTTCGAGATCGCTCATAACCTCAGGTTCTAGGCGGGCGCCGCCGCTTGCAAAAAACCTGAGTTTGCCGAAATTTGAGTGGACCGAGCGAAAAAATATTTTTCCGAGATTTAGTCCTGAATTATTTCTCAATATGCCGCAAAAATTCATAAGCTTCAACAGGAGAATCGAAAACCCTTTGCGTTCCTTTATCCGTGCAACAATACCATTTCTTATCATATCAAGCAGTCTCGGCACACAAACAACAACCGTCACACCGGTGTTTTTTATGGCCGAAACAATTTCGGCAGATTTTATTCCCGGACTGAAGGTTATTGAGCTGCCCAGAAAAAGCGGAACTATAAATGTGCACATGAAAGGGTAGGTGTGATGAAGCGGCAAAACAGAAAGTACAGTGTCATCCTTTGTAAGTACGCCCGCAGCTATCACCGCATCGGCATCTGAAGAGAAATTTTTGTGCGTGAGAACTACGCCTTTAGGTTTGCCTGTTGTGCCGGAAGTGTAGATTATAGATGCAATACAATCAGCCGAAAGAGAATCGCAGGGAGAAGGGTTGAATCCTTCAGGCACAGGCATCAGCGATTCTTTTTCTATCGGTACAGCTTTCGTGTTCATTGCTTTTGCGGCAGCAAGCGCAACATTTTCCGTTTTCGCACTAAAAAATACGACCTTTGCTTCCGAATCTATTAAAAGATTTTTGACCTCTTCCGCTCCGAGTTGAGCGTCTATCGGAACAGCTATCGCGCCAAGCCTTACAGTCGCCATGTACGAGGCGCACCATTCAGGCCTGTTTTCGGAAACTACAGCAACCCTGTCGCCCTTTTTTATACCTGACAAATAAAGTGTGCATTCGAAACACTCTATAAGAGAATGGAGTTCCGAATAGGTCATGGTTTCCCATGAGTCTTCATAGTAATTAAACGCAATACTATTCTTGTTGTCTGCAAGTGACAATGAGAACATAGAAGGAATAGTATTGCTATTTATTGAATCAGCCATATGCTAAAAATATAATAACACCATACCCTGTTTTTTAGATTCTTTGCTGCGAGTTGGAGTTTGTTTTCAACTGAACGCGTATTGCCATGAAAATTAGGCGTCTGTTATACTTATATTTCCCTTTGTAAGGCGGTGTAGCTCAGACGGTTAGAGCATGCGGCTCATATCCGCAGTGTCCGGGGTTCGATTCCCTGCACCGCCACCAAGTTTTTGTTACCGGGACTAATTGTTGGCCCGTTTGGCCAACTTTAGGTTCCTTTTACTTTTGGCCAAGCTTTGGTTCCTTTTAAAATATTACCATCTATAATAGACTCTATGACATTACAGAACTAGCTCTTAATCACCAAGTCGATATGGTATAGTGTACTGCCTTATTGCATCCATTACATGATGTAGTAACCCGCCCATGGATCTTGAATAATATTCCGCTCCTATCTTTTCAATCTCGTAAAGAATATATTCCTTTTCATTTAAACGTCCTCTATGTTCAGGGTGAGACCAAACAAGGTTAACCAACTTTTTAAGATACTCTATGTTTTCATTTGATTCCATTGTTTCAAAAAGAGGAAGCAAAAGATTGCAGTCTATGTCCTGCCAGTCAAGAATTTGATTAAACAGCTTCAAGGGAATATCTACTGATTTTATGAAGAAGTGAGCACTTGATTTCATATACGAATTAATATTTTGATGATATTTTATATCCATCAATTTTTTTTCTACTTCATTCTCATTAAAAAATGCAAAATTGCGCTTTCTCCGCGCCACAAAAATATTATTCTCTGTATCTTTTATGGCAAATGCGCATGCCGTGTAGCCATTGCGCTTTTGTCTCCATATACGTCTTGCGTACTCTATCGGTTCATCGGAAATCCTAAAAAAAATAAAATTAACTTTAAGATTGTGGTTAGCAATAATATTTATGATTTCATAATCAATATCTCGTTTGATATTTTCGGGTAAAATAATTTTTATAGGACAAGTCATGTCTGCCTGCCTAAAAGGATTATACGATGTATTGTCTAAATACCCTGGATCCAAATTTAAAAATGGTGCCATCTTTTTCAAATAACCCATTGACAGCGAATTTTTCCCACTTTCATATTGCGCTATTGCAGCCTGACTTACTCCTATTGAATCGGCAATATGTGCTTGAGATATACCTTGCACCCGCCGTGAAATTAGAAGTAACTTTGAAAATGCAATCATCGGAGGAAAAAACATATGTTACATTATATATTTGATTTTAAAATATTCTACAAATAGTATCTATTTGATATTGCAACAATTTTTCTTCAATTTTATTCGTCATAAAAACACATAACTTATTTTATAACATATCTATCAATATTTATAACATTTTGTTATAAATATTCAAGGAAACTTCTATGAGAAAAAGCACTAAAGCTATTAAGCAAAGAAACTTAGTTATTGTTGATAACCCATACCAACCACTTGATCTAGAAATTCCAGAAATCCCTGAACGCAGAATACTTATAGCTGACCCTATTGGAATCGGTACGTCACTTATAGAGGGTCTCAACAGCTTGATTTCTCGAACAGCGCAAAAATATAGCATTCCGCTTAATATCCTAATGTACGAATTTTTCCCACAGTTAAAGGAAAAGCTTGTTTTCTACTCTGAAAAAAAGAAAGCACCTTTTATAAAGCCAGAGTTGTTCAAAGAGATTGAGAGCGCAATTTCCTCAACAATGCCACTTATGAGGAGTTTGAACAACAATATTAATCTTCAAATGCTAACTACGGCGACATTAGGATTTCACAAAATTAGATTTCAGCATTTAAATGAGCCCATTATCCGCAGATCTCGCGCATGGTGCCCAAATTGCTATCAAGACTGGCATGATCGAAAATATCCGGTTTACGACCCCCTTATATGGAGCATATCATGCATTAAGGTCTGCCCTACACATAAAGCTCATTTGCTTTTATCCTGCCCCTACTGTCTTGCAGAGCCACCAATGATTGCCGACAAATACCGCCCAGGCTATTGCTCCAAGTGCCGAAAATGGCTTGGTAAGAAACAAGATAGAAATAATTACGATAGTGTTGATTTAAGATGGCACAAATGGCTTTTTAAAAACATAGGTGCGATGATTTCAGAGCAACACAGCAAACATGAGGTCAAATTTGCAAGCAGAAAATACCGAATAATGAAAGCGTGTTTTGATGAACTTGGACTACCCCAGCATAATGTTCAATCTGCAACAATTGAAAATTACTTTCCCTCGTTTGAATCATTTCTGAAATTTATTTATTTGTCAGGCCTTCAATTTTCCAAAATGATGTGCTGCGATGAAGAACTACTCCCAATTAACATTTCTGAGTATGCCAAGGCATCAGAAGAGCTCAAAAAAAGACATGAAAAATATAGCAATATTTTTTCTCGACCATATAATTTAGCCGATTCGATTGATCATGAGAAAACAAATTATTGTTTCGATGTAAATATTTTTGATCTCATTCTTGGGTGCAAGAAATTTTACCCCACTCGATTAGGCACTAATAATGATATTAGGACATAGCTATTTATCAAGCTTAAATCCAGAAGGACTAGGAACTCCTCTTGCTGAGTCCGTAACTAGTTATATACCTCGTTTATGCAAACTACATTCTATTAGCTTTAGCACGTTTCTATCAGACATTTTATTTCCGAAAATGGGTACTTTGTCATTAGTAAATAGCATTAAAAGGGGTTGTTCCAGAGTTTATACGCGCCCGTATGCGTTTAACGGCGTCAGCAATTTTACCGAGAAGATAATCCATACACTTGAGCTTCTCACTCTCCAAAAGAATCTAATTTATATAACATTGCTACCACTAAGAAATATCATTAGCTGTCAAAACGTCTTCCGCCATTATCGCGCATGGTGTCCAATATGCCTTGCAGAACGCAAAGATCGTGCACTCACAATATACGAGCCTCTCGTATGGACAATAAAAGCCGTTAGGAGTTGTTTAGTCCACCACATATCACTACGCACTCAATGCCATAAATGCGGCAATATGCTACCAGTGATAGCAAGACATGTCCAAAACGGGTTTTGCTCTACATGTGGGCACTGGCTCGGTTTAACAGATACAAACAATAAATATCCTGTGGATCCTATCCCCGATTTCGACTCATGGAAAGATAGAAACATTGGTGAATTGATATCTATTCTTCCAGAAACTATAAATATAACTCGCAACGAAACATTGCGTACAGTACTAACAGAGCACATTAATTTGCATTATAAGGGTAGTGCCTCGGCATATGCCAGGTCGGCAAAAATTCCAAAAGCTACTATAAGCAGATGGCAAGCAGGAACAGCTCTGCCTTCCCTAGAAAATCTCTTGAAGATAAGCTACAGAAGCCAGACACCATTAGCAGACCTTATAACTAAGGGTCGCTTGCAGAAGGATGCTAAAGTCTTTGATTATCAGGATTCGGAATCTCTTTTCCCCGCTTCTCCAAGGAAGACCAATGATTTTGACTACGCTTATGTCAAGCGACACCTCGAATCTGTCCTTAAAAGCAAATCGGAAAATCCTCTTTCCATGACCAAAGTGGCTGAGAATTTAGGCTATACGAAAAAAACTTTATACAAACATTTCTATGTTCTTTGTCGGCACATCTCAGCGAAAGCAGCATGTCATAGAAAAGCCCGCAAAGAGCAAAGACTAGGTCAAGAAAGACTTTTTGTTGAGAAAGTTGCTGAACAACTGCACATCGAAGGCGTGTATCCAAGCTATGACGCTATCGAAAATGCAGCCCCCAAAAAAGGAATTATGCGCAGCCACGAATCACGAGACGCTTGGAAAAACAAGTTGCGTGAGTTTGGGTTTGAGAATGGAGGCTGATTCTTTAAGCGCAAAAAAACAATACCAATAAAAATCGACCAGCATTAATGCGAGGTCAAAAAGGAGGCAGTTATGTTATCTAGTGAAAATTTTGAGGTCTGGTGCGCAAAGAATAGGGTGTCCGAAAAAGCAAAGGCTTTCATTTCACGCGTCCGGGGTTCACAACCCTCAAGGGCTGTGGGGAACCGGTTGCGAAATGTCAAAGGTGCTTATCCCAGCAACAAAAATGGCTTCATGGTCCAGTTTGAAAGCCACACAGCTGAACTATGTGGTATTTATACTTACGAGTATGATGCTGACGTGCTGGAATACTATGATCAGCCCGAATTGATATATGTCAGATACAAAGACAAAAACGGCAGGGCGGGACTTTTTGGATATAGGCCGGATTTCCTGGTAATTACAGAATCATGTGCATTCATTGATGAGTGGAAAACTGAAAATCAAATCGCAAAGCTATCTGCTGACTATCCCGACCGGTATTACCGTGATAGTGACGGCACCTGGCATTATGTGCCTGGGGAGGAATTTGCTGATAGCATTGGTCTTCAATTTAGAGTACGAACAACTGAGGAGATTAATTACACGCTACATCGCAATATTCAATTTTTAGAAGATTATCTCCGCGCAGATAATTTAACAATACCGGAAGAAAAGATAAACCTTATACTTTCAACTGTTAAAAGCTCTCCCGGAACAACTCTTTCAAGCCTTATTGATAGTCTCTCACCGCAGGTAAGCGTTGATTTTATATATATAATGATTTCCGATTTTAGAATATATCTTGATCTAGAAACATATCTACTTGTAGACCCTGAGCATGCAATCATTTTCCCGGATGAAGAAATCGCAAAAGCCCTTAAAATATTCGATACCCAGCACCCTACGCTTTCTTTCCAGGACCTGCGACCTGTTTTGGTAGATGTCGGAGGATCATTAGTATGGGACGGCATACCTTTGACGATTGAATTTGTGGGGGCATCATCAATAGTTCTTAAGGGCAGGGATGATAAAATCATCACGTTAGAAAAAAGTTTATTAAACAAGTTTGTTCGGGAAGGAATCATTACCGGCCTTACTACGGTTACGGGAACTTCACGTGATTTTGTATTGGAAATTATCATGAAAGCTAGCAAGGATGCCTTGATTAAGGCAAATCATAGGTACCAAACCATACTGCCTTACCTTACCAGAAATAACCATAGTGAGAAGTGGTCGGGTTTGTCTGTACAGGCTGAAGCCTATTATAAGTGATAAGCTGTTCTATCAGGCTGCCACCTTAATAGATGGCAATGTGCCATAGTAAACTTCATCCGGTGTTTTGTCGTCAAGTCCTTGATGCCGCCGCCGACCGTTGTAAAACTCAAAATACTCTATAAGTCCTTTCCTTAATTCCGCAATCGAATCATAAGACTTCAGATAAATATCTTCATATTTCACGCTTCGCCAAAGTCGCTCTACAAATACGTTATCTTTCCAGCAGCCTTTTCCATCCATGCTGATCTTAATCCCGTTGTCTTTGAGTATTTCCGTAAATGCCTCCGATGTGAATTGACTACCTTGGTCTGTATTGAAGATCTCTGGTTTGCCGAACCTTGATATCGCCTCTTCAAGAGCCTCTGTACAAAAAGAGGTATCCAGCGTATTTGATAACCGCCAGGCCAATACTTTTCGGCTGGCCCAATCCATTATCGCTACAAGATAGCAAAATCCCTTGGCCATAGGTATATAGGTTATGTCAGCCGCATATACCTGATTCGCACGATTGATTTCCATTCCACGCAACAAGTAGGGATAAACCTTATGATCAGGATGAGGATTAGATAGCCTTGGCTTTTGGTATAAAGCCACTATGCCCATCTTCAACATCAGCGTCCGTACATGGCCGCGTCCAATCTCATGCCCTCTGTCCCTTAGCTCATTGCGTATTCTCCTGTTGCCGTAAAAAGGATATTTCATGTGAATTTCATCTATTAGGCGCATCAGCTCCAGGTCTTTTGCGTTCATAGGAAATGATTCATAATACAAGCTCGATCTCGACATGTTTAGTATTTGACATTGCCTGGTCAGCGGCAATTCATTAGCACGATCTATCATCTCTTTGCGCTCGGCTCGGCTATGCGCCCGAGCGCGACTGATAAAAAATCGTTCTCCATAGTCAATTGCCCTATCTTGGCATGTAGCTCTTTTACTGGAGGACCTTCTGCCTCTTTCTTATCCTTGCTAAAAACTTCCTCTGCCCTCTCCAACAGTTGCTTCTTCCACTCCGTGATTTGATTCTGATGAACTCCAAATCGCTGCGACAGCTCTATCAAAGTCTGCTCCCCTTTGATTGCCTCCAGTGCCACTTTTGCCTTGAACCCTGCCTTGTGATTCCTTCTCGGTCTTTTTGCCATTTCGCTGCTCCTTTCTCTAATTATTTTAGAGCAGCTTTATCACTTATGTCCTAGTTCAGTTTTTCCAGACCACTTCTCACTACGCCACAGCCTTTCTACATAGACATTGTCCATCCAGCAACCTTTGCCATCCATGCTTATACTGATGCCGTTGCTGATAAGTATCTCTGTAAAAGCCTCTGATGTAAACTGACTGCCCTGATCTGTATTGAATATCTCAGGCTTCCCATACCTTCTTATTGCTTCTTCCAGTGCAGCTCTCTCGACAATCTACTCACATTTATTAAGCGAAAGACTTTAAATGCTCCTAATGAGAAACATATTAACAAAATAGGCTCAATACTAAAACGATGCCGTCCCTCAAGATAATAAAAGCTGTGTAATAGCGAGTATGAACTAAAAAGAAGTAACACAAGTATTATTATAGGGCGTACTTTTTTTACTGTTAATGCCCATATTAGCCCAATAATAGCACCAGTTAATATTACTGTATAATATATTTTATATATTATACGATAAGAAGCTGGATAGAGTAATCCAGCTGAGGGGGGAAACCACCAAAAATAATACAGTTTCTTAATAGTACGTTCGATAAATTGACTCGGATGCTGTCTAATAAAAGTAAGTGCCTCCGCTTTAAACAATTCCATCTGCCCTATCTCATCGAGACTTTTTAGTTTTTTACGTAAATCGTCTGGAATTGAATCTTCCCATGTTTTCCCTGAATACATCATTGGTGTTCCCCAACTTTGAGGGTTATTCCCAATCCATAGACCAACCCACTGGTTTGTTTGAATAAACACAAATTGTTTAAAAATAATCGTATTGCGTATAACCCAAGGCGTGACTATAAGAAACAGCGCGACTATACTAGATAGAATGACACTTTTTGCTTTTTTTTTGTCCATGGAGTAATGCAAAATCCAGAACCAACCAAGTACATAGAAAGGCAAGAATGTTGCTCGTTCTAAAACACATAGTCCCGTGCAAAAACCTAATAATATATTATGGCGCAAACCATGACTTTCAATTGAAACCATCATTAGAAACAAGGAGCTACAGATAAGAAACGAATACAATGACACTGAATGCAACATAGTAGAGGAATAAATAATCATGCTAGGATGCAATGCCGAAAGTATCGCAGACAAGTAAGCACACTCAGAATTCAAAAACTTCTCTGTTATAAAAAAGACTATCGCGCAGGTAGCAGTACTAAGTGCTATCTGCAATAATAAAATCAATATCTGGTTGTGCCCAAAAATAAGATAGATAAAAGCACATAATACTGGAAATACAGGCGCTATACCAGCTCTATATTGGTTATCAAGGAATTCAAACATAAATCCATTTCCTTGGATTAAATTGAATGCCACCTTTTCATATTCAAAAGTCCTTATTTCAAGATAAACAGTATAATAAAGTAGACAAACAATCCTCACGCCTAATGCTATTAAAAGAATAAAGCACAGTTTAAGGTGTCTTTCTGTAACGTTTTTTATAAATAAATCTGTTACCAAAAAAATTATCCTTTTTCCCAATGGCATACCTCATACAGGCTTCCAAAAGGAAAAACATATATATTTGAGATAGAAACTCTCTTAAAGAACACTTCAGAAGCCTCTGATATTTGTTTATGATTCGAAAAATGGTATTCTCTGATATTATATCCTAAATATCGAAAGGCATAATCCATGATCTTTTTATCTATGGGCACACCATAAATAACCTGTCCGTTTTGTTTTAATACCCTAGATATTTCTAGAAACGCAGAATACAGAAACTCTGGCTTTAAATGTTCCAATATTGATATAAGCAAAACGCTGTCGAAATAACTGTCCTGATAAGGCATATTTAGGATATCGCCATTACTCAAATATGTCATAACCCCCAATTTTTGGAATCTCTCTGTAATAGCCTCGACATTTGCTGTTAAGTCAAGCCCATGAATTTCATTATACATATCATTCAAATGTAGAAATGTCACTCCAGAACCAAAACCTACCTCAAGTACACTATGCCCCCCGGATAACTCTTTTAGACACTTTTCGACCCTTCTTCTAAATAAGTTTCCTATAAAAGGTAGTCTGTAAAATCGTATAGGGTCATTTCTATCATTGATACCTGAATACTCGCTCAACTCTATCATCCTTAATAAAGGCTTACCCATTTTATCCTTTCTTTACCAGTCTTATTATAAAAAAAGAGCTGAAAATCCGCGGGAACTCGGTAGCTAAATATCTGTCAAGACCGAATAGCCACTTATACAAAAAAAAAGGTATTGGAATCTTAGTAGATATTCCGCCCGTTACCATATATGATAATGCTGAATAGTAATTAATACTTGTATTAGAGAAATCATAAATATCTGCAATCTCCTTTTCCCACCCCCTATTCGAAAAAAATAACATATATGGAATGGCTATATTGGAAGACGAAAGAGGACCTTCTACCTCTTTAATTTGGGGGTTATCGATATCAAATATAGATGATTCATGGTGGAGATATTTATAGATAATATTTGATAGAATTGAAAAATATGGCTCTAACATAATGATGATACCGCTCTTCTTTAATTTAGAATGCATCTTTTTTAAACAGACGATAGGATCATATAAATGATGCAATACGTTAGTCATGGTAATAATGTCAACGGACCCGTCAGGTATAGAATCATATTTATCTATATGGTGACAATCAAAATTATGGTCAAGATAGTCCAAATTCATAACATCACTAGTTATCACATAATCATAAAAATATTTCAAAGGCGATATTCCACTGCCTATCTCAATGATAACTTTTCCTGAAAGTCCCTCAATTCCACTAAATTGAGTGTTATAAAGATTTTCATACCAATAAAGAAGATTTTTGTTTTTAAATAGATTATTCCTGTTTCTCAGAGTCCTTGACTTATCATCTTCCAATATATCTTCTTTATACATATCGTATCCTAAACACATTTACGATTTACTTGCAGTGATTAATAATGAACCTGAAAATTCTTTCAAAAATGGTATAGTCTCAATCCTCTCACCAAACTTACTAAAAAAAACAACCCAATTAGATGGAATAATCGGATGCAAAAAATCAAATGGTATTACACTAACTTTATTAAAACCAACCTCTTGCAAGATTTTTTTTAAACTCCATCGAAAGAACGCAGTTTCATTTTCTGTATTCTGTAGTATTTTCCCGATGAAACGAATATTTTTCTCGATAGCAATTTGAGGATTCATCATATTGGGCTCGAAAAACATTATAATCCCTCCTGGTTTTAAAATCTGCATGCAATATATTAAAGATGATCTGATGGGCAAATGATGCAAAATAGAATTACCTATTACAACATCAAATACGCCCAAACTTGATGGCTTCATTGTAATATCACTAACCAAAAACTTAGCATTTTTATAACTACTATAGCGTTTGGAAGCAATTCTTATGCATTCAGTGGATATATCGCAAGAGGTTAAATCTAAAGATGGTAATTCGCTCAAAATATATCTAGAAAACGCGCCGGTTCCACATCCTAATTCAAAAACTTTTGGATTATTAAGATGGGTGAGATTTTGCTTAAGCAGTTTAGCACGCCTTTCCAAGCGTTTTATTCCCGCTTTAGTGGTACTTCCCCACCAAATTTCGCCTTTTTCACAAGCAAGCGCATTAAAATGTTCACGCTCAATATCCTGATTTAATCTATTGTTCACCCAAAAGTCTCTTTTTATAGTATTAAAATCTGGAGTATATTTTTATAACCGTTATATTTTATTCGTGATTATACTATACAAACTTTATTTTTTTTGCTGAATACAACAACATCTTTAATAAAATGTACCCATGTTTCCATCTGCGTATATTTGTCGTTCCATATGAACGCTCCTTGTATACAATAGGGATCTCGACGACCTTCAAGCCGAGCCGAAATGCGCCAAATATAAGGTCGAAATCACCAAAAGGATCAAATTCCCCGAAAAAAAATCTATTCTCAGCAATCTTACTGTAGTTGTCCCTTGATATAACCTTTGTGCCACATAGAGTATCTTTAAATTTTTGGCCAAGCACGTATGAAAACGCTAGTGCAAAGAACTTATTAGCTGTCATGTTCAAAAAACGCATCGCCTTCTTATCCATAGGATAAACAAGCCTACTCCCATTCAAAAACTCCCCCTTATCGGACACTATCGCAGTATAGAATAAAGGCAGGCTCTCAGGAGCCACAGACAGATCAGCGTCTAAAATCATAAGTATATCCTTAGACGCAATTTCTAATCCCATTCGTACAGCATCCCCTTTACCTTTTCCAAGTTGTTTCATTATCTTAATCTGCCTGCTCGCCATATATTTACGCTGCACTTCGACAATTTTATCCCATGTATTATCATTAGAGTCACCCTCCACAAATATCAGTTCGTCATTCGGTCCCATTTGTGGCAAACGTTTTACAAGATTCTCTATATTATCCGCCTCGTTCTTAGCAGGCACAACAACCGAAACCGACAAAAGATGTTTCCGACTTAGCCCTATAGGTCTCGCCATAATTATATTAATCATGCAAAACAGTCGGAAAAAAGGTATGTTGGCGCAATACCGATTAATAAAACTGCTTACAAAAGGTATATATATTGGACAAAGCATTCTGCTATTAGACAGTACCAGTTCAAAATCTGTAAGTAATAAGAAATTGGAGATGTCTTCATGTGAGATCCAATTCTGCTCCAAGGTTTTAGCGCGCAATCCAAACAAAGTTGCAAGATATATTAAAGGTTTCCAAACATTACTGTAATATGTCACTATAATTCGTGATTTAGAAGAACAAAGAGTGTGTAATACCCCAAAAAGTTTCTGAATATCATTTTCGTGTTGGATATTGCCGTTCATTAAAAAATAATCTGGAGGAGTCCCCCGAACATCCTCCATTGAACATATCCGCTCAGAACTAATAAAATCAACTGCATCCCTATCAATAAACAAAAAGCGTACTTGATTGAGAAACTCGACAGACCGATCAGAGGACGGATTTATCTCTACAACAGAATTATTAGGCATGATATAAACAGAAAAATACCTAAAAAGGCATTGATAATAGTATTTTTTAAATTGTTTTTTTAGACTATCAAAAAACATTATAAATAGAGGCATACATTTCTTCTCAATCCAAGTCACATTTAATATGATAAATCTGATATTCACCAAACTCACGGACATGCATCCCCTCAAGCTCTTTTAAAAAATTATCCGGCAAATATCCATTTATAGTAAGCAAATATCTAACACCATAGCGATCAATTATATGACTCATTGGGATTAAAAGTCTTGGAAATACAGGTTCAAGAATTTTAAATCCATAACCATGACCACCATAAAGAACAGGTTGTCGAGTTTTATAAGCAACTACATCAAGCCACTGCATGGGGAGACACATCACAACACCACGAGTTTTTTGTTTTAAATAATTAAGCGCATTATCAAAATCGCTGTCAATTTTTTTTGTCTTGCTGTTCTTTAAATGTTTGTAAAATACTACGATGCATAATAAAGATATAAAAACACAAGACATATATTCTATCCAAATAATCTTATCTTTTACACTTACATAAAAAGCAATGCCCCATAATAACGCAGCTGGAAACGCAGCATTATAAAGATACAAATATCCCATACCAAGACATCTCATAAAAGGAACTAATACAGTCAACGTAGCCCATAAAAGCATGAAAAATAATAAGAGGAATATCCAATAAAACATTGTCAAGTCCATATTTATAATAATATTATGAAACGAAGTGAATGTGCCCCCTGAAAGCCTTCTTATACCGGTAATAATTTTAATTAAAAATATCATCCAGCCAGCAGGGTTGTATGCAAACAAAAAACATACATGTTTAAGCACTCCGCGTATACCTTTCTTATGTTGTCTGGTTGTGGATTCATAACTCTCCTGACCGTATATAGGTGATTCCTTTATTGGATGAGCCCCCCTCCACTGCCAGTTTCTATTCCAAAAAGCAAGGACATCCCAATGAGCTATAGCTACTTTAGTATAAAACCCCCTACTCATAAGAATAGCGACTAAAATAGAAGTTGGAATCAGCAGAAACAATCTCCAATCCAATGATATAATTCCTGAACATATACACAGGAAGAAGAAAAGCTGTGTAGTCATCTTGTGAGTCAATAGAATGATAGCAGCAATCAATATAACTATAGGCCACAACCACATTGAACCATTGCCAAAGTAATGCCAAAGAAGGAGAGCTATTAAGATATCAAGAAATAATGCGGCTAATCCCCGAGGATTTAATTGGATGTTATAAGAGATTAATAGAGGTATAGTAGCGTAAATAATTCCAGCTGTATATACTGCTAACATCTGACCATTAGTCAATAAATACGTCAATTTGAGCAGAAGAGTCAATCTTATTAAGTCAATAAAAACAGCAATAAGATGACTATGCGACTCAAAAAAACTTTTAGGTATATATGCAATAACCAGAGGAAATAATGGCGGGTACCATTGGTGCACGTCCAGTATATATTGAGGTAAAACAGGTGGGAATTGCCTGTCCTGTTTATATTTTGATATATACGCCTTCCAAAACCAATGGTCAACTCCAATACCTAATGGCGAAATTATATGAGGGATAAAACGTAATACAAAACAAAAAACAAACAGAATTAGGATCAGTACATATTCAATTAAATACTCAACCAAATGAAACCCTCCTCACAAAGAGTAAAATTATTCTTGAGTGAACAACTGTAATTCTACTTGATTAGTGTTTCAAAAAACTCTCGGTCTTTTGCTGTAGTTAAATGAGAGTTGTGCCACAATACACTGAAATTAGCACCAAACTTCAGTGCAATTTCTTTTAGGTTAATCATCAAGTCGAGTGCTTCATCTGTATAACCCAATCCAAGATAAAGATCATCAATTACAGAACAATCCATTAGTATCAATGGGCGTTGCCTAATCTTTAAAGGCGCATTTTTTTGCCAACTCCACATATTGAAAGATTTGGATGTTCCGTAGCGAAAGCCTGGCGCATCAGCAAATGAACCAGTAGAGTCATATTCAAAACCTGCTGCATCAATATAATCGGGTGTTTGTGATGTATCCCACCGCAAATAATGCTGTCGATTGCCTAGCACACTGTCATCCGCATTAGCAGCTTTGCATGCCATAGCTAAGCGTAGGCGTTCCTTTGCAATTTGTGATGAATTTTTATAAGTATTGTAACTAGCATGCATACCAATTTCGTGTCCTCGCCTAGAAATCTTATGTAGAAGTTTCTGAATATACGGCTCATTCAAATCGTAACAGCCATCAATTACACCTGCTGGGTGGTCGGCAATAAAATAAAAAGCCGCCCGACGACTATGCTTTTCACAGATTTCCATGTACCAGTCAAAAGTATTAAAATGATCTTTAAAATAATTATCACAATCTCTGACAACAAAATTTTTTACTCGTCGGGCGGCGAGGCTAACATCGTACCTATTAAGTAAATCACTACCAAGCAGACGAGCAAGATTTTTCAAGTCTCTTGTACCACAATCGTAGGGTTGATCAACATCACAGGTCACAAACACATGCCCTTTTTCAGGCTTTCGCTCTAGTTGAGGCCATAGAAACTTAATGCATGCCCATAAAATTTCCACATATTCATCTACAATTGGCCGATAAAGAAAATTAGCCTCATACGCCAGAGAAGAAACAGCAGCAAAACGATCGTGATCATCACGCGCAGATTTCACAACCTCTTCATAACGTGAAAGCATATAGAAAGCTGTACCAAAAATGTCCACATGGCAACGCACACGGTTTTCTGAAAATTCAATGCTCGGATTGCCAAACAGTACCGGCAAGGGTTCTGTTATTTTTTCAATATCCAATCCAGAGACGTCAGACAAATTCCATTGAACGAGGGCAAGGGATTCAGGCTTTAGCCAACTGTCTGCCGCACCAGTAAAAAAAACATCCGCCAGATCAATTTTCTTTCCATTCATACTAAGGCAATAGCCGGATTCCAAAGATGGAACAGCAACATAATCCAAACCTAAAAAATCGTTAAAAATAATCGAACAAACCCATTGAGCCTCTATTTGACGATTCTCAGGAAGCCGTATTTGAATCATCATTCACCTGCAAGCATTGAGCAAGTCCCTGCTTGCAGACAACACCTTCATCTTTCTACTCATCCTTGTCACATTAAAATAAGGAACCTGTAGGGCTCCAAATGCCCTGAAAAATCGCTCGACAGACTCAATCATTGAACCTTCAAAATCGAACTTCCGAGTAACAGACGCAGCATGTTTAATTGCCTCCCACATGAGAAGGCTTGTAGCTCCGCTATTCCTTAGCTCAGGGGCCCCGCCACCCATTAGATAATAAGCTGAATTCTGATCCCAGACCATATAAAGTGCAGCATGCAAACATCCCTTCACATCTTCAGCAAAAAATATTCTCCTTGCATTGCGACTATCGCAGGCAGCATCCAAGCGAAGATAGAGATCACGGCTGTGAGGCTGTTTCATTCCCTGTCGCTGAAATGTTAGCGCATTGACCTCAAGAAAGCGATCTATCCCCAAATCGCACCGTACCGCTACAACCTTTTGGGCTTTGCGTATGTCTCTGCGTATGTTTTCCTGAAAACCTTTCCATATTCTTTCGGTATCAGACAGGTCATCTATAATATATGTGTATCGGGTTGTCTGATCAAAGCCTCTCCAGTAGAAGGGAAGCCAATTCGTAACTGAATACTGGAAATTCTGATTGAAGCAATCATAAGGGGGTAGTTTTTCTATCAATTCAGTCATCAAGTCCTTCTGCTCAGCATACCGTCTTGCTATTTTTGCTGTAGAGGATCTTATCCATGGGCCAAGGGTCTGCGTCAATGGCGGCATATTTAGAAAAGTCAGCCCATAGCGTTTTCGGATAACATACGGAAGTCGGGCTGCAACTTCTTCTCCACGTCTGGCCTCAACAGCCCCCCAAGAGCCTGGAGCGACAGCATCAAGCCACCATGGTTCCTGAAAAATACAATTAGTGCACATTAAATTCTTTTCTTTAATACGATTGAGAATCGGTACGGATGAAATAACGAGCCGTAAACAATAGCCTCAAACTTATCCTTTTTTAAAGCTATAAAATCCCTCGGATTGTACCAGTTTCCCATACTATCGCTATGCTTAAATCTGGATTTTATTATTCCTTTGACAAAATTCAAAATGCCAACCGTAGGCGATACTGAAAGCTCCCCTGAATAAAAGATACCTCGCTGATCCTTCCAAAGGATGTTGGCAATCAGCAATATTCCTGAAGACTCAAGCATGTCGAATGAATTCATTAAATATCTTTTTAGCATAACAGTGTCAAAGTACTGGATTACTCCGTTACTGAAAATAAGAGAATATTTATTGTCGGAACAAAAGCTTGAAGCGTCAGCATTAACCAACTCAATATCAGGATGTCTATCTTTGAATATATTCAGTAAGCTTGTCGATATATCAACTCCCATATATTTATCCATAGGAAAAGTAAGGTATTCGAATAAAGCCCCGTTGCCGCAACCAGTTTCCAATACGGCCCCCCCCGAGAATCCAGTTGATCTGATTATAAGGTTAAGTTCCTCTGCGTAAAGACGGTACCAGAAATCATTATTATACCTGTGCAAGGGTGTAACCTGATGATCCCAAAATGATTTCCAGCGTTGTAGTGTCCTCATGTCGTAAATTTAGCCTTTATCTGTTTAAAAAACAGATAAAAATAATAAGAAATCAATATGATTACACCAAAAATAAACGTAACAATACGCGGTACAGGAAACATGAGCAAGAAATACAGCACAATAAAAGATGCAGCTATAAGGACTAATAATTTCCTGAACAGCCCATACAATCCGTCCAGTGAAAAACCGGCTATTTTAAATGTTATTCTAAGCCAGATGGCATTATACAAGAAAGTAACCATGGAAAGGACAAATACACATATAACCGGTGTTACCCCCATATAAAGAAGCCCCACAGTAAGTAAAATACAGATTACATCAAAACATATCTGTAGTAAAAGCGCAGTGTTCTGACGAAGTGATATTTCGTAAATCCTGTCAAGCCATGATGTAAATAGAAGGCAAAAAGATGCAGGCGCCAGCGCAGCAGCATATACGCCTGCATCGCTCCACTTGGCTCCAAAAGCAACTTTGAATATATCAGACGACCAGACTACAAAAAAGATAAAAAGGGGGGTAAAAAGTTCTGTGATTCTGATAAGCAGTTTCATGACTATCTGCTCAATCCTATGGGTATCCATAGAAAACGAGGCTTCTTGAAAAAATACTTGGCCTATAGCGGATGATAGGAGAGCGATAGGTACGTTAAGTATGCTCCTACTGAAATCTACAAAACCTGCAACCTGAACAAAACCTATAGCACTTAGAGCAAAAACAATAAACCTGCTTGAAAAAATACCTATTAGACTGTAAGGCATGCTGTATATAGGAAATCTTTTGTAAATTGTAGCGTTCCGTTTTATACTATCCCATGTGATACTCCTAATTTTTTTTCTGTCATGTTTCCATACATGCCACGCCAAACCCGAATTTGCTACACATTGACCTGACAGAGCCCCGACTATAAGTCCACTACTGGATTGTCTGTTTATGCCTATAAAAAGGTTAGTAAAAACCATTACAGCCTTCTGAATGGTGGAAGTAATAGCCAGTGTTTTATATTGTTTTTTGCGAGTTGTCCAGTAATTTAGTGTCTGGTAAGTTCCCATAAAAAAAACCATGAGCAAAATAAAATAAAGCCATTTTGAAATTTCTAAGTTGCCATCATACAAAATGATTTGCTCATAGAATATCCATAATAATAAAAACATTGTAATACTAATAACCGTTACAATTAATACTGAAAGAATTGCAATACTTAGAGCATCACCCTCACGTTTAGGCAGCATAATAGCAAGCTCATACCTGCCCGTAGATATAATACTTAAAAATGATACAATGGCCATACATAAAGCGAAAATTCCAAAATCTTCTGGTGCATAGAGCCTACTTAGAACAGGAGCAAATACAATTGGTATAATTTGAGCTACAGTAGTCCCGGTTATCAAAACTAAAACATTTTGAACAAAAGTACTTTTCATTATATATTTAAGAAACCTTCTTGGTTACTCGTACTTGTATGATACCACCATTTCTGAATTCCATAATCCAAGATAATGTTATCAATTGAAATAACCTTTAATTGCTTCTATCACATAATCCGTATTCTCCCTCGTCTGGAGAGGCCCTATAGGCAGATTCAATACGCTTTGCGCAGCCTGTTCGGCGTGTAGGAGTTCTTTATACGCCTTACTGCGGCCAGATTCAAAAACCTTCATCCTATGCAAAGGGAACGGATAATAAACCATAGACGAGACACCCTTTGATTTAAGATATTTCTGCAGCTCATCCCGACCACCTTCTATTACTCCGATAGGGTATTGATTGTAAACATGATAAGCAGCCGCCAGTATTTCCAGCAGCTTAATGCCCTTAAAATCTTTCAGTCCCTCCGTATAAAGCTCAGCTACTTGCCTTCTCCTTGCATTAAACTCATCTATAAATCTAAACTTAGCCCCAATTACAGCAGCTTGAAGCGTGTCCATCCTCGCATTGTACCCTATATAATCGACATTGTATTTGTCTTTCCCCCCATGCTTGAGAAGCATGCGCACAATAGAGGCAACTTCAGAATCATCTGTGGAAACCATACCTGCGTCTCCAAAGCCACCGAGGTTTTTTGAAGGGAAGAAGCTGAAAGCACCAAGAGTACCGATTGAGCCAAGTTTTTTTCCTTTCCACATTCCGCCAAAGGCTTGGGCCGCATCTTCAACTACAAACAAATTATATTCTCGTGCAATCTCCAGTATATCGTCCATGTTGCATGACTGCCCATAAAGATGAACAGGAATAATACCTACAGCTTTCGAAGAATTTTCTTTCAAATACGATCTTATCCTGGATACGTCGATATTATATGTCTTCGGATCGACATCGACAAACACAGGCGTGGCTCCTGACCGTAAAATTGCATCACCTGTTGCAGTAAAAGTAAACGGTGTCGTAATAATTTCATCGGCCTTATCGAAATAGTCCTGCCCCTTCATCTTTATCGACAACGCCCTGAGCGAAAGGACTAGAGCTTCCGTACCCGACGAGGTTCCTACAGCGTGCTGCACTCCAAGATATTCCACAAGCTTACTCTCCAACTCACCGACTTCAGGACCCAATATCCACTTCTGATGTGCGAGGCATCGTTGAATTGCGGCATCAATATCCGGCTTCATGTACGCGTATTCAACGTGCAGATCCAGCATAGGTAAGGATCGCATTAGAGGGACTCTTTAACCACAGTTATCGTCTTATCTTTCAACACATATTCATTCCCGCAATCAAGGCAAGACGCTTGTCCCCTCTTGAACCTGAGGGTCAATCCGCACCGGCACGCCCAGCCGATCTGCTTTGCAGGCACTCCCGCTACTACAGCATACGCAGGTACATCAGATTTTACGACCGCCCCCGCCCCTACAATTGCGTATTTGCCGATAGTCACCCCGCATATAACAGTTGCATTTGCGCCAATAGTGGCTCCCTTCTTTACCAAAGTCAGGCTGAACTCATTTTTTCTATCGATAAACGCCCGCGGGTTGTAAACATTTGTAAACACGCAAGAAGGGCCGCAAAAAACCTCGTCCTCAATCCGCACACCTTTATATATCGAAACATTGTTCTGTATCTTGCATTTATTTCCGATAGTTACATCAGGACCAATCATTACGTTCTGACCAATAACACAGTCTTTACCAATGCACGAGTTTTTTAATATGTTAGAAAAGTGCCATATCTTCGAACCATCACCTATTGATACGCCCTCATCAATACAGGCAGTCTTATGACTGTAATACAATGAATTGTTTATCAAATTTTATTACCTATTAGAGCTTTTTGCGCCAAACTCAGAACTCTCAATACTTTAAGTCCCTCTCCACCATCAGTCATAGGATTACTCCTTTGCTTTACACAATCATAAAAATGCATCAATTCCAACTTCAGAGGCTCACCCTTGTCAACAGGAACAACAACATAATCAGCCTTCTGGGCTACTGGAATATTACCATCACGCCACTCAATTTTATGCGGATATAGAAACAACTTCTCCTCGCTTACATCATCGAAAACAGCCATAGCTTTTGAACCAACAACAATCAATTTCTGTTCTTTATACGGATGTAGCCAACTTACAAAAATATGGCTTTTTACGCTATTTCTGAACTCCATAGTAGTCAATGTTGTGTCGTATGTGCCTTTGGTTATATAATCTCCTCCAAATGACAATACCGATTCAGGCTCCTCTTCAAGAAGCATAAGAATAATGGATATATCGTGAGGAGCAAAACTCCAAAGTATGTTTTCTTCTGTTCTCAGTTTGCCTATGTTCAGCCTGTTTGAATATATATACTGTATATTTCCAAGTTCTCCTGATAGGATAAGCTCTTTCAACTTTATCACCGCAGGATGGTATTGCAAAATGTGACCTACCATAAGTATTTTTTTCTTTTCAGCAGCTAAAGCCACAAGTTCCTTCCCTTCTTCCATTGTTAGTGCCAAAGGTTTTTCTACAAAAACATCTTTCCCTGCAAGCAAAGCTTTCTTTGTAAATTCATAATGAGTAATTGCCGGAGTAGCAATGGTTACAGCAGATACTTCAGCGTCTGACAGAACATCATCATAAGACAATAAATACTGCACATCAGGAAACTGCCTTTGGGTCTCTGTAATTATAGTCTCATCAAAATCACAAGCCGTTCTGAGACATTTCATTCCGATAAGAGCACGTAAAATATATTTACCCCAATATCCAAGGCCAATGTGAGCAATATTTTTTTTTCTCATTTAATCCTCATTTTCTATATCCAACCGCACACCAATAAGGCCTATTAGTGCTAAATATTATATTTCCAAGTCCTGATCTTTCCATCATTTTGCGTATCTGTTCTCTTGTAAATCGCTGCTCTAGCTTCGTGCCAAATCGGTCCAAAGCATCATTTCGCAAAACATAAAAACTCCTTTTCCTATAATCCGATAGAGGGAAAGAATCCATATTATGGCCAGTAATCCGTTCAAATACTAAGGCAAATCTTGAGAGTGGCCAATAAACCATAAGAGCAATAGTCTGGCAAATAAAATATCTTATTTTAAATGGCATTTTCGATATAACATAACGACACATCTCACTTAGTTTCCATAGATAACGATACCAAGTAGGCTTGCCGTCAAATGCATGATAAAGGTATATCAAAAAAGGAGCACCTTTTTTTAATTTAGAAACACATGATGAAATACCTGCCTCAGTATCAGGAACATGATGCAAAACGCCGAGAGAGTAACCGAAATCAATCGAACTATTTTCTAACGGAATATCATCAACACTTGCAACATGGAAAATGCAGTTTTTGTTATCTGCTAAATTCTTCTTGGCTACTTCAAGCGCTTCATAGCTAGCATCTATGCAATGAAGTAGCCCGATTCTTGGGGCTAAAAGTTTGGCCCAACGACCTGTTCCACATCCAAAATCAAGGTTTACCGTGTTTTCAGATAATACATGCCACGGGAAAATTGAAAAATAACTATTAAAAAGTTCATTAAGATCTCGCTCGTCAAGTCCGGATTGGTCGAAAATGCACCATTCGTCCCCGAAATCTTTTACTACTTGTTTGTCTATATTAGCTTTTTTACTACCCATAAAAAAAGGTTCTAAACTGAGCGCTTTCTTGAAAGGTAGAACAATAAACCTAATAATACCGGCAATATCTGCAATTTATAGCGAGCTGCTACACCCAAATTTGCAGAAGAGACAATGCCGTGCACCAATGCCCATATCACTGTAAAAAGCATAGCCCACAATATAAGAGGCTCTTTCAGCTCCATCAAACGTGTCCTCTTTATCGCCAACAAAAAGAGTAAAATCAGAAATAAACTTTCCAATCCAGCCAGTAATCCAAAAAGGTTCATCACCTCACCCGGCAAAGGCCTAAACAGAGCTGTAAAAGCACCAAAAGGCAGAAACTTAACAATACTGTCAACACTGTCAAGAGAAACATTTAACTCCTGCTGTGAGCCTGATTCTGTCATTACATAACCTTGATTTACACGATTAGCAACAGTCAAAATTTCCTGAAAAACTTCTATCTCAAAAGTCTCCATAAAAACTTTAGCACTCATAAAAATAGCAATAATAACAAAAAGCGATACAGCAATCTTTGATAGCAAACTAGTCTTTCCCTGAAAAAATAAAATCAACATAGGAAACACCATTATAGGACCTAACCATTGTCTGACTACAGTAGCAACTAAAATACCAACGCCACCAACAATAAGATATCTAAACCGTTTCATCTTGTAAAATCCTACAACTCCGTACACATAGAGTGAAATACCTAGAAAAACAATGGGTTCCTTACCTAAAATTGAAGACCAGAACAAAATGCTGGGAAACAAAGCAAGAAAATAAAAAATATTTTTATCCTCTCTTTCAAAAAATATAACTGCTGCTCTATAAAAAATAGATATTCCTATAAATCCAAGCATCGCAAAACTGACTTTAGTAGCATGATATGAATCAAAAATCATTTGCTGTATTTTGGACATATATATCATAATCGCATTAGAAGTATAACTTTTAAACCCTTCAAAACCACTAAGCGCAGATCCAGCTTCTGTAGAAAGCTCATAATAAACATATGAATCTAGTCCATAATGGTTCTCATAAAATAGCATAAAACCCAATGTTACAAAAATCTTCGCTATCCATCCCAATACCAATATTTTTTTATAAAAGGATGCAATAGGCAATAATAAAATAATAAGTCCTAAAAACAAAGCCCATACGATTCCTAAAATATAATCCAAAACTATGTCATCATTGGGTATTTTATGTCCTAATTCAGTTATAAAAAGAGAAAAAATTGGAGATGCTATTGCAATAATGACAGATATCACAACCATAAATAAAAATTCTTTACCTATATGGCTAGTTATCAAAATTCTCATTTTTACATATAACTTTTTCCAACAAAGCGACATATCTTGGCGCCATTATCTGCAATGAGTAATACTTTTCTACCATTTGCCTACCATATCTACCAAATCTCTGTCTCAAATCAAAGTCATAACGCAAAATATTCAATGCACGTATCCATTCTTCTGTTGTTGTAGCCAAAAAACCATTTTTACCTTCTTTAACAAGCTCACAATTAACTCCGACTGGTGATGCTACAACTGGAAGACCACAAGCCATATATTGGATTAACTTAAAACCGCACTTACCTTTCTCCCATAAATCATCATGAAGCGGCATAATACCAACATCACAAAGTTGTATATTTCTTATTTCATTATCATCAGACCATTCTATGTTTTGGTAATTTACTCCAGACAAATTTACCTTACCAGCTCCTATTAATATAACTTTAGCAAATCCGTCTTTGCAGATTTCGGCTAACGCCGTTTCGATGCCTTCGACATATTTAGACGTAGAGGGAGAACCTATCCATCCAATAGTAAACAGTGATGATAAAGTTCTTTCAACCTTTATTTTTTTATATTTATTATTATCTATCACTGTCGGGAACACCTCAACATTGTTATTAAATCTTAGTGCATAATCAGCAAGGTACTTACTCCCAGTAATTACATATTCTGCTCCTTTTATTATCGCGCTTATTTTATCTCTAAATAACCATCTTACAATGAAAAAATGACTATTATCATAGTTGTGGAATATAGCATCATCATAATCAAATATGTACTTTATTTTTCTAAGTATTAGATATTTTTCAAATAAAGAGAAATAAGGAAATACTTCGCAGTGAATAACAACCAAATCGTATTTATTTACATGTAATAATGTTTTAAGTCTCCGCATAAATGCCTTCACTACCTCAAAAATATCATTTTTGCCGGTTTGATATTTTATTTCTAGATAGTTATCATCAAAAAGTGGCGATACTACACATCTAATTCCTGCATGTTCAAAATATGGTATAAACTGTAGAAATCTATATCTACAACTAGCAGCTTTTTTATAATATTTAGGTAAAAACAAAATATTCATTTGTATTGACTTTGAGGTTTCTGAAAAAGTATTCTTATAATTTTGTTTCAAATATCTTTCACAGTCAATTTTTTAAAACCCTCTAAGATAATTTTGTTATCAACTTTAAGACATTATATGTTTATAAATTTTAAAATACTTTTCAGCCCCAATTTGCAGTGAAAGATATTTAAGCGCAGTCGCTCTGCATCTTTCCCTCAACACTTCCCCTTCAGACAATAAATTTTTCAATTCATATATAGCCCTTTTATATTCCTCTTCTGAGAATTCATGAATAACAACACCGACCCTTTCATTTATAATAATTTCATCGCAATCTCCAATCCCGGAATTAACAATAACAGGCAACCCACAGGCAAGATACTCCCCAAACTTGACGGGTGAAGAATTATATCTCTTGTAAGGGTTAATAAAAAAAATGCCTGCGTCTGCTTCCACAAGCAGTTCTGAAACCGCGCCTCTTTGCGGCTTTATAACACTTATTCCGGAATCATTAATCCCTTTTTCTCTTGCGGCTTCAAAAAACAAACCGGGCTCATTTTGAGTCAGAAAGACAAATAATGCATTTGGAATATCCCAGCGCATAACCTTAAAAAAATCGAGCATTTCACTTATCAAGTACCATGTTTCGGATTTACCCAGATAAACAAGCTTAAAATTACCGCCGTCCTTCTCTTTGTTTTGAACATACCTGAACTTATTCATATCTGTACAACACGGGATAACATCCATCTTGTTTAATAATCGTGTTGACGATCTTTTAATGACTTCAGAGTGTCGATGTGTCTCGACGGTAAAGAAATCGCATTTCTCAAGCAATATATTCTCTCCCCAACGCATCATCTTATAAAGCAAACCATTTTTAGACAGAAGGTCTCCTCCTACATATTTCTCCGCCAGGAGTCCTCTTGTATCAAAGAAAAATTTAATACCCAATAGTTTCACAGGAATAAAAGAGATCAATGCGGGAAACAACCCTCTGGCATGCACAGCATGAATTTTATTTTTCATTGAGATTGAAAAAACAGAAATTATACCCAAGATTATATTTAAGCAAGTCGCCGGTAACCTCGGTCTGTTCCGGTACATTAAATATTTCCATCTGATATTATGTCCAAACTCGGCAATATATTCCCTAGAAACAGCAAGAGACTCTCTTGTTTCAAAGGTCAGTAATGAGTATTGGGTACCTTGTTTCCGGGCAATTTCCCTCATATATGAAAAGCCCTGAGATTCCATTAACGGGTCAGACGCTGCCTGATAAGCTATGAATAAAATATTCATGCGTTACTGAAAATTATTTTAATCTCCAGAGTTTCAGGACTTCCCTGAAAGCCCTTCCAATAACGCTTTTAAATTGTGTGAAGCTTACATATATCAGTCTTAACGGATTATTTATATTGTCCTTTAAAAAATTTGCGATATTCATAGGCAGTATTACAGTCAGCCTTGTCTTTAAATAGAGTTTCTGAAAAGTATTGGAAGACATATCAGCATAATTCACCTGCGGCATTTCGATATATGATACATCGTCAATATTCAGATAAAGCTTGCCCTCAGATTTTAATTTTTTATATATCTCAGTCCCGGGCAGGGGCATGAACAGATTTAATGACACAGTATTAGGGCGGGCTTTTTTTATAAAGGACACTGTCTTTTTTAAATCCTCTTCTGTCTCCCCCGGATATCCAACAATAAAATTACCCTGAAACCTCAATCCGCTCTCTTTTGTCATTTGAGCAACCACTAAATTCCGTTCTACATTCGTCCTCTTATCCATCAAGTCTAGTACTCTCTGTGAACCTGATTCGAAACCGTATTCCACTTGAGCACAACCAGCATCCTTCATCATAGATAAAAGTTCTGGTTCAGCTACCTTTGTGCTTATCTGAGCAATCCAAACAATTTTTTTATGCAGATCATGTTGCTTAAAAAGTGTAAGCATTTCAACTGCCCTTTTTTTACTGCTCAGAAACATGTCTTCGGCAAAATATATAGCCTCAACACCATATTTGTTAATCAACTCCTCGATCTCCGCAACGACCCGCTGCGACGAGTGGTATCTGACCTTTCTTCTTCCGATTAATGGGCCTGCGCAATAATGACAGTTATAAGGACAGCCTCTTGAAGTAAAAATATGAGTTGTTCTTAAAGAAAGATTTCTGCTGATATACCGGCTCGGCCTTGTGTAATATTGCATTTCAAGGATGTCCCTTGCAGGAAATGGCAGAGAATCAACAGATTCTATGAGTTGTCTGTCATAATTAGAAACAATTGTACCGCCATCTTTTCTGTATGTTATGCCATCAATCCTTTCCATATCAACATTATTGGCTATATCCAACATCGTCATTTCACCTTCTCCGCGAACAACAATATCGATACCTCTGCACATCTCAAGTGTCAGTACGGGCTCTCCGGTGCTGTGAGGGCCTCCTATAACAGTTTTAATATCAGGAAAAAGCTTTTTAAATTTTTTTGAAAAGGTATTAACATCCGAGATATTTGGAGTCGTAGCACTGAAGCCGACTATATGAGAATTGAATTTTGTTATAAGATTCTCAGTATCCCTGTCCACCTTATCAAAATCAAGGTTATTCTTGCGGAGCAATAAATCTCGGTCTATTATCTGAACAGAGTGACCATTTTCTCTCAAAACAGCAGCTATGTAAGCCACACCAAGAGGCGGCCAATATTGTTTATTAGGGTCTGACAGAGCCCTTTCTCTTGATAACAGCGGATAAACTAAAGATATATTCATCATTATCTCCAGACGTTAGAATTTTTCATTATTTGTTTTTTTAGTTCTATTTTTTTTGATTTTCTTTCAGATTAGTCATCAGCTGACTTTTCCATGCCTTATTTACCATTTTCCTATATCTAGGGGGTTGTGCAAAGGTCTCGTCGTGAGAACATAAAACAACGCAGTCAAACTCCACGAGGCATTCTGGAAAGACTTTTGTAATTAAAAATTGGGTGTTAATTTTGAATCAATATGTTGCACAATCTTAGCATGACTGTTAAGGCCAATCCATAAAGGCAATCTCAATATACGATTTGCTAATTCATCCGTATTCTTAAGATCACCATGCGTACGCCCATATTTCTTACCGGCAGGGGAACTGTGTAAAGGAACATAATGAAAAAAAGCATTTATAGAATTGTTCTTAAGGTAATCAATCAAATCTGATCGTATTTTTGCTGAATTAAGTAATATATAATAAATATGTGCATTGTGTTGACAGTCCTCAGGAACAATTGGACGGCGTAACAATCCTCTATATTCTAAGTGTGCAAGCTTTTCATGATACTGCTGCCATATCTTTAATCGAGACTGTGTAATTATATCAGCCTCTTCCATTTGAGCCCAGAGAAAAGCAGAAGTTATTTCACTTGGCAAATATGATGACCCGATATCAAACCAAGTGTATTTGTCAGCCAATCCTCTCTAAAACTGGGAACGATTAGTGCCTTTTTCCCTTATAATTTCTGCGCGCTCAATAAAATTAGCATCATTAACCAATAAAGCACCGCATTCTCCAGCCATAATATTTTTAGTCTCATGAAATGAATAGCAACCAAAATGACCAATCGATCCCAAATGTTTACCTTTATATAATGACATAATACCCTGTGCAGCATCCTCGATAACTATAAGTTTATGCCTATATGCAATATCCATTATTGAGTCCATTTCGCAAGCAACACCAGCATAGTGTACAGGTACAATTGCTTTTGTACGATTGGTTATAGCTGATTCAATTTTTTTTTCGTCTATGTTCAATGTATCAGAACGTATATCTACAAAAACAGGAACAGCACCTCTAAGTACAAAAGCATTAGCAGTAGATACAAATGTGTATGACGGCATAATCACTTCATCAAATGGCTGAATATTAGCTAAAATAGCTGCCATTTCCAATGCTGCTGTACATGAGTTGGTAAGTAATGCTTTCTTGGAACTCGTTTTTGTCTCAAGCCATTCGTGACACATCTCTGTAAATGGGCCATCGCCAGCAAAAATCTTATTAAAGTAAGCTTTAGCAATATACCACAGCTCCTTACCAGTCACATATGGTTTATTAAAAGCAATCATTAACTTACCTTCCTTGCGACAATAAGACGAGATCCACCAATAATAATTGAAAAACCTAATTTTATTAAACTACGTTCTATACATAAAATTAAATATAATATCTTATTAACAGTTGGACTGATATTTAAATCATCAAATACTTTAATATCATGCTTATTGGACCTGTAGTATCTAGATGCAATCATAGCAGGTAACAAAAGAGAAACGAACGAAGTAGATCGAATTATTTTAAATCCAGCATTCTCTATTTTTTTATGAGCTTCATCAACCGTATAACGGCGAACATGAGACCAATACCTATCTGTTTCACTCCACAACCAAGGATGTTGAGGTATAGTTAGTATTAAACCTCCCCCTTTTTTAACAGCTTTAAATATTTCTGAAAGGACAACCTCATCTTCTTGAATATGTTCAAGAACATCAAAAGCTCCAACGACATCAAATTCATCAACAAAAGGCATATTTCGAACATCCATTTGCATAAAATATGCATTTTTAACGCGACTAGATGCAAATAATAGACTTTCAATAGAAACATCGCATCCCATCATCTTTGCATACGGAAAAGCCGACGCAACACCAGACAATACGAAACCAGTTCCACAACCTATTTCCATAAACGACCAAGTACCTGAATAATATTTTTTAAGCATAAATATTATTAGTTCATTACGTGCACGAAACCAGAAACTGAAATTTTCCAGTTCAAAAAGTTTTACAAAAAATTCAGTCTTATAGAAACTTCCATCATTAGATAATTCTATTGCCCACGTGGGAATGCCAGCTATTTGCTCAGGAGTAAAACCGCAATTAAAACATGATAAATCCTCAAAAGAATAAAACCTTTGGCATTTTTGGCAACAAATCATTTAAGAAAAATGAACAAGTAACTATATTAAAGTAAAATTTTTCGCACCACGAATTGAGGCCGTTTATTGGCCACTAAGTAAATACGTCCTATATATTCACCAATAATACCCAAAGCCATTAATATAGCCCCCCCCATAATCAATTGTAAAAGAACTAAAGTTGTCCAACCTTCAACTATATTACCTCTAAAATACATTGCGGCATAATATAAGGATAGAATTAGCCCAATGAATGCTACCAATATTCCAAACAATGAAGCAATGCGCAGTGGAACAATAGAAAATCCTGTAGTATGCCTTAAAAATACTGAAATGGATTTTTTCAGAGTATAATTACTCTTGCTAGCAAAGCGCTTATTATGTTCAACCTCAACTTGAGCTATAGATCTTGTTGCACTAAAAATCAATCCATCAACATACGGATATGAGCCCTGATAATTTATGATTGAGTTTATAATAACTCTACGAATAACCTTAAATGGGGACAGATAAATCTCACTCGGCTTTCCAATTAAAAATTCTGCTTGTTTTGCGTTAATGTAACTTCCAACATTCTTCCACCACGCCTGCTGTTTTTTTCCATAATATTTTGCATAGCATACATCATATCCACTTTCACATTTTGCCACTAACTTAGAGATATCATAAGGAGAATGCTGTAGATCATCATCCATTATAACAATGTATTCACCTCTAGTATTATTTAAACCTGCCATAATAGCATTGTCTTGACCAAAATTACGTGCAAGACATATTCCGATTACTTTATCATACTTTTTACTAAGAGAAATTATAACATCCCAACTATTATCAGCACTACCGTCATTTACTAAAATAACTTCATATAACTGGCCAGATAATGCATTACTAATTTGGGCAAGCAACTCAGGAAGAATAATCTCACTATTATAAACCGGAACTACAATACTAATTTTTATATCATAGGGATATTTTGTCATTAAATTAAGATAGAATGCAGGAATTTAATACTAATTATATCCTTCTGGTCTACTTTGGTTACCTCTATATATAATCCATTTCTTTACTATAAAATATGATGAAAAAATAATAATAAATGGCAAGACTGATGCAGAATATCTTGTTTCTACATGTAATGGCAAAAATATAATAAACACATATATTATAGGTATAGATAGCAAAAAAAATCTTTTGTCATTTTTATATGAAGCAAATATTCCTAATATTCCTGTAATTATTATAATAGCATTTAACATAAAAAAAACACTTTTATAAAAAAAATATTTATGGGAACCTGATACAGCACGCATAGCATAATGATCAGATCTAGTTCCAAACCAAAGTCTTGGGGCTCTAATAATCCAAGTTTTAATTACATCAAGAGGTTCAGATGTAATTTTCTCAAAACTAAGATTTTTGAAATATTGATCAAATTGATTTCTATGTTCCCAACGATCTCTAATTTCATTTTTTTTATCTTCATTAGTTCCAATTATAAAAACATCATCAGGCAGGAGCTTTGAATTGCGCATCCAATCAGGATTTTTTTCCCATGTACCTATCCAAAGACCGGGTCCCAATATACCCTTACTTAAAAATAATCCGCCATTCGACAGCTGGAAATTGCGTATTATCCATGGAGAAATTGTAATAATTACGGCAATTAAGTAGATAATCAGGCCTTTTTCACGCTTATTGATAATCATAAAAAACATAACCGTAAATATAGGCAAAAGCAAATAGACATCTCTAGACAATATAGTAAAACCCATTAATATCCCTGAGATAATAAATCTAGATTTTTTTTGAGAAAATACCATTATCAAAAAAGACATTAATAAAAACATAGTAGTTATGTTTTCGCTAAATACTCTACTGTTCATAAGTGCTTCGAATGGAGAAGAAGCAATTAACAAACTGCTTAGAAACGATATATGTTTACTATGTTCACTCAATAAAAAATATGTAATTATTGCACCCCAAATCGATATTATGCTTTGAATAATAAAAAAAGCATTTAAATTATAGCCAAATATAGTATCTATCAAACCAACAAAAGCCGAATAAATAGGCGGTCTATAATATGATGCGGTTACAGGATTTCCTTCTCCATGTATCGCAAAATTAAATATATTTCTACCAACCTCCAAATAATATAAACTATCACCCGTAGCAAAAAGACAATTAAAATCAAAAAGTATCAGCATAATAATTCTAACAATTATTGCAAACGCTATTATGAAAGTAACCCTATATGATATATTTTGATTTATTATCGATAACATTTATTGATACCTTTATATTCTCCATTATTGTTTTTTGTACTTATCCCGCGTTTTCTACTTTAAACAATGTGAACAAAAGGAATTGGAATAATAAACTTAGAATGATAGTTACCAGCCTCACGTACTTTATTGATTATTTCATCTCTATAATTCCATGCTGTAAGTAGAAAATAATCAGGAGGATTCAACAGACCTTCATCCTCGGGAATTACTTTTATATAGGATTGTGGTAAATATTTACCTTGTTTCCCAGGTGTACTGTCAATACATAATGGAATTTCATTGCATGTAAGGCCAACAAAATTAAGAAGGGTATTACCTTTAGCAGTAGCTCCATACGTATATATAGTCTTACCAGTGTTCCTAAGATTCTTAATAAGTTTTCCAATTTGTCCCCTAATTTCATATGCTTTGTCTGCGAAATTTTTTAAAGACTGACGATTTATAAACATCTGCTCACACTCAAGGTATTCATTAACAGATGGGTTTATTATAATACCATCATTCTCCCGTTTAGCTACGAATACTATAGAGCCTCCATGAATAAGTGAAGTCATAACATCAATAAGTCGCAATCCGTGAATATTCAACAAAGCCATCATCGATCTAATAGAGTAATAAAACATATGCTCATGATATACCTGATCAAATTCGTTGTTTTCAATTGTGTTCAATAAATATGAGTTCTCAATAACTAAATAACCTGAATCTGAAAGTAATGTTGTCACTCCTTTCATTAAAACATGCGGATTAGAATTATGTGCAAAACAATGCCTAGCTATAATGATGTCAGGAACCCCATATTGATCTCTTATTATTAATGCAGATTCGGAATTAAAGAAATCACAAATTGTATCAACTCCTGCTTCATTAGCAATTTTACAAATATTCTCAGCAGGGTCAATACCAACAACTCGCGATACTTTATTCCTAATAAACTTGAGAAATAAACCTACATTGCTGCCAACCTCAACGACAAATGACTCCTTTTTAATATATCCGGATGATTCAAGATAGCCGTATAAATATCTGTAATGTCGAGTAAGCATTGTTGATTCTGGCGTAATATAAAGATATTTTAAATATAGTTCTTCAGAACTAAGACAATCACGAAGTTGAACGTTGTAACAACTCTCGCATAACTCAAGCACAAGAGGAAACGTTTGTTGCACAGCCAAAGAACTGTCCAGAAGTGAATTCGCAGGAGGAGTTAATCCGAGATTTAAAACTTCTTCAGTAAAAGAATTACATATACGGCATGCCATAATCACCTCAAAGCTATACTTATATCAACTATTTTTTTAACAAAGAAACTTAGATGCAAAAAGAGAGAAAACATGGTCGCTAGTATGGTTCGACAAGATATAACTTTTACATCTATCAAAGAAATCACGTTTCCACATCTTATCTAGTTTTTCTATTATAACAAAAACTTCAGCTAACTCATTAAATATTAACCGTTCAGCATCCAAAACTTTAGCTAGATTTTCATATGCAGGGGTTCGGCTAACAATCGGTATTAACCCCACAGCAATGGCTAAAATCATTTTACTATCACCTCTTAATAGAGCCTGAGAGCACCCAGCATGATTTAAAATACAATATCCTATGTCTAGTTTACAATCTAATGCAGAGTCCACATTCCAATCAATAAAAGTAACCCATGGATATTTTTTTATGTAACTCTTAATTTCAGTTAATTTTGTACACACAATCAATCTGTATTCATGCCTAAATCGTATAATATTCATGAACTCTTCTATTGAAATAAGATTCCCAGGATGCCCTATCCAAAAAATACCTCTTGAATTTTCATTCCTTACAAAGAACAGTTTGTTAATTTTATTTGGATTAACATCTATAACAGTTGGAAAAACAAAAATCTTAGAAAAATCTACATACTTAGTAAGATAATTTTTTGTAGTTTCTAAAGCTACTAATACTATGTTTGCTATTTTAGTCATTATAACAAAGAAAATAAAATGTCTTTTTCTTGTCGGCATATCATTAACATCAAAAAATACTCTCTTCCCTAGTAATCTAAAAATTATTGCATGTAGAACAAATCTCGGAGTATAACATCCTTGCAAATGAAGATATTTACAATCAATAGACTGCCAAATGCTTAAATCTCTAAAAACTTCAAACCCATAATTACTTGCTGAATGAAACAAATAAAAGCTTCGGAGTCTCGCGCTTGCCACTTTAATATCTCCAACTGTATAAGCAGCAATCTTCATTTAAGCAAATAGAACATTTTTACCACTAAACAAGCCAATAATATTAATATATTTAAACATCATCATAATTTATACTATATATTTCCCAGTTACTTAAGCTTAGAGATTTATCCAGTCTATTTTCCTGGGTAAAAATATTAAAATCCAATTGCGAATGCATTGGACCTATTTTAAATGGATTTTTAATATAATTATTGTTTACCAACATTTTATCGAAATAATTAGTTTCAAAAGTAATAGCAACTATACCTCTATAATCTCTTTTACATGCTTCTATTTCTAAAGCCTTTAACAATAGCTCAAACACTATTTTATCCTCATAAATGGACTCCATATCAACTATGTTTAAAAAACCTGATTTCCCTAAGCTGTATATCAAATACCCGTTTATCATGTTGTTTTCATAATGGCAAATTATTTTGTAATTAAATCTTGGGTTTAGCATTCTCCACTTTAAAAAATCCGCTGATTTTTCTAAACTTATTTTAGTAGAATCATTCCTAAATTGATAATTATCAAATAAACCGTTTATTGAATCATATATTCTTATTGTAGGATTTATTTTATTGTAAAATAAATTTGAGATTTCTAATAAAATTTTTGGCTTAAAATAATATATTAACTCACCAACATTTAGCCATCCATTTTTCAAAAAAACAGATGTGGCTTTTTTTGAGCATAAAGTATAACAAAATATAGGATTTAATAATTGGACTTGATCCTTTAAGGATAGGGTTATTAATGTTCCTAATCCTTTTCCTTGATGAGCGGGATGAATCATTAAATCAGTACATTTATATACAACTTTTTTTTCTGATAACACATTCACTTTTTCTGGAACCATAGCACCAGAACCAATAAGTTCTTCGTTCAAAAATATACCCTTCAATATTGCCTCGCCGGCTGGGTTGTCAAAATATTTCCATTTTATCAATTCAGGCTTTAACTGCTTTTTACATGACAAAAAATATAAATCAGCCATTTGACTAATATGTTGAATGTTAAGATTTTGGACAATATATTCAGACATTCTCAATTTTCCCATTATGTTATTAATTAAATAACATGCTTTAAATTATTTGCGTAAGGATATTTAAACCCTCCCACCGCCCTAAAAAAACCTTCACGTTTCGAGTTGGCATAAAAACCAAACCGGTTATGAACATCAGTTTGATAGTTAGAAAAAGAATTATTGACGAGCAATATATGCTTATAGCCAAAATCTTTTGCCATATTAATTTGGGGCTCTCTGAAACTACCGTTTGGGAATGCGTATATATCTACAGGATTTTTTATAAAATTCAAAAAATAGTCTCTGCAATTTACCATATCTCTTTGGAAATATTCATCAGATTCAAATCGCATCGATGCATGAGAATAAGAGTGTGCACCCAACTCATGCACACCGATAAGTTGTCGTACTTCTTCTAGAGACATCATCGCAGTTGGTACAAAATTATCCATATTTAAAAACTGTGGCATAAGTTCTTCCTCCAACTCGCGCTGTTCTGACATAGGTCTATTCTTTATAAATGAAGATACATGCAAACCCATCTGGTAGCGGTTGCTATTGAAAAATCTAATATCAGTACCGCTAATTTTGAGTTGCTTTAGCAAACTACTAGGAGCTCTGCCTATAAAATCTTGTGCAATTACATTAATAGGTGGACATTTTCGCTCCACACACTCAGGAATTATATTTTGATTTACAGAAATATGGTGTTTTTCAAGTATTGGTACAGCATATTCTATAAAATCCTTATATCCATCATCAAATGAAAGAATCAACTTCGGCTTACCAGACACAGCTAAACTGTTTAGATTTTCGAATGTTGTCAGTTCAAAGTTCTTTTTTATAAACAATAGTAATTCGTTGAAAATTGCTGGAGTTAGAGACTGATACGCGCTACCATCTTTCTCTGAAACACGATGCAAGTTGAGTATTGTAAGCACACCCGCTTTACGAATTACAATTATTCTTAACTTCAAAATAATTTGATTAGCAAAACTAAATAACGCAATATTCTTAATTATTTTCATCAAAACAACCACATCATCTAGCCTCATTTCTACCCAGTATCTTGCGAATTGCATTGCACTGCTGATCTATTTCTTCATCACTAAGGTTAAATGCACAAGAAAGGTTAATGCCTCGTGACGATATATCGTATGCAACTAAGTTTTTGTCCTTATATTTAGCTTCATATTCTGGATATGCGGGGAGAGACGAAAGCGGGTAAAAAAACGGACGCGATGGAAGTCCCATATCCTCTATCTGACGCATAGCCTGCTTCTTTGTCATGTTGTGTGATTTACCAAACACTAGTGCGGTTGTCCACACACCATTCACACCACCTTCAGGCTCAGTATTGAAATATATATCCTCTATATTTGATAAGCGTTCTTTGTATTTATAGAATAACTCACGTTTCTTATCTACAAGCTCTTCAATCCTTTGGAACTGGGCATATCCAAGTGCTGCCTGAAGGTTAAAAGGCATATATTTATATGTAACCTCAGAATTGTAATACGGAATACCTGCAACCCTTCCGTGGTCACGTAGAAACATGCAACGCTCATAAAGATTATCGTCATCTAAGAGAAGCATTCCACCCTCGCCGGTTGTTATAGTTTTTGTTCTATGAAAGCTGAAAACCGAACCGATACCAAATTTTCCAGCCCTTACTCCTTTATACATAGAACCTACTGCCTCCGCAGCATCTTCAACAAGAGGTATGCCGTGTCTTTCTGATATAGCTATAAGAGCATCCATGTTGGGCATGTTGCCGTATAGATCGACTGCTATAATAGCCTTGGTTTTTGAAGTAATGCTCCTTTCAACTGATGAGGCATCAATGCACCAATGTATGGAATCTATGTCACAAAAAACAGGTTCTGCACGAAGATATGTAATCGGAGCAGCAGTCGCAATCCATGTACATTCAGGGCATATAACCTCATCGCCATTTTTTATTCCTATTGCAGTAAGCAGCAGATGTATTGATGTAGTGCAATTGGGAGTCATTATGCCGTATTTACGCCCGTGATAAGCAGCAAATTCTTTTTGAAATGTTTCTACATAATAGTATGCATTCTCATACCATCCGTCGCGCATGGCATCCTCTACTATTTTAATTTCATGATCTGTTATCCATGGTCCTGCCATAAAAAACTTTCCCATTAATCCAAAACCTCTCGATTGCGTATTATTGATTTTGCTGGCACACCAACTACAGTAATGTTATCAGGCACATCCTTTGTAACCACCGCTCCAGCGCCAACAATTGCATCTTTACCTATTGTTATTCTAGGCAACACAGTTGCTCCTGCGCATATCCAAGCATTTATTCCAACATGTACAAGTCCGCACAATGTAGCCCCAGGCGATATGTCAACACCATCATCTAAAACAACTTCGTGGTCAAGGCTTGCATTAGTGTTAATAATGCATTGTCTGCCGATTTTAGTTTCCGAAGTAACTATAGCACCAGCAAGAATCTGTGAGCCTTCCCCAATTTCAGAATTATCATCAATCCAAGCTGCAGGATGAATAATCGTCACTGGCTTTAACCTTTCACTCACAAATCGTTCATGCAATTTTAATCTTTCCCTTCCATAAGGAGGTCCTATTGTAATACTAAAACCTATTTCATCTCGATTTTTCTTGATAAGCCATTCCTCTATATAATCTCCTTTAAACAATGGTACATCTTTAAACGGCGGAATTAACCCTTCTGTATCATCAAAAACAGCCAACAACCTTGAACCATAATATTCTATTATTGGCCTTGTTACCTTTGCCTGACCAGTTCCCCCATAAAAAATTATCAAAGGAGGCAGTTTGAAAATATTCTTCATATAGTTTTTAGTAACGAATACCGTCTTTTTCAAGAAGATTACTGAACTCTTCCTTTACATGATCACCCTGTCTGAAAATAAGACTTTCAAGATAGTTAGATTCTGATATTGACTTAGATGCTTTATCGGTAAGTTCAATATCTATCAAGCTTCTAATCCATTGTTCGTCAATATTGTACTTAATAAAAAATGTACCTAACTTGGATAAATTTTTAATTCTTCTCTGAGTACAAGAATCAAATTTAATCGCGCCGATTCCACTATAAAGATCATAAGATATATCATCACCATGCAAAGCAATATTATTGTTTTTGCAATAATCATATAATATTGTACCTGGGTATACCATAAGAGGAAAAGTTGCTGTAAAGGAGCCGCCAGCCACACGCTGACCAAGTTTTATCGTATCAATTGCATCTCCGATAGGATCTGCAACAGGTAACCCAATAATAAGTTCTATTTTAACCCTAATATTATACGATTTAAGCCTATCGATAGCATTTTTTATCATCGATTCACTCTGATACTGACGATTAAATAATCTTAAAGACTCCGGACGTGATGTCTGAACTCCCATAGCTACAGTAGTTACAAGCCCTGATAGTATCTCTATTGTTTTATCTGATGCTCTAACAACAGTATTAGGATTGACAAATCCATATATAGGTAAGTTAATTTTTTGTTTCCATGCTGAAGAGAACTCACTTAACCAAGACTCTATTTGGTCACCATATAACATATCATCATCGCCCAATGTAACTTCCTTGGTTGGAAATTCTAAAAAAATACTGGCCTCTTCAATTAGATTCTTAATAGGTCGGCGTGTAAGCCAGAATTTCTTATATTCATCAGGAGAGTATGCTTTCTTAACCCGTGAAGTTGAGCAGAAAGAGCAATTATATGGGCAGCCAAAGTGAGACATAATAGCTTTACGGTGACGGCTACCAATGCGAGGAATATCTGTGTAATACTCACGCTTAGCAGGCATAATTTGATCAATAGGAATGAGGTTCCCCTTTACAACCAATCCACTAGATCCCCGGTTATTAATAATATTATCAATTGTTCCGAAAACCGGTCCAACAACAATAATATCAATCTCTTCCAACTCGACCACTTCTGGCAAAGCTGATACATGTGCTCCACCAAATACTGAACTCACCCCAGGTATAATTTTTTTAATTTTATGAGCTAATTCCCTCGCCGATTTGAAAAATGTGGTCAAAGGCGAAAAACATATAAAATCAGGTTTGTATTGTATTACATTTTCAAGTACACCATCAAAATCAGCATCAAACCATTTAATCTTATGGCCGCTTTTCAATATCTCAGCAGCAACAAATTCTAAACCATACATACAATCAGTCCCCATGTGAAAAAGAGCAAATTTTTTTATCGGCATATTAATCCTCCTCAGTAAATTACCACCGACATTGTAAGTGGCTTTAAACTACAACTCCTGACATTGTTATATTACCCATTCTGCTTTTTTGCAACAATAAACTCAATATCGTTAATTACATTAATAAAACGTTTTGATAAAGGAAGTAAGTTATCTTGGTTTCTATATCGTTTTCTAACTACAGTTTGCCTAGCTATTGTACTACACAAGAAAGGCAATTCTTCTGCATAAAAAGCAGCATCAACATCAAAATTAGTTTTAGCAAAATGCCTATGATATACAATTGAGAATACCGTATGTCCACAAATATATGCTTCATAAAGTAATGTACTAATAAATCCAATAAATATTTTAGGGGCTCCAGATAACAAATCATCCTTACTACGAGTATCAATACATTGAAGCAAGCCATCAGGAAGTACATTTGTATCTGATGGATGAGGTCTATATGTGTGATTAATTTTATTTTTTTTCAATAAATTTGATAATTCTTGAAAAATATCCGAAAATGGTGACCCTTCGTCAGTACCAACAAGAACAACATCCCTAATACCTTCATCCCTAACATGTGGTATATCCCATGGTGGCCCCATAATGAAAAATTCAGAATTTTTGATATATTTAGAGTAATATTTCTTTGAAGTTTCGTTATATAGGACATTAAAGGGGGTTCTCTCTCCAGCTCTTACAACTAAATCGTCATTTACAACAAAATCAGCATACATGCCGTGCTGAATACATAAAACTCGAAATACAGAATTAAACTGATTAGCCAAGGATGAAAAAAACATATCTTGAGGGTGAGTGTCTGAAGTTAAGATTAGATAACAAATTTCTTTCTGTAATGAAAATAACCTATAGAACCTATACATCTCACTTTCCAAGCTTTTTGTATTATTTTCGAAATAAGCTTTATAAAAAAAATAAACAATGTTGTGAACTAGAATAAATGCAATCCTATTTCTTAACGCATAAATCACATCTGACTTACTTCTTGCAATAATCAATACTTCGTCGCTTTTTAGACCATTTAAAAGCTGTTTATATCTCAGTCCAACAAAAATAAACTTCTTATTTTTACTCATTATAATACCAAAAGCATTCATAATATTTATAAAATATCTCTTTATCCAAAATTTTTTGTTGTTCTCAAAATAAAGCTGTGTTTGTAACATAAAACCTTTATTTAATTTGCCTATATAAAAGAGATCTAACTTCTTCATTACAGCATTATAATCATTTAACATTATTTTGCATATATCATCTATCTCGTATTTTTTTTTGTATTTTTTCATAAATGTTATAAGTTAGTTACACCACTTCTCTGTAAGCTTTCATCCAATTAATTCCCACTTCAAAGCAGTTCCGCGTCTTATATCCCGATTAACCGTCTTTCCTAATAGTTGTTCAAAATGTTTCGGTTGCATACCATACCCTGGTCTTATTGCCCTCAAATTTTCATGTGTTAGTTTATCACCGGCCTTAATGTCTTTAACAACATACAATGAGCGTCGAAACTTAATTGATATCTTTTCGTCAGCGCTTAATTCATAACTTATTGTGCCGAGAGACTTCCAAGCTCTTGAAGTTTCTTGCACAAAAATCTTCATTTCATCAGGCTCTATAGAAAAAGCGCTATCCACACCTCCATCAGTGCGACTCAGCGTAAAGTGCTTCTCAATAACGGTTGCACCTAAAGCTACGCTCGCAACAGCAACACCTACCCCCATAGTATGGTCTGACAATCCAACTTCACACTTGAACATTTCACGAATATGCGGAATAGTTAAAATATTTGAATTCTCAGGCATTGCAGGATAGGCGCTGGTGCATTTCAGAAGAATTATATCCTTACATCCAGCTTCACGAGCACATTCAACAGCTTCATGAAGTTCAGCAATGTTTGCCATGCCTGTTGAAATAATCAATGGCTTGCCTGTATAAGCAACTTTACGAATAAGAGGCAGATGATTATTTTCGAAGGATGCTATTTTATACGCCGGCACATTTAACTCTTCAAGAAAGTCAACGGCTGTTTCATCAAAAGGAGTACTAAAACAGATTAGCCCAAGTTCCCGGCAGCGATCGAGAATAGGTTTATGCCATTCCCATGGGGTATACGCTTGCTTATAAAGATTATATAGCGAATTGCCCTTCCATAGGCTATTTGAATCTGAAATATAAAAATCACCTTCTGCAATATCAATAGTAATGGTATCAGCAGTATAAGTCTGCAACTTTAGTGCATGAGATCCAGAATGAAATACAGCATCTACTATTGCAAGAGCACGATCCAGAGACTTATTATGATTACCAGACATTTCTGCAATAATAAATGGTTCCTGATTAAGTCCTATCCTTTTATTGCCTATGGTTAAATTTTTCATTTTTCTCCAATTAGTTTGCGACCTAAATAAAATGCCTCGGCCGCTTCGACACCTACAAATGCCCCCCTCCATCTGGCCAAATGTTCAACAGCCTTTATAGAACGCGCATGAGGCCAAGGTCTCATTTCAGACTTATATGACTGAAGCGCATTTAACTTGATGGACAGCGTACTGCTCACATCTTCAAACCAATTCGGAGTAAAGGCCTGTGATAAATCAGGAGCCTGCCAACCTGTGCTCGAAGAGACTTCAAAAAATAATATTTCTCTTAAATGGTTTTCAGGCTGAGGCCGACAGGCAACCATAACTGCCGAATTTACTATTCTGTGATCGATATTTAGGTCTCCAAAATGGTGAGTATAAACAATATCAGGCTTTATATGTTTTAGATGAGCTTCAATTATTTTAACTATCATTAACATATCAACAGAATCCATCCTATTATCCGGCAGGTCATGGAAGTTAAGAGACTTAACCCCAAGTATTGAATTAGCCTTAGTAGAGGAACCCTTAAGGCGACGCAAGTCATCATTTCTCTTTCTTAGGCTGCAATTTTCATCACGGCCTGTTATCCCTTCTGCAAGAATAACTACATGCACCTCATCGCGGTTAATAGAGTGTTTTGCCATAGTTGCGCCACAGCCGAGCACTTCATCGTCAGGGTGAGCAGCTACAACCAATATACGCTTGGGTTTCATAACCTCCTCGCTAAACAAGCCATTATATGTTTTTCCATCTTAAAGCTACCATGGGTGTTAAAATGGTCCTCGATATCAAGCAATATAGCATTCTCATGTGCAGAAGAGAAAAAAGTTGATGCCTTCCAATAATCCATAAGAACCTTAGATGATGGGTAGCTAATCATATTTTTGAATGTTTCAGTATTTATGGATAAATATTGTGATAATATTGGAATAACCTCGTGTTCCATAAAGGTAGATGAACTACGTTTTACAATATCCGGAAGAATAAAATGTCTTTCAATTATTTCAAAAAGAGGAGAATTGTTATTGCCATAAGGCCCGACTATAAGGATTGTTCCATCATAAGCCAAATTGTCAATCATCTGCTCCAAAGTTTTTTTTGTATCTGTAGAATAATACAGTCCATAAAAACAGGATATAAGATCAAATTTTTGATTACTAATCTCGTGGTCATCAAACATATCTTCCATAGCAACCTTCTTCAGAATGTATCCAGTAGCCCCTATTGACCGAAGCCTTGAATCTGCGGCCTGAAGAGATTCCTGAGATATATCCACCCCTATAAGCAAGACATTCCTATTATTTGCTGCGTATTTCAATAATTGGTTTCCTGTGCCGCAACAAATATCGAGAATAGATGTAAATTGAATTTTATTTATTAAGCAATCAACCCATCCGTCAAAATCATTAGTCCCATAATTTTTATTAACTTCTGACCTTTGCTTAAGGTTTGGGGTACTAGTTGCGCTATGCATCAATTCGCTATGAGTATCAGATTTTATGTTCATGCCCTCTACCTCCTAAAGTCATTTTTTCAATTTTCAATAAATATATTTCTCCTTCTATCTCAAAAAAAGCCGGATAACGTTCATTATCAGCTACGCGAAACAAATTAAACTGTTCTTTTATTGTCTTATCAGGATTCAGCTTACTATCTTTTTTTGAACGTTTTTTGTAAAAAGTTGACTCACCATACTGTTCAACACCTTTTTCAACTATGCCAGGATATTCATTGATAAAGCGAATGCACATTCGTATGGTAGTCTCAGCCTGTATCCTTCTAAGTTCACCTGCAAGCTCGGTGCCGTTGAACTTCATTACATCCTTTATATATATCTTACCGCTGTCAACATATTCCGACGCTTCAAGGAGACACACGGGTATCTCACTTTTTCCTTCAAGTATCTGCCATGTAAGTGGAGCCCAACCTTTTCCACTCGGCAAATCGCTTTCATGGATAACGAGATTATGGCGATTTCTCGAAAGAACTTCTCTGGAAACTATTTGACCACAACTTAGAAAAAAAGCAATATCCCCTGGTAATATTTCATTTGAATTATGCACTATACTGACACTATGATTATCTTTTACAAGTTTATTTGCAAGTTCTGGAATATATTCGCCAATCCAACTGTCAGAATCAGAAAGTATCGTTATATGCAAACTTAAATCAGGCATTTTATATTGCATATATCATCTTCAAAATCATTAAGCCTGTCTTTATAATCCTTAACTGTCTCAACAGTCACCTTATTTCCATCAGGGATTAATTTCATTATTGCCTTGATATCATAATTACCTTCCCCAATATGATCATGCCTGTCATATGCACTATGATAATCACCATCGGTCAGATGAAATATTTCAGGCTTTAGGCAAAAAAATTCATCAATGAATTCCATAGGGTCTTTATTTAAGCCTCTTGCAGCGCAAAAAGCGTGGCCAATGTCCAAGCAGCAGCCTATGCTAGCTTCGTTCATCAAAAATCCAATTTCTCCAGCCGTTGCACCGTTACAGATAAGTCCGTCAAATAATGCATAATAAGGTTTGTTTTCCACCAAAAGCCTGTGGTCATTTATCTCAATTAACTGTCTTGCAGTTTCGTTGATATCGCCTGCTACTCCTGGATGAACAATTATCTTCTCAACTGACAGACTGTCAGCAAAATGCATCGTTTCTTTGATTAAGTTCATGTTCCGCTCTTTAGACTCGCTCTTGGCGAGGTTTAGTCCTGATTGATAATGAGGCGCATGTATCACATAAGGTATCCCGAGACTTTTCCAAAGATTAATCACATCACCAGAAGTATCTGGCAAATAATATATTTCAATGTATTGATATACCCCTTTATCATACATCCGAACGGCGTCTCTAATATAATTCTCATTATTAGACCAAAGCTTGAGCCCAAATTGAAACATTTATTTCAACGGATTTTGAAAAGCGGTTCAAGTGGTTTACACTTGAGCACTATATTCATATTTTTATTTTCTACAGCGTCTTTTATGATATACAAAACATGATTGTAAGCGTCAAGCAATGATGTAATATCATCATCGTTATGAGAATAGCTCAAATTGTGAGTGCCATATGTAAGCATCCCAGACAAAAACATCTCCTGCAGAAATAAAGTTTTAATCTCCATAAGCTTATATGGTGAAGCGTCCTTAATATTCAGAAAAGACCAGTTTGGATGTCCTGAAAGAGAGATATAATGTGACAATCCATATTTTTTGAGCATGCCCCCTAATGCGGCTAATATCTTCTCTCCTTGAGTTTTCATAGTATCGATAACAGGATATTTCTGCAATTTGGTCATAGTTGCAAGTGCAGCTGCCAGTGATAATGTCTCTCCCCCAAATGTAAAAGAAAAGAAAACATCTTCCATTAGCTTCATAATATCGGCCTTCCCAGCAACAACTGAAACTGGATAACCATTGGAAAGTCCCTTGCCAAATGTAGCAAGGTCAGGAATTACACCAAAATATTCCTGTGCTCCTCCGTTGGCAAACCTGAAGCCTGTTATGGTCTCATCAAAAATAAATACAGCACCGTTTTGCCGGGTCAATTCAGCAGCCTTGTGCAAAAAAGCATCCTCAGGCTCACTCGTATTCATAGGTTCCATTATTACTGCGGCAACCTGATTAGGCCATTGCTTGAGTATATTCTGCAAAGATTGTATATCATTGTAAATAAATGTATGGGTCAGTTCTTGCGTTGACTTTGGAACCCCCTTATTTCGTGCGGTAGAGCCTATGTACCAATCCTGCCACCCATGATAACCGCAAACCGCCACATGGTCACGCTGCGTATATGCTCGGGCAATTCTAATGGCACCTGCCGTGGCATCTGAACCGTTCTTTCCAAACCTTACCTTCTCAGCGCAGGGAACCATTTCGACTATTTTCTCTGCGACCTGAATCTCAATTGGATGCGGCAAGGAAAAAATTGTCCCTTCTTCCAATTGCGCCCGTACGGCGGCAGTTACATCAGGGTCATTATAACCTAAAGTAATCGATGCATTCGCATTGATAAAATCAATATATTTGTTTCCATCAGCATCCCATACATGGCTCCCTAATCCCCTCGTAATAAAAAATGGAGAAACTCCGAAAGGAAATTGTGTTTTACTTTTACTGAAAGTCTGTGAACCTAGGGGAATCACTTCTAGTGCCCTTGCCAGCATTTCTTCGGATATATGATATCGTGATGATAATGTCATGTTTTTTTAAGTTCAGGAAAAAAAACTAAAAGCTTGTCAAGAAAAACCTCTGGCTCAACCATCCTCTTTTGTTCGTCAAGTATTACATATTTTTTTCCTGAAGGTACTATTGTATATACCGGATGCTCTGTAAGGTTAGCGCTCAGGACTTCACATCCTTTTATTCCAACATGCATATTCATTTTTGCAATATTAGGGTTGTCATCCAGCCATGTGTATACCTCATGCAAATCAAGAGGCATTCCCTTATAGAGAGCATTGTAAATCCTACTTATCATATCAATATCTATAAATTCATCTATAGTCAGTCTGTATTCGGGTCGGCAAAGGTCAATATCAATCTCTATGCCGCGTGTTTTGAATTTTTCCATATTTTCTTTTATGTAAATTGGCACAGCAGCACCACGATAGTAATTATGAGTCTCCTGAAGCGCCTCATACGAAATAAGCTCTGAAAGCGTACCCTGAATCATAGTCATATTAGATACATAAATAAGATCAAAACATTCTTTTTTGAACTCCTCTACAAAACGTGATGCGCTTTCAATATCAAATATCGGGGAGTCACATGTGACGCGGATAACGGCATCAGCTTTTTCACGTTCACAGAGTTTTATGTGCCTGTCAACAATATCCTGCTCTGCCCCTGCATACCATCCGCAGCCGAACTGTTCAGCTTCATCAATTAGTTTTTTATTTTGGGGATCAACTGAAGTAGCTAAAAAAACTCCGTCAAGCCCCCTCACATGTTTCATACGCTCCACATGATGAGCGAATATAGACTTGCCTGCCATCTTAATCAAGACCTTGCCCGGTAGCCTGGTTGAAGCCATTCTTGCAGTAATTACGCCTATCACTTTTCTCATACAACTTTCTCCCATGCTTTGGTTACTGCAGACCGCTCTGCCGCAAGAGCGAGCTTGAGCACCAGAATCGAGTGCCCGACAGAGTTGAAGGTTTCCTTGCCGGATTTTATACAATCGAGAAAATATCTCACCTCATCAAGATACATCCCGTTATAACAAAGATCGATTTTCATGTCATTCCATGCCCATTCCGGCTCAGAAGTTGTAATTGTCCCTATATCGCCACGCACAAAATCCCAGGCAATAGTACCCTCACTGCAAACGACCTTGCAGTGTCTCGAGTATCCATGCTGAAGATAGTCCATATGAATTGTACATACGCTGCCTGACGCAAACCTTACAATCATCTCAACATGGTCTTCCGTATCTATTTCAAGAGAAGATATAATGCCTTTGTCGCATATAACCTCAACCGGTTCTCCAAAAAACCAGGCTGCATAGTCAAGTTCATGAATACCGTCAAAAATCAGATTTCCTCCCAAACTTTTGAGGGCTTTATAATGGTTCCTGTAGTCCTTCTTATCAAACGGAAGATAAAAACCTGATTCGAGATTAGCCCAAAGTGGTCTTGAAAACAAGCTGTTTGTTGACAGAGTTTCATGTATAGCAGCTATGGCAGGGTGAAAACGCATATTGCAACCCACCATAGATATAAGACTGTTCTTTTCAATCACCTGCACAAGTTTGTCAACCTCATGCATGTTCAATGAAAGAGGTTTTTCTATGAAAAGATGACAACCTGCCTCAGCACATTTCATTGCAGGTCTTATATGGTCATTGCTGTAAGTGCATATAAATGCTGCATCAGAGTCCATAATGAGCGCATCTTCAAGGGAGATAAATACTTCCTTTGCGAAAGGCTCTATTTTTTTGAGATTATCAGCATTTATATCAACAGCAATAACTTCATTGCCTAGGTCTGCGAGATTCTTTAAATGCCTGCTCCCAATGGAACCTACACCAACAACAAGAATCTTCATGCTGATTTATCCTTGCCGCCTATTTGTGACAATGGATATGAGCCAGACTTTTCCATGTCCTGTCTCCTCTTGTAAAAGCTGGTCAAAAAGTTTTTGTAAAAAAACTTATCGAACGGAGTGCCATAAAACATCTGCTTGTTCCTTATCTTAGCCAATGAGATGAATACATTATTTTTAATCCTGTCTATACTCCTGTCAATCTGATGATTGCCGAGTCTGACTGCTGATTCCATATTCAGATAATAGGCAGCACTCTCTGAATACTTGCCGTTTACCTGCCAGGGCCTTATATATTCGGCTGAAGTATACATATCAATAACACATTTATCCGTCCATTCAACAAAACTCGTAGGCTCTTTCAAGTAACCTTCCTTTAACAAATTTTCAGTAAGTTCACATTTTGGATAAGGCCTGAAAGTGCCCACCCCGCACGTAAAGTATGGGTATTTTCTCAGCCTGTTTATAAATGAAATTGTCTGTTTTATATCATCAATTCCCTCTCCTGGAATTTCCAGTATGAATGATGACCTCGCAATTATTCCGTGGTCGTTACACTTTTTCACCGCATTCTCGGCCTGTTCAGGCGTTATGCCTTTTTTCATCAGCTTTAACGTATGCGGTGAACCAGATTCAATCCCCAGTGTAAGTTGGATCAATCCAGAACGTTTACACAGGGAAAGTGTCTCATCGTTCAGCATTGTATCATTGAAGTAATCACACCGGCATTCACCGTCCCATGTAATATTGAGCTTTTTATTGATTATGCCTTCACATATTTCCCTCACCCGTTTAATGTCCACAAAAAAATTGTCGTCAACAATCTTCAGGTGCGTTATATTATATTTCCCCACAATATGTTCTATCTCTGCAATAACCTTCCCCGCACTTTTTTTACGGTATCGTGTGTTATCTGATACCACATTTATGCAAAAAGTGCAGTGTGACGGACATCCCCTGCTGCTTTCATAAGGAAGCCAGCGCATCGGCTGCCTGACATATTCAGACAATTTATCCGTAAGATAATTGCCGATAAAACGTTCTATCATCGGGTCTAGGTTATAGTCCGTCAGTGGCAAGGCTTCGATATCAGCTATTGCCTTGCTATATATTCTTTTATCCGGAAGTTCACCTGCATAAAGCTTTTCTGCAATGTTAACGATATGCTCTTCTCCCTCGCCAGCCACAACAAAATCCACATATTCAGATGCTGCCATCTGTTCAGGAAATAGTGTGCAATGCCAACCCCCGACAACAACAGGCACTTGGGACTGCTTTTTTATATGCTTCATAATACGATATGCATCCGGCGCTTCCGATGTAAGCAGGGCGATCCCTGCAAACAAAGCTCCTTTGACTTTATCGCTGATCGTCTGCAAATGATCCTTTTCAAAAGCTGTGTTTATTATTTCAACATCATAACCGGCTTTCCTGAGGGCACTGCCAATACTTATGAGGTTTAAAGGCGGATAGTTGTTGTAATTATAGACATTCTGAGGTCTTATAAGTAATATTTTATTTGAAGAGACCTTTGAATTTTTCATATTTTTTTGTATTTTATTTTTTCCTGTTTATTTTTAAATCAGTCGTATTTTAAGCAATTAGCTTTTATTCCTTTTTTCAGTTTCATAAATATCCTCAATAATGGGGTGTGAAAGGGTCTCTCCTATTCTATTGCAAGATTCGCTTGATACTATCAATAACAAAATTCTGACTATCATCAGTTAATCCAAAGTATATAGGAATACTTATGGCTTCTTGATAATACCTCTCAGCTTCTGGAAAATCACCATACTTGAACCCTAAATTACGATAATAAGGATGAATATGCACCGGTATGTAATGTAGATTTACGCCAATCCCGGCACCACGAAGCTCTTCAAACACCATTCTATGCGTCTTACTAGTTTTGTAAGTCTTAAGACGGATTACGTACAAATGGAGCGCAGAATAAGTATCAGGATTCTGCCACGGCAGCACAATGGGCAATTCCTTCAGGCCGTCATTATAACGCCGAGCAATTAGATGACGACGTTTTACGAAATCATCAAGACGACCCATTTGACTTGCCCCTAAGGCAGCTTGCATATCATTCATCCGGTAATTAAAACCGAGATCTATTTGTTGGTAATACCAGGGACCGTGGGACTCGCCCTGCATCACTTGAGGATTGCGGGTTATGCCATGTGAGCGCAAACGTATCAGCTTTTCGTACAAGTCTTCTCTGTTTGTCAGCACAACTCCGCCTTCTCCGGTAGTAATGATCTTAACCGGATGAAAGCTGAATACCGTCATATCGGAAAATGCGCAATTACCGATTATATGTTCATGATAACGCCCTCCAATTGCATGGGAGGCATCTTCAACAACACTAAAGCCATAGCGTTTTGCAAGGTTATGGATTCTCATCATATCGCACGACTGTCCTGCAAAGTGAACAGGGACAACAATCTTTGGAAGCCTTCCTTTTTGCTCCGCGTCCCTTAGCTTTTGTTCAAGTATATTTGTATCCAGATTATATGTACGCGGATCGATATCAACAAAGTCTATTTTAGCGCCGCAATAAAGCCCGCAATTGGCAGAAGCTACAAATGTATTAGGAGAGGTCCAGAGCCAGTCTCTAGGACCAAGCCCTGCGGCTAAACATGCGATATGCAACGCCGAAGTAGCGCTGTTGACCGCTACGGCATATGCAGCTCCGCAATAATCCGCCACCGCCTTTTCAAATGCAGGGACAGCAGGCCCCTGCGTTAGAAAGTCCGAGCGCAGAACATTAACAACCGCCTGTATGTCAGATTCCGAAATGTCCTGGCGACCATAGGGGACCATTTCTTTCATATATTGCCAACCTTACTGCGGTTTGCATCGATCCAAGTCCGCAGTGTATCGATAGTCATCCATTCATGATTGTTGTCTGAACAGTAGGTGAAGTCCTGAGCGACCTTTTTACCCTCACTAATGCGGGCAGGATCCTTACTCCAGTCGTGGATCGCGGGCAGAATCTTATAGTGGTCGGCATATTCGTAGGTGTAGAGCGCATCCTCTAATCCAATCATCTGTTCATGAAGTTTTTCACCCGGACGTATGCCCACTATTTCATGCGAAGCATCAGGAGCCACAGCCCGTGCAATATCAATAACCTTCATTGAAGGAATCTTCTTGACATAAATCTCACCGCCAACCATATCCTCAAAAGCATGCCATACCAAGTCAATACCCTGCTCAAGAGTGATCATGAAGCGGGTCATGCGCTCATCAGTAATAGGCAATGAGCCCTTTTCAGCAACTGACATAAAAAATGGAATCACAGATCCGCGCGAGCCCATAACATTACCGTAACGAACAACAGAAAAACGGGTTTTGCTTTGACCGGAGTATGAGTTACCAGCGACAAAGAGCTTGTCAGCAGCAAGTTTGGTCGCACCATAAAGATTGGCGGGACTGCTTGCCTTGTCAGTTGACAGAGCAACCACTCTTTTGACTTTATGATCGATACAGGCATCAATAAGGTTCATAGCACCCATAATGTTGGTCTTCACACACTCGAAAGGATTGTACTCTGCTGTAGGCACAATTTTGGTTGCCGCAGCATGAACGACAAAGTCAATGCCGTCAAGGGCACGCGACAGACGGTCTTTATCCCTGACATCGCCGATAAAAAAGCGTACCCGTTCGTCTTTGCCATAGAGCTTTGCCATCTCCCACTGCTTCATTTCGTCTCGAGAAAAAATTACCAGACGACGCGGGTTATATTTAGCAAGTGCGAGAGGTACAAACGTGTGCCCAAAAGAACCGGTGCCGCCAGTAATTAAAATTGATTGTTCAGCCAGCATTTAGAATACTCCTATCAATATTTTGTAAATTAGTAGCTATTAACTCATGGTATGTACCCGATGAAACTAATTGACCTTTATCCAAGCGGTAGATACGGTCACATCCGCGCAGTGTAGTCAGACGATGAGCAATTATAAGCACAGTAAGCTCACGTCCCAATCTTTCAATAGATGTCATTACAGCAGATTCGGTTTCACTATCCAGTGCACTTGTAGCTTCATCAAACACCAACACTGTAGACTGTTTGTAAAGCGCTCGGGCTATACCGATGCGCTGACGCTGTCCCCCTGACAGACGCACACCTCGCTCACCAACCATAGTCTGATACGCAAGCTGCGTCTCTTCAATAAAATCTCCAATCTGCGCTTGCTTAGCTGCCTGCCTGACGCGCTCCATATCTATTTGCTCAAGCAACACCCCAAAAGCAATATTCTCAGCAAATGACGCATCTGCAAGAAAAATAGCCTGTGGCACATGCGCTATGTTGCTTTGCCAGGCCAGACGACTTGCACCGGTCAGAGGCGTATCGTCCACAATAATCTGGCCTTGAGAAGGCTGAAGAAGACCCATGATTATATCCATAACAGTGCTTTTGCCGCTGCCTGTTGTGCCAAAAAAACCTATGCGTTCACCTCGGGTAATGACAAGATTGAGTCCGTCCAGCACCAGAGGAAGATGTTGTTGGTAGCGAAATGATACATTGTCCAGTCTTATCTGACGCTTAAAGGGTAACGGCTCAAGACGCATCTGGGTTTCTATTGCAACCGGTTGTTGCAATAGTTCGACTACATCGTTCAGAACCTGTCGATTTCCAGATACATAAACCCACCCCTGATATGTCTGTTGCAACAGGGGCATAAGCCTTTGGGCGCCCAAAGCCAATGAGCCCAGAGTTGGTATAGCAGTGGCAAGCCCGCCACTAGATGCAGTTAATTTGTAGGCAAGAACCGCAATCAATACCATGCTCAAGGCTTCTACTGCAAAACGCGGGCTGGGGCCTATTATATTGTTGCTCGCTTGGGCCTGACGCATAGGCCAATCGGTCTGGATAAATCTGCTTGCAAAAATAATCTGAGTATTATCCAAAAGTACATCACGAATGCCACCAAGACCTTCCTGTACTGATTGGACCCGCTTGTTGTGGGCATGGCTAATGACCTGACTGTTATTACTAAGCTTTTTGCGCGTAATAGTTGACACAACTGCATAGAAAGTCCCGAAACACAGCAGAGTCGAGGTTGCCAAAACTGGATTAATCATCAATATAGCCGTCAATATAAAAGAAGCCATAATAAGGGCACTAGTCAGATTAAGAAGAACAAACACAACCCACACCACATCGTCCACCTTGTTGAGACCTCCAAGAGTTTCACTGCTGTTTCGGGCAACGTGCAACTCATATGGTTGGTAAAGAGTACGTCGATAGACTTCAGCCCCAAGTTCATGGCCAATGCCATAGTTGATTTTAGCGGTGACATATATCATCACAAAACGAACCAAACCGGAAACAACTGCGGTGGTTGAAAACAATAGAGTAAGCTGCCAGCGCAAGTCAGTAGAGTTGCCTAGGCCAAGGATATTCACTATCTGGGCAACCAGCGGTTTTTTCAGCGCATTCTCAGGGTCAGCCAGAATAGCAAGAAAAGGGAAAATAGCCCCGAGGCTTATGACCTCAGCAATTGCACCAGATACAATCACGCCAAGCAGTATAAGCAACTGCAATCTCCGACGCTTGGGGAGACCGGCAACAAGAGCACTAAGAGTCTTATACATTGGGGGTAACGGTTCCTTATTTAAACTGCCTTTTCGATATGTTCAACAAATTTTTTCACATCCTCACGTCTTTGCAGATTGAATCTGCCTCTATTTTTTCATAATCATGTGCTAGAAAATTTCTGAAACCAGCAATTTTTGCAAAATCATATGCAAATGACGTTTCAAGTATCCCGTTTTCACCGAGTATGTCAAAAACGTCCTGATACGACTGCGGAGTTCTCAAACCCCTATGTTTTATGATCATTTCCCCGAGAGATATACAGGTATCAGCCAGCAAATACAGATAATGAAGCAGAGCGCCACGGTATATCATGTCAGTCTGGAACCGTTCCATGAATTCGCCCTTTATGGAATTAATCAGCAAAAGATATTCCTGCACCTTTCCAATTTTTTGACGTATCCGTTCCATCAATGCCCCATAACAGCAAGCCTCTGCTCCTTAAAATCAATTGAGCTATGTATGACTTTCAGTTCAAACTCTTCTCTTAGATCGCGGTTTGAATCGAACAACACTTCACCGGACCTGACTATATCATCAAGTAGTAAAATGTTCGTTGAACTATTTAGAACAATCACATCAATATCGTTTCTTTTTAGGATCCTGCAAAAGTCAGCGTACAAGGAAAGCTTGGTGTCAAAATATTTATATTTTGCATCTGATGAAAGAAAGACGGCTATATCAAGATCGCTTAGTAAAGATGAAGAGTGTTGAGCAACTGAACCGAATAGATATGCTAAAATAACTTTTTCGCTGTATTTCTGAAAAACAGGCTGCAATGCATTTTTTATGAGATTTTCAGAAGTTGTATCTGACATATTGAAGTATTCATCCGCCTTCATTTCAACTTTAGCTTTTCCTCAATCTTCCTCAGAAAGATCTCGATATCGAACCTTCCTGTTTGAAGCACATTATAAAGAATCTGGTAATCTATCTTTTCATAGTCGTGCGTTATTATATTTCTGAAACCAACCATTTTAACCAGTTTATCCGCAAGCTTTAATGAAATAATTCTTTCTTCGTTCAAAATATCAAACGCTTCGCTCATTGTAGTGGGTTTGCGATAGTTTTTATAGGCTATTACTGCCTCGGCCAGATCAATAGATGCTTGCACGGTAAGATAAAGGTAACGTTCAACTGCGCCTCTGATGTCTATGTTGCTTTCTATTTCTTCCTTTTTATATTTCTTATAACGCAGGATTATCTTCAGATATTTTTTTGCAGAACTTATTTTGTTTTCGATTACTTTTATGCTGCTCATGCCAACGCCTTTGTTAAATTATACTTGGCCATCATTTTATGAAAATCGAAATACTCATTATAAATTCTGGGTTCAACAAGCAGTTTAAAAGGCTCCTTTTCGTAAATGAGCTTGCCTTCTTTTACAATTTTGTGTTCAACCCTTGACTCTTGATATTCATATTATTCAACAGTTGCACTTTTCAGCCTCATAGCTACCACCTTGGCAAACTCTGAAAAGTCTGCAAGGTGATATTTAACAATGCTATGCACAATGTTCCAGTTGATACTTTCATAGTTGTGTACCGCGATATTACGAAAACCCACTGCCTTTTTGAGACTGCTTGCCAACTCGTTATTCAATATACCTTCCTTCTCAAGTATATCAAATGTTTGCCCCATGGTCAACGGAGGCATCACTTCCATGCCAGCAATCAGGTGTGCTCCGATATCCACTGAGATTTGCACCGCACGACTGAGGTTAAGCGAGACAATGTCTTGAAGATCAATGTCCGCTTCTAACCTAGTGGCATCCGTTGGACACTTTGTTTCCATGCGCCGCAAACAGCGACGCAATGATTCCAATTTTTGTTCGACTACTTCCCGATCCATTCCATCCGCCTTTCCGCAAGTATTCTGGTCCTATACGGCATGAAGTCTGCGTACTCAAACAAATGCCGACTTATCAACTCGCCGTACAAAGTATCACTTCCAAACACTCTTCTGCCATTAAGCACTATTTTCCCAAGTAATGGCTGTGACACAACACGAAGATCGATTAAATCAATAGGGCGTCCGGTACTATAGGCCAATGCACCAACCAGAGCTATTTTTTCATGCTCAGTCAGAGCTTGTTTAGCAGCAACAGCTATATCCAAATCACTATCTGCGCGCTGACTACCCAAGGCAACAGAACCAAATAAGATTGCAAGAGATATTTTAGGAAAATGTTCCAACACCTCCTTGAGTTGCATATCTATTGGCTGTTGAAATTGAGATGCCGCTTCAATTGCTTTCATATGCTTATCATCAAAATAACCTGATCCCTCAAAGGAACTTACGCCAAATTTGAAATTATTACCTTTGCCGATCTAATTACTGCCTCGGCCAGTTCTAGATGCTTGCACGGTAAGATAAAGGTAACGTTCAACTGCGCCTCTGATGTCTATGTTGCTTTCTATTTCTTCCTTTTTATATTTCTTATTTTTGC
>PEAD01000058.1 GCA_002753335.1 Nitrospirae bacterium MYbin3
GTACAAGATTTTTGCAAATGGCGGATACGTAATCAAAGAGGGAAACAAACGCATTTTGAAGCTCTGTATGGCTATGAAAAGACGGCAATGGTTTGAGGGATTATGGGGCAAGTCTATGTCTTTTGACCTGCCTGCACATTTCCCTTCACATCTCTAATGACAAATCTGGGTTTAAAAAACTTTAATGTCTGCACAAAGTCTCTGATGCACCCAAATTTTAAGAACTTTAATGTCTGCGGACAACAACTGCGGACAAGTTTTGCTTGTAAAAAATGGCTCCCATCCCGTAACACTCAGCAAAACTCCTTCAGCTATAACTTTGCTTTTCTAATGTTTCCTGTTCAATCCCGTAATCCTAAGACAGCATATTATTTGCTTGGCGAGAATGCGGTTGCTGCCATATATTATCCGTTGGTGTTTATACATTAAATAAGATTTGCAAGAAATACTATTTGAAGTAAATAATTTTTACACTCTCCATGTGCTGTAGTATAATGAGATAATAAATGACCTTAGAAAAAATTCTAGAACAACTCAAGATAGGCGAAGACCAAGATGTTGAATTCAAGTCAGCTGAGGGTGGTCTTCCAGCGTCTATATGGGAAACCATCTCGTCATTTGGAAACACTGAAGGCGGCTATATATTTCTTGGTGTATCACAAAAAGGTGACCAATTTGAAATCACAGGATTGCGTAAACCTGAATTCCAGATAAAAGCTTTCTGGGACGGACATAATAATCCTAAGAAACTCAGTCCTCCTATCTGCTCACATTCTGACATCACTACCATTTCCCATGACAATCGCAAGGTTGTTGTAATTCGTGTGCCTAGAGCAAGTCGCCAACAGCGTCCTGTTTTTATTAACAGCAATCCTCTCACTGGTACATTTAAACGCAACTTTGAAGGAGATTACCGTTGCACCGAAGCAGAAGTACGGCAAATGTTGCGCGATGCTTCCGACACCCCTCAGGATACAACAATACTTGCCGGGTTTGATATCACCGATCTTGACGCTGAAAGTCTTAGCGCTTTTCGTAATCGCTTTGCGTCCCGAGATCCTGGCCATCCTTTTCTTGCGCTGAATGATTTTGATTTCTTGGAACGATTAGGCGGACTGAGAAAAGATCGTAATACTGGCGAGGAAGGGTTGACACTTGCAGGGTTACTCATGTTTGGCAGAGAGCAAAGTCTCTTGGATGCTTTGCCTCACTTTCATCTTGATTATCAGGAGCAGCTTTCGGACGATCCTGAAGTCCGCTGGACACATCGTTTTACCATTGACGGAAAGTGGGAGCCAAATTTGTTTAATTTCTACCACCGAACATATCCTCGCTTGGTTGCTGATTTAGATGTGCCCTTCAAATTGGACAAAGAATCTGTCCGCCTGGGTGAAACTCATGTTCATGAAGCTTTGCGAGAAGCATTAATTAATTGCTTGATACATGCGGATCATCAATCAACGCGTCCGATTATTGTTCTTAAACGGCGAGATGTATTTGCTTTTCAGAATCCGGGAAGATTACGCATACCAAAGGACATGCTATATGAGGGAGGGATAAGCGATCCCAGAAATCCTAATATTCAGAAGATGTTTCAAATGCTGGGTCTGGGTGAAAAAGCCGGATCAGGTTTTCAGAAAATACTCAGGGCATGGAGAGAGCAACATTGGTTAATACCTCTTGTATCGGAGAAGCCAGATTTAGAGATGACTCTGGTAACATTGCCTCTGGTAAGTTTGATTCCTGATGCTGTTGAACATGAACTCAAAGAAGTTGTTGGAGAATCCTATGCTTCACTTACTGAACTTGATCGTATTATCTTGATATTGGCACACAGGTTTGGAGTAGTTTGCAATTCAGATATTCAACCCTATCGCCGTGAGCATCCGAGAGAGATAGGTGAGCGACTGAAATATCTTGTTGACCACCAATGGCTTCAACAGGCAGGCAAAGGACGGGGTACAAGATACAATTTCCCGTCAGCAGCTAGCGCTGATCTTTTTGTCGATCTACAAGAACCCCCTAGCTCCGGACATTACGTTGATAGCTCCGGACATTACGCCGATAGCTCCGGACATTACGCCGATAGCTCCGGACATTCCTTGAAAGATAGGGACCATAAGGACGAAGAAGCTGACCGCTTTGAAATTATTGCTGCTCCTGTCCGTGAAAAAAAACGGGCTCCCAAAGAGTTAGTAGAACAGACAATAGAAGCTCTTTGTTCGGAAGACTGGCTATCCCTCCGGACATTAGCAAAATTACTCAACCGAGATTCGGAAGCTCTGCGAAAACATTATATTGGCCGAATGGTTCGGGGCGGCATATTAGTCGCGCGTTTTCCGGGATTTCCTAACCATCCTGAACAGACTTATAAAACAAAAAAATCGGCATAATTCTGTGTAATTCTAAAGAAACGTCTTTTTTAGGTTTTTTTAATCTTTTTTTTAGTCTTCTTTCTCTAACAAATCACCAATAGAACAATTGAGAAATTTACAAAGCTTTTCCAGCACATCAAAATCTATTCTCTGAGCTTTCTCGTGGTACAACAAAGTAATAGTATTTCTGTGAACATCAATACCTCTAGCGACGTCAGCAATCTTAAGTTTCCTTGCCCCCATTAGCGTCGATAAATTGCATTTAATCATATTTGCCATCCATAAGAAATAATTTACACTCTTGGTAGCTATTTGTCAATCCCTAAAACTTAATATCATTTTGAGTGACAAAAACACTTGACAAATGACCGTTCTGTATTTATAATGACATTATGGATGACAAATTAACATCTTGGATGACAAAGGAGGCAACTACATGTTTATCAAAAAAGAAGATTTCAACTACTTCGAAGGATTGTACAAGGGACTTGATGATCTGCAACAGAAGAAATTTCTTTCTGAGCTACTCAAGGCAGGCGTCAAAAGATCTGGAGAGAGTATCGCGAAAATCCAGTTGGTTGGGGATGAGATTTTTAATGAGCGCGGAATTGATCCGAGCGAAATGATTACAAGAACTATGATCAAGAAGGCCTATAAAGCCCGGTAATGTCAAAAGTTTCATGAAAAAAGAGATGCAAATATGAAAAGAGTATGCAGTAGGAATTAGACGACGTAAGTAAGTGTGATTAAGCAGGCAAACTATGTGAATGCGGACGGCTTTG
>PEAD01000059.1 GCA_002753335.1 Nitrospirae bacterium MYbin3
ACTGTTATTGGTAATTATTGGTATAATTGGTATTTATTCGGCCACCAAAATAAATGCCTCATTAAAAACGGTATACGATGACAGGACTGTTTGTTTGGGGCAATTAGATATGATTGCAAAGGCAAATTTAAAAATTAAAAATGATCTTTTGCAGATGATTATAAAGCCAACAGATGAAGAAATGAATACTATGAATAGAAAAATAGATAAAGAAAGTGAAACAATAAGCGAACAATGGAAGACATATGTCGGAACCTATCTAACAGATAAAGAAAAGCAGCTTGTTATGAAAATGGAACAGGACAAAGCTAAGTACAATGACGAAGGTTTAGCTCCGCTAAGAAAACTGCTCAGTGAAAAAAAACATAACGAAGCAAATCAACTGCTCGATAAATATAATATGCTATTCGATACGGTCGATAACGATCTGAACGATTTAATAAGACTTCAAATAGACGAAGCAAAAGTAGAATTCGATAAGTCACAGAATCTTTATGTCACAATTAAAACCATTTCGATAATTTTGATTGTCTTCGGTGCGGTTTTGTCTTTGGTATCTGCATATTTGATCATAGGCAATATAGTAAAACCGTTAAAAGACAGCGTGGAAGCATCTAAAAACATCGCATCCGGTAACCTTGCCGTAAACATAGAAATAAAAAGCAAAGACGAAATGGGACAATTGTTAACCTCTATACATTCAATGGCCGAAAATTTAAAAGTTAGAATAAGCGAGATAAGAATATCGGCGGGCCAAGTCACCTTGGCAAGCGATGAGTTAAGTTCGAACTCTGAGCTTATGACAAAAGGCATATCTGAGCAGTCATCAAAGTCCAATCAGATAGCCACTAGCGCTGTTGAAATGTCGCAGACCGTCGTTGACATCGCCAAAAACGCTTCCGAGATATCTTCGTCTGCCGCAACAACGGTAAATAAGGCAAAGGAAGGAGAAGGCATCGTAAATAAATCCATAACCGAGATAAAGTCTATTGCATTGACAGTCAATCATACCGCAACGCTTATCTCTTCTCTTGGCGACCGTTCGAAACAAATAGGGGATATAATCAAAGTGATTAAGGACATTGCCGACCAAACAAATCTGCTTGCTCTAAACGCTGCAATCGAAGCAGCACGCGCCGGGGAGCAGGGCAGAGGGTTTGCCGTCGTTGCAGATGAGGTCAGAAAGCTCGCCGAGAGAACCGGTACTGCCACAAACGAGATATCAGGAATGATATCTGCAATCCAAGAGGAAACCGACAAGGCCGTCTCATCGATGAGCGGTGCAACAACTATGGTAGAAACCGGCGTGGAATATGCAAGCAAAGCAGGAGATGCTTTGGGGGAAATAGTGCAAAGTATTGATCTGCTCCAAACTATGGCTCAACAAATAGCATCGTCAACCGAAGAGATGTCGACAGTTTCCGAAACGATTACATCGGACATAGAAACTGTAGCGAATATTTCCAGAGAAACATCTTTAAGTTCCGAACAAGTGTTATCGGCAGCGAACGAACTGTCAAAACTGGCTTTAACATTGCAGAAAACGGTCGATCGTTTCGTATTAGACCCTGAAAACGGCAGACATAGCAATATCAAGCACCTGACATAGTTGATTTTTCAACATATTTTAGAAAGGAATTGGTATCACAGGCAAGAAACATAAACCTCTACCTAAAGCTATTGCCAATGCCTTGAAAAATCAACATGTTATTTCCAGCTCATCCCTGTATAGAGCCAACGGTTATAATAATAAACGTAAATATTACCATCTATCCAGGCCAGAATGCCGGTACCGTTTGTAAACCATTGGACATAGTATGTGCCTCCTGATGTTGTCGCCACTGTAATGTCCCCAATTTTATGCCAAAAAAGCCGCTGAATACAGTTGTGTAGGCGGTAATAGCGTCAACGGCAGCCGTGTAATGCTGTTATGGCTGCCGGGGCGTTCCTAATCAGCGGGATCTTGACTAGTGCGGCAAGCCCTATACTGCTAAAGAGGGACAGCGAGTATTTCCCCCTAGGTCTTCCATGTGGATGTGCTGCCAAATTCATTCCCATCAACAGTTCAATATGGGAAACAAATTTCTATCCTGTGCAACTATCAGCACAAATGTGTTAAACTATTTACATCAGAGATACTTATCCGGCTTAAGGGGTTGGTGCCGGCGGCTTGCGATTGTCTAACTTGATAAACACCGCACATATCCGTGAATCATACTGTGCGTACTCACGCTCCCTATAACTCAGGTTCTTCATCTCCTTGTATATCGCTGCCCTCAATATCTGTTCCACTGTCGGCTTGTCCTGCCTGCCTAAACCACCTGATTCTTTGCCCTTTGTGACGTCTTTGCTTACCATCTCTATTATCTCAGAGTGCTCGTTCAGTATCGTATCTATTAACGCCAGCTCAGGACTTAATGCCCATAACCCTTTCTCAAATTGCAGTTTCAAATCGTTCAATAGATTCATTCTCCCCTCCTGTTTCTTGATTTCTCTGCAGTTATACCATTTCTCCTTACTTATTGAGAAGTTAGAGTTTATGGACAGACTCTAATTAAGCGACTGCCCGTGCAGTCTGTACACAAAGTGGCCTTTTACCGTAAAGGAATCCTTTCCCCATTCCTCTGGCAGCGGCCAAAACGGTGCAGCATCTTTTATCGAGCTTACTGCCGCGTCGTCAAGCGACCTCTGCCCTGATGTGCGCATCACATCTATCGCCTTCAGTGTCCCGTTTTTGTTAATCGTAAAACTTATGTTTAAATCGCCGTGTATTCCCCTTCTGGCTGCGTCTGCAGGGTACTGCCATGCGCTTTCTATCGCCTCCTTCAGGCGTCTCATGTAGGCTGCGTATCTGATGTCTGAGGTATCGAATGATATAGAATTGCCGCTGCCTTCCTTTGAGTTCGGTGAACTCCTGTCTCTGGCAATAGAGGCCATCGCGTGTTTTCCTATTATATCTTTATCGAAAAAACTCCCAATGCCGGAGAGCTTAG
>PEAD01000032.1 GCA_002753335.1 Nitrospirae bacterium MYbin3
GAATTCAGAAAACTTTGTTCTGCCTTTCTCCCACGACGAGGTGGTTTACGGAAAACGCTCTATGCTCAGCAAGATGCCTGGCGACATGTGGCGAAAGTTTGCCAACCTGCGTGCTGTTTACGGGTTCATGTATGGACATCCGGGCAAGAAGCTCCTTTTTATGGGCTGTGAGTTTGGTCAATGGATTGAATGGTGCTTTTTTAAAGGGCTTGACTGGCATCTTATCGAATATGACCAGCACAAACTGCTTAAGAAATTTGTATCAGACCTGAACCATCTTTATAAATCAGAACCGGCACTTTACGAGGTTGACAATGACTGGAGCGGTTTTGAATGGATAGACCTTCATGACCATGACAGGAGCGTGATGTTCTTTATAAGAAGGGCAAAAGATCCAAATGACTTTCTGGTCTTTGCGTTTAATTTTACTCCTGTGCCGCGTTACCATTACAGGATTGGCATTCCTGCCCTGAGCTTCTACAAAGAGCTTCTTAACAGCGATTCAGGTGCTTATTGGGGCAGCAATATGGGCAATATGGGCGGTGTTTATTCAGATAAAATCGCCTCGCACGGAAGGCCTTATTCTATAAGCCTTACGCTTCCTCCGTTGTCTGTGCTTATTCTAAAACCTCAGAAAAAAAGTATTGAGTGACAGGTTCAGTTTTTGTTTTCTGAATTCTTAATATTTTTGCATACGCTTTCGTGGGATGTTTCTATTATTGAGTCGGGCAAGACATATCTCGGATAAGAAGCCGGCTTATCATTGACTATTATTCGTCCATCCAGAAACTTTGTCTTAATTTCAATTGTACGGAACTTTTTTTCGCTGCAGTAATGCTCTCCTAAAATTATTATTTCACTCATCTCGGGGTTGGACTTATATGTTATTTTCATCTTGAGGCGAACATTTGTTCTGGTTGGATAGGTGATGGTGTTTTCGTCATGGAACATCAGGTCGCCGTTGTTGGTTTTGTCTATATATGACCATTGTTCATCCATGTCGGCTGAACTAAAAGTTGTGGACAATACAAACAGTGCAGCAAGCATGGCCGGAATGAATCGCATATTGATAAGATACATAAAATCAGCATGATTTTTCATCTGAGAGCATTTGGCTCTGTATGCTATAATTCAAAACTATGTTTGATATTGGCCTTCAGGAACTTATCGTAATATTTGTTGTTGCGCTGATAGTTTTCGGGCCTAAAAGGCTTCCCGAAATCGGCAAGACTTTAGGCAAGAGCTTTTGGGAGTTGAAGAAGGCTATGGACGGCGTAAAGGCGCAGGTTCAAAGCGAGATACATGATATTAAAGACCCAATTGATCTTAAAAACCATCTGTACGGCAATGATGAAAAACAGTCTTCAGAAAAACTTAATGCTCAGCCATCAGATAAGAAGGACGAGGCAGCAGGCGTGAATTCCCTTAAAAAAGAGGAGAAAGGGTAAAGGCATGGAAGATGAAAAGATGCCGCTTACCGAGCACTTAACCGAACTCCGTAAAAGAGTTCTAATAGCACTTGGCGGGTTGATGGCCGCTTTTATAATTTCTTTTAACTATTCCGAAGACATTTTCAAGCTTATAATGTTTCCGTTGAGATATGAGCTCGATTTTTCGGTCAGGGATATGTATGTTAATTTTATTCAGAAGGACAAGCTGCAAACTACAAAGCTAGTTTTTTTAGCGCCTGCAGAGGCTTTTTGGATGAACCTTAAAGTATCTTTTGTCGCAGGATTGATGCTGGCGCTTCCGCTTGTATTTCATCAGCTGTGGAAGTTTATATCTCCAGGGCTGAATAAGAATGAGAAGAAGTATGTGGCTCCTTTTGTTTTTTCTTCGACCGTCTTATTTTTAATAGGAGCAGCCTTCTGTTTTTTTATAGTGCTTCCATATGCAATGGGCTTTTTGCTTAACTACAAGCTTGGCGATGTTTTGATGCCGATGCTTTCTGTAGGCCACTATGTGGATTTTTGCCTTAAGTTCATACTTGCCTTCGGCGCTATTTTTGAACTCCCGATAATAATAATTTTTCTTGTGAGGCTAGGCATAGTTACGCCAAAAACATTGGCAAGCCACAGGAGATACGCTGTTATTATATCTTTTATACTAGCTGCGGCTTTGACGCCTACGCCGGATGCTTTTAATCAGACGTTAATGGCTGTTCCTATGATAGTGCTATATGAGCTTGGGATATGGGTTTCGCCATTATTTACAAAGAAGCAGGAAAGTGATGGCTGAGCGTCCAACAAGAAACTATAAGGCAATAGTCGCCGATATATCTGAAGGGTTTGTGGTGTTGAATCCCCTGTATCTTAAGGGGTTTGATGAAGACGCGCTTAAGCGTTTAAATGAGTTTATCGAGCGCAGACAGACCGATATAAGAAAGGAGCCGTTGCCTGCAAACGACGTGGCTGCTATAAGAAAAAGGAACATCAAGCTTCAGAGGCTTTATACCGCAACAACAATCCTGAAGAATTATGCAAGAGAAAAGAGGTTTACTCTTGCAGAAAAGAAGCAGCCGCTTAAAAAGAAAATAGCATACTTCTAAACATCCGGAGGAAATTTGAAATTAGCGATAATAGGACTTTCCAATTCAGGCAAGACAACGGTTTTTAATGCGCTTACAGGCCAAAACCTTGATACAACAATCTACCCGACATTGAGCGGCGAGCCGAACTACGGGGTTGTGAAGGTCCCGGATTTGAGAATTAACAGTCTTGCCGAAATCTATAAACCTAAAAAAATAACCTATGCGACTGTTGAGTATGTGGATTATATAGGTCTTACCAAAGGTGATATGGTTCAGAACAGAAAGGTTTTTGACCTGATAAAGGATGCAGACGCGATAGTGCATGTGGTGAGGGCTTTTCATGATGATTCTGTATCACATCCAATGAATGAAATAAATCCTATGCGTGATGTTGAGACTCTAGAACTTGAGCTTATTTTCGGCGATCTCGAATTTGTCGAAAAGAGGCTCTCTCGTATGGATGAGGCTGCCAAGAAAGGCAAGAAACAGAGTGAGACCGAAAGAAAACTTTTGACTAAATGCAAAGACGCGCTAGAAAAAGAGATACCGCTTAGGAATGTGGAGTTTAACGATGAGGAGCAGAAGTTGATGAAACCACTTCAGTTTGTTTCTACAAAGCCTGAGGTTATTGTTCTGAATGCTGAAGAGGGCGATCTTCAAAGCGGTAAACTGAAAGACTTGCATGCTCAGGTCGAAAAATATGTGCAGGATAAAGGAATAGGTGAAACGACTAAAGTGGTGGCTCTCTGCGGAAAAATAGAGATGGAGATAGCCCAGCTTTCTGCTGAAGAGGCTAAGGTTTTTCTTGAGGACCTCGGCATAGAGGAGCCTGCGCTTAACAGGCTTATTCATTTAAGCTACGATCTGCTCGGCCTCATCTCGTTCCTTACTTCGGGCGAAGATGAGGTGAGGGCTTGGACGATAAGAAAAGGATTAAACGCCCAGAACGCGGCAGGCAAGATACATTCTGATATCGAACGAGGATTTATTCGTGCTGAGTTGGTTGGCTACGAAGATTTTATCGCCTGCGGTTCTATGTCAGGCGCACGGGATAAAGGTTTGCTGAGGCTTGAGGGAAAGACTTACGAAGTCAAAGACGGAGATATTATAAACTTCAGATTCAATGTCTGATTTCCTTCAGAAATCAGTTTATGCTGAGCCGTTTTTCCCTCTGCGGTACTGAATAACAGCTTCATATTCAATATGTGCATGGTTTGAGGCTATTGAATCGATCTTGCCTTTGCAGACGAAATTTCCCTTTTTTAACTTCTTATGTTCCTTTACCATGTTGGCAACAACTGAAGACAGATCAAAGCCTCCGCCTTCACAGCCTTTTATCATACAATCCATTTTGAAAAAAGCATAGGATGTAGGGAATATATTTACGGTCCTCTTCATCAGCACCGGATTTGCTGTCTGCCTGTAGTAAGTCATATTGATAACAATACCCGAAACTGAAGGAAAGCGTTCAGATACCAATCCGGCAGCCACATTGTTCTGCCTCTTTAATTCCATCTTCACCGCATGATTCTGTCTGTTTACCATTAGTCTCCCTTCAAATAAAAAAGGCCACAAAGTCGAAAAGTCTTTGTGCCCTCATAACTGCAAAAACTTCTGAAATTCTGTATTTACAATAGCATGAAAGTATTGAATTAGTCAATTTTTTGCTGGAAACTCAAAAAATTATTGCAAGGTTATACATATTGTCCGGCAACAAAACCGGAGGCCCATGCCCAGTGAAGATTATACCCTCCCAGCTGTCCTATCACATCAACTACCTCTCCAGCGAAATACAATCCATGTGCTTTTTTTGCCTCCATTGTTTGTGATGACAACTCATCAGTATCAACACCTCCACGCGTAACTTCTGCTGCCTTATAGCCATCAACGCCCTCAGGTGCTATCTCCCAATTGTTCAACTTGTATGCTGCTTGCCTTAGTTCTTTTTCATTATATTGGCAAAGGGGTTTTGACTTCATATTCATTTCGCACCATTTTTCTGCAAACCTGGACGGCAGATGTCCTGAGAGCAGGTTTTTCATTTCGGTTCTGCTTTTACGTTTTGAAATAAGGAATTCATATGCATCCATGCCGGGCAGCAGATTGATAGAAATGGTATCTCCCTTGTTCCAGTAAGAGGATGACTGAAGTATTGCAGGGCCGCTCAATCCGCGGTGAGTGAACAATATATCTCCTCTGAAATGAACGTCATTGCAGCTGACTATCGCGGTAATAGAGATGCCGCTGAGTTCTCCGAACGCCTTCCTGTCAGGCTTGCTGAATTTAATGGGGGTAAGGGCCGGTCTCAATGGGGTGACATTGAGACCAAACTGACGGGCTAATCTGTGTCCTATGTCTGTGGCGCCAAGATTAGGGTAAGAAAGCCCTCCTGTAGCGATTACCAGAGATTCTGATTCGAAGATGCCTTTATCCGTCGTGATAGCAAACTGCTTTTTCTTTTTTGCGCTTTCAATTCTGCAATTTAGAATCATTTTAACCCCGTACTCTTTGCATTCGCTCTTAAGCATTACCAGAATTTCTTTGGAACTTTTTTTGCAGAACATCTGACCTGCTTCTTTTTCATAATATTCGATGCCATGTTTATCAAGCATTTCTATAAAATCATGCGGACTAAAACGCGCAAGCGCTGATTTGCAGAAATGAGGATTGTTCGAAAGATAATGGGTGTGATCCATGTTGATGTTTGTAAAATTACATCTGCCCCCTCCGGATACTCTTATTTTTGTCCCTGCAGTCCCTGAATGGTCAAGAACAAGAATTGACCGGTTGCGTTTTCCTGCCTCTATAGCGCATATAAGCCCTGCTGCTCCAGCGCCGATAATAATGACATCTGCCATGATGCTATCTTCCGGCATCAATTACGTCTAGGGCTTTTAGTTCAATGTCCTGATTGTGCAGCGCAGCGCCTTTAATTTCTTTAAAGCGCTTTTTTGTTTTTTTGTCCGAATTTTTGATGAAGTGTTCCATTTTCTCAATTTTGGAGTCAACCTTTTTTGAGATTGCAAGATATTTTGCATATTTCCCCTTTTCTGAGGGTATCGAAAAATCTCCGGGCGCATGCCATTTATCTTTAAACGACAGCCATGAAGCGAAGTCATCAATCTTGTAGCCTTTAAGAGGTTTTATCAGTGTGGTGTTTTTTATGTCCGCTATTCGTAATCCTTCTTTGTCAGCGATGATTTTGTGGCCGCCTTTAAATGGCTCTGCTCCTTGGTCGTCCATGAATTCCCAGCTGGAAACCGTAATCTGTTTCTCTTTGTGGCAGCTGTCGCAGTTGCGCGCTTTTCCGTAAGGATGCGCTGCCTGTTCTATTTCGAGCCAGAGCAGATGGTTATTGTTTGTGCCGGATTTTTGAGTTCCTATTACGTAGTATGCATCTCTCGTCTCTCCGTTTGGCCACCTGAACATAATTTTTTCGGAGGGCTTAACCTCAGGCTTTATATTCCCTGCTGCGTGAGGCCATACCTTCACAGGCATCCAGATTTCTTTTTGGTCTTTCATTATTATGGGAGGAGACTGAATGCCGTAGTAAAGCGAATACTTTTTAAACGGGTTTTCCTCTCCAGCAATCTTTCCGGGCCCCCATACGGTAATCTGATATCCTCTCAACTCGCTTATATGGCATGAAGCACAATCCAGTTTTTTATGTATGCTTTTCGCATGAGCTTCCTCTATCTCAATATGGCAGTCCTGGCAGTTAGCCTTTCTCTGCATGTCTCCCATTCCTTTCGGACCTGTAGTGTGGCAGTCAACGCAATGTATTTTCTTTGTATAATGAACGTCCGGCTTCATACCTGTTGGAATAGAATAGTCTTCACCCATGTATGTTTCGCCACGTCTGCTCTGCATTGCACCGGGATGGCAGATGCTGGTGCCCCGGCCATATCCGCCGCAGCTTTCGGAGGAAGGTTTTGCTGTAAAATTATGCACACCTTTTTCTCTGTTCGGCTCGTAGTGGCAATCCAGGCATCCGGCATGACATGCATTACAGAACCTTTGTTTATGTGATGCCTGTTTTTTTGAAAAAGGAACATTGAGGTCCCGTGCTATGTCCTCTGTGTTTTTGAACGAGAAATTCGAATTGTGCAAAATTTCTGGAGGAGCAATATCGGCAAAGGATGGGCCGCAGTTGTGTGGACCGTATGGTTCAAGCCATGTCCTCATGGTGCGCTGCCTGAAGTTTGTAGCCATTATAGTGGTTTTGAACTGCTTGAGCTGCTCCGGATGGCAGTTTGCTTTTCCGCAGGTCTTTGCCGCAATTTCTGGATCAAAATTGAAGGTATCACGGTTTCTGTCATGCCATAGAACTGTCCTTACTTCCGGAGATGGTTCAAGTTCGCCTCCATTCTCTGTCTTAGGCAGCATCATTCTTATTCTGTCGATGCCTGATGGCAAGAGCGCATGCGGATAAACTTTTTTTCTGTCTAGTATATTTCCGTTTTCACCAAGCATAAGAGCCGAAAGCATTCCTTTGTGAGCTTTTGCAGCATCCTTTGCCCGGCCGTCTCCCAAATGGCATTCATGGCATTTAACATTCGGATGCCTGCTTTCTTTTTCGGCCGCTTGAGGATTCACATAAAGATCTGGAAATCCCAACTCTGTTAGTTTGCCTTTGTCTGAGTGGCATTTTATGCACTCTACACTCGAATTCTGCCATGACTGATATCCAAGAAGGGCTATAACAAGAATGAACTGAAGAAAAAATAGAACAACTGTTTTAGGATTTATGTAATCGCTTAAGGTGCCGACTTTCATGGGGATAGTAATTCCCCCGGTTTAATTGACAGGAATTGTGGCTGCCGATGATGTTGATGAGCCGCCTTGATTTGCGGGTTGAGGAAGAATGAGGCTTACTACCTGTCCGCTGCTGCCTAAGTTATCCAAAGCCTTTCCATTGTATATCAACTTAACTCCGGCAGCATTTCCTATTTTAAGGAAAAAAGATTTATCGGCTGAATAACTCTGTTTTTCTCCAGGCTTCATCATCATTGAGTCTTTTTCAGCTCCGTCGCGTATTACAAGGATCCATACGTCATTGGTAGCGGTTATCTCAATAGTATGTTTTTTTTGGGTTGCAGCAGCAGGCTTATCTTTTTTTGTGTTGTTGTCGGTGAGAGTTTGTGCTTTTTGTATGGGATTCGATGTTTGAGTAACAACAGCAGGAGCTGAATTGACGTTAGCCGAATTCTGTTCGGACGAAGCTGGAGCTTCCTGCTGTTGAGCTATAACCGGAGCTTGTACAGCAGTAGTTTGATTTTTATTAAGAGGCATCTCAGGCTCTTTTTCATCGAAAAGATAGAAATAAGATATGACTACGCTGAATAAAAATGGAACTATTAATATAGAGCGATAGGCTGTGTTTTTAGGCTGTTTGGATGTATAAACTGGTATTCCTGTGGTGTGGTAAGTTTCTTTGTTTTGATCTTGTTTGGGGACCGGAGGTGCAGTATTTTTTAAATCACTCTTTGGCTCAATTTCTTTTTTCTTGCCCCCTCGCTTTATCTCTAGATAATCGTCGTATTTTGATATCACCGTATCAGCCGGAATATCGAGAAATTTTGCGTATTCTCGGATGTATCCCTTTGAGTAAACCTCAACAGGCAGTTTATCAAAGTCAGCCGCTTCTATAGAAGCAAGGTAGCTTGTCTTAATCCTGGTTAGTTTCGAGACTTCTGCAATGCTTAATCCGAGCGTCTCTCTTTTATCTTTAAATTCCTTGTTCATAACCTATCTATTCTAATATAAGTGCATTCTATTTACAACGAAAAACGATATTTTTTTTGCATTGAATCTTCTTGTGTTAGTATATTAAAAGTTATGAATAGGGTTGCGATTACAGGAATAGGGGCTGTTACACCGCTAGGCAATGATTTTAGAACATCATGGACCGGTGTAAAACAAGGGTTCCAAGGCGTAGGCCGTCTGAACAGGTTGGATACGTCCGGACTACCTTGGACCCTTGCGGGAGAGATAAAGGGGTTTATCCCAGAGCTTTTTTTAAATCCAAAAGAGATTATTCGTTTAGACCCTTTTATTCAGTATGCAGCTGCTGCTGCATCTATGGCGATTGCAGATGCCGGATTAATAGAAACTATGCTTTCAAATGCAGGAGTAATTGTTGGTTCAAGCCGCGGAGGGATAACCGCCCTTGAAAAAGAGATGCGAAAAATGCTTTTTAAAAATGCCAAACCTTCAGTTTCTCCCTATTTGATGCCTTCATCAACAATAAGCATGGCAGCCTCATTTATAGCCCAAAAAAATAGTATTAAAGGTGAATGCATAGGAATCTCTAATGCCTGTGCGTCAGGCGCAAATGCTATAGGTGAAGCCTTCAGGCGTATTAAACATGGCTATTCCAAGATTGTTCTGGCAGGAGGAACAGAAGCTCCGTTATGCAGGCTTTGCTTTGAGGGGTACGGTGTATCAGGCGCTTTATCCAAAGGCAGTGATAATTTAGCAAGTAAGCCATTCGACAAAAACAGGGACGGCTTTGTTTTGGCTGAAGGGGCATGCATAGTAGTACTTGAAGAATACGAAGCCGCAAGGCAGAGAGGTGCACGGATTTATGCAGAGGTATCAGGTTATTCGGCCATAAACGACGCTTTTCATATAACTAAACCTGATGTTGATGGAGAAGCATCAGCGATAAAGCAGGCACTCTCGGATGCAGGAATTCACAAAGAATACATTGGCCATGTAAATGCCCACGGTACCTCAACGGTGTTAGGCGACCTGTCCGAATCTAAGGCAATTAACGCTGTATTCGGCCCCAAAATCCCGGTTACTGCGCTGAAGTCTATGACCGGTCATATGTTGGCTGCCTCTGGCGCATTTGAATCAGCATGTACAGCCATGAGTCTTTATGAAGGTGTAATTCCTGCTACTGTTAATGTTAAAGGACAGGACGCTCTGTGTTCTATAAATCTTACAACTCGATTGGCTAAAAGCGATTCTGAATTTGCTGTGTCGAATTCATTTGGGTTTGGAGGGGTGAACGCTGTGCTGGTGTTTAAGAAAACTATAGGGTCGTATATCTTATAAATAAAGACATCATAGAGATGGTAGCGTAATGAGCATTTAGAAATGTCAAAACGCAGCCCTGAACGGAAGAGAGACAGCCTTATCTTGGGTGTGTTTAAAAAAAGATCAACTCACTTTTTATTGGCCTGTTCCTGTATCACAAACCATATCAAATTTTGTATTATTAAAATTCTGTCTAATTTAAAATCAATTTGTATTGTATAGGAGGAATCACTATGTTTCGACCACAGATAAAGGTTTTGGACTGCACTGTCCGCGACGGGGGACTGATAAATAAATGGCAGTTCAGTGATGATTTTGTGGGCAAGGTTTTTCAGGCGCTTACGCTTGCCGGCATAGATTATATGGAGATTGGCTATAAATCATCCGAGAAATATTTTTGCCGTATTGAGCATGGTGCATGGAAGTTCTGCACAGAAGACGATATTAAGCGGGTTATAGGGGACAATAAAGGCGAAATGAAGCTTTCTGCAATGGCTGATATCGGAAGGATTGACTCTTGCGATATCTCTCCGAAAAGTGACAGTGTGCTTGATATGATCAGGGTTGCTTGCTATGCGCACGAGACGGATAAGGCTGTCAGCTTGGCGCATCTCTGTCAGGATAAGGGATATGAAGTGACTATAAATCTTATGGCTGTGTCGAAGGTTATCGAGAGGGATCTGGATGAGGCGCTAAATGATCTTTCAAAAAGCAGCGTGCCTGTCATATATCTTGTTGACAGCTTCGGAGCCATGTATTCTGAGCAGATCCATTTTCTTGCAAAAAAATATTTTGAGGCGATGCCCGGAAAAGAACTCGGCATTCATGCACACAATAACCAGCAGCTTGCTTTTGCCAATACGATTGAGGCGATCATAGCAGGCATTAACCGCATTGATGCCACTATCTATGGAATGGGAAGGGGCGCAGGCAATTGCCCTCTCGAACTGCTTATGAGTTTTCTGAGAAATCCTAAATTTGACATGAGGCCTATTTTGGAGGTCATTCAGGAGTTATTCATTTCTTTAAAAGCCGAAGTCGAATGGGGATACCACATCCCATACATGATCACCGGAATTCTGAATGAGCATCCGAGAAGCGGCATGAAGGCGATGGCTGCTAAAGAGATGCCTAATCTGAGGAAGCTTTACGAGGACCTGAGGGATGGAACTTCCCTAGATTAAACTACATCTCTTTTTTAAATACCGCTATATACGGCAGGTTTCTGAAGTTGCTGTTGTAGTCGAGCCCGTAGCCGACCACAAATTCGTTCGGGATGTCGAAGCCCACATAGTCAATCGGCACATCCACAAGCCGCCGCTCTTTTTTGTCCAAGAAAACGCATATCTTAAGGCTTTCGGGGCTTTGTGACAGAACTCTTTCGCGTATGTGGTTTAGCGATATGCCAGTGTCTGCAATGTCATCTATTAAAAGGATATGTTTTCCCGCAATGTCTTCCTTGATATCATAATGCACCTTGACATCCCCTGTGGAGCTGCTCTTCAGGTAGCTTGAAGACACGATAAAATCAACTTTCACCGAGACTGAGAGAGCCCTGATTAAGTCAGCGTAAAACATGAAGGCGCCTTTTAGAATCCCGACCGCCACAATTTCTTTGCCTCTGTAGTCGCTCGAAATATTATTGGCAAGCTCAGCAACCCTTTTATTTATCTGCTCCACGCTCAAAAGTGTTTTTCCTGTTATCATGTAGCCCCTCCGTCTAAAGTTCAACTATTTTAAATCATTCTAAACCTTTTTGCATAAACGCATTTTTAGACCGTATAATTTCAGATGGTCAAGATATTTTTTGTTCCGCCTTCGTTCAGGGGGGGGACCGAGATGTTGTTAAGGAAAGCTGTTAAGGATATAAAAAATCCTAAAGATTATTCCGGAATGCTTTACCTTGCTGCTGAGTCTGCATTGCTCAACACAGCGAGAAAGACTTTTCATATAATCATAAATGAACTGTATGCCGAATCCTGCTATGCCCCTCCGCGCATGAACACTATTATCCAGTATGCCAAGGGACTGTTCGATTTTGAGGGAGACAAGAGGGTTGTGGGAAGGGAGTTAGTGCCTGTAATTCTTTCTGCAGTAAGTTCACAAAGCCTCGGGTTTTCATGTCTTACCGCAGATTTTATTTCTGACATAAGACATGTTTTTTTGTGCGAAAAACCGGTGACCGTAAAAGCTATGCTTTTTGAACAGATGCATTCGCTGGATATTGCGGATCCGGTTTTGAAGGGGGTTGGGGACGCTTTAGACCTTTGGGCGAGGTATTCTGATTTTCTGAGTTATAACGGATTGATAGATGACGACGACCTGATAATAAGACACGAGGAACTTCTGCCCAAAATAGAAAACTCAAATAATAAAACCCTTATCCTTGATGGCTTCTTTGACCTCAGAAATTCAGAGAAATCATTCCTTAAGAAAATCATTTCAAGCTTCAATACAACGCTTGTCCTGATTCCTTATCATACTGAGCACCGACAGTTGACTGCAGATTTTGAAACCTTTCTCGATGCGGATTTTGAGACCGAGAAGATTTTTCTGGAGGACGAAGACAGTCAGGACAAGCTCGCCTACCACTCTTATTCTGACATGGAGGAGGAGATTGAAGAAATAGCCAAGGCGATAAAATCGCTTTTTGTGTCTGGCCAATCGAGAGAGCTCGAAAAAATCGCGGTCACATTTCCTGATCTGCAAAAATACGGAAGCATGCTGAACCGCGTATTCAGGCGTTATGGAATACCTCTTGATATGCCTGATGCGCCGTCTTTTCTGTGGTTGCGGGCATTTTCGGACCTCCTAAGTCTTGTTGATTCTATCGCAGACAACTATTCACGCAATCTTTTTACATCATTCATGGCATCGCCGTATTTTGGAAGAACTCCCGAAACCCTGAGAAGATGGATGCCGTCCTTGTCTGTTATGTCGGGCGTTGTTTCCGGAAAGGATTCATGGCTCGATTTTGCGGTTCAAGGCGGAGAGACGGTTGATATCTTGGCCATTCAAGATGCAAGCTCTTTTGAGAAAGACCTGAACTTTGTTTTTGACCTGCTGGCGCCGCTCGAAATCTTGAAAAACGGAGCAAGGTTGACAGAGTTTGCTATGGCCTTAAAAAAATGTCTCTCTTTGCTTGGGTTCCCTTCAGTGGAGGATTTTGAAAAGAGAGGCAAGATTGTAGAGATTATCGAAGGTGTTTTTGAAAAACTTATTTTTATAGGAGAGATGTCTCCCATAAAAATTGATATTGCAGGATTCAGCGAGGTGTTGCGCCATCTTCTTATGAATCAGGAAATTCATAAGGAATCTTCGGGAGTAAAAATATGCGGAATGGCCGAGGCGCTTGCGCTGTCGCCCGAATATCTTTTTGTCGGAGGGCTTACCGAATCGGACATGCCTGCCCATGGCGCTGCCGAATACATTCTTCCAGACAGTGCCAGAAAAAAGGCTGGCTTGCTCTATATGGACAAGCATATTGAGTTGCAGCAGTTCATGTTTCAAAGGATTTTGAAATGCTCACCTCATGTCAGCCTGTCGTATCCTGCAATGGAGGGCGATGATATGTTTTTGCCGTCGCCGTTTTTATTCGGGGGTGAACATGTTCCAAGGCGTCTGCCCGGAATATATTCCCCTTCGGAACTTATGATGTCATCCGAAAAAAAATCACTAACAGGACATTACAGGGAAATAAATTCTCAGGCTTATGCCTCATCTGCAAAAAATGCGATTCTGCGGGTTACGGATATTGATGCGTACAGAAACTGTCCCCGGCTATTCTTTGTGCGAAAGGCAATCGGGGCAGAGCCTTTGAGCGTAAAGGAATATGGGCTTGAGGCCTTAACTTTGGGTTTGCTCGCGCACAGGATAATGGAGCGTCTGATAAAAGAGCCGCTTCCTGACCTCAACACATTTATCGAAAAAGCACGGGGCATTATTGATGAGGAATTGAGAGACAAAAAGGTCCAGCCCTACTGGAGAGATATTGTCGCGGATACTTTTATGGAAACCATTCCGGTCATTTACGATAAGGAGCTTGAAATCAGGAACAGCGGATATTCTACTAGTGAAGTAGAGAGAACCATAACGGGTGAGCCGATGAAAGGCATAAGGCTGAAAGGAAAGATAGACCGTTTTGACCGGATTGGCGATAGTGTTCAGATTATAGATTATAAGACCGGCGTTGCTGATATTACCTGTTCGCAGGTTGAAAAGGGTACGCAAAATTTGCAGCTCTTTCTTTATGCCGCCATAATGAAAAGTCAGGGATACAAGGTAAACAGAGTAGGTATTTATTCGCTCAAGGATATAAGCATCAAATGGTGTCCATCAGGGAGGAGAAAAAAGAGTGATGGGGCATCCGGCAATCCTATGGATAATCTCATAATTGCATCGCTCGGATTTCTTGAAGAGACGATTGAACTTATGAGGGCAGGAGATTTTGCCGCAAACCCTATCAATGAATACAACTGCAGACGGTGCCCAGAAAATCCGTTCTGCCCCTATATACAGCAATAAATGGAGGATATGATGAGAAGAAAAACTTTTTTGCTTTTGGTTTTAGTTGTTATGTTCGCGATGTCCTGCGTGCAGAAGGAGTCTGTGCAGCCTCAGCAGCAGCCCGCCAAGATTGCGGTGGTGCTCGGCGCAGGCGCTTCAAAGGGTTTCGCGCATATAGGGGTTTTTAAGATTCTTGAGATGAACAAGGTTCCTGTGCATATGGTCGTAGGAACCAGCGCAGGAAGTTTTGTAGGCAGCCTGTACGCTTACGGCTTTAATGCTTTTCAGCTGCAGAAAATAGCGTTATCTTTAGAGAAAAGTGATGTTGCGGATTTAACAATTCCGGACAACGGCTTTATAAAAGGCGAAAAGCTTGAGGAGTACATAAACAGAATGGTTAAAAATACGCCTATGGAAAAGTTCAGAACGCCGTTTTATGCGGTTGCCACCAATATTCAGAACGGACAGGAGACTATCTTTGGTCAGGGCAACGCAGGCATTGCTGTGCGCTCTAGCTGCTCTATTCCGGGCGTTTTCAGGCCTGTTAAATCAGGGGGCAAGATGTATGTTGACGGAGGGGTTGTAAGTCCTGTTGCGGTTGATGCAGCGCGAAAATACGGGGCTGATTTTGTTATTGCGGTTGACATATCAGGAGATGTTGACAGTTCCCAGCCGCAGGGTACGCTCGAAAATATTCTTCAATCCATAAATATTATGTATTCGAAGATTGCTGCGGTTCAGCTCGCCAAGGCAGATATTGTTATAAAGCCCAAAGTCGGTTATATAGGATCTGCTGATTTCGACAAGCGGCATGAAGCGATTTTAGAGGGAGAAAAGGCGGCGTCAGAGGCGATGCCTAAGATAAACGCTTTAATCAAGAGACTCAAACAGGAAGGAAGACTATAAATCAAATTCGGAGGTGAAAATATGAAAAGAGCGTTGATTATGTTATGCACAGTTTTTATATTGTGCTTGTTTGGCTGCGGGGACAATGCTGCACAGCTTTTTGAAACAGCAAAGTTTGAGGAGCTTCAGAACAATAAGGAGCATGCGGTCAAACTTTACGAAGAGATTTTGAAGAAGCATCCTGACAGTGATTATGCGCGGAGGGCAAAAGAGAGGCTTTCTCAGATTAAGCCTGCGCAAAAATAGAAATGGTCGAGAATTACCTCGATATATCTAAGAGCGTTATGATCTCTTCGCCTGCTGGTTCGGGCAAGACCGAGAAGCTGGCGAGAAGGTATATAGCTTTGCTTAAACACGGTTCTGGTGTTGAGCGCATTCTGGCGATAACTTTTACCGAAAAGGCGGCTGCAGAGATGAAGGAGAGAATCCTTAATATCCTGCAAAAAGATGATCCAGCAATGTTCGATGCGGTGCGGGCCAAGATGCCCAAGATGAGGATATCTACTATACATGCCTTTTGTCTTAAACTGCTTAAACGTTTTTGTCTGGAACTCGGTATGGACCCTGCCGTCAAGGTCATGGACAGTTTTGACTCAGACAACCTTTGGAATGATTCTGTCTATGAAACCCTTATCGAGGACGGCAGGTCCGAAGAACGGCTCTTTTTGCAGGCGCTCAGAGATAAGGGAATCAAGGGCTGGGGCAGACTTTACAAACAGCTCGAAGAGCTTCATTCTCAAAGACCGCTTATAGAGCTTGGATTAAGAAAACAGAGCACAAGTGGGCCAAACAGTGATTGCAGCGGGATCGAAATGCTGTTGAAGCTTTACAGGGGATGCCTTGAAAACTATACAAAGAAAAAGCGGCAGCGGCACCTGCTAGATTACAACGACCTTGAACTTGCGGCCTATGATGCCATATCTCAAAATCCGGAGTGGCTTAATGTCCTCTATTCATTTGACGAGCATACCGACCATATTCTTGTCGATGAATTTCAGGACACCAGCTCTCTTCAATGGAAAATTGTATATAAGCTTACAGAGGAGTGGCGGGCAGGGCAGGGGGCAAAGAGGGAATCTGGCATCAAACCCACCATATTTCTGGTCGGAGACGACAAGCAGTCTATATATTCATTCAGGGGGGCTGATGTCAGTATTTTCAGGAATGCACGGAACAGCCTGTCAGAGTGGCTCGGCGCTGAATATCATTTTGTGGAGGTTAAAGAGAATTACCGCAGTCTTCCTGCAGTCGTAAATTTTATAAATACTTTTTTTGAGAAACTTATGCCCAAGGGCTTATATGACGGAATGAGAGTTGAGTATTCCCCTTTTGATGCTGTAAGAACAGGATTGGGTGATGTAAGTTTGAGCGTAATTGAAGGCAGCGGGGTTTCGAGGGATGACAGGCGTTCAGAAGCGTTTCATGTAGCCTTAAAGATAAAAGATATGGTACGGAAAAAACTTGTTTATGACAGGGACAAACTAAGGGAATGTTCATTCGGTGATATGACGATACTTCTCAGAAGCAGGACTCATCTAGGGCTTTTTGAAGATGCTCTAAGCCAAAACCAGATCCCGCTGCAATCACTGTTTGGCCCACTTGTGCTCTGTTTTCTTAATCCAAGCTCTATAAGCCAAAACCAGATCCCGTTTGTAGTTGTCAAAGGAATCGGTTTTTACAATACTCCTGAAGTGGCTCTTCTTAAGGATCTTTTATTTTCGATAATAGACCCTCTTGACGATTACAGTCTTTTCAGTGTCCTGCGTTCACCTCTTTTTTCGATTAGATATGACTCAATTCTTGCGCTTGTCAGGAGTGTGGGAGCGAATAATTCTGGAGTAGGGGTTATTTATTCTGCGCTTCAAGCTCTTGCAGGCAGTTACAGCCCATCAAATCCAAGACAGAAGACTCTATGGGCAGCCACCGAGGATAACAGGCTTGTTGAAGCTGCTGTGACGGTTAAGAGATGGATTGACGGTTCCAGAACCAAGGGCTACTCTCTTCTAATTGAGGATATATTGGTAGAATCAAGATTATGGGGCTATCTGCATGAGAAGCAGCGGTATCTGAATGTAAAGAAATTTTTGAGACTTGTCGAAGGCTTTGAAGATGCGGGCTGCTCCGGGACAGAGATAAAAGAGAAGCTGATGAAGGCTTCTGATTATTCTGATGAGGGCAAAGCCAATGTTAACACAGAAGGCATGGACGCTGTAAAAATAATGACAATACATGCCTCGAAAGGTCTTCAGTTTCCGATAGTGTTTTTTACCTGTCTTGATGAAAAGCAGAAAGGATTCTCTAATACCGTTGCTATGGAAGAAAGAGAAGACGGCTACTGGTTTGAGCATGAAGAAGATTCGGCTGCCAGAAAAGAGATGACTCTTTTTCAAAAGCAGAGAGAGAAAACAGAGGATGAGGACAAAAGGCTTTTCTATGTTGCAGCTACAAGGGCCATGGACTGTCTTTGCATGTCAGGGGTTTTGAATAAAAAACCTTCCGGCAGACTTGCATATCTTTTTGATGTATTCGAACTTGGCATAGGAAAAGAAAGATTGAGTGATGAAGAGCTGCCTTTTGCGTTCAACTACATTAGTCCTGACAGTGCTGTCGAAACGCAGGTTGAACAGCCATCAGAGTTTCACAAAAGCGCTCCCTCAAGATACGCAAAGATTGGTGCGGGACAGCGGAGAATAATTCATATTGAGCCTTTAGATTACAAACCAAGACTCAGCTTTATGGATGTTACCGAAGAGGTTGACAGAATGCATAAGAAGCACGGTGATGACTGGATAACTCTCGGAAAGGTTTTGCACAAAGTTTTCGAAGGTGCTTCAAAAGGAATGATAAATCCTAAATATTTCTCAAAAAAGGCGCTGCTGATTTTGAGAAGAGAGGTGCGCTCTGATTTTTTATTTGCTAGACTGAGCGGTGTTTTGAATGTAGAAATCGAGAAAATTAAAGCATCTCCTTATTTCTCTGAAATAGTGCTGCCAAAAGAGAATTCCTACTCAGAGCTTCCATTTGTTCTCGAAAAAGGCAAGGCTGTGTATAACGGCAGAATAGACAGGATTATAATAAGGGATGGAAAGGCGTTTATTTACGACTATAAAACGTATCCTGTGTCTGACAAAGAAATACCGGAGCTGAAAAAACATTATTCGTTCCAGATGACACTATACAAAGAAGCTGTCGAAAAACTATTCGGTATGAGCGCAGAATCTTATATCTTATTCTCTTATCAGCCATCACTGTTTTTTGTTGCCTGAGGATTTTAAGAGAAAACAGAAAGCGCTTCTGAATCGCTGACCCGGGTTTCAAGAAACTCTTTTATGGCCTGTTGGGACTTCTCGTAATTCGCAATGGCGATTGCCCGTCCTGCTACAACGAAATCCTGAAACGAGGGGGTTGCAGGGGAAAGAGCCGCTCTTTTAACTTTTTCCATGTCGTCGATTACTTTTTCTGGAGGACCTGATGAGCCCATATCTATCGATACTCCACCCGCAATTACAAAGTTTGTACCGTCGGGGCCCTTCATATATTCGTAACTGGCGGTTGCATTGTGAGCTGATCCGGGTGCCATATGGGCAAGTTCATGGCTTATGACAGTACGCTGTATTTTTTCAAGAGATTCTATGCGTGCATTTTGGGCAGATTTCAACTCAGACTTGCCGGATGGGAGCAGTCCTTTTCCAGCCGCAAGGTTTGCCAAAAACACCTGAGAATGCATCTCTGCCGTAACTTTCATATATGTATCTTATCGGGGATTGTCACTTTTGCTTTATAAAATTTAATGGATATCGTATTTTTTTGTCAATCATTGTGTATAATTTAAGACATTCTAGTTAAGAGGGGGTATAGTTATGCTTGGATCAGCCTCAATGAGCCTTTTGTTTGTTGTTTTTATGGTGTTTTATATTCTTTCGAGCGCGATAAAGATTCTGAAGGAATACGAGCGAGGTGTTGTCTTCAGGCTCGGCAGAGTAATTCCTATAAGGGGGCCGGGCCTTGTGCTAATATGGCCGATTATAGATAAGCTGGTAAAGGTTAGCTTGCGTACGGTTACTATGGACGTGCCGCCGCAGGACATTATCACAAAGGACAACATAACGGTTAAGGTAAATGCTGTAATCTACTTTAGGCCAATTGACCCCATAAAGGCTATTACCGAGGTCGAGGACTTTTACTATGCTACGTCGCAGATAGCACAGACCACGCTGCGCAGCATTCTTGGTCAGAGCCAGCTTGATGACCTGCTCGCAAAGAGGGATGAGCTTAACGCGGAACTGCAGAAAGTGATCGATATTCAGACCGAGCCTTGGGGAGTAAAGGTCTCTGCGGTTGAGGTGAAGAATGTGGATCTGCCGCCGGAGATGCTGCGTGCAATAGCCAAGCAGGCCGAAGCAGAGCGTGAACGGCGTGCCAAGATTATACATGCAGAAGGAGAGTTTCAGGCCTCGCAAAAGCTTGCTGACGCTGCAAAGATAATCTCCTCAGAGCCTGCTACTCTTCAGCTCCGATTCCTGCAGACGCTTACCGAAATTGCTACAGAGAAGAATTCGACCATTATTTTTCCGGTGCCTATCGACATCATAAAGCATTTTATGGAACGTGTAGAGAAAAAATAGAAGGGCATTAACTTGAGAGGGGTAAAGGAAGATTAAATTCTCAGAAGATAAGAAAGAGTGTAAAAGCTGTGTATGGCTTAAGCCGGTCATTTTAATTCTGCTGCTCTGTCTTGCCTCGTTTATTTTTTATAAGACCGGCCTGATTCAGTTCTTTCTGAGCAAAGAAAGAATGTTGAATTTCATTGATTCACTCGGCCCTATAGGATTTGTAGGGTTTATTTTGCTTCAGATTACGCAGGTTGTGGCGGCGCCGATTCCTGGGGAGGCGACGGGACTTCTTGGTGGTTTTCTGTACGGTCCTGTTTTGGGAGTAATACTCTCTACCATCGGTCTGACTATAGGCTCATATATAGCTTTTGCGCTTTCACGCGCTTTTGGCCGCCCTTTTGTTGACAGGTTTGTTGATAAGTCTGTAATGAAGCGATTTGATTATCTGCTGCATCACAAAGGTGCTTTTCTTGTTTTCCTGCTGTTTTTGATTCCGGGCATTCCAAAGGATTACTTGTGCTATATACTCGGACTAGGTCATTTATCAACTGCTCAATTTCTTGTTATAGGGGGAACAGGCAGGCTTTTCGGCACAATCCTGTTGACTCTTGGAGGCTCTTATATCCGCCACCAGCAGTACCAGCGATTTTTTATACTCGTGGGCGTGGCACTTGTAGTTATTTTTATTGCCATGGCGTACAAGGACAAACTAGACAGATTGTTCAGGGTATGGCATGTTCTGGATTACAGAAAGAAGAAAAAAAACAGAATAATTGTCAAGAAAACTATCTCGAAACATTCAGGCCGAGCTCATTGATGAGCTTAAGGTCATCATCAAATGTTCTTCCTGTTGTGGTCAGATAATTCCCGGTAAGAACAGAATCTGCTCCGGCCTTGAATATTAAATTATGCATATCTTTTAGGGTTTGAATTCTTCCGCCGCATACCCTTATTTCTTTATTAGGCATGAGGAACCTGTAGAGGCTTATTATTTTCAGCGCCTCAAACGGCTCTAATGCTGCGTTTGCCTCAAGTGTAGTTCCCTTGACCGGCATTAAATAGTTAATAGGAACTGAATTGACTTCAAGGTTTTTTATCTCAAAGGCCATTTCTATTCTGTCGTTCCAAGTTTCTCCGAGCCCGAATATCCCCCCTGAACAGACCGAGAGTCCGGCTGATTTAGCTGCCTCTACGGTTTTAAGTTTATCGCGGTATGTATGTGTTGTGCAGATTGAAGGGAAAAATCTTTCTGATGTTTCGAGGTTGTGATGATACCTTTCCAGTCCGTTTCCCTTATAACATTGAAGCTCATCTCTGTCTAGCAGCCCTAATGTGGAGCAGGGCAAAAGTCCGATCTCCCTTATTGAAGCGACCATCTCTGCTATCTGTTTAAGCTCTGATTTGTTAACTTTACGGCCGCTTGTGACGATGCAGAATCTCTTCACTTGGTTGTCTTTTGCTTCACGCGCTTTTTCGAGCACGGCTGTTTTGCTCAAAAGCGGATAAACAGCGGAGGATGTTTTAAAACGAGAGGACTGGGCGCAGTATGAGCAGTCTTCGCTGCAGGCTCCCGATTTCGCGTTGATTATGGCGCATAGATCGATGATATTATTTTTAAAGGAAGTACGTATTATTTCGGCAGCCGCAAAAAGTGAAGATGCATTTGCCCCCCCCAGCTCGCTAATAAAAACAGCTTCATCTTTGGTAATTGCGCGTAGTGACAATGTTTTTTCTAGGAGGTTGTTTAGCATGTTTTTACTATTTGATTTTAAAAGAGCGGGCGACGGGATTCGAACCCGCGACCTTCAGCTTGGGAAGCTGACACTCTACCACTGAGTTACGCCCGCATATCAATAAGTTACGAGTTAGTATAACATGGACTGCGACTAAATTGTGACCAATGAGTTACACCAGAACTCTTTTGGCAGCAAGATATCTTTCTATTTCTGTCTTAGCAAAACCAAACTGGGCATCCAGTTCCGGAAGGCGTGCAACAACAGTTTCAAGGTTGCCAGAAATTGAAGCCTGTTCCATTTCAAAGGCTAATGAGCGCATAGCCTCGCAGAATACAACGGCCGATGCGCCCTTTATGGAGTGGGTCATTCTGATGATATTTTTAATGTCCCCGGTAGCAATATGAGCTCTTAATTTTTCGATATGCTTGGGAATCTCTTCCAGAAAGACTTTGACTATGTTAAGTGCCAAATCCTCATCGTTCATTTGATTTTCTAAGAGCTTATCAATATCAAAAACCGATGTCTTTGTTACAGCAGCTACAGCAGCTGTTTTTACTATGGTATCTTCTCTCTTTTCAATTGAATGCTCTGTTGCTTCATCTGGATCCTTCGGCAGCCATTTTTCGAGCGCATCAGCTAATGCCTTAGGAGAAACAGGCTTGGATACATAATCGTTCATCCCTGCTTCAAGACACTTTTCACGATCACCTTGCATGGCATTTGCTGTCATCGCAATAATCGGAATATTATGATTCATGACAGTTGATGCAGGATTGCGTATTTTCCGCGTGGCTTCATAGCCATCCATCTCAGGCATATGACAATCCATCAGCACTAAATCGTAAGGCAGATCTTCAAGCGCGCTTACAGCCTCAGCGCCGTCTGCAACAAGATCCACCCTCAAGAAGCCCAGTTTCTTCAGTATGCCCTTTGCCACCTGTTGGTTTGTAATGTTGTCTTCTGCCAAGAGAATGCGAACCGCACCTCGACGCATCTCGCGGATTATATGGCGAGTAATTATGGGTTGTGTTGAATTATCAACAGGAGTACCTGAAAGAACAACGGCCAAAGTGTTAAAAAGATCTGACTGTCTGACTGGTTTGCTTAGGTACGCGGCAAAACCTACATCCTTCATGCGTTTTGCATCTCCTCGTTGTCCTCCTAAAGAGGTCATGAGCATAAGCCGAGTATTGTTAAGCGTTCCATCAGATTTAATGGCCCGGGCCAATGCAACTCCGTCCATGCCCGGCATCTGCATGTCTAAAATAGCTACCTGAAAGGTATCTTTTGAGTCTCGTGCATTGTAAAGTGCAGCGAGAGCAGCAGGACCACTTGAACACTCTTCAACTCTGACACCTCGGCTTTTGAGTTGGGTCCTAAATATTTCGCGGTTTGTGGCATTGTCATCAACTACAAGTACGTGCGCCCCGCTGATATCCGATTGGAACGAAACAGGATGCTGATCGATTTGTTTGCCAAGACGTGCAGTGAACCAGAATTCTGAACCATGTCCATCTTCACTATTAATCCCAACCTCTCCGCCCATGATCTCGGCAAGCTGCTTTGAAATAGCCAGCCCCAATCCTGTGCCGCCATATTTGCGTGTGGTTGAGGCATCTGCCTGGCTGAACTTTTGGAATAATTTGGACTGTTTATCCGCAGGAATTCCTATTCCTGTATCCTTAACCGAAAAACGCACCAGCACCTCAGATTCGTTCTCTGATACCAGGCTTGCAGTCACAGAAATTTCTCCCTTAGATGTGAACTTGACCGCATTGCCTGCTAGATTAGTTAGTATTTGCCGCAGGCGGCCAGGGTCGCCGCAAAGATAGGTTGGCAAATCAGGTGCAGTAGCGCATATAAACTCGAGCCCCTTTTCATGAGCACGCAGAGCCAATGCTGCAGCGAAATCATCCAGCATAGAGCGCAAATCAAAATCCAGATTCTCAAGTTCTAGCTTGCCAGCTTCTATCTTGGAAAAATCCAGTATGTCATTTATAAGAGCAAGAAGTGTTTCTCCGCTGCTGCGTATAGTATCCGCATAACGCCGCTGTTCTTCATTAAGCTCTGTATCCAGCAAAAGGCCGGTCATGCCTATTACCCCATTCATGGGCGTACGTATTTCGTGGCTCATATTTGCCAAAAATTCGCTTTTGGCAACGCTCGCAGCTTCGGCAGAGTCCCTTGCCTCGACAAGCTCCTTTTCCATTTGTTTGCGTTTGGTTATGTCATCCTTGACCGCAACGTAATGAGTGGCTTTGCCCTGTTCATTAAGCACAGGAGCTATGGATGCGCGCTCCCAGTACAATTCACCATTTTTCTTCCGGTTGCAGACATCGCCAATCCATTCTTGTCCTGAATTGAGTGTGGTCCACATATTGCTGTAAAACTCAGGAGTATGAACGCCTGATTTTAAAATCTTTGGATTTTGCCCCAACGCCTCGTCTGCTGAGTAACCGGTAATCTTCTCGAACTGCGGGTTTACGTATTCTATTTTGCCATCTGCATCAGTTATCACAACGGTTGAAGAGCTTTGGCGGATAGCCTGTGAAAGCTTATGAAGATCGTTCATGGTATTTTTCTGTTCGGTAATATCGAAAACAATCGAATACAACAGCGGATTATCAGAATCTCCTATTGCCGTTGAATGCAGCTCTACCGTTTTTACCGAACCATCTGAAAGGCGATGCAGAAACACAGAAGAGTTTTTATCTCGGGCTGAAGAATATTCAATTGCCGGGGAATCTGCACCCACAAGTTGATTTATGCTTGATATATTAAGATTCCGAAGCTGATCAATAGAATACCCATAGAATTTGGATGCGGCTTGGTTAGCGTCAATAATTCGGCCTGAGCGCTGCTCTATTACCATCATTATTGCGCTGTGCTTCTCAAACATCTGTCTAAAAAGATTTCCGCTTTCCTCCACTGCCTGTTTATTATGAACACTCAGGCAGGATGCATCATCAGGCGGAGAATTTTTCAGGTCGGTCACGCCTTACACCTTCATTACTCCGCCGGTTCCTGCAGATGTAACGAGCTTTGCATACCTTGAAAGATAGCCGTGTTTGATTTTTGGGGAGGGCTGTTTCCATTTAGAAAGCCTGTTTTTTATTTCGTCATCCGAAAGTTTCAGGTCTATTTTTCTTTTGGCGATGTCAATCAAAATTTTGTCACCGTCTTTGATGATCGCTATAGGTCCGCCTTCCATGGCTTCGGGGGATATGTGGCCTATGCATGGGCCTCTTGTTCCGCCAGAGAATCTGCCGTCAGTAATGAGGGCTACCGATTCGCTCAAACCCATGCCGGCAATTGCTGCAGTTGGCGAAAGCATTTCACGCATTCCAGGTCCACCTTTTGGTCCCTCATATCTTATAACAACTACGTCGCCCGATTTTATTTTTCCGTTGATTATAGCCTTCATGCCTTCTTCTTCGGAGTCAAAAACTCTTGCTTTCCCTTCAAAGCTCATCATGCTTTTGCTTACCGCAGTCTGCTTGACAACTGCGCCGTCAGGCGCTATGTTGCCTTTTAAAATAGCTATGCCACCTTGTTTGTGATAGGCCTTCTCTACTGGCCTTATAATATCTTCATCAGCAATATATGCCTTGTCAGCTATATCAAGGATGTCTCGGCCAGAAACTGTTTTTGATTTGCCGAGCAGTTTTCTCAGTCGCCTCAACACTGCTGGAATTCCTCCTGCATAGTCAAGGTCTTCCATGTAATGCTCGCCGCCCGGGATCATATTGGCTATGTGAGGAGTTTTCTTGCTCAACTCGTCAAATGTTTCTATCGGCAATTTTACCCCAGCTTCGTGAGCGATGGCCGGGATGTGAAGCACAGTATTGGTCGAGCCTCCTAGGGCAAGGTCAACGGTGATTGCATTTTTAAAGGCTGCAGCGGTCATAATCTTTCTCGGAGTGATATCTTTCTTTACCAAACCTGTGATAAGCCTTCCGCTTTCGAAAGCGATGCGTCTTTTTTGTCCCATAACAGCGGGAGAGGTTGCGCATCCGGGTATGCTCATGCCAAGTGCCTCGGTTATACAAGCCATAGTGTTTGCTGTGTACATGCCCTGACATGAACCTGCACCGGGGCATGCGCACATTTCTAGGTCAGAAAGTTCATCTTTAGTTATAAGGCCTTTTTTAAACTTTCCAACCGCTTCAAATGTATCGCTTGTAAGGTTGCGTCTTTTCCCTTTGTAGTGGCCGGCAAGCATTGGGCCTGCGGTCACAACTATAGATGGGATATTAACGCGTGCAGCTGCCATAAGCATCCCAGGGGTTATTTTATCGCAGTTGGTCAGAAGCACAAGTCCATCGAGCCTGTGTGCTTCTGCAATGGTTTCTATCATGTCAGCTATCAGTTCCCTTGATGCCAGAGAGTAGTGCATCCCTTTGTGCCCCATGGCTATCCCGTCGCATATTCCGGGCACGCCGAAAAAGAATGGATATCCTCCGCCTGTATGAACGCCTTTTTCGATAAACCTCTCAAGGTCTTTCATCCCAATATGGCCTGGGATGATGTCTGTGAAACTGGTGGCTACCCCAATAAAAGGTTTGTCCATCTCGGTTTTAGGAATGCCTGTCGCATAAAGCAGGGCGCGATGAGGAACACGCTCAATACCGCATTTAATTGTATTGCTTCGCATGGTCATAGTTCTCCCGTGGTTTTAATGGGTTATAACTGATAGGGAATGATGCAGCCGTCTAAGGGTGTTGTTTTTTGTAGTCCCTTACGAACTCGGCCATCTTGTCTTTCTTCTGAAGCTTCTCTTTTTGCATCTTTTTTCTTTCCATCTCTTCATCTGTCGAAAGGTAATGTTTTTTGTCTAGTTCTGCAAGCTGGCTGTCTAGTTCTCTGTGCTCAAGGTAGATCTTCTTGAAGTGCTCGTTTTCTTTTTTCAGGATTTCGATGATATCTTCGTCCTTCATTGCTACCCCCTATTTGTATTTATCTTCAGCGGCAAACACATTTTTGGAATAATTATAACGATTATCAGACTATATTGCAAATGCCTGCTTATAATGCCTTTTAGTGCTATAATTATACCGTCAGGAAATAAAATAATATGACGAGGTGAAGGGATGAAAAAGGTTTTTGTTCTTGATACTAATGTTTTGATTCATGATCCTGAATCCATTCTCAGGTTTGAAGATAATGATATTGTTATTCCTATAAGCGTTATCGAGGAACTGGACGAGATGAAAAAGGGGCATGGAGAGATTCCATATTCTGCGCGCCATGCACTTAAATTGATAGACTCTTTGAGGGAGGGCGAGAACGGAGAGCATGTCAACATTTCTAAAGGGGTTCCGGTTCCCAACGGCAAAGGCGGTAAATTAAGGATAGAGATGGATGAGAAATTGTCTGTGCTGCAGAAGCACTCGCCGGACAACAGGATAGTTTCTGTAGCATTAAATCTTTTCAAGAGTGACCGCAATGTGCCTGTAGTTATGGTTTCTAAAGATACGGCGGTAAGAATAAAGGCAGAGTCTCTTGGGATACCTTCTCAAGATTACAAGAACGACAAGACCTCCATATTTAAAGAATACGGCAGAGTGCTTGAAAACACAGATTATCCCAATGGCATTCATTCTGTAAGGTACATGAGGAACGGCAGCGATATTTTCAGGATTCAAGGCGAGGACAAACAGACAAAGATAAAGCCTGGCAAAACTCTGGATAACATAGCGCCTAAAAACATAGAGCAGGAATGCGCCATTGACGCCCTAACTAATCCGGATATAGAGATTGTCGCACTTACAGGCACCGCAGGCACAGGCAAAACACTGCTTGCGCTTGCAGCAGCCATACACCAAACCACCAAGAAATCTCCCCTTTATGAACAGGTGCTTGTTGCAAGGCCTACCATCCCGCTCGGAGGCGTTGATATTGGTTTTTTGCCGGGCGATATAAAAGAAAAGCTGTCTCCGTGGATGCAGCCGATATTTGACAACCTTGAGGTTATAGTAAATACTCCTCGTGGCCTGATGAAGGATAATGCTGCAGTATCTTCAAAATATAAGAACTACCAGTATTTAATCGATGCAGGTATCTTGCAGGTTGAAGCCTTAACATATATCAGAGGGCGTTCATTGCCGGCTCGTTATTTCATAGTGGATGAGGCTCAGCAATTGAGGCCTATAGACATTAAAACTATTATAACAAGGTGCGGTTCGGGCACCAAAATAGTATTCACCGGCGATCTTGAACAGGTGGATCATCCGTTTCTTGATTCGCATTCCAACGGGCTTGCTTATTTGATAAGCAGATTCATTAATGAAGAGGCTTTTTGCTATCTGAACCTTACCAAAACAGCCCGCTCAAAGCTGGCAGAGAGAGCCGCAAAGCTGCTTTGATTTGCTTCATGCCTTAACATGTGATATAAATTTAGACGATGCAAAAATACGCAGCATTTTTCTATAGGTTTCCTGTTCTAGGGCTATCGTTAATTTTAACGCTGGCCTTTCTTGCGGCTTATTCCGATCTTGAAGCAAACGACTGGAGACGCTACGATGAAAGTGAATACCTTTATTTTTTATACAATAAAAAAAGCATCCAATGGGTTGACAGTGATACGGCAAGAGTTAGATGCAAAAGTTCGCTCAAAGGTGAGAAGGGAAAAAACTGGCTTTCAGAAAAGATGAAACAAGGCATTGTGCCTGCGCGTGATGTCGAAAATATCAGCCTGGCCACTTTTCTTATAGATATAAAATGCTCTAATCGTATGATGAGGGAACTCTCATACAATTACTTCGATAAAAGCGTAACCGTTCTTTCACCATTTGATACGTTTTCTGCGAACTGGAAATTTATCACACCGGGGAGTGTCGGCGACAAACTGCATAGTGTGGTATGTCAGCCACGCAACTAAATTGTTATGTCTGAAGTATGTTCTAAGTAGCTTTTTTCTATCTCTTGCTTGATGTCCTGTATGCTGCTTTCTGCAATGCCTATATCGGTCAAATCAAGAGTGGCTGAAGTATTCGGATTTTTCAACCCTATGCCTATATCAAGGCAAAGCTCATCTGCAGCCTTGACTATTCTGCATATGTTTAAGTCCAGTTCGTCTCTATTTTTAGGCAAGCTATCAATAGTTTCTTTGTGATGATATGCCATAACCAACTCCATGGTGATAGGCAAGCGCCATTTTTTTGCTATAAGACTGCCAGCCTCGCAATGATTGAATCTTAAGAATTCTTCTTCAGCCTTTATTATCGAAATACCGTCTCTATATGCCTTGTCTGTTATAGCTTTGTAATCGTTTGGGATGCAGTTCAATAGAACACTGCTTCCCAGATCATGTACCAAGCCAGCTATATGAGCTTCTTCAGCCGGAGCTAGATGCGTTTTGTAAGCTAAAATAGATGCTGCGATCGAAACGCCCAGGCTATGCTCCCACAGAGCCTTTTCATAAACAGTATTCTTTTTATAAAGGTCTTTCAAGGCGGAGGCAACGACTAGCGAATGCATATTATTAAAACCAATGAGCATCATCGCTGTTGATATGGAGCATATATCCCTGCTCCTGCCGAAGTAAGGGGAATTCGCCACTTTCAAAATTCTTGCCGCAAAAGCCTCATCCCTGCTGATGATTTTTTCGAGCTCATCTATTGATGATTTGTCATTATTGGTTATAGCAAGCACTTTAGCTGCTATTGCAGGTATGCTTGGAATATCAACAGTTTTTAGAATGATATCTTCTAATTTTTCATTATTGCCCATACTATGAATAATATCAGAACTAGGCTTGAGTCGTCCATTTTGAGGCATCAACAGAATAAACGTTATCTTGATTAGCAGACGTTTTTTTCTGTAACATTCGTGTAATATGATGCCTTTGTATCTTTCGGAAAACTGTTCTCTAAAATGGCTTGAAACCCCATCCGTCTATAATTCAAAAACTGACGAGCTTTATGAACTTGACGAGAAAGGTTTTGAGTTTCTTCGTTCATGTGCGCATCAGTCTGGCTGCAAAAGCTGCAACCCTGATGCCCAATTTGTTGATTACTGCGTATCTGAGGGAATTCTTCAAACAGAGCATGTCTCTATTGTCAGAGCGCCTGCGATTAAAGCTCCTGTGCCTTCTTTAAGGTACCTTGAGCTGCAGATTACGGATAAATGCAATCTCAGATGCAGGCATTGCTACTTGGGGGAACCGCAAAAGAATGAGCTGTCTCTTGAAGATATAAAGCTTGTGCTTGATGAATTTGAGGTCATGCAGGGACTGCGTCTCTTAATTACCGGCGGAGAGCCTCTTATGCACAGCAGGTTTTCGGCAATAAATGAAATGTTGGCAGAATATAGTTTCAGGAAGGTGCTCTTTACTAACGGTCTTATGCTTGATAAGGGCGCTATAAAAGGCCTTAATATTGATGAGGTTCAGTTCAGTATTGACGGCATCGAAAAAGGACATGACGCATTGAGAGGAAAAGGCACACATAAAAAAACGATTGCAAGCTTGAACGAGGCACTAAAACTGGGGATGCAAACCTCTGTAGCCACTATGGTTCACAATAAAAACCTCGACGAGTTTGAAATCATGTCCCAAGTCTTTGCAGATATGGGGATAAGAGACTGGACGGTTGATGTACCCTGTCTTTCCGGAAACCTTATGCTTAATCCTGAAATGCATGTTCCTCCGGAAATAGCCGGACGATTAATGCGATATGGGTTTGGAGGAGGCTTGCACGGAGGCGGTGAGGGGTACGGCTGTGGACTTCATCTTGCCGCAGTTACTCCGACAGGAGATATATGCAAGTGCGCTTTTTATGCAGATTTTTCTGCAGGGAAAATCAAAGATGGATTGAGAAAAGCATGGGCTTCAATAAAGCCGATAAATATAAATGATATGGAATGCGCCAAACCGGTCTGCGCTTATATTGACGCTTGCCGCGGCGGCTGCAGGTTCAGGGCAGAGGCGGCAGGTGGTGCAGGAAGAAGAGACCTTTACAAATGCCATGAGTTTGGTATAATAAATACATAATCAGGCTGGCATGAAGCTAGCTAAACCCTAAGAAAGGGAGGTGTTTAAAATGACAATTAAAAAGGTATCGAAGAAAGGCTCCACAACCTGCAAGTGCAAAGGTTCATGCTAATTTTTTTCTTCAACTAAAGAATCAATATAAAGGGGTCTTTCATGACCCCTTTATATTTTCAGCCTTTATATTGAGTTCTGGTTTGTGCAATAATACACGATGTTTTTCCTAAAGACACTCATTCTGCTTTTGCTTTCTTTGTCCCTTGCTTCGTGTTCGTCATTTTCAAAGTGGCGTACTAGCGAAAATGACTCTAAGGTTTCGATTGCGGAGACTGAGAACGAAGCTTCGTACTACGAATATCTGCGCGGCTACGAATCAGAAATGAAAGGCAAATGGGGCGAAGCTCTTATTCATTACTCTGAAGCTGCCAAGCATGATGAAAAGTCCGCCTACCTTAAAACACAGATGGCCCGTATGCTTGTTAAAACGGGAAAGGTTCCTGATGCTGTTGCTATGCTTGAAGATGTTGTAAAAACAAACGCTAATGCAGTTGATGCACTGATATTATTAGGTGAACTTTATAATACTCAGCGCCGTGTGGACGATGCCATTGGTATTTATGAAAGAGTTATTAAACTCGCTCCTGCAAAGGATGAGGCGATGCTTATGCTCGGCGTTCTTTATGCAACGAAAGGTGATATCAAAAAAGCACAGTCTTTTCTAAATGTTCTGATAGAAAAAGATCCTGAAAGTGTACTGCCTATATATTATATGGGAACAATACACCTTGAGACCAAAAATTACGAAAAGGCCGAAGAGTTTTTCAGTAAAGCGATAACGATACAGCCTAATTTTGACTCAGCCCATATGAGTTTAGGTTTATTGAAAGAGATAAAAGGCGATCTTGAAGAAGCTGAAAAAAACTATAAAAAAGCTCTGGATATTAATCCTTACAATTTATATGCGAGAGAAAGGCTTACACAGCTTTATCTGTCAGAAAAATCATTCGGCAAGGCCATAGCCGAACTTGAACAAATACTAAAATCGATGCCCAAAAACCTTGAAGTGCATCAACGTCTGGGGCTGCTTTACCTGCAGGAGAAGCAGTATGACAAAGCTATTTTAGAGTTCAAGATGGTGATTGAGGCAAGGCCTAATGATATTGCATCTAGGTACTACCTGTCGCTTGTGCTTAGCGAACTGAAAAGATATGAGGAAGCCGAAGCTGAACTTAAACATATAATTTCTATAGACCCCAAAAATACCAACGCATTTTTAAATCTTGCACTAATTTATACAGGACAGAAGCGCTATGATGACGCTGCAAAAGTTTACGAAGAAATAATCAGCTATGAAAAACAAAAAAACGAGATCTATGCTTATTTAGGAAACATCTATATCCAGGCAAAGAATTACAAAAAAGCAGAAGAGGTGCTAACAGACGCGCTAAAACGGTTTGGAGATACCGATGAACTGCTGTTTAATCTGTCGGTAGTCTGCGAAAAAACGTCAAGGTTTGACCAAATGGTTGCGTATCTAAAGAAAACCATAGAGATAAACCCTAAGCATGCGGACGCACTTAATTATTTGGGATACAGTTATGCAGACAAAGGCATACTTTTGGATGAAGCCCTGTCTCTTATTCAACGGGCGCTCGAGCTGAAACCTGACAGCGGTTATATAATTGACAGTCTAGGGTGGACGTATTTCAAGCTTGGCAAGAATGAGGAGGCTCTCAAGTTATTGTTAAGGGCTCTTGAATTTGTTAAGGACGACCCTGTTCTGCATGAGCATGTAGGAGATGTTTACGAAGCTTCAGGCAAGCATAAAGAGGCTATTGAGCAATGGAATGAGTCATTGAAATACCATGAAAAAGAAGAAGGTCTCAAAGATAGGGTTGAAAAGAAAATAGAATCCGCGAGGCGTACAATAGAGCAGGTAAAATGATATGTGCTCTTCGGCTCACTGCTGCTTTGAAGTATCTGTTCATGACGCTGTCTTAAAAATCAGAACCCCTGCCAAGATTAACTGGTCTCTATATGTTTTGGACAAACGGCCGGATCGCTTTCATAATATTTCTTCTCTGATGCA
>PEAD01000060.1 GCA_002753335.1 Nitrospirae bacterium MYbin3
TCTTGCTGGAGGAGGCTTTTCCCGGGCTGGGATGGCTGGGTGAGGCGGTCTAATGTGACATCCATTTTACCGCCTCTGCCCCAATTAGTCGGCATTGCTGCCGCTTGTAGTCCTGTTTATTAATGTTTAGCTGGTTTTTTAGCAGGCTTGCCATCTGCCCTTTTGTGCAGCCAGTTGGTAATTGCCGGGGCGAGTTCCTTTTGTGACTTGCCGCCTACAAATACCCCGATGTGCCCGCCCTTAAACTCATAGAGTTCCTTGTCGGTGCTTCCAACGAGGTCGTTTAATGGCTTTGTCGCATCGGGCGGTACGATATGGTCGCCTGAGGCAAAGATATTCAGAAGGGGCATGGTAAGATTTTTGAGATTTACTGATTTATCTCCAATCATGAGCGTACCCTTAACAAGTTTATTGCCCTGGTACATGTCCTTAATAAACTGCCTTAAGGTCTCACCGGCCTGATCCGGGCTGTCAAATATCCACTTCTCCATTCTCAGGAAGTTCAGGAGTTTTTCCTTGTCCTCTACCACATCAAGCATTCCGATGTACTTGCCGACATTAAGGGTTATAGGCATAAGCATGAGGAAGCCTGAGTTAAGAAAATCACCAGGCACTATGCCGTATGCGTCAACTAAGGCGTCTGCATTCATATTTCTTGACCAGTTAAACAGCAGCCCTTTCTTGACTGAGAAATCTATCGGGGTGACCAGAGTTATCAGGTTTTTGATCTTCTCAGGGTAGATGGATGAGTATATGGTGCTGAAAGTTCCACCCTGGCAGATGCCCATCAGGTTTACTTTGTCTATGTTGGCTGATTCCCTTATAAAGTCAACGGCATCGTTCAGATATACGTTGATGTAATCATCCATGGTCAGGTATCTGTCGGCGCGGGTAGGGTAACCCCAGTCAATTATGTAGAGGTCAATGCCATGGTCAAGCAGATTCTTTACAATGCTTCTGTCAGGCTGTAAGTCAAGCATGTATTCTTTATTGACCAACGCGTACACAATCAGCACTGGAACGCTGCACGTGACCTTATCATTTTTATAGTGGTAGAGCTTCATCTTATCCTGCTGAAAGATAAGTTCCTTCTGAGAAGAGCCTACATCGATGTCTTCAATCTGCAGGATAGTCTCAGTCCCTTTGATTACTTTGGTGCTGGTGTCGCCTAATTCTTTGACCAGGCTTTTAGTATCAAATGCTACAAAAGGCGTTTTCATTGAGCAACCTCCTTATCATTTTTTACGTTTAGTTTTTTCTCAAGTACGCGGACTTTCTTCTTCAACTCATAGAGTGTCTTATACATATCGTCTATTTCAGAACGTACCGGGATAGGGAAGTCCGAGAGATAAAGCTCCATCAGTTTATGGAAATGTTTTCTGAACTCAAGGGCTGACTCAAGGAGCGCTCCCTGTATGGAGGAGAATTCCTCTGTATTAAACAGCTCGAAGTACTCGGCTTCGTTGATTTCAGTCCACATCTTGTAGAAATCGTTGTAGCTTTTAATCTCTTCTCCGGCCTTAATTTTATTAGCAATCGCTTCGACTACCTTCTTGGATGCCTTTTCTCCGGCTACATAGATTTTGTGCTGGAATTCTGCGTTTTTAGCGATGTATACGGTATATAGGTCAAGCGTTCTCAGCAGCAGTTCCAGTTTCTCTCTGTCTTTGCCGACCTGAGGTGATTTAAATGCCTTTCCGAAAGTCTTCTCAAAGGCACTGTAGAAATTGTGGAAGACATTTATACCGGCGTTGGGGTCTGTTGCCGATGATACATCGAAAAATGTGCCCATGCTTTTTTGTACGGCATCAAGCCAGGGGCTGGCAAAGTTCTGAGCGGACGCCCCCCATGTCTCAATCACCTTTGAGGAGTGACCAAGCATTTCATTCGCAGATTCTGGATTAGTAAAGCCAAAGAGTTTATCCATGAGCCCCTTTAATTTGATGGGGTCAGCTAACTCTTTTATGTTTTCTGGGTTGAAGGCATTGTCCTGAACGGCCTTAATAACCGGCTGCCAGAATTCATAGACCTTCATGTATGAATCGAACCCCTGAAACACCTTAGATACGGTGTCCTTGCCTAAACCGGATGGGTACTTTTTCATCATTTCTTCAATCGAACCACCTACGGTTTTAGTCCATACATTGTATAACCCCATTATGTCGCCACCTGAGCTATCTTTTTGCATCCCCATCGACTGAAAATTCTTCGTTATGCCGGTTGCTGTTTGGACCCAGTTGTTTATAAATTCTTTCTGTACCTTCAACAGCGACTCGAAGAAAGATGCTGTTCCTTCCATCGGTAAATCCTCCTCGTAAGTTTTAGATTTTATGTAAATTCTCAGGCCGCAAGCCGCCCTAGTGCAACTATTTTTTTATATCCTTGAAAAGGTCAAAAAAAGTCTTTGCCATATCCTTGCTCATCTCAAGCTGTTTGGCAAGCCCCTCCTGCCATGCCTCCTGTATGCCTCTGCTGCCTTCCTCAAACATCTTGAGATTCATTTTCTGCACTACCTCTTTTAGAAATGCGTTTTCTTTTTTTAATGCCTCATTTTCTTCTATGACCTCATCGTACTTCTTTCTGGGTACACAACCAAACCCGGAGTAAAATTCAGCCATTTTTTCAAAGACATCCGGCCCCATGCCGAATAAGTCCTTTTTGGCAGGTGCCGTGTTAAAGAACTTTGCCGCTGCCTGCGCACCTTCCTGCTGCATTCTCGTAAAATAGTCCATAAACATATTCTTAACAAGAGGGTTGCTGTATAAGGCTGCCAAATCGCTCAGAAAATTTTCGTTCACGGCGTCCTCCTAATTTATGCATTGAACTGACTGATCGGGAAAAAACTGTTCCGCTGAGGAACTATACAACTATTTTATATAATAAGTCAAGAGCATTGCGACCGCTGTCAAGCCAAAATAGAAATGTCCTATTTTT
>PEAD01000061.1 GCA_002753335.1 Nitrospirae bacterium MYbin3
CGCCAAAAGATGAATATAACAATACTTGACGGCGAGGTTACTGACAACATGAAGGCCAAGAAGTGGGATGCACGGGTTTCTCTGGTTGAAGAGTCATTCAACATAAAGCTTATGAAGCCGTCAGAGCTTGAGAAATAAGGGGGCGGCAATGTCGAAGAATTTAATATTTAAAACTCTAACGCTTGCGCTCATACTGTGTTTAGTGTCGGGGCTGAGCGTATTCGCAAAAGAAAAACCCGAGATAACCAGACATGATGTCCAGTACCTCGATCGCAAGGTTAGTGTAACCGTTCAGTGGCAGTCTCCCAATCCTGTCACTTTTGTCAGGATAAGCGCAGGACAGGATCAGCGGGACATAAAGGTTGACGAATATGACAACCGCAGAAATCAGGACGGGTATTCGGGAGAGGTGTCCATATCCCTTAATGTAGATCCAAGGCTTTATCAGGATTCGATACCTTATGTGATCCAGATAGAGGACGATATTCGCCAGAAGAGCGAACTGATGACAGGAAAGGTAAAGATCTTTACCGCAAAAGAAAAGGATGATGATTGGGGTCAAGCGACTTCATTTCAACAAGCCAAGCAGCAACCATATCCCGGCTCATAGCATCGGCACGGACACAGGCCCATAGTAGGTTTCTCGGAAGAGACTTGCTTGCGCCCGGCTCTATAACATGAAGTCTCGCCTTTACAACCATATTGGCCTGAGAGAAATCGATGTTCTTTTCGAGTTCCAACGGCTTATTGCCCGAGTCCTGCTTTGAGTAGCTGCCCATATCAATTGTATGAAGCTTATAAGCAACAACAAGGCCTTCTCCTTCTGTGCCCCTTCTTGCCTGTGCTCCGGTCTCAACGGTGGCTGTTCCGGTGCCCACAACATTGCCTGCGGAAACGTTTAATCCGGCCTTGGCAGACTTCTCATCCTTAATCTTGAAGTTGGCCAGCCTTAAAGCCTCGGTGATATAAGGAACCTTAGGCTCAAACGGTATATCTGCCAGACTGACCGCGCTTATTATCTCTACGCCTTCAAGCTTTGCCTTTTCTATGCTGCCGCCCTGCACGCCAACTTCGCCCTGCGGCCCTGCAATAAGCTGTCCGCCAAGCGCAATGCCTCTATTAAAAGCATAATCCTGCTGAACATTATTAAGAGACCTTTCCTTTTTTGTTCTTATATCTCCAATGGTAGGGTCTTCTACTGGGCCGAACTGCTTGGACCATGCTGCGCCGATGTAATGCCTGTCAACAGGCTTTTTCGGAACCATGTATTCATCCTCTGTTATGGTCTCCATGCCTTTTTTGTGGCTCTCCATAGCGGTGCCGGTCGTGGTTACGCAGCCGCTCATCGCAAGAACACCCATAATTAACAAAGCAACTGATAACAAAATCCAAAATGCTTTAAATCCTAATCTACCTTTCATATAACCCCTCCTAAAATGTTTTCAAAAATATTTATGATTGCATAAAGATAACATCTCATCCATCAATTGTAAAGGTACTTTTCACATTCCGTTTTTATTATTCTACTTCCCCATCTGTTCTTTAAGATTCTTCTGCTTCTGTATGGATTCTCTCACCCTGCTCATTGCAGCGGTTATCATGTCATCTGGCCTGCCTATGGCCCTGTCAGCGCTGTTGTAAAGCTCAAGCGCCTTTTGCGGATCGCCTGTAACTTCGGAGCAGATGCCCAAGTTGTAAAGCACCGAAGGCGCGTTCGGCGAGGCTATACGAGCCTCACCCCACAACTCGCAAGCCCTGTCGAGCCTGCTTGCCCTTGCGTATTCCATGCCCTGCTCTAACTTTCTTGCCGCATCGGGCGTTGTGCCGTCGGTGGATTCCATAAGCCTGAGCTGAAGCGTCAGGTAGTAAGGCGAAACATCCTGCCTGAGCTGCACAAGGGCTGTCTTTTTTGCCTGATCTATAAGTTCGGCCGGTGTCTTCAGCGGAGTAGTGCTGTCCTGACATCCCTGTGCTGCTGCGGTAGCCGAAAGGTTGTTGGCATAAACCACTTTGCTAGTCTCTACCTCTATCAGTTTAGGCGTGAAAGAAAATGTTGCGGTTCTCTTGGTGCAGTTCACATTCTTCTTATTCCATCTTATACATTCAGAAAACAATTTTTTAGGATCTTTCTTTTCTGCGCATTCTGAGCGCTCTTCAGTATAGTTTTGATCAACGCTCCTAGCCTCTGTTATCACACCGCTGTATATGCCCTTTGCTCCAACCATCTTTCCTATATTCGCGGCCTTGTCAGCATCCACAAGCCCGCTCTGTGAGAACTTCATCTCATTCAGCACCTGATCAAGCCTTGTCCTATCAACGATCGTAAAATACTGCTTGTCAGCTATATTCACGCCTGCCAGAACTCCTTCGAGCTCTGCCGCAAACTCCTTGCCGTATCTGCCGTCAAAAGGAAGCACCGTAACCTCTTTCAACTGCGAAGCTTCATGAAACTTGGCAGGGGCAAGCACCGTCGTCTTGACCGCAGGAGGGGCGCAGGAAATAAGCACTGAAAAAGCAACAAACAACACTATTTTTTTCATCACATAAACCTCCGGAATTTATTGCTTAAGATATCTTGCGGTTATAGAAGTTGAACTGAAATTGATTATCTGCAGGTTACCTTTCTGCCCCATGCTGTTGGCCAGATACACAATATTTTCGGGATAGCTTACATTAAACTCGCCAAGCCCTTTCTCTTCAACGCTTGCAACCCACGCAATATTCTGCAAGGCATCCTTTACCTCAAAGTTGGTGTTCAGGTCCGGCACGTCGCTTATCTTCACAACCACTTTCTTAGCGATGCCTTTTATGTACTGAGACAGCTTATCA
>PEAD01000009.1 GCA_002753335.1 Nitrospirae bacterium MYbin3
GTATCGTGCATCCATCCCATGTTCCATTTCATGCTGAAGCCAAGTCCTCCGATATAGGTCGGACGTGTGACATTCGGCCATGATGTTGACTCCTCTGCGATGGTAATAACTCCCGGAAACTCTCCATGCACCACTTCGTTGAACCTTTTGACAAAATCTATCGCCTCTAAATTCTCCCTGCCGCCATATTTGTTTGGAATCCACTGATTCGGCTTTTTGGCATAGTCGAGGTAAATCATAGAGGCAACAGCATCAACCCTCAGGCCGTCGATATGGTATTTATCGAGCCAGAAAAGAGCGTTCGAGATCAGAAAGTTCTTTACCTCATTTCTGCCGTAGTTAAAAATCAGTGTACCCCATTCCACATGCTCGCCTTTTTTCGGATCGGCATGGTCGTACAGATGAGTGCCGTCAAAAAAAGCCAGGCCATGCGCATCGCGCGGAAAGTGTGCCGGAACCCAATCCATTATTACGCCTATGTCGTTCTGGTGGCACTGGTCCACAAAATACATAAAATCTTCGGGCATTCCAAAGCGTCTTGTAGGAGCAAAATAACCTATGACCTGATATCCCCACGAGGCATCCAGCGGATACTCAGAAATCGGCAGAAGTTCGATGTGGGTGTATCCCAAATCTTTAACATAAGGCACAAGCTTATCCGCAAGCTCTCTGTAATTCAGAACCGCGTTTTCTTCTTCAGAATAGCGCATCCACGAACCGAGATGCAGTTCATAAATCGAAATAGGTGCTTCATGCCAAACAGTATTTTTGCGCTTTTCGAGCCATTTCTTGTCATGCCATTTATGCTTGCCTTCAACAGAATAGACAACCGCTGCTGTCTTTGGCCGGAGCTCGCACAAGAATGCATATGGGTCGGTTTTATATTCGAGATAGCCTTTTCTGCCTTTTACCTCAAACTTATAAGAAGTCCCCTCTTCAAACCCCGGAATAAATATCTCCCAGAAACCATGGTCTATAAAGCGTCTCATGACATGAACCCGACCGTCCCATCCGTTGATATCCGCGGTAACGCTGACCCTCTCTGCATTCGGGGCCCATACAGCAAAATGAACCCCCTCGACACCGCCGATTTCCATAACATGGGCACCAAGTTTTTCAAAACTCCTGTAATGATTGCCTTCGCATAAAAGGTGCAGATCGTATTCTGTCAAAACAGGACCGAAGCTGTAAGGATCGATAAATTCCTTGGTTTCTCCCCAATTCGTAAGCATTTTTATGCGGTATGAAAACGGTTCGTTTTTATCCTTAAACAAAACCTCCCAGACACCCTCATCATGAACCCTTTCCATTTGATGAACTATCTTTGTAGTGCCTGCAACAACCCACACCTTACTTGCCATAGGCAGAAATGCGCGCACAAGAATGCCATCGTCAACTTTATGGATACCAAGAAGCCTGAATGGATCTCCGTGATTGCCCTTGCAAAGAGTGTTTATCTCGCGATTCAATCCCATAAGTTATTATAGCATTAAGGATAATAGGCTCACCCGTCTTGTGTTATAATATTCCACTTTTCAAACATGTTAGGAGGGGCGTTGACAGAAATTTTCGGGCAGATTCGCTGGCAAGATCTATTCGACATACTGCTCGTTTCGCTTATACTATACAGAATTCTGCTTATCATAAAAGGCACCAAGGCAGCCCAAATGCTTATCGGCCTTGGGGTTTTGCTGCTCGCCTCTTTTTTTTCGCGCTATCTCCAGCTTTACACTACAGACTGGATTATACAAAGCTTCTGGTCTCAGGTTGTGCTGGCGCTTATAATCCTGTTCCAGCCCGAAATTCGAAAAGCGCTTGCGCGCATGGGCGAATCCTCATTTCTGCCCAGTTTTACCACTGCGGAAGAGCTCAAGTCACTTGAAGAGATAGTGAGAGGTTCAGTAGCGATGGCCAACAGAAAAATAGGGGCCTTGATGGTAATCGAGCGCGACGTGAGCCTTAAGGACTATGTAGAGATAGGTGTTCAGCTTGATGGAAAAGTTTCGAAAGAGCTTCTTCTCAGCATATTCCACCCTACTTCACCTATACATGATGGCGCTGTAATAATCCGAGGGAACAGGATAGTGGCTGCCGGATGTTTTCTTCCGATAACACTTGGTTCCGATCTCAGCAAGGCGCTCGGAACAAGACACAGGGCAGCTATGGGCATAGCAGAGGAAACAGACGCAGTAGCCTTGATCATATCAGAAGAGACCGGCACCATCTCCATGGCCATTGACGGCAAACTGGAAACACATATAGACATGGGCACATTAAGAGACATGCTTACAGAATTTTTCACCGAGGCAAAAAAAGAAAAGCGCTCTTTAATCCCTAAACAAAAAGCGCAGGAGAAATAGCGTTGAAGGCAGCGATACTCAATAACATTTGGCTCAAGCTTCTTTCTATAGTGATATCTTGCTCGCTTTGGTTTTTCGTCACATACCGAGGACAATCCGAGATTATGGTTGATGTGCCGATAGAAATAAAAAATATGCCTGCATCCATGGAAATACTAAGACAAAACACAAAGAGCATAAGCCTCAGCGTAAGCGGTCAGGAGCGGCTTTTAAAAGGCCTTAAACCGATGGACATAAGAATTGTGGCTGATATGTCAAATACAAAAAAAGGCGAGAATGTATATTATTTTGACAACGGCAATGTCATAACATCAAGGTCAATAAAGGTTTTGCGCATAGACCCACCTTATGTAAAATTTGTAGTAGATCAGTCTTTAAAAAAGAGTTTCAATGTAGAGCCTGTAATAACGGGAACCCCGGCCAAAGGTTTTAAGGTGGAGCATGTAGAGGTGGTTCCACGCATCATAGAGGCAGAGGGACCCAAGTCAGAACTAGAACGCATGGCAGTCCTCCGTACGGACCAGATAGATATAACAAGTCTTGACAGCAGTATATCGCCGACAGTTCATATAAACACAAACGGCAAAAACATAAGACTTAAGAATCAGGAAGTTACCGTAAAAATACAGATATCGGGTGCAAAACGATGAAACTTTTTGGAACTGACGGTATAAGGGGAAAAGTAAACAAGCTGCCTATGACACCCGAAAATGTTCTCCGTGTCGGGATGGCTATAGCCTCTGTGCTCAGAAACGACCACGGCAGAAACATGGTACTGATAGGCAAGGATACACGCCTATCAGGGTATATGATCGAGAGCGCACTTACTTCAGGGCTCTGCTCAAAGGGTGTAAATGTAACTCTGGTGGGCCCTCTTCCAACACCCGGTATAGCATTCCTCACCCGTGCATTAAGGCTTGATGCAGGAATCGTTATTTCTGCATCCCACAACCATTTTGAGGACAATGGCATAAAAATATTTTCATCTGCCGGACACAAGCTTTCGGATGAACTCGAAAGAGAAATAGAAGAGCGTGTAAATGACAAGAATTTCCCACGCAGAAGAAACACAGGGGACAAGATTGGACGTGCTTTCAGGCTTGATGACGCCACAGGCAGATACATAGAGTATGTAAAATCCACAGTGCCAAGAGGCATGGACCTTGACGGGTTAAAGATCGTTGTAGATGCAGCAAACGGCTCTGCCTACAAAGTTACACCTGTTCTGCTAAGAGAACTAGGAGCAGAGGTTATATCGCTTAATGATAAGCCGGACGGAATAAATATAAATGAAAATTGCGGCTCACTTCATCTCAAAAGCCTTTCTCAGGTGGTGCGCGAAACAGGAGCGGATATCGGCATAGCACATGACGGTGATGCTGACAGAACCCTTTTTATTGACGACAAAGGCGATATAATTGATGGGGACCGGATAATGGCGATATGCGCGGTCGAGTTCAAGAAAGAAAAAAAATTAAACGGAGACACCGTCGTTGCTACAGTTATGAGCAACTTCGGCTTTGAAAAATTTCTGAAAAACAAGGGCATCAGCCTTATACGGGCTAATGTCGGAGACAGATACGTTGTTGAAGAAATGAGAAAGGGCGGCTTCAATCTCGGCGGTGAGCAATCGGGGCATATAGTTTTTGCGGACTACAACTCTACCGGAGACGGCCCTATAACAGCGCTCCAAACACTTTCTATTATGAGAAAAAAAGGAAGAAAATTATCAGACCTATGCCGCGGTATCGAACTTTATCCGCAGGTGCTTTTGAATGTAGCCATATCCGAGAGAAAAGATATAAATAAAATACCTGCAATAAAAAATGCAATCGATAAAGTATCAGCAAAACTTTCCAATACAGGCAGGATACTCGTACGTCCATCAGGCACAGAGCCTAAAATACGCGTTATGGTCGAAGCAGAAGATTCGGTTATAGCCATGACATCGGCTCAAGAAATTGCGAGTCTTATACAGAAAAAGCTAGGCGCACAGGCATAGCCGGTGCTGGCATGCTTTTCTTTTCCCTATTCTTAGCAGGGACCGCCTCTTTTTTTATCAGCCGCTATTTTCCTTATTCGTCGATATTCTTCAGTATTATTCTCTTTACATACCTAACCATAAGGTTTCTAAAAAAAAGAACCATCTTCTTTTTATTGCTAGCGCTCGACTTTAGCGCAGGCTTCTTTTATGCTGAAGAATTCTCTTCTCCTTCGGTGCTGGCTATTGAGCTTGAAGGCAAAGAGATAACGATAAAATGTTCGCCAGTTTCTGAAGCAATACCTGCAGACACAGGCGCTGAAATCCTCTACAAACAGACCGTAAAAGTGCATGAAGCCGTTGACCGTCAAGAAACTCAGGTTGGTATAAATCAGCTGCGACTTTTAACACATAATCCGTTAGATGCAGAAGGTGTTTATCTTGCCACAGGAACATTTCCCCGCGGACGCATACGCCAAAACCCCGGCAGCATAGAAACAATGCCCGTTTTAAAAATTACTGCTGTTTCGAAAATAGGGAATACACGCTTTTCATTTTTTCAAAAAGCCAGGCACAGACTGAATGACTTCATGGTCAATAACTTCTCGCCTGACTCTGCAGGATTTCTAATGTCAATCGTAACCGGCGAAAGAGGGTATATCCAAAACGAGACAAAAAAGATCTTCAACATTACAGGGCTTGCTCATGTTTTGAGCATCTCGGGTGCTCATTTCGGACTTCTGCTCTTTGCCATCTTCAGAATATTCAAACTTATTATTACGTTTTTGCCTTACGGAGTTTTGGCAAGGCTTACTCTCCATTTAACTGTGTCTCAAATTTCGGCAATGATATGCCTTCCTGTAATAGCCTTTTATTTTATGCTTGCTGCCGAAAGCTTCCCTGCAACAAGGTCCTTCATCATGATCACGCTTTTCCTTGCAGGACTTTTGATTCAGAGGCGCGGTTTCTGGCTAAATACACTTCTCCTAGCAGCTTCTATGATTATTTTGATGCAGCCTGATGCCCTGCTGGACATCTCGTTTCAGCTTTCGTTTATCGCGGTTTTATGCATAGGAGCGGTTGTTGAAAAAAGAACGGACGAAAACCCGGACAAGTCTGACAAAGAAGGATTTATTAAAAAAAGTCTTGCTATTCTGCGCTCATCATTAATGATCTCACTGGCGGCAACCATAGGAACAGCGCCGCTTGTAGCCTATTACTTCCATTATTTTTCATTAATCTCACCAATCTCAAACCTGTTTATAACGCCTGTTATAGGCTTTATAATCCTGCCTCTTGCCTTTATCTCTTCAATCATTTATCTGCAGTCAGGCTATTTTCCTTTTCTTTCGTTTATTGATGCGTCCACAATTAAAATGATAGACGCCATAAGAATCTTTGGCTCTCCTGACTTGGCAGGAACAGCGGTGCCTGCTTTCCCCCCTGCCCTATTGCTATTTTTCTATTCATCACTATTAATTTTGTGTGCAATAACTGCATCGGAAAACCGGGTGCATATTGCTAAAAAAACTATCATATTAACCGCAGTTGCTGCTGTGGCTCCATTTCTTTTCTATTTTGCAGCCGGCATCTTCAAAGACCAAGCGATTAAAATAACATGGCTTGACGTCGGTCAAGGAGACTCGGCTGTTGTGGAGCTGCCGGACAAAAAAATTCTGGTAGTAGATTCAGGCAGAAGCGGATACGAAGCCGCAGAGTTCCTAAAATACAGAGGGAGGACAACCATAGATGCACTTATTATCTCACACGGACAGGAAGACCATTCCGGAGGCATAAAGTATCTCAAAAACAACTTCAAGGTTTCAGAAATATGGGACAACGGACGCAATATTTATGGTAAAGAAATCTTAGATGGCGTACTCCATAGAAAACTCAAAAGAGGTGATACTGTTGAAGGAAAGAATTACTCAATACTTATTCTGCATCCCCATGACTCTTTTGTTTCATCCGGCACCGGCGTAAATGACGACTCGCTATTTTTTAAAATTCAGGGCAAATCTTCATCATTTCTATTTACAGGAGATATTGAAGGCTCAGGCATTGACGACATCCTTTATTTGGGCAAAAATCTAAAAAACGATGTATTAAAAGTCCCACATCACGGAAGCCGCACATCGGTTTCTCATGACATGATAAATGCGATATCTCCCGAGATAGCTATAATCAGCGCGGGACGAGGAAACTCCTACGGACACCCGCACGCAGAAACCCTTTCAGTACTTTCTGGAAGCCAAGTTTTAAGAACCGACAAGGATGGTGCGATAGGGATAGCGGCTCGCACAACGAACCTCAAAAAAATCAAAACGTTCGGAGAATTCAAACTTAAGCCAACCCGAAGCCTTAGCGAAGAGAAAAGAAACCTTATAAAGCTTTTTGAAGTATGGTGATATTATATGCAAAACTGGATTGACATGACGGCCTATCTCTGCTTGACAGCCTGTTTTGTTTCTGATACTTTTATTAAGTAGTTACGCTTTAAGGGGAGGGGACAGTTATGGGACTTTTTGACAAGATTCGCGGCGAATTTATCGACATCATCGAGTGGCTCGATGATTCTAACAACACACTCGTACATAGATTTGAACGCTATGACAACGAAATCAAGTATGAAGCAAAACTAGTTGTAAGAGAAGCGCAACAGGCTGTATTTATCAATGAAGGCCAGATAGCGGATGTATTCAAACCCGGGACTTTCACCCTTACAACGCAGAACCTCCCGATACTCACCACGTTAAAAGGCTGGAAATACGGCTTTCACAGCCCGTTTAAGGCTGAAGTCTATTTCTGTAGCACCCGCCAGTTTACAAACTTAAAATGGGGAACTCCGGGGCCGGTCACTATGAGGGACAAAGAGTTCGGCGCTGTTCGTGTCACCTCCTTCGGTATTTATTCAATAAAAGTTAAAGACCCAGCAAAATTCATCAAAGAAATAGTCGGAACAGAAGGCACCTTCACCACAGAATCGATAGAAGACAACCTCAGAGGCAAGATAGGCATGAGGATTAAAGAGGTCCTTCCAGAAACCGGCATTCCGGTTATTGACCTCGAAAGCAAAGTGATCACTCTAAGCCAGATACTAAAAGACCGTATAGCTCCTGCATTTGAAGGCTTCGGCCTTGAGCTTACAGAGGTTCAGGTGCAGGACATCGGACTGCCAGAAGAAGTGGAGCGGGCTATCGATAAATCAGGTGCGATAAAGGCGGTCGGTGACCTACGCGCATTTACACAATATGAAACTGCAGATGCAATCTCTACGGCAGCAGCCAACCCGGGCGGGATTGCGGCTGCAGGAATCGGCATCGGGATGGGCTTTAATATGGCAAATCAGATGACTCAGGCAGGGCAGCAGCCCGGCGCTGTTCAGTCCCCACCACCCTTGCCTGTTTTTTATGCTGCCATCGGAGGCAAGCAGGCAGGCCCGTTCATGATGGATGCTCTAAAGCAAAAAGTTATGTCAGGAGAGATAACAAGAGAAACTCTGGTATGGCGCACAGGCATGGAGCAGTGGCTTCCTGCCGGACAGGTGCCTGATATGTCTGTATTGTTCGCTGATGTACCTCCCCCTCTTCCGGGAGCATAGATAATTAATGAAGGCTAACTGCCCCTCCTGCGGCTTTGAAGTAGCATTCAAGTCGAGTGTCTCTGTATTTTCGGTCTGCGATCAATGCAAGTCCATGCTAGTGCGTCACGACATGGATTTAGAGTCGCTCGGCAAGATGGCTCAGCTCCCAGATGATGTTTCTCCCCTTAAAATAGGCAGCCGCGGCAAATACCAAAACACCGTGTTCGAGATTATCGGACGCCTTAAGATTTCATGGAGCGAAGGATTCTGGAACGAGTGGTATCTGCTCTTTGAAGACGGCAGATACGGCTGGCTAGCCGATGCTGTGGGCTTTTACATGGTTAGTTTAGAAATAAACGAACAAAAGGGCGTGCCCAAGTTTGAGAATTTAAAAGTAGGAGTTGGATATAAGTTAGTCCCTAATAAAACCTTTGTTGTGGATGACATGAAGGAAACTGTATGCGAAGGCAGCGAGGGAGAGCTTCCGTTTAAAGGTTTTGTCGGACGACAAACAATAAGCGTTGACCTGAGCGACCATTCAGGGGAATTTGCCTGCATAGAATATTCGGATAAGGACGGCAAGAGGCTTTATATAGGAAAATATGTGGAGTTCAATGAGCTTGAGCTGTCCAATCTCAGAGACCTTTCAACCGACATAAAAAAAATACGCTCTGCGAATCTCTTTAAATGCACATCATGCGGAGGACCATTCTCTCTGCGCACGCCCGGACTTACTGCATCCGTTGCCTGCAGGTACTGCGGATCAACGCTAGATGCAACCGACAAAAACTTTGCCATACTGAAAAAAGCAAAGGAAAAGATGAATATAAGCCCGATTATTCCGCTGGGCGCCAAGGGCAAATTGTCCGATATGGAATGGGAGGTTACCGGATTCATGCGGCGCTCTGATGAGAGCGGGGTATATCCCTGGGATGAATATCTGCTGTTTAATCCTTACCATGGTTTCAGGTGGCTTACGACTTACAACGGCCACTGGAATTTAGTCGAGATGATGCGCATCCATCCTTCGGGCGATGGAGATACGGAAGACATAAAATTTGAGAGCAAAACATACAAGAGGTTCTTGTTCGGAAAAGCCAAGGTGCTCTATGTCATAGGAGAATTTTACTGGCGTGTTAAACTCGGCGATATTGTAGAGATGAAAGACTATATCTGCCCTCCCGAAATACTATCAAGTGAAAGCGATAAATCAGAAACAACATGGTCACTCGGACGATACATAGAAGCGGATGAAATAAAAAAGGCGTTCGGTGTTGAAGATGAACTGCCGAAAAAAATCGGGGTCGCACCAAACCAGCCTTCACCATACACACCCCTTTGTCGTCAGGTATGGATTTCGTTTACTGCGCTTGCCATGTTACTTACCATCCTTCAATTCTACTTTGCGGTAAACTCTCCAAACAATAGGGTTTATAGTGAAACTTTTAAATTAGACCCAACTCAGCCTGTAAAAACCATTGTAACTAAATCGTTCAATATACCCGACGATTCAGGGAACTTGCTTGCAAAGATTCATTCACCGGTGCAGAATGACTGGATAGAGGCCGGAATTGAACTCGTTGACGAAATCACAAATAAAGGCATCGCCTTTGAACAGGGCGTAGAGTATTATTCAGGCAAGGACAGTGACGGCTCATGGACTGAGGGCAATCAAAGCAGCGAACTTATACTTTCATCCATACCCGGAGGCCGTTACCACCTGTTGATCCAGCCCACCTCCGACATTCTCAGAAAAGGCGAGAAATCTCTATCCATATCGCTTCACAGAGGCGTAGCCACATGGTCAAATTATTTTGCGGCTCTTTTTATGCTGATGGTTTACCCTATTTATGTATGGATAAGAGGCAGCAGCTTTGAATCGAGAAGATGGTCAGAAAGCGATACAAAACCATCATTCACAGAAAGCGAGGGGGATGACGAATGAAATTTAAAATATACTTGGTTTACGGAATAATCATAAGCTCGCTGTTTTTTGCGGCAGGACTTAAAGGGTATGTAATTTCAAGCATGACGCAGCCAACTAAATGGGGGCCGCAGGGAAGCCATTATCACAAATAAATAATTTCACCGCAAATCTAGGAGGATATTATGGAAAATCTTATCAGTATTAAGGCGTTGTTTTCTTCGGTTGTATTTTCTTTTTTAGGACTCGTGATGCTCGGCTTGGCATTTTTCATATTTGACAAGCTTACGCCGGGAGACCTGTGGTGTGAAATACTCGAAAAACAGAACATGGCCGCAGCCATTGTGGTGGCGGCATTGACCATCGGAATTTCTATTATAGTGGGGCTGGCTATTCACTAAAAGACGCTCATTCTTTATGGCTTATGCCCTACTCTTTTCTGTCTTCATAATCTCCACCTGCGGTCTGGTGTATGAACTGACCGCAGGCGCGCTTGCAAGCTATCTTTTAGGCGACTCTATCACCCAATTCTCAATCATAATCGGCATATACCTCTCTGCTATGGGATTGGGGTCATATCTGTCAAAGTATATAGTCAAGAATCTTATTCCGGTCTTTATCAAGATTGAACTACTGATCGGACTTGTAGGCGGATGTTCCGCAGCTCTGCTGTTCACGGTATTTGAGATGGCGGTTCATTTCAGGCCGGTGCTCTATTCATTAATCTCTGTAACCGGTGTGCTCGTTGGAGTTGAGATACCTCTAATAATGCGTGTTCTGAAAAACAGGTTCGAATTTAAAGACCTCGTATCGAAGGTGTTCACATTCGATTATATAGGGGCGCTGTTCGCCTCTCTTCTTTTTCCGATCTTGCTTGTGCCTCATCTCGGCCTTATACGGTCATCTTTCATGTTCGGCATAATAAATGTACTGGTAGCACTGTGGGCTACTTATCTTTTTAAAGAAGAAACAGCACGACATAAAGAGCTTGCTTCAGCAAGTTTTATACTGCTCGCGCTGCTCGGTACGGGGTTCGTATATTCAGACAATATCCTGCATTTTGCCGAAACATTAAATTACAAAGGAAGCATCATTTATGCCCGCTCAACACCATACCAGCGCGTAGTTCTTGCGCGGGAAGGCGACAGTCTGCAGATGTTTATAAACGGCAACCTGCAATTCAACTCCCGCGATGAATACCGGTATCATGAAGCACTAGTGCATCCGGGGCTTCAATCGCTCAAAATGCCCAAGCAAGTCCTCGTGCTTGGCGGCGGAGATGGACTTGCGGTCAGAGAAATTCTTAAATATGATCCGGTGCAATCGGTGACAGTTGTTGACCTAGACCCTGACATTACAGGACTGTTCAAGAACAACGAGCTGCTGGTAAAGCTCAACAACAACTCATTGAACTCTCCTAAAGTTAATGTTATCAATGCCGACGCTTTTGTATGGATGAGAGACAACAACAACAAAAGGTTCGATTTTATTGCGGTCGATTTTCCTGACCCCTCCAACTTCTCTCTAGGCAAGCTTTATACCAACACCTTCTACAGGCTTCTTTACAATGCGCTGAACAACAATGGAGTTATAGTTATCCAGAGCACCTCACCGCTCGTGGCCAGAAAATCTTTCTGGTGCGTAGTCAACACTCTACAATCAGTAGGATTTGAAACAACGCCTTACCATGCCTACCTACCATCATTTGGGGAATGGGGGTATATCATAGCCACCAAAAAAGCTTTTGCCGTTCCAAAGCAGTTCATTGAAGGACTAAGATTTATCACTCCGGAGTCTGCAAGATCGATGACTGAGTTCTCACCCGATATGGGTTATCTCAAAACCGAAATAAACAAACTCAACAATCAGGCTCTGGTCAGATACTTTGAGGAAGAGTGGTCGCGATATGTACACTGAGCTTGTGAAAAAAAACGTCGTGCAGAAAACTCATATTGATTTGATAAGTTACACTTTCACATGCTATTTTACGCCTAAGCTCAAAAAGCAACCGAGGTGATGCCATGAAAAAAAATGATGCTGCAGAATGTGATTATATTTTAAAAAGGATTCATGAAGAAATACTTCCATTGATGGATAAAGCAATCTCTGATGATAGCGTACTTTTTAATAATGATAATTTAAAAACCTGCTGGGAAGAAAAAAATTGTGATAAAGAAGTCTGCCCTGTCCATAGCAAAAATGAACACCTCCGCTGCTGGCAGATTGCCGGCACTTACTGCGGCGGAAAAGTTCAGGGCTTCTTTGCTGAAAAGTATAAGAACTGCAAGGCGTGTGATATTTATACAGCAGCCTGCCCTACCGTAGTTGAGGAATTAGGTGAAGGCCTTAATAATCTGCTATTTTTAATACGCAAGCAAAAAAGGTACAACGCAAAGCAGTTGGAAGAAATAAACCACCTGAACAATGAACTGTCTTCAGCCATAGAGAACCTCGATACAAAAAACAGAGCGATACAGGAGATGGTAATAACCGACAAGCTCACAGGATTGTATAATCGCAACTACCTTTTCACTGTTTTGGAAGATGAAATATCACGCTGTCAACGATACAACACAACTTTCTCTATTTTCATGATAGATATAGATGACTTTAAAAGAGTGAACGATGAGTTCGGCCATTTGGTAGGAGATAAACTGCTGGCCTCATTGGGCGACGTGGTTAAAAAAGTGATCCGCAATACCGACCGTCCATTCAGATATGGAGGAGAAGAATTTGTAATTATCCTGCCTGAAACAGAACCCAGCATAGCAATAATAATAGCAAACAGAATAAGAACAGCATTTGAAGCTACTATCATAGAAATTGATGATGGTTCAGGCAAGAAAAATATTTCTAGGACATTAAGCCTTGGTGTTGCATTCTACAAAAAAGGAGCAACTTCTCAAGAGCTGTTAAAACAGGCTGATACAGCAATGTACACAGCAAAAGCCGAAGGTAAAAACAAAGTAATAAGATTTGATTTTCTAGACTGACAATCAGAATCAGCAGTTTCAGAAAGTCTTCAATCTGATGTGAGAACAGGCCTTTGCTTTATTAAAAAGTATTTTCTGCATCTTGCTGCGATTCTCCTTGCTGTCATGCAATAAAATCTTGCTTTCTGTAACCACCTCTTCCCAATCTCTGTATTGAAGAACATTCGTTCTGACTATCTGGGCGCAAAAGCGACCGTTCTTGCAATAATAGGTCAAGGGTTCGGAATATAATCCGGTATCAAATTTGCCATATCTGCCGATACCAGAATCATACTTGGCCTCTTTGATGACACAATGATAGCAATCCTCGCACGTAGGGCGCATAGCCTCCTGCGACAATTCATCGTCTTTATCTTTCTTGCGTAGAAGTTTTTTTATTTTCTTAAGCATGCGATTATATTTTTCTGCCTACTTCTTAACCGCTATAGGAAAGTCAGGCACTGTATTAGGCTTTGTGGTTGTCGGTGTCTGCTTGCCTCCTGTAAGCTCCTTTACTCTTTCTGCTATATAAGCATCCAAGGTGTTGACCGTAATCTTGCCTTTGCCCATGAGGTCCGCCTTGCCGCTGACCCCCTCAACAAGGGCTTTGGTGAAAGCGCCATTGTTCCATTTGTCATTTTCGAGAGAGTATTGCTTGCCTGTTGATGATGCAAATACCACCGCCCCGTTTTCTGCGCTTGATAGTTCATTGACCACCGCAGTTATGTCGGTTCCGCCGCGTCTTGAGCCCATAACATTTCCTGAATGGCATGTGTCAACAAAAAGCACAGTCTTGCCTGCAAGCGAAGCCACTGTGTTTTTGATGTCTGAGAAGGCAACGCCTGTTCTTTTGAGTTTTTCAAGGTTTGCGTTGACCGGCAGATAATAATAAACTCCGCTTTGGTCATTAACCCCATGCCCTGCTATGAATACCATGGCAATGTCTTTGCTTGTGGTTTCTTTCTGCAGCCATTCAAGCCCATCCAGAATATCTTCTTTTGTTGCCATGCTGTCTGATAGAACCTTTGCTACCACTTCCCTGTAAAGCATACCTCTCTGCTTCTTCATAGCTTCAGCAAAATCTTTGGCGTCTTTGGCAGGATATTTAAGCTTAAGATCCTTGTCCTGATAGGCGCTGACTCCTATTGAAAGAACATACAGTTTAGGCTGAATAATATACTCATCTTTTTTCTTGCCTGCCCACCTAACCCTTATCGTAGAAGGCTCGCTTGCTGAGTATCTATTTTCGGCAATGAGAGATATTTCGGAATCTCTTTCGGGAACGGTTATACTTAATTCGCCAGTTTCTCCACCCTTAGGCTTCACAGTTACACCACGCTCCGAAGACACAGGCCTGCCGTCAACAAGGGCCTTTATAGATGTAACCGGTTCACCTGAAGGCGTACGGACTGTGTACCGAATCTTCAATTCTGAAGATTGTATCGGAACATTATCCGTAGGGCTGACGATCGAGATCACAGGAGGCAATTGCTGCCGAACAGTGAGTTCCTGCTTTTTCCTGCCCGACTCTTCATTTGCCCATTTTACAGCTTCGTCCTCACTGCCGGCTTCGGTTATTTTTGCGATGATATCCGGACGATATAAGCTTGCCCTGAAACGAGAGGCAGGGAAGAAATCTGCCTCTCTGTCTTTACCCTGATTTACATGCCACCCTACAAGTTCATCAGCACCGGCAGAGGCATCGTAATAGCCTTTAGGGCTCCATGCAACCCATCGCTTCCTATCTTTATGCGGGAATAATGCGATTAGTTCCTTGCCGTCCGTCATACGATACCAGCGGATTGTTCCGTCTCCAAAAGCCGCAACAGCCATTTTTCCGTTTCCTGATATATTAACAGCCCATACCACTCCAGGGGTTGAGGTATTCCAGATTTCTGTGCCGTTTCTGTCAAAAAGGTGTAAGTACCATAATGTTCCCAAAAGAAAGCTTTCTCCTGACGGAGAGATGGCAAGACTGCAGGACCACTCGTACTGCTTTAGCTTTAAAGGTGTGCCATTAATTTTTGCATTGTAGGCGTATTTCCAATCTGATACATCAATGCCCAAGTATGAGGTTATGGGTGCTGAGAGTTCATAGTTGCTAATAGAGGATGCAGACTCTGGGGTTAAAAGACTTTCTTTCAAAGAAAAATAGGCTGGAGATTTTCCCCATACTTCATATCCAAACCGCACAATAGATCCATCGTACGAGACAAGGAACTCTTTCTGGCTATCTCGGTAATCGGCTATAGAGGCGGTCTTGTAGACGGTTCTTTCATCATCCGCGTTTATAATGCCAAAAGCAGGATCGTAGGCTCCAAAAGCAATACCACCGTTTTTTAGCGGAAGAAGATGCATTATAGTACTTGTCGCCCCTTTTAGATCTTTTGGCCTGCCCCGACCTTCGTCTGGCCATTTAAGTATTGGGCATTCACCGCCTTTGCCATGCCGCCCCCCGGCATACAAAGATCTGCCGTCATAAGACCAGGTGACACTATTGACGTTTATATTTACCCCTGATGTATCAGGAGAGTAAAGATACGAGAGGTCTTTACCTGATAGAACATCCACTTTTGTTGAATCAGCATATCCCACAGCTATCTTGCCCCCATCATAAGAATATGAACCCGAAAAACTTACAGAAAATGGTTCTTTACCGCCTCTGCCTTTTTCCTTGGCGATTAATTTCAGCGGTTTATTGCCTGATACCACATTATAAAGGCGAATATAACCGTCGTATGATACGGTCACAAGGCGTCCATTGCGGTCAAAATCGGCTCCGTAGATGTCGTTGCCATAATCCTTGTCTTCACCGATTAGACTGTAATCAGAAGTTTTGTAAAGACGTATGCCATTATTTACAACAAGGCAGGCAACTAGGTATCTGCCATCTTTTGAATATGCAAGATGGTCGATTGCACCGGATATACCTGTTATCCTCTGTTTAAGCCTGCCGCTTGAACGGTCAAAAAGATATATGTATGCCTTCCCTTCCCAATCCCAGCCTGTCCATCCACCTGCAGCCACAGTATTCCCATCAGGGGATATAGCCACCGCATATACTTTGCCTTCATTGCCTCCCCCAATCGGAGGCCTTAATGTTTTTATAAGCCTTCCTGTAGATACATCCCATACGCCGACTGTTTTGTCATCGGATGCGGTGACCAGATAACGGTTGTCCGCATCAATGCCTATTCGTCCTATCTTTGACGTATGCATTCCGCTTTCTATGCGAAGTATAGGCTCCGTTGGCGGCTCGGCTGCAACCAGGCATGACGCGTCAATAAAAATAAAACCAACAAGAATAAACCAGACAAATGAGCAGATATATTTCACCAATGTCCCTCCATGAAAACAGTAGCCTCAAACATAAACAAACAGATAAATAAACTATACAATATTTTGCAGCATATGTGGAATTCAAAGTGCGCTTTTAAGACCTGCATTGATAAGCGTCTCTTTCTCATGTTAATTTAGTTTCATTGTGATGCGCAATAAAACTGGGGAGGAATAAGTCTTGTCACGCATTTATAGATACGACAACAGCGAGCGCTATATTCCTATTAATCTCGACGAACTTGTAACAGGAGCACAAGTCCCTTTCGAAATATTCACCTTTGACGGCACTATATATAAATCTCTGCTCGATAAGGGTGCCACCTACAGTTACTATGTGCAAAGAATGATAGAGAATCAAGCTTTGAGCAAATTTTATATAAGACAGGGCAGCGCCCTTAATTTTGATGAATACATGCATAACGCAGCAAAACTGAAAAAGATGCTTCTTGAGCCTGACTTTTTTAACTCGCGGTATAAAACCTTCAGAGACAAATGGTTCATTGTGGATAAACAAGTGATTAATTCAGGAATACCTTTCAAAATACCGCTCGCTGGTCTCAGATTTCCTTTATTCGGAGAAATACCTTTCGCTATTGACAGCAACGAAGCATACAGAAATCTGCTCGACCTTAATTCTGACATTGCGGTACGCAAACAGGATATTGATGCATATTACACATATCTAGATGCAGTACTAGATGTAGAAGATATCGAAGACCCTTTATTAAAGCTGCGGTGCCGTCGAGAAAAGCTCAATATCTGGTGCTACAGATTGTTCGAGGAGGCGCGCAACAATTCAATTTCACAAGATACTTTGCTGAAGCTCTACAAACACATAAGTATCGTCATGACACTTATGGCAAATGATTTCAGCTATGCCGGCAAATTCCTTTTTTTTGATGTCTCGGACGTTTTCTTATGCATCCACTCCACAAATGTCTGCGTTATGTCCCTGATGTATGGACTAGCAACAAAAATGGACAATGCTTCAATCCTTAATCTGGGAATAGCCGCGATGCTCCATGATTTGGGGCGTGTTGCCATTGATGATGACATAACCGAAAATGCAACAGTTGAAATGGACCGAGAAATCTACAGGTCCCACGTAATAAAAGGCAAAGAATTACTCGACCCTCATAAAGAGGTTCCAAAAGTTGCAAAGATTGTGGCGCTGACTCATCATGAACGGCAGGATGGCAGCGGCTATGTGTCAGGCCTTGCAGGAGATGAGATTCCGCAGTTTTCGAAAATAGTATCCTTGGCAGACACCTTTGAAAACTATAGAGTGACAGACTTTAAGCATACATCCATAAAGCGCACAAAAATCATTGGCGAAATGGCGCATCAGGAACATCTCTTCGACCCTGATATGCTCAAGGAGTTCATTGGTTTTATTGCCCGAATAACGATATAGGCATCTGTAATAAATGCATCTGGAGGCTTGAATGGACTTTATGCTGAATGATATCGAGGCCCGCGTACTAGGTTGTCTTATCGAAAAAGAAAAGACAACACCGGACTATTATCCCCTTACCCTTAATTCACTCTGCGTTGCCTGCAACCAAAAGTCCAACAGGCATCCGGTTGTAACCTATGAGGAAACCACAGTAGTTAGAGGTCTTGATGGACTAAGGGACAAGCATCTCGCAGAAAAGGTGCATCTCGTAGACAGCAGGCTTCCAAAATATCGTCATCTCATGCAAAAAAAGCTCGAACTCTCGGAAGCTGAAACAGCTATCCTCTGTGAACTTCTTCTGCGCGGGCCGCAGACAACAGGAGAGCTACGTGGGCGCGCCGACAGAATGCATTCTTTTTCAAGTATTGATGAGGTCGAAACTGTAATGAAAGGCTTGGAAGAACGTGATGCTCCCTTGATTATAAAGCTTCCGCGCCAGGTTGGACAAAAAGAGCGTCGGTATATACACTTGCTCTGCGGAGAGCCGCTTGATTCTGTATCTACTGCTGAACTTCCCGAAGAAGATGCAACAAAAAAAGTACGTGATGAGGGCTCAAGAATCTCGCGTCTTGAATCCGAAATCTCCCAAATTAGGGCCGACATTGATCAACTGAAAAAAACATTTGATGATTGGAGAAAACAGTTTGAATAATTTACGAACAGGTAAAACATGCCGGAAGAAAAGTCAAAGCTAGTCTATTCCACAGACAGCGCTGTTCCCAGAAAAGAAAAATCGGTTGAGATAAAATTAAAGCCAACCCTGGATACTTCTCGGCAGAGCGTTATTGTGCGGCTCGACCGCAAGGGAAGAGCCGGGAAGTCGGTCACGATAATTGAAGGCCTCCAGATTCCGGCAGATGCCAGAGAAAAACTCCTAAAGAAATTAAAGTCAGGACTTGGCACAGGCGGCACAGTCAAGGATATGACTATTGAAATTCAGGGAGATCACTGCGACGCAATCATTTCAGCATTGACAGAAATGTGCTATAAGCCTAAACGGTCAGGTGGCTGAGAGATAAAAAAAAGGGAGCGCAATGCGCTCCCTTTAAAACGGTTTGGAATCCGCTGTTCTAAAGCCCTACATGAGGCTTTGCTGCTTTCATTTCACGCCTTGCTGTCATATCCATAAGAACCTTCTCTGTCGTAAACTTGCCCGGCTCGTACTTCTTTAACTTGAGCGCAGCCCTTGCCTTGTCGATATAATCAAGAGCTGTAGCAAGCATCTTTTCTGGATCCGGTTCAAACACAAAGGCTCCTCTGTATCTCTCAAACCAGACTTCTGTGAGAATCCTCGTGACCTCTTTAGAAGCCTTAACAGGAGATTCTCCGCCGAATATGACAGGAACACCCGAAGCCGCAAAATAGGCTCCGATCGAGACCGCTTTTTCGGTAATCCATTCAGGAGCAATACCTACAGCAGGCATTCCTCCAATTTCATCCGAAAGACCGCCTTCTGCAGCCATTGCGGTGGCTATTGTAAGTATCCTCGTATTGTCAACACAGGCTCCGAGATGCAGAATCGGCGGAATCCCTATAGCTTCGCAAACCTCACGCAGACCGGGGCCTGCATTTTCGAGCGCCATCTCAGGAGTCAGATACCCTGCGCCGCCGCATGCCGCTGAACTGCAGCCGGTAGAGACGATAAGAACGTCATTCTTTATCAACTCTGTAGCAAGGTATCTGTGGATACCCGTAGAAGGCCATCTTGGATTGTCGCATCCTGCAAGACCGACCACTCCGCGCACTCTTCCGGCTATAATAGCATCATTCAGTGGCCTGAAAGAGCCTCTGTACTTGCCGCCCTGCATATATTCTATGTACTCATGTGAGAAGCCGCCGACCATAGTAGATTTTTCGGTTATAAAGCTTCCCTTCTTGGTCCTGTTCGGGTAGTTGTCGATCGCAAGTCTAACAATCTGACGCGCCTGGTCTTTTGCTATATGCTCGTCAAACGGAATATGAACAGCTCCCGGAATCTTAACCTTATCGGATGAAGTTATAATCTTTGTATGGAACTTCTTTGCAACATCCACAATCGCAGGAATAATACACTGAACGTCAACAGTAAACGCATCAATAAGACCGGTCATGATAGCCGGCTCCTGGTTCGTGAATCCGCCTGCAGTTGCTATGCCATGTCTCATTAGAACTTCGTTTGCGGTGCAGCACATTCCGCCCAAGTTGATGCCTTTAGCTCCCTTTGATTTAGCATATTCTATAAGCTCTGGTTCACTTACAGCCTCAACGATCATCTCTGCAAGAGAAGGCTCATGGCCATGAACTATTATGTTTACCTCATCCTCTCTGAATATGCCAAGACTCGCCTCGGCCCTTACCGGCATCGGCGTACCAAACAGGATATCGGTGACATCAGTAGATATCATACTGCCGCCCCAACCGTTTGCAAGTGAGCAGCGAAGCGCAGCATCCAAAATCGATTCCGGATCAGCGTCCATTCCCATCGTGGTCCTGTCCATTACCTCAGCTATTTCCCTATCCATTCCTCTAGGAACAATGCCGTACTTCTTCCAGCGGTCCTGAGTTTTCTTCGGAGCGCGTTTAATGAAATTCATCTCTCCCCTCTGACGGCCAAAATCCTCAAGAATCTTTGTTGCGACATCCTTAGCAACATCAAGAACAGGCCTGCCTTCAAACTCAATTCCTAAAATGTCGGCAGTTCTGTAAAGTTTCTTAACATCTTTCACCTGAAAATCTTTTGCATGTCCTTCTGCTACGGCAAGAAGTGTAAATGCCATATCTCTGCCGTGATCGCCGTGGCATGCTGTTCCTGCAGCAACCATGCGTGCAAAATACCTTGCAGTAACAACAGGCAGCTTGGCTCCGCAAACACCTTTCATGGTGTTCTCTGCATCCTTGCCAACAAGCCTGCATGGCCCCATGTGACAATTCTTGCAGCAGGCCCCTTCATGTCCGATAGGACAGGGTTTCATCTTATCTGCCCTGTCAAAACAGGTCTCCATATCAGGCATGCTGTCAATGATTTTTTCTGTACCAGACTGTGCCGTTCTTATTTTTTTCTTTTCCATTTATATTCTCCTCAGTTTGATTTATTTAGATGATAGACGGCATTTCCAAGGCCGGATGCCCGACACTTGTAAGATGCTCAAGGAGTTTTTCGGAATCTTCGCAAATCGATTCATCCGCTACCATATCAAGGAGATTAGGAACTCCGGCCTCTTCCGCCCTCTTCTTGAACTCATCGGCTATCCTTTCCTTCAACCCTTTAGGCATCCAAACCAGTCTTTTTAATCCGCCATCTCCAAAAAGGAATTTTTTACTGGTAACAAAATTTATGCCTATGCCCATAAACCCGGGGGTCTGTGCGCCGCCACCGACGGTTCCTGCAAGGGTTGAGAATTTCATTCCGATAGGTGTCATTCCGGTAAATCCTCTGTTGACTATCATGACTCCATTTGCCTCAGGAATGATCGCAAGAATACATTCAAAGCATCCGCATGAGGTCATGGGGTTTTCCATGATGGTGTATAGATTCAGAGTCTCTACCGCGCCGCCTGAAGCCTTTTTTAGATACTCGTCAACGCCAGTATAGCGCCCGTATCTGGGGTCAACCAGCTCGCCTTTAGTAATAGGTTGGTTTCCGCCTGTCGGGTCTATTTCGTATGCGGCTTTTCCGTCAAGCCAGTTATAAGCACCGCACAAACCGAGCCTCTCGGGTGATATAACACAAACATGAGCAGGTGCAAAAGATTGGCAGAGCAGGCATGAGTAAAAGGTTTCGACAGATTCGTCAGTAAGACTGCCGAGCCTCTTATCTCTCTCCTTGTAGGCAGCCCTTGCTTCTTCCAGCATCTTATTGACGCTGGCCTCATCCGTGAATATCGTTGTCTGTACTTTATCAACAATAGAGCGGAAGCGGTTGTGTGTCAATGTATTCTGTATTATGCCTATGTGCTCCAGGGTAAAGCCGCATATCTTAGCGCCAACGCTGATTCTAACCCAGTTCTGGTCGCGCTGTCCCATATGCCACACGCCTTGAGCTTCGTTTATATTTGAGTGTATCTTTCTCTCGATGACAGATTCGAAGTCCTTCTGCATCTTTCTTCCGGCAGCCTCTATAAGGATACCAATAGGCATCTTGCCTCCGGCCGCAAAACGCTCCTGCCACTTATCACCGACAATAATAACTTTATTGTCTTCTATATCCTCCATTTCACGCATACGAACCCACTCAAAAGCAGGAGTTCTCTGTCCGCCGAACTCGATGAACATATCCTCTTTTCTGATTCTCTCACCTTCAAAGGCAGGGCCGAAAGCAACAGGGATGTCAGGTCTCTCAACAATAATCTTAAGGCCTCTAACTTCTATCGCCTTCTGAACGATTTTTGTGTGGTCAAATTCTGTATCAACCTCTTCATAAGTGCATACGCCGGTAGGGTGAATAACAGGAACATCCGTATCAGCCACGGCCGGGAATCCCATATTTATAGCACCTGCGCCGGTTGCCCATTTAACATCGTCAAGTGGACCGAGCGCTATTGCAAACGCAAACACTCTGTCTTTCTGGTATTTGAGATGATCTTTGAAATTGGCAGGCTTGATACCGCCGAAGATTAATGAGGCCCTAATCGCCCAGTCAAGAGCGTAAAGAGTGTGTTCTGTGTCAGGTCCGAGCGGAACAATCCATGAATCCCATCCAAGCTCTACTCCCTTTCTCAGAAGCTGTTTTGTAACGCTGTCTCCATTAGACTGGCCAGAGAGGAAGGTAAGTATCTTCTTTTCTTGAAGCTCCCTGACTATGCTGACAGCAATATCATCCGACGGGGCTGCTCCCAGTATTGCTGCAAATCCCGGCATTGTACCGTCAACAAGCTGAATACCCAAATTTCTCTGAATAGTATCTGTAATGAATCCGTTATAAACATATCCAGTTTCTGGATCTTTGCAGGGTTCAAGACCATAAATATACCTGACCGCAAGAATTATCTCTTCTGCAAACAGTGTTGCCATGCCTGAATCAAGAGCCTCGCCTAAATAAGGCTTCCAGATTTTTTCATCAGGTTCAGCATGCTGCAGCTCTTTGGCAAAACCGAGAGCAACCTTCATGTCACCCAAAGTCTTTACCGGAAATCCGGTCATGGCATAAATCATAGGAAGATAAAACGCCGTGTCCGGAAACTCAAAAACAAAGTCCTTACCCTTTTCGGCTATAGCCTTTTCGACCATCTCCTCTGCTTGGGCCACAAGTTTGTTTGCCGCCCTTATGGCTGCTGTTGCTATTAACTTGGACATCTACCCCTCCTGTTTATGGGATTATAAATTTTTTTAATATACTACAACGCTTCAGTATTCTGTCAAGCAATTTGTTTTTTGGGCTTTGCGAGCGCCCTCATTTACACAGAGGGCGCTCGCAGATAAACTCTATCTGGACTTAAGAAATGCAGGCAGAGCGTTTGCCTCTCTAGGGCCCACAGTAACTTTCCACCCTGGAAGTTTCTCCTCGATGGCTCCGCTCATTATTGCAACATATCCGGGTATTATAAGCTCCCTGTGCTTTATCTCGTTCTCGATGCCGCTGTCTTTAAGGAACTGTGCAATCTTGGAAGCAGTAAACTTTCCCGCAGCCCAAGCCGTAAGAACCGACAATCCTTCGGAATCCATTACAGCAAGCCTGCACGGAACCTTGCTGTTCTCAATTTCACCCGACACTATAAAATATGTGAGCGAGAAGTTGGTCGTAATCATAAGAGGAGAATCCGCCGTAGGCTCTCCAATCTTGTATATCTTCTGCTCCACCTGCATAGGCACCTGCGGGTCGGTATAGATATTCTGCCTGACGGTAAATAGCGCCAAGCTTTTCCATTTTTCAACACTGCTGAGAACAACGATAGAAGAATACTTGGCAACACACGCCACAGCAATAAGCGTCTCGAGCATTACATCGTCTCTCTGCGCAAAGGTTATAACCGGATATCCCAAAGGTTTGAAATTCTTTTTTATCGCGGCCCTTCTGATCAGCGTATTTTCGTTAATTATTTCTTTCGCTGTTTTTGCGCCAGGATCTATCACCATATCTTCAACGCCCAAACCCTTGATCTTTTCGGTAAGAGCAGACAGCGCCTCAAGGCCTTTTGCGCTGACTCCAAGAGCTATCTTGTTTGCCTTTGCTATGCCTGCCATAGCTTCGGCATTAGAGCCGTTTGCCCCGAAGAGCAGCGGCTTCCTGTCCGCAACAGCCTTTACAGCCGCTTCAGCATTCTGTGCATTCTCTGTGCCAAGAATTATAGCCGCAGATGGAGCCTTTGCTGCCACTGTTTTTGCCGCAGCCTCAAATTTTGAGGCATCATTGGAAGCGTTGCTTATAAATATGGCATCAATCCTGAGTTTCTGACCAACCCTGTCCATTTCGGATGAGTTGACATCATCGCAAATCTTGTTAATGTCAGCTTCGGACATGGTGTCTTTGACTTCAACAGCAAAGGCGCACGGATTAACGAATTTCTTTTCATGCCTGAAAAGTACGGTCTCTTCGCCCATCTTGACAGACTTGTCGCCTGTGCCGAGAGTAATCGGTCTTACCGGAGGAGCGGAAGCCTCGCCTAAAACCTTCTTGGCATCTTCAGAAACATCCGGGCACGCGTCAAGCGATGCCTGCCTCTGCGCCAGCTTCATAGCAAAGGCAAGACAGGTTGGATGCCCGCATTTTTTGCAGTTTGTTTTTGGAAGCAGTTTAAATATTTCAACGCCGGTTAAAGCCATGATCTAACCCTCCTTAATTTAACTCGTCTATGAATTTTTGGACTGCCTTGACAGCCTCGGGATGTCTCATTATGAGAAGCTCTGCACCAGAAACCATAAGACTTCCTGCCGTAACCACTTCCCATGTTATGCCCCTCTGCTCAACATTGCCCCATGCAGGAACATCCGCCTCGGCCGCCTGAGTCTCTTTGACTTTCCAGACATACATGCCTACATCGGCCAGTATGGGCGGTTGCATAGTAGCATCATTTTGTGTTAATGCCGCAAGCCTTATTCTCTCCATAACTGAGTAGGTATATTCCAACCCGTACCCCAAAGCAGAGCACATAGGGTCGGTTACCAGCCTCTCCTTGTCAAACCCCATCTGGGTTATAAGAATGTTAAGCTGCTTGGAAAGATTGATATCGAGTTCGGACATCGCTATCAATTTATGATTGTTTGCCATTGCGGCTGCCGCAATCGTTTTGTAGTTGGCCTCCTGCGCCTTTCCGATCACGCAGTTCTTGTCCTTTGCTGCCTCTGCTGCCGCCACCAACACAACAGAATCCTTTTCAGCATTATTGCTGCCAAGTATTATAAGAGGAACATTGATAGCCGCAAGAACTTCTTTCACCGTTTTGGCCGCATCTTCTGCTGAACGGTTCTCTCTGTCAGGATGTGTGCCTACAAGTCTGAGAGCAATAGCCTGAGCATTAAGCTCGTTCTGGCAATATTTTGCCCAAGTTACAGGATCTCCTGACACATTTTCATAGGCCTTCCTGACCGTATCCGGCCAGTCTGTAGGCGGAACATCCTGAATTTCGTATGCTATCACCGGCTTATTAGGATAGTTGCCGTCAACCGTTAAAAAAGGAAGGGCGTTCTCTCCGCCGAAAACAGCGGTCTTATCAGACCCTATGGTTAACTGATAGACCTTTCCTGCAAAAGATTCTTTAGGTTCAACAAAAGCCATTTTCTACCTCCGTTTTTCAGCTATATAAGCCGTTATTTACATTTCAAGATATGAGTGAGCGTACAACGTTTTGTTCATAAAGATATCCATAGTCTTTTTTATCTCGGTCATCTTGGCAGCATCAGATATAGTCTTACCTGACAAGACGTCATCTATAATTTTTTTCTCCTGCATAGCTTCGGCCATCTCATGTGCGTCAGCGATTGCGGAAGAAAGCCCTGCATCCATAAGCATGACAAAATAATATTTATTCAGAATAGGCCTTAACGTCTTTGGACATCCATTCGATATATTGCTTAACCCGACAACGGTTTTCATTGCTGGGTCGTTCATCTCCTGAAACATCTTTATGGCCTTCACTACATGCAAAGCATGGTCTTGTGATGTAGCCACCTGAAGAACAAGCGGGTCGAGATACAAATCTTCAAGAGGAATGCCGAATTCCATGGCGCGTCCCATGATCTCGGCAGCTATTCCAGCTCTTTCTTCTGCGTCGGCAGGCAATCCGCCTTTGCCTACAGTAAGTCCGATTATCTGTGCATTGTATTTCGCAGCAATCTCCATCATAGGAAAACGCTCAGGATCATTAGAAGTTGAATTTATGAGCGGCCGCCCCCACTGGTTATTGTGAACCTTAAGACCTGCCTCTACCGCACTAAAATTAGTTGTGTCGAGACAAACAGGAAGCGGAACAACTTCCTGGATGGTGGTCACCATCCACTGCATCAAATCCTCTCCGCCATCTTCGGCAGGGCCGATATTGGCATCGATCATGCCCGAGCCCTCTTTCCACTGACGGGTTGCTATCTCCTGAATAGGGCCCTTGTCCTTCTTCAACATAGCCTCTCTGACCCTCTTGGCTATGATGCTGAGCTTCTCACCGATTATGAGCATACACATTCCCCCTTATAAGTTTTACTAATTTCCAAATTGGAAATACTAATCGATTTATACGCAAAAAGTAAAGAGGTTTTTTGGCGTAGTCAAACAAAATATTACAAAACTAACACAAAACAGCCGACAAATAAAAGCGCGAGCTTATTTTAATATTTAATACATTTATTACGGTATTTGCAGTGAATCATATATTCCGAACAAAGCCTGAACAGCAACCGATTCCTGAGGCAAATGATAAACCGGCTTGCCTTCGAGGTCAAACTTAAATATCCTATCGTCCTGCCTGACAAGGCCGGCAACGGTTATGCCAAAACCTTCGGCCATCTTTTTTAGGTCTTCTCCTTCCGACCCCACTACTCTATTTATAATAAGTATCCTTTTTTCTACATCCAGCTGAATTTCGTCAACAAGTTCATTTATCCTTTTCACAGTAAGTATTCCCTTTGCGGTAGGGTCGCTTACCATTACCAGCACATTAACCTTGTGCGTTGTTCTCCTGCTTAGATGTTCCATTCCCGCTTCATTATCTATGACCACGTAAGGGTATTTGTCAGAAAGTATATCGGTATATTTTCTTATTATATTGTTGGCGGCGCAATAACAGCCCGGCCCCTCGGGTCTTCCCATGACCATCAAATCGAAACCGTCAGCTTCTATAAGAGACTGCTGCACCTGATAATCGAACAGCTGCTCCATAGACATTCCGCCCGGCCTGTCGCCGCCGCTGCGCACAGCCTGAAGAGATTCCTCCCTCAATTTGCCGATGGTTGCATGTATCTGAACACCGAGCGCTTCGTTCAAACATGAATTACTGTCGGCATCAACCGCAAGCACAGGCCCTCGCCTCTTCTCCGTAAGATATTTAACCGTTAACCCGGCAAGACTCGTCTTTCCTGTTCCGCCCTTGCCGGCAAAAGCAATAACAAAAGCCATTTTATGCATCCTCCTTAGGTTTCGCCATATTGCACATACAGAATTTTTATAATAATTAAGAACCCTCAAAAAGGGCAAATCATAAATCAGGCAATTTGTTAAGGTTTTGTAAATCTGCTATAATTCTAAAATGCGAGGGGGGCAATGACCGAGATACAAAAAGAACAGTGGTTTTTCGGGTACAAGAAGAAGCTCATTATAGGCATCTTAGCAGCCCTTACCCTATCTATAACTGTTGCAATGATTATACTCGCATTCCTTTTAAGAGACCGACTTGTAGAAGACACCAAGATAAAGACACGAGAACTTAGCAATATTATAAAAATGAGCTTGGGCCATCTTATGCTGGCCCGCGATCCAGAGAAAATACAAAGCAGCCTTGAGAACTTCCGCAACCACGAATCATCAATAATCAGAACAATAATACTCGACAGATATGGAAAGATAGCATACTCAACCGACAGAACCGAGAGGGGAAAAGTGGTTGACAGGTTCAAAGACAGTTCCTGCCTGTCGTGCCATAAAAACAATATCGGCACCCACAAGATCACTACAACATTGCTTGACATCAACGGTTCAAAGGTACTAAGGAGCGTTAATGTTATTTATAATGAGCCCTCATGCCACGGCTGCCATGACCCTGCAGAAAGAATTAACGGCAAACTTATAATAGACCGCTCTCTGGCTTCAACATATTCTCTCATCTTTACGCTTGAATTGATTATCGCTGTTTCAGGACTGGTATGCCTCGTGTTTTTGGTGCCTTTCCTGTCGCGATATCTTTCAAAAGGTCTCGACAGATATATTGATGAGATAATAGTAAAGTCAAAGGAACTGTCTTTCCTCTACAATGTTGTTGAGCGCTTAAGCCGGACCATCGAAATTTCTGACCTCAAGCACACGGTGGTGGATATAATCAGAGATGCGCTCGATGCTGATGAAATAGACATAATACTACCCAAAGAATACAGGGATGCCGGTGCCATAGCATGGACAGGCTATGAAAACCGGATGTTCCGCAAAAAGATAGAACCATCCGACCACATATTTGAAATAACAAACAAATGGCTTAAAGAAGATATAACAGAAGAATGGTTCTCTAAAGACCGAAAAGAGGTTTACGTCCCAATAAACAAAGGAGACACCAAACTTGCGCTTATAGTAGTCAGAAAAACCTTCAAAGACTTTGACAGAGTTAGGTTAGCGCTTATAAAGATTCTGAGCAGCCACCTGTCTGTGGCCTTCGAAAATGCTATGCTGTACCACATAGCCATAACGGACGAACTTACCGGCCTTTATTCAAAGCGCCATTTCAGAACCACCATCGAAAAGAAGTTTCTTATGTATGAGACATACGGAGAAAAGCTTACACTTCTTATGCTCGACATCGACAACTTCAAGAAAGTAAATGATACTTACGGCCACCCAGCCGGCGACCTGGTGCTTAAAGAAGCAAGCAACTGTGTGCAGCTCGCGATCAGGGATGACGATGTAGCTTTCCGTTACGGCGGGGAGGAGCTCATAGTACTTCTTCCTGCAACGGACGAGGATAGCGGCAAGGTGGTTGCCGAAAGAATACGAGAGGCGATAGCGGCTCAGGAAGTTGATACGGGCGAGGTTAAGATAAAGGTTACGGTAAGCATCGGCGTAGCTTCATGCCCAGAGAACGCTCTGAGCATAAAAGACATAATCAATGAGGCTGACAAATCCCTCTACGAAGCAAAGAGAACCGGCAAAAATAAAGTCGTGCTCAGTTCGGCAAAAGCAACCTATTAAAGGAACTGCTCCGAAAACATATTGAATTTTTTCTCGTGGCCTATACTGGAAGACGGTCCATGTCCAGGAATAACTTTAGTTACTTCAGGCAGCTCCATGAGCCTGCGAAAAGACTTGCCAAGTTTTTTTATATCACCTCCCGGAAGAGGCGTCCTGCCGACAGAGCCGGCAAACAAGGTATCTCCGGTTATCACTATATCAGTGGAATAAAGACATATACCGCCTAGGCTATGTCCTGGTGTGTGAATCACCTTAAAGCTCAAACCGCCTGCGGTTATCACATCGCCGTCCTTCACAAACATATCCGGGGCCGGCTGAGTCTCACCTTCAAATCCCCAGAGAGCAGCGCTTTCTTTTGATAAATTATAGAGTTCAAGCTCCTCCTTATGCAGCACAACTTTTGCCCATGTTTCGTTTTTTATGTCTATCACCGCTCCGACATGATCAAAATGGCCGTGAGTGCAGATTATGTATTGCACGTCCAATCCGTTTTTGGCGACTACATCCATAATCATCTCAGGTTCATCTCCCGGATCAATCACAAATGCCTTCTTTGAAGCCTCGTCAGCTATAACCACACAGTTCACTTGCAAAGGACCTACAACAACGGTTTTTACAAACATCATTTCCCTCCGAATTTATTTTTGATTTTTTCTGTAATGAAAAAAAGTTCTTCACTTTTCAAAATACGCGCCGAAATCCCGAAGACCCCGAGACACAAAACAATGGTCCCACCGAGATGCAAAGCCTTATGTAGGCTGTTGCCGGATGAGGCCCATAGGGGGCTTAAGCTGACACTCAGCCCTGCTGCCGCCATTGCGACCGACGCCAGTACTGTCCTTAAAAAAGAGAGCATTATACTTTTTGTCCCAATGCCGCCAAGCCTCCTCCTGAGAAAATAAAACAACAGCATGAAGTTGCAGCAGGCCGCTATCGAATTTGCAAAAGCAAGACCGCTGTGCTTCATAGGCCCCATCAAGGCAAAACTGAGCGCTATATTTATCGCCATCCCTGCCGCCGCAATCTTAACCGGAGTTTTGGTATCCTGCATAGAATAAAAAACTGATGTAACAACCCTTACCCCCACAATTGCCCATATGCCGACCGAGTAATACATAAGAGCATCTGCGGTGCCTACGGTCGCCTCATAACCGAATAATCCATGCTGAAATAACGTATTAACAATAGGAAGCTTTAAAGAGATAAGGCCTGCCATTGCCGGAACAGTTATAAAAAAAAGCAGCCTAAGCGCAAATGAAAAATCATCCTTCAATTTGCCGAAGTCCCCCTTGACCGCATGCTCGGAGAATGCCGGCAAAACAGCCATGCTCATAGCAACACCGAATATTCCGATCGGGAATTGAATAAGCCGCATCGAATAATAAAGATAGGTTATGCTGCCGGTAACAAGGTACGAGGCTAAAATGGTGCTTACGAAAATATTTATTTGTGAAACCGCCATGCCGGCAGTTGATGGTATTATGAGTTTGCCGATCTTTTTCAGTCCGGGATGGTTCAAAATCTCCCTGAATGAAACTTTAAGGTGGATCCTGTATCCGCTTTTAACAAAAGACGGAACCTGAAACAACACCTGCACCAACCCTCCTGCAGTAACACCAACAGCAACAGACACTATAGGATTTATAAATTTTGAGGAGAGCGTAACGACACATAAGATGGTAACAATGTTAAGCAATGCCGGGGCGAGCGCCGGAATAAAAAAGATTTTTTTTGTATTGAGTGCGCCCATAAGCAGCGCAGCCATGCTTGTAAAAAGGAGAAACGGAAACATTATTCTGGTAAGCAGCACCGCACTTTCAAACTTTACACTATCTGTCAAAAATCCAGGGGCTATTAAGGCAACAATCTGGGGCGCAAATACAACACCCAAGAGGCAGAGCATGCCAACAAAAAACAATATAAAAACAAATGTGACGTTGACGAGCCTGTTTGCCTTATCCTCTCCTTGTTTGTTTCGATATTCTGTCAGTACAGGCACAAAGGCAGAGGACATCGACCCTTCAGCAAAAAGCTCTCTCAGAAGATTTGGAATTCTGAAGGCCACAAAAAAAACATCTGCATAACTGGAAGCTCCGAAAAAGCCTGCCAGTATCATGTCTTTTACATAACCGAGTATCCGGCTTATCAATGTAGCCGCAGACATCACGCCCGCAGCCTTAGCTATCCTGTCTTGTGAACTCATTCCCCATTATCCTTAGTTTTAATTGCGTATTATATCAGCTTGAAGAAATAAAAATGCAGAAAGCATTATGCAGAAAAACCCCAGAATATCCGTTCTATGGCGGAATAATCTTTATGGAAAGCGATATCTATAAAACCATTGTCCAGAGCTATTTTACGAATATCATCGGACTGGTCATGGCCTATTTCAAGGACAAGTAACCCACTGGGCTTTAAATATTCTTTAGCACCTGAAAAGATCCTTCGGTAAAAAACAAGCCCATCTTCACCGCCGTCGAGCGCCCCTACAGGCTCATAATCCCTTATCTCTCGCTGAAGCCCGCTAATGTCTTTCGTCCTTATGTATGGAGGATTTGAAACGATTACATCAAACTTCTCGCCTTCTACCGGAGAGAACAGATCACCTTTAAAAAATCTGACGTTGCAAATATCATTAGAATCGGCGTTCGCTATCGCATATCTAAATGCAGCATCAGACTGTTCAACACCACAGACATCGGCATTGGGGAAATGGCTTGCTATAGCCAATGCAATGCAGCCGCTGCCTGTGCAAAGATCAAGAACAGACACAGGCCCCGCTTTAATTTTTAAATATTCGATAACCTTTTCTGCCAAAAGCTCCGTCTCTGGCCGTGGTATCAGAACGCCATCGCCTACTTTTATTTTCAAGCCTAAAAAATCCAGATGCCCAATTATGTATTGAAGCGGTTCGCCTTTCAGGCGTCTTTCAGCCGCGCTGCTTATCGTGTCCATCTGCTGATCGGATATGATGAGGCTGCCCGAATAGAGCACAGACGTATCAATATCAAGAACCCCGGCAATCAAAGCCTCTGCCTCTTTTGAGGGATTGTCCATACTGCATGACTTTAAAAGAGCTGTGACTTGATTTAGAATCTTATGTATCTCTTTTTCCCTGCCCATATCACCATTTTTCAACCGTTGATATTATCCCATAAAATAAACTAAACTGACCAAATTCAGGACTAAAAACCAATGAGCAAAAAAATAAAAAAAATACATGCCCCCTCCTGCGACTGGAAAGCCCCGGTTAAGACTGATTCTGCCACAAAAAACAAAGACAGGATTAATCGCTACAAAGGCGATGGCAAATGGGCTGGCGTAAAAGTTGAGAAATACAAAAACCAAGCCGGCGGATGGGCATCGATAGCCAGAAATGTTCTGATAGGAAACTGTGGAGAATCGGCAAAGTTTCACCTTAGATATTTTGAGATATCCCAAGGAGGCTTCAGCAGCCTTGAAAAGCACAGGCACGAACATGTGGTCATCTGTATAAGAGGCAAGGGTAAAATTCAAATCGGAAAGAAAAAACAGACACTAAATTTTTTAGATGTGGCTTACATTGCGCCAAATACAGCGCATCAACTCTCAAATCCCTGCACTGAACAGTTCGGTTTTTTCTGTATAGTTAACGCAAAAAGGGACAGGCCTACACAAATTAAAAAAGTTTAGTAAAGTTCGCCGAACTTGCGTTCGTCTATCTTGCCTTCAAGAAAAGCTTCAAGCATCTTCGATTTTACCGATGCCTTAAGTTCATCAACACTCTTGCTCAATTGTTCTGCAGTTATAAGCCCTTTTTCAAAAGCGGCTTTAAGCTTAGATTTCGCGATATCAACATGCATTATTTTTGCGCGCTCCCAGTTGCGGGTCACCGGAAAGTTCCCGGTTCCTGAAATCTGAGGAATCTGCTCAACTCCCTTCAGTTTTCTGACCGCCTTCGGCACATTTTCTTTGATGTATCTGGCAATATCATCAACACTATTCCATACATCTTTGTTCGACCTGCCGGTAAGGCTTTCGATAAAGTAATGGCTGAAGATGCCTGATTTTAGCTCTGTCTCGTCTTCCCATGATTGCTGATTAACAGCTGAAGAAGTAATTATGACTTTCTGCTGACCTTGAACCTTTATCAACTCGGAAGAGGCCATCATTCCCACCAATGGTTTGCCGCCTTTCGGTATAATCGACTTCCCTCCTCCGGTAAAGCAGGCATCAAGGGCAACCATCACGCCTTTGGCCTGTGATGAATCAACAAGCTCTTTGAGATATGATATTTTGATGCTCGTATCCTCCATCGCTTCAGGATCGGTCACAACCGCATCATAGGGAACAAGAAAGCCGTCCGAGAATTTATCGTCCTTAGTTTTAGGCGCTCCGTGCCCCGAATAATAGACATACACATAGCCGTCCCAGTTTTTTGCCTTTCTCAATGCAGCCACCATCTCGTTTCTGGTCGCCTTCTCGTTGAGCAGCAGCATAACATTTTCTTGAGGAACCCCTCCGTAATATGGGTCGGTGAATATGTCATAAACCTTTTTGGCATCGCTGGATGCAAACTGGAGATTAGGAATATCCTGGCGTCCCTTGTAGTCAATGCCTATGATTACAGCGTAAGTATCGGTGCGCAGAGGCGCCGACTTATCGTCAGTCTGGGTTCTGAATGAAGGTCTTTGTTGAGGAGCCGAAGATGCATAAGCCCTGCCGCCTTTCTTTTTAGAGAGTATTGGAATGACAAGCTCTTCGACGTCCATCCGCATTTCTGCCGAGCCTACGCGCAGCCTTATATCCTTTTCAACACCTTCCCTTATAATTCTCATCGTGGCCATAAGCCCGGGAGTAAGCACTTTTACCTTATTAAAAAAATCGCCGTCGTCTTTGATAGCCTCATTATTTAGGCTGAGTATTATATCACCCTTCATTATCCCTGCAGACTCGGCCGGCCCTCCCTTGGTTACAGCGTCAACCTCAACTCCGAATACTGTGCCTTTGCTGTAACTTTTAGAGTTTACACCCACCATCCCCTTGCCGCCCCTGAATTGCCATGCTCTTTCTTTGTCGCCAATCGCATAATACATCATCGACAGCTCATAGCTCGAATCGTATTGCTGTGCCTCTTTTGCCTTCTTAATAAGTCCAAATGCGGTTTCGGCATCTCCCATCCCAAGATAAGACCACGCCTTGCCGCGATAACCGGACTGAATGGTCTCTTTGTCGATATTTGCGGTCTCCAAAAGTTTATTAAAATCTTTTAACGCCTCTTCGAAATTGCCGATGAAATAATTGGACCAGCCCCTGCCTGTTATCGCATAAGTCAACTTAGAGTCGAGTTGAAGGGCCTTGTTGAAATTTTTGGCAGCCTCTTCGTATTTGTTTTTATTGTAGTATGACCAGCCTAAATTGCCGTATGCTGTACCGTCATCTTTCATCTCAACAGACCTTTTGAAATATTCTATCGCATCATCATACTGCCCGAGCTGATAGTGGCCATAACCGATATTGGTCAAAAACACAGGCTGTTTTGGGTCAACCGCAATCGCCTCTTTCATAAGTGTAATAATCGCACTAAATTGCTTTGAGTTGCGCAGCTCCTCAAACTGTGCGACATAGGCGTCCCTTATGCCATCCCAGCACTCTCTTTCGAGCTCCACCCTCTGGGGTCTGTGCTCTATCGCTTTTTTATAAGACTCAATAGACTTGCGGTAGTCTTTGTTGCGGTAATAGGCGTGGCCAAGCCAGCGGTAATGGTTGCTGTATCCCGCAATATTCGGAGAGTAAGACACCACTTCAGGCATGGTCCAGTAAGAAATAGCGAGGCCGTACTGTCCCCTGTCATAGGCGCTTTTGCCTTCGAGCCAATAACCTGAGGGTGATATGCAGCTTGATATTAAAAGAACAAACAGCAGGTAGAAAAACAGGTGCCGCTTCATCGGAGATTAAATATCCTTGAGCTTCTTAAGAAGTTCCCTTGCTTTTTCTATGTCTTCCTTTGCCTTTTTATGGGTGGGATCAATTTCAAGCGTGTACTCCCATTCGGAAACAGCCTTCTGGTAGTTGTTGTTTATATAGAAGTTTACACCCTTTTTATAGGAATCCTCAGCCTTGCCCTTCACTATCTTCTTTGTCGAATCGATGTAACTAGCAACATCACGGTAGCCGGCATCAATCAGGCTGAACAACTTAAGAGACTCAGAATATTTTTCACCCTTAACAAGAGCGACTCCCACCTGATAATAAAAATCGTTCTTAACATCCTTTTCTACATTGAAGTTCATTATCTGATAGGCAATGGCTAAAGCCTCGCCGTATTTGTGAGAATTAACAAAAGCGACAGCCTTTGATATCATTTCCTTTACGTTTACATTTGTATCTTTCTCGGATTTTGCAGCCCCTAATTTTGCGGCCTCTATGTTAGCCATCTGCTTAGGCTCCGAACCGGTGATAGGCACACGCAGAACCGTGCCCGGCTCCAGATTGGCTTTGACATCGACATTGTTGAAAAAGGCTATAAGAAAATCCTTATCAGGATCACTATACGCCTGCTCAGCAATCTCCTGAAGGGTAGCGCTCCTCTTTATCTCGAAATACCTGAAATTATCCTCTTCAGCCTTGCCCTGAAGATAGTCCAATGCCTCACGGTGAGCAGGATTATAAAGCAGCGCAGCCAAAAATTCTTTTCTAGCCTCGTTAAAAGATTTGTTTCTGTGATGGTTCACACCTCGATCAAAGTGGCTCTCGGCAAGCTTCTTTATCTTGGCCTTCAAATCCCTTACCTTCTGAGATATCTCGGCATCATTGGGAACAAACCCGCTCACTATCTGCCAGCATTGAAGAGCCTTTACAAATTCTGCGTTCTTCTCATACTCACCGGCCATTTCCTGATACTTTTCGAAAAGTTCCACAAAAGGATCATCCAGATTTAAATTGTACATTAGAGGCTTGAAAAACTTGTCCTTAATCTCGTCCAGTTTATCGCCTTTTTGTTCTGCCGCATAGGCAGGCAGGCTTACACAAAGAGCCAGCATAAAGATAATAGCCTTCAAATGATTTCTCATTTCCATTCGAGCACCTCACGCCTGAAAAGCGACAGGCTTCTTTCGAACATGGACAAAGTGAAGTTTCCGGCAATCACCGAACGGTTAATGCGGTCGCGCTGAACAAAAAAAGGATTGCCTTCCTGTTTTACGGCAAATGCACCCTGAAAATCATGCCTCCTAACTATCTCGCTGACAAGAATATTCGGCTCACTAAGAGGATATGCAAGATATCTAAGCTCTTTTTTCAGCTCATTACGCATGACTAATTTCGATGACGAAATGCTCTCGTTCACCGTATCAAAAAGACTACGTGACAACTCCTTTTTATCGAGCTTGCCCATTTTTGCAATAGACTTGCTCTGACACTCTATGCTAATTCCGCTTTTCGACATCTCGCTGAGAATATCCCATGAAGGAGGCGCATTGCTGTCCGCAATATCGTCCACATCAATAAACAAAACCGCAGGATAACCGTATTTTTTCAGAATCGGATAAGCAATATCATAGACGTTTTTCCAGTCGTCCTCAAAGGTTATAAGCACAGATTTCTTGGGAAGCCTTATTTTAAAATCGAGGAATGCAGCGAACTGATCTATAGTGATCACATTAAAGCTGTTCTCTTTTAAAAACTTCATCTGGTCTTCTAATGACTCTTTCAGCACAGCGCCTTTATCCAGCCTGTTGGTAGTAAGCTTCTGGTAGGCAATAACAGGCACAGTCTGGTACCCTTTAGCTGTCAAGCCTCCTTTTTCGGGTTCACTGAGAGGTATTATCAGCTTCTGTCCGGGCGAGACCGCAGTTATATCGTTGAACTCAGAAATAATCCAGTCTTTAGACGGATCCTTTAGATGTGTTGCAGCAAGTGATTGAAGTGTTTCCCCGGGCTGAACCATGATTGCCGTATATCCATTTAGGTCTTTCGAGGAAGACGTTGTAACACAACCTGAAATACAAAACAATGCAACTAGTATAAATACAACAAAGCTACGACCCAAAATCATTTTTTATCCTTGATAGATAGGACTTTGAAAGTCTCGACCGGCTCTGTCTTTCCTTTTATCTTCTGCGGAGGCAGGGCCTCGACCGTTATAATATCTTTAAGTTTTTCGTAAATTCCTTTGCTTACCACCGTCTCGCCGTCCTTAGCAAGTCCGTTAAGTCTTGATGCCACGTTCACAGTATCGCCGATAGCCGTATATTCCATCTTTATATCAGAACCTAAATTACCGGAAACAACAACACCTGAATTCACACCTATGCCTATCCTCGACAGAAGAACGTTCTTGCCGGATGCTCCAGCCTTATTCAGCTCTTTCTGCATAGCAAGACAGGCCCGTACCGCCCTCTCCACATGGTCTTCATGCTTTACAGGCACTCCAAACAAGCCAAGCACAGCATCGCCAACGAACTTGTCAACATGCCCGCCGTGGTCAAGAATGGCCTTAGTTGCTATCTCAAAATATTCGTTAAGCGATTCTACGATCTCTTCAGGTTCATGAGTTTCTGAATATGCAGTAAATCCTCTTATGTCTGTAAACAAAACAGTGGCTTCATTACGCATGCCCTTAAGCCATGTCTGCTCAGGATTCTCCATGATCATCTTAACAATCTCGGGGCTCACATATTTGCCAAAGCTTGCCTTCATGGTTTCCTTAAGACCAAGCTCCTCTGCCATATAATTGAAAGATGATGAAAGGTCGCCCAGTTCATCATTCTGTTTAATATCTACCCTATGCTTAAAATTGCCCTTACCGATTTCCCTTGTGGCTCTAACAAGCTTGGATATAGGCTTTGCAAGCCCTATTCCCATAATTATAGCTATAACTATACCGCCTAAAATTATGAAAGAAGCCACCATCAAAATAAACAGCGCCTCTTTCTTTATCATCTTCTCGATAAAATCAACCGAGATGCCTACATGCACCTCTCCGAGCACTTTGTCCTGAATCTTTACTTGCCTCGAAAGATTAAGGATATTGGATCCGGCAGATGTTACATATTGATAGAAAGTTACGGTGCCATCCGAAACAGCATCTTTGGTCTGTCCGAAAGGCTGAAACGGCTTGCCTATCTGGTTGCTGTCTGTATGGGCCTTAACAATTCTTTCTCTGTCAATAATTATTCCGTAAAGCAACCCCTCGGTAGAAGATGTTTCCTTTATAAGCTTATTCAGCTCAAGTATGTTGTCGTTCAAAAGCGGAATGCTTGCGTTGCTCACAAAATAGTTAAGGCTTATCTTGCCGGTTTCTATGGTTTGAACATAGAGCTGTTCTTTTTGTTTGTTAAGGAAGATAACACTTAAAGCTAATATGGTTAAACCAATTACTATGGTAAAAGCGATAGCAAGCTTTACCTTTATAGAAACCCTTAACCCTGAATTCTCATTCTCTGAAACAACTGCTTGGCTGATATCTGTTTTATCTGTATTCATAAAGTTTAGTTTCTCCGAAAAAGCATCTTAATGTCAAGACTGTGATGATTTTTTTGTGATTTAAACGGTAATATAGTTTACTAAATCTTCTGACACTTTTAAAATGGAAAACATTAAAACTGATCCACTTATAGAGCAGAAACTGCTTCTCAGCGAGCAGGAATCGGTAATCGTGCTTGAGCGCATCTCAAAGATTAAAGACGCCTCTATGGGCAACCACAGCCTGCGCACCGGACACTATGCAAGGCTCATTGCCGAAAACATAGGCATGAGCAAAGAAGATCAGGACATTATTTTTCATGCGGCTCAGATACACGATATCGGCAATGTCTGCATATCCGACAAAATACTTTTCAAGCCCGGCAAACTGACTGATGAAGAATTCAAAATTGTTAAGAGCCACACAATCGAAGGATACCAGTTTCTGAAAGACCGTGAAAATCGTTACTTAAAAGCTGCCGCAATAATCGCACTCACTCATCATGAGAGGCTTGACGGGAGCGGATATCCGCATGGCTTATTGAGCCCAGACATACCAGTATGGGGCAAGATTATGGCTGTGGTTGACGTGTTTGATGCACTGACCTCAAAAGGCCCATATAGAGAGCCGTGGACTATAAATGACGCAGCAGCGGTACTAGCAAAAAATAAAGGAATCCTCTTCGCCACCGAATTCGTTGATATATTCATACTGCATCTTGATAAAATAAACGAAATACGCCTTAACCTCAGCGACTCACAACTATAATCTTCTTGCAGCCTCAAGCTTATCAATGCAGCTAAGAATGTCCTCAGGCATATCTGCGTTGAATTCAAGATATTCTCCGGTTATGGGGTGAATAAATCCAAGCGTTTCAGCATGAAGCATCTGGCGTGGAAAATCTATCTGCCCTTTCCCGATTTTAAGCGCATTTTTTCTTCCGTAGGCGTCATCTCCCAACACCGGATGGCCTATTGCCGCAAAATGGACACGAATCTGATGGGTCCTGCCTGTGCCAAGCTTGGCAGATATCAGAGCCGCATGCCCAAACCTTTTTACGACCCTCCATGCGGTGAATGCCGGCTTCCCGCGACGAACACGTGTTGACATGCGCTTCCGGTCAGAATCGGACCTGCCGATATTTTTTTCTATCACGCCCGAATCGTCCTTGAAATCTCCAAGCACGAGCGCCTTATAGACCCTGTTAATAGTCCTTTCCCTGAACTGCTCCACAAGGTTATAGTAGGCCTCATCAGAAAGAGCCACGACCATAACGCCTGACGTGTCCTTGTCAAGCCTGTGAACAACTCCCGGCCTGAGCGGAGAGCCTATTGACGCCAGCTTTTTGCAATGGTAGGCAACTGCATTCATAATAGTATTGCCTGTGTGGCCCGCCGCTGGATAAATCACAAGGCCTGCAGGTTTATCAATAACAACAATATGCTCGTCCATAAGCAGTATTTTAATCGGAATATTTTGTGGAACGAGGCATAAATTATCCTCCTCCTGCCTGTTCACCTCAATCTCGTCCGATGCTTTTATCTTGTAATTCGGAGATTCAGGATTGCCGTTGACCAGCACAAAGCCATATTTAATAAGCCTCTGCGCCTGAGAACGCGTTATACCGGCCTTCTCCGAAACAAGAAAGTCAAGACGCTTAGATGCGTCATCCGGGCAAATTTCAAGATAGTTATCTGACGTCATAGTTGATGATAAGACTCTGGAAATTCAATCTACAGTTGAGCTCATGAGAACAACTCGTGTTTTTTATTTGTCAAGCATCCGGCGTATCTTTGTCATAAGCATTTTCATTTCGAGCGGCTTGGGTATGAATTCAAGATCTTCGGCATATACGCCCTTTGAAGTAAGAATATTCTGTGTGTAGCCGCTCATGAATATTACTTTTACATCCGGGCATTCTTTCTTGATAGCATTATAGACTTCTTTGCCGTTTTTGCGAGGCATGACAACATCCAAAAGTATAAGGTCAATAGAGTCTTTATTCTGGTTATATTTTACGATCGCATCTTCACCATCTTTTGCGAGAATAATGTTATAGCCGAACTTCTCTATGGAATCCTTTAAAAAACTTCTTACAGCCCCTTCATCTTCAGCTATCAGTAAAGTTTCTGTGCCTGATAAATCCATATCTTCAGAGTGTGTCTGTTCTTCATTAAATTGTCTAACCTCGGCACCTTCCATGGCAGGAAAATAGATTTTAAAGGTAGTGCCCACGCCCATATCGCTCTCTATGTCCAAGACTCCATTATGCTGTTTGACTATCCCATAAACCATCGCCAGACCAAGTCCGGTGCCCTTCCCCTTTCCCTTGGTTGTAAAGAACGGTTCAAAAACCCGGCTCATCTGTTTTTTATCTATGCCCGTCCCCGTGTCGCTTACGGTGAGAAGCATATACTTTCCGGGAGTGGTGGAATACCTTTCTGCAAAATCCTGATCCACCAGAACAGAAGATGTTGATACAGTGAGAACTCCGCCTTCATTCATGGCATCTCTGGCGTTGGTAACAAGATTGATCAAAATCTGCTCTACCTGATGGAGGTCTCCGAATATCGGCAGTTCATTTTGTCCCAAACTGATATTAAGCTCGATATCTTCACTTACCAGACTCCTGATAATCTCCGAAATGTCGGTAATTATAGCATTAAGCGCTATCTGACGCGGTTTAATAATCTGTTTGCGGCTGAATGCCAGCAACCCGGCAGTAAAGCTCTGCGCCCTGTCTGCAGCATCTATGACCTGTTGAAGGTATTTTTTTATGTTTGGCGGGCTGTCCTCAAGCGACTGCTGAAGCATCGAAGAATAGCCGGTTATAGCGGTCAGCAAATTATTAAAATCATGCGCCACTCCGCCGGCAAGCATCCCGAGGGACTCCATCTTTTGTGACTGAACAAGCTTCTCTTCAAGCTCCTTCCTCTCGGTGATATCTTTTACTATGTGTATAGTGCCGATAATGCGGCCGTCGCCGGCGAGAATAGGCGTTGTGGTTTCTTCAAGAAACTTCTGGCTATCTGAGCTCTCAAAAGGCCCTAAATGCTCGGACTGCTTTGTAAACAGTGATTTCATATGAGGACAGCCGTCGATTTGACTATCGGTTTTATGAAATATCTCATAGCATTTTTTGCCCATAATTTCTTCAAGCGGCATTTCAAAAAGTTTTGCGGTCGAAAGGTTAGCTTTAATTATGGTTTGGTCAGGGTCAAGAATCACAATCGAATCTTCGATAGAATCAAAAGTGTTCTGCCATTCCTTGAGGGTATTTTCGAGCTGCAGATAACTCGTTTTCAGGCTGCTGCTCATAATATTGAAGTGTTTCGCAAGCTCGCCGAACTCAGTGCTGTCCTGATATGAAATAGTGTGGCCAAAATCCCCAGAAGCGATAACTCGCGTAGCTGTTAAAAGTTCGTTCATAGGTTGGGTTACAGACTTTACAAGCCGTATCGCTACGCTGACAGCAAGAATAAGCGCCGCAAGCAAAGTGGCCGCAAGTATTATCCTGGCATTTTTTATCTTATTTAGCGCTTCACCGGTTGTTGCATTCAGTCTTTTGCCTGCCGTAAGCGACATCTCTTCGCTTTTCACCAAGAGCTTGTTGCCTATTGCGGCTGCATCAAATTTCAGTTTTTCTATGCGCTGGGCATCTGCAGTGGCGGTTACGTAATAGCTCAGCGCATTTTCGTATTTTTCGGTATATTTCTGCAGCTCAACAAGGCGCTCCGTTACTTCCGGGCTATGGTGACAGCCTGTGCATCCGGTCACTGCATCGGTAAGCTTTATTACGCTGCTTACGATCGAATCCAGTTCCTTAGCCTGAGGCGTGGCAACTGTGTAGAGGTCTGTCTGTACACTCTGGATGCTTATAACCAGATCCTGCCGAAGATGCTCTATTTGATACAGTTCAATCAGCCTGCTCAACGATGCTGTGGTGTTGGAGATATACACCATAGCAAGCAGGCTGCCGGCGGTAAAAAGCGCAAATAAAGCAAATAGCGCTATATAGATTTTTCTTTTCATTTATTTACGAATTTATAGTTTGCGATGTCTATACCCGCTTTCTTTGCAAAATCGAATACAGCAGCGTAATCTTCCTTGCTTGTGGTAATAAATTTAATAGCCTCAAACTTCTTTAACACCTGTATACCTTCCGCATCGCTAGACATATTTATCAACGCGTCCTTTATCTTCTTCTTTGTATCAGCATCGATATTCTTTCTTAAACCAAGTCCGTTTGACGGCACATGCGGCGATGTAGCCAGAATCTTCAGCTCTTTTTGTATTGCCGGATTCTTCTTTGCAACCCTGTCAAACATAGAATGTTTGGCACATCCTATATCAGCCTTTTTTTCTAGCACCGCATTTATCGCAGCATCATGGCTGCCGGCAAAATAGAGTTCTTTAAAATATCCTTCGATGTTATCTACTCCCTGATCCTTAAAGTAAGCTATTGGGTATATATAGCCGGCAGTTGTGGCTTTGTCAACAAAGACAATTTTCTTGCTTTTCATATCCTTAACATTGGCAATACCGCTGTCGTTCCTTACAAAAATATAACCATAGTAAGTCGAACTACCATCAAGATTTACCGGTCTTGCGATAAAATCCACACCCAGTTTTTTAATCGCAAGAGCTCCAGTAAAACTTCCAAAAAAAGCGCCGTCCATTTTTTCGGAAACAAAACGGTCGATAATATTACCGTACCTGGACAAAACCGTAAATTTTATTTTTATACCGGTTTTTTTAGTAATATATTCCCCAAGAGGCTTATAGCGCTCCCTCTGCTTAAAGACATTCTGTTCAGGAATAAGTCCTATCGTAAGTTCTGATGCGTAGGTTTGGACCTCAAATACCAAAATAAAAAACAGCGCGAACAAAATTTTCATAACATGCTCCTCCCCAAAGCATTATTTAAAGACTAATTATATATCATATTCTTTCCAAAGGAAAACATCTCATTCAAAAAACTATGTTATAATTAGCCTAATGGACTACTCGATAAAAATAGGCGGAGAAGCAGGACAGGGGATACAGACGATCGGCGACACGCTGTCGCTAGTATTTTCAAGGTCCGGATACAATGTATTCACACATCAGGATTACGAATCGCGCATAAGAGGCGGACACAATTTTTATCAGGTCAGGGTGTCGGGGAATCCTGTTATGGCTCCGAAAGAAGCGATTGACATACTCGTAGCCCTTGATGCAAAAAGCATCGAACTCGATACAGCCGGCCTTACCGATATAGGACAGGTTATTTATGACTCCTCCGCTTTGAAGCAGAAACATGAGGGGGCAAAGTTTCTTGACATACCGTTCACAGCCCTTGCACTTGAACACGGCGGCAGCAAAATAATGGCAAACACGGTTGCCACAGGCGCTGTTCTGGGAATGCTAGGAATTGGACTGGATATTCTCCTCGGCATAATCAAAGACACCTTTAAAAAGAAGGGCGAAGAGATTATAAAGGCAAACTCCAGCGCTGCCATGGCCGGACACGATTACGCTGTCAAGCAGTGCATTAAATGCTCTTTTTCTGCGGCTGTCGAGGGAAAACCGAAAATGCTTATCGCCGGCAACGATGCGATAGGCTTGGGAGCGGTGGCTTCGGGCTGCAAGTTTTACTCTGCATATCCTATGACACCGGCAACAAGCATAATGCTTTATGTTGCTAGCAAGGCTAAAGAATACGGAATCATAGTTGAGCAGGCAGAGGATGAGATCGCCGCCATCAACATGGCTTTAGGCGCATCATTTGCGGGTGTCCGCGCAATGACCGGAAGTTCGGGTGGAGGATTCGCGCTTATGGTTGAAGGTTTGTCCCTTGCGGCTATTACAGAAACCCCTGTTGTCATAGCGCTTGCCCAAAGGCCGGGGCCTGCAACAGGGCTTCCAACAAAAACAGGACAGGCTGACCTTAACTTTGCCCTTTATACTTCGCACGGTGAATTCCCGAGAGTCATTTTTGCTCCGGGTACGCCTGAGCAGGCTTTCTTTCTTACAAACAAGGCATTTGAACTTGCCGAGAAATATCAGATCCCGGTGCTTATACTCACAGACCAGTATCTTGCGGATTCGCAATGGACCTTTGATGGCTTTGATTTAACAAAACTCAAATACAATGATTACAGGCTGCGCGGAGAAGCATTCAGCAGTCTTGCGGAATATAAAAGACATGCCTTTACCGAATCGGGCGTGACTCCTATGGCTGTTCCGGGAGATGCAAAACATGTTGTTGTCACAGACAGCGACGAGCATGACGAAGCGGGGCATCTTACCGAAGACATAGACCTGACGCTGAAAATGATGGATAAGAGGCTCTTCAAAAAAATGCCTCAGATAACCGCAGAGATTGAACCTCCAAATCTTTATGGAAATGCAGACCCCGAGATTATTCTTGTTGGATGGGGTTCAACATACGGCGTGATAAAGGAAACGGTTGATGCTTTTGCAAAAAACAAGAAAATCGCAATGCTTCATTTCAGCGAAATATATCCTCTGCCTTCAACTAAAAAGCTCAACTATCTTGGTATGCTTAAGAAGGCACAAAAGACAATATGCATAGAACTCAATGCCACAAGCCAGTTTGCAAAGCTGCTCAGAACAGAATCGGGCTATACATTTAACAGGCTCGTAAACAAGTACGACGGAAGGCCGTTTACGGTTGAAGAACTTACAGGAGAGATAAATGCCCTCATTGGATGATTTCGGCGGACTTACCCCAACATGGTGTCCGGGCTGCGGCAACTTCAGCATCCTGAAAACATTTAAAGAGACCGCTGTTGAACTCGGGCTTGAGCCGCACCAGTTTACTATTGTGTCAGGAATAGGACAAGCTGCAAAATTCCCTCACTACCTCAAATGCAACACCTTCAATGGTCTGCATGGCCGTTCCCTGCCTGCCGCAACAGGAATAAGGCTTGCCAACCACTCAATGATTGTTATTGATGTGGCCGGAGACGGAGACTGCTACGGCGAGGGTGGCAATCACCTGATGCACACTATAAGGCGCAACGTAAACATAAAACTTTTTGTGCATGACAACCAAATCTACGGGCTCACAAAAGGTCAGGCTTCACCTACCAGCATGGAAGGCACAGTTACTAAGAACCAGCCTTTCGGAGTTATATCCGAACAGTTCAATCCTATGGCCTTTGCTGTGGGGCTTGATTGCAGTTTTGTGGCGCGCGGCTTTGCAGGTGATCAGGAGCATTTAAAGATGCTGATCAAAGAGGCTGTGAACCATAAGGGATTCACCCTTGTTGATATTCTCCAGCCCTGTGTTTCGTTCAACAAGGTGAACACGTATGAATGGTACAGGCAGAGGGTTTACAAGCTCGGCCCGGACTACAACCCAGAAAACCGTGTAGCCGCATTCGAAAAAGCGCTCGAATGGGGAGACAAAATTCCTATCGGGATTATCTATCGCAGCAACCGTCATGACTTTGAAGAAAGAATGCCGGTAATAAAAGACGAGCCGCTCGTTCGCCAGCCCTTCGATATTTCAAAAGTAGAAAAGACCTTAAAAGAGTTTTATTAAAAACTTTACAATTTTAAACCCAGATTTGTCATTAGAGATGTGAAGGGAAATGTGCAGGCAGGTCAAAAGACATAGACTTGCCCCATGATCCCTCAAACCATTGCCGTCTTTTCATAGCCATACAGAGCTTCAAAATGCGTTTGTTTCCCTCTTTGATTACGTATCCGCCATTTGCAAAAATCTTGTACCGCATTGTTTTCAGCGTTGGCTGTACTTTTCCGCATACAACCACCTGCCTGAATAAGCTCATGAGATTATAGGCAAGCATGACACAATTCATGGCAGCCTCAGTAGCGCTGAAACCGTTCACATTGAAGCTGTCTGCGCCGAAATCATATTTCAGTTCCTTGATACGATTCTCAGCATCGGCCCTCATCCGGTAAAGCTTCCACACTAAATGTGCAGGAAGTTCAAGGCTTGTCACAAAACAGCCATATCTGTAATTGCTGATTTCAACATCTTCGGCAAATAGCTTCAGCATTTTCCCTGTTGCCTTAGGCCTTCTTTCAATCCTTTGCCTTACCATCACCATTCTACGTTTCTTATCCCAGCCATAGGACTCAAAGTTAACTGATGCCACCTCTATGCGTCTTCAACTTCAAACCACTCCCCATGCCGTGCAAGCATTCGCTGTATTGGCGCATGAAGCCTTGCAGCTATTATATAGGGTATTGGCCGCTCTTGCTTTTCAAGATACTCAAGTATTGATGTCTGGCAAAAACCACTGTCCGCCCTTAGTAGTCCTATCGTCTTTCCTGCAAGGTTGTTTAGCGTGTCTTGTAGAAACCCCTCAAAGTTATTTGCTGTGTGTGCATCTCCGGAGCGTAGCCAGAAGTTTGCCACCATTTTACAATCAGCCACAAATGCAAGCAAAGGATGATGTGAGTTTCTTCCTGGCTTGTGAGGATTGTACCCGCGCCGTGCTCCTTCCTGCTGGCCGTATCTGCTGATTACCGTTGAATCCAAATCCAGTGTGAAGTTGTCAAAATGCAACTGCTCAAAAAACCAGTTGTATATTCCATGAAATACCGTTGAAAGGCTTTGTGCCCTGCCATTGTCTTGCAATCAAATATCTTACGTATCACCTCATCATGTCGGGTGACTTCCATATGCTCAAATCTGTTAGCACCACACCACACGCTTACTAAAAATTGCTCTATAAGTTGCTCCGGGGGATACCCTCGATTGGAGCCCTGCTTAGGCAAATCCACTTCCCCTAATGCCTCACGAAATCCTATCTTTTGCAGCATGCGGCTCATAAGGGCCATGCCTCCCCATGGGGTTATCTCTTTGTCGCTGAAGCTCAGTTGAAGGTCTTTTGCCATGTATGATTTCCTTACACGTATTTTGACTTCATTTGCGTTAGACGCTTCACAATATCTTATAGCCTTTTCAATATGTTATCAATCACAACCCCTAATGGCGGTCATTAGAAATTATCCACTAACGACTTTTCTGGGTTAAAATTACCCTAGCAACAATAAGTTCCTTATATCGTTAAAACAGGTTGGAGCTCCCCCCCCGAATCAGTAGACATTTTGAGATGTTCTAACTTGTGTTCCATTGCCCATAAAGCTCACAGAAATCGCTATCGGTGAGGTTGCCAGTGGCTATCAATATTTCTTTTAGAAATTTCTATTATCTGGAAAATATCAGCGCTGGTCTTTTACTCGTTAAGATTTGCAGCCAAAATTATCCTTTAGAAATTATTGGTAGAAAAATTGATTGATGAGCAGCGGAAAGGATAGGGTTCAGGTTCTTGCTCCTTGGATGCGAATGCCTTCTACAAACCTTCATTGAGGGCCCATCTTCAATTCTGAGAATTATCGAAGGAAAGTGAGATAACTCTGAAGTTGAGCGAGTTAGCACTGTAGAATTTTAATTTATCTTAGCTACCGGCATTTTCAACCGACTATTAGCCGCATCGGAGAAAGGAAACAGAACTGGAGTCTGGTCTCTATTAAGATCGAGCGAGGCCTTATCAGAAACATTTGTTTTTACATAGTCATAAAGTTCGCCAAGTTCAATAATGCCGTTTCCATCTTTATCGGCCTCCCCTCTCATGCCCCTTAAAAGATAGTATGTGAACAGGCCGTGCTTGACACTTTCATAATCAGAGCTAATCTGGCTTCCGGTTGAGGCTGCGATTACGTTTAGCTTTCCATTTTCAAGCGCATGATTTTCTATGGACAGTATCAATGGTCTCGAGCCCACCTTGGTTACACTTCTGCTTCCAGCGCCTGAAAAACAACTATCGAGCATTACAACCACATTTTTAGCAGGAAGTTTGTTAAGCGACTCGTACATTCTTTTTAATGGATACAGTTTAGACGGGAAATCAGGATGTCCTTCGTAGGGGACTATGTATGCTTCTTTACTCTCTGCATCAGGTGTGCCATGACCTGCATAATATATGAAAACAGTAGAATCTTTGCTGATTCGCCTTGGGAGCCAGTCTTCTATATAGGCTTCAAGATCGCTTTTTGTAACAGATGTATCTGTTAATAATTTAATGTTATCTCTAGGAATACCGCCCACATTTTCGAGATATTTTGCTACAACTTCGGCGTCCCTGCTTGCATACTTGACAGCAGGAATGACTTCCTCACGATATTTACTGATTCCGATTACTAGGGCGAATGACTCTTTCCTGATAAAGTTCTTTGTCTTCAATGGAATGTCATCTACATTAACCTCTGAAATTATCTCAACAGATTCCTTTATCTCTTTAGGTCGCATTGCGACTTTTAATATTTTTACATCTGAAGACAGATTCTCCGCAGTATCTTTTAGTTCTATTCTCAGCATTGCTGACTCTGATGGAATTCGGGCGGGCAAGACCGTTTTAAATTCAGCTGTCTTCTTTTCACCAGGTTTGATGTCTCCTACAAATTTTTTTTCGCCGAGGTACTCGATAAGTTTTTTATTGCCTGACAAGACAACCTGAAGATCTTTTGCTGAACCTTCTCCTTTATTCTCAATAACCACTCTTAGAGAAACCTCTTCACCACCATCAAGAACACGGTTATTATTCTGGTCTTTTAATTGTGTTGAAAATACAAGACGTGGGATCTCTGATATAACTTCAACTGTCTCCTTAGTTTCGGCTCGTCTTGTAGCAATCTTTAGTGTTTTGATATCAGGAAGAGAGAATCCTTGGGCCTCTTTTATTTCAACTTTTATGTCTATCTCACCTGAAGGTGTCTGTGGAGGCAAAACAGCTTTATATTCAGCCGTCTTTTTCTCTCCGGGTTTTATATCTCCAATAGACTTTCTTTCACCAAAATAACCAACAAGCATTGGGTTTCCAGACAGTATAATCTGAACGTCCTTAGCCGCTCCTTCGCCTTTATTTTCAACCTCTACTCTCAGAGCAGCCACTTCTCCGCCTTCAAGTATCCGGTTGCCGGATGCTTCGGTGAAAACAATATTTGCAGAGAGAGACGGCTGCAGAAGCTTAGGAGATTCAACTGCAGTTTGAGCAGTTTCAATTTTCTGCGGCTCATTGATAATTTTAGAATCCACAGCTGCCAATTGTTTATCCTTAATACTCCCTTCACTTAATTTGACAAGTTGGTATCCGCTGCCGCCTCCAAAACCGGTGCCAACTACTTTGATAGAATAATGGGCACCCAGCACCTTATTGTCTAAATCTATGTAATCTATAAGCCATTCTGTAGGACTCCCCCATGGTGCAATTAACATTGTCCCAAATGCCGAATAATTCACCCTAATCTCTGTCAATGACTTTATAGACAAAATCCCGTCGGTCGTAGAAGTATAAAGAGGAACTGCAAGCCAAGTCTGTTTATCCCATACCTTGAATTTAATCTCCATATTTTCACGGTCGATATAGAGTATATCTGTAAACCTTACAGAAGTCCTGGTCGCCATGCCTGGTAACGGTCCACCCTGAACAAAATACCCGATGCCCTTATTCTCAAAGGTTCTTTTTTCAGGACTGGACTTAAATAATTCATTATCCTTATCTTCAGAACCTTTTAGGAGATTAAATATTTTGACCAGCAGTTCTTCCTTTGAATCAGCATCCGTCAGATATCTGCATCGTTGATTTTCGCAAAGCGTAAGATGCTCTACCTTCACATTTTCAAGAGAAGCGCAGCCGGAAAGAAATGCAAACATCAATAATAAGATGAGGACTTTCGTCATTTTATTAAGTATACCTATCTAAATATTTTTCATCCACCTTGATTTTTTCTGCAGATGAAAAATATTTTATTGTTAATTCCCAGTAAAAATCCTGACTCTTAGGCAGAATAACAAAAATGAATAGTTCAGGAAGCAACCTCATTCCTGTTTAAGAAGCGACTCAAGGGGTTTGTGTCCGAATGTGTTTCTTTTTGACTGAACTGACACCCATTGACGTAATTTGTTCATAGCCATACCGCTTTTTATTGCATCTCGTGATAGCTGAACTCCATCTTTAATGCTGTCGCATTTTCCGGCCACATATAAAATAGCGCCTGCGTTCAGGCTAACAAAATCTACACATGCTTCATGCCCATTACCGGATAGCACCGAAAGAAACTTTTTAGATTCCTTCTTGATGCTTCCAGAAAAAGCGATCTCAGAAAACTTGAAGGTCTTGATTCCTGCATTTTCAGGCACAAAAGAGTAATTTTTTACCTTGTCTTCAGAAAATTCATAAATAATGGTTTCACCGCACGGTGAGATCTCGTCCATGCCCAACCCTGAATCACTATCAATGCCATAAACAACCATTCCTTTTTTGTATCCGATTTTCTGCATAACCTCAACTACGCTTTGCATAATAGAATCAGCGTAAACTCCACGCAGCCCAAGCGTTGGGCGTGCGGGATTTGCAAGGGAGGCGGCAATGTTCAAGGTAGAGCCGAAGCGTATCTGGCTCAGTATCCTGCCGAGCGCTCCAGGATGGACATTCGAGCTCATGCCATTAAACAGGCCAATGCCAACTTCTTTAATGCTGTTCTCAACAACACTGACTTCACATTCAACATCGACCCCCACTGATTCAAGCATATCCACTGTGCCGCATTTCGAAGTAAGCGCTCTTGCGCCATGCCTTGCCATAGGAACACCGCATGCAGCGGCTACTATTGCTGATGCGCTGCTGACATTAAAGGTCTTTAATTTGTCCATGCCTGTGCCGGAGTTATCAAATAGTCCAGATGGAAGATCGCCGTTTGTGTGAATCGTATCAATCTCATCAATGGCCTTCCATGCCCCAACTATCTCATCTACGGTCTCCCCTTTGGCTGCAAGCGCAGCAAGAAAAGCACCCTGCTGAAGATCAGGCTGGACATTCTCAAGCACCTGCTTGAACATATGGTATGTTTCTTCGCCGCTTAAATCTTCCCCTTGTATGAGTCTTTGAACCCCCCGACCAAAATCAGCAATTGCAGTTGTGTTCATCTTTTTCTCCTGTATGAAATTATGGGTAAAGCAGTATTTTCATGCCTTCGCGGCGTTCTACCAAACAAAGGGCTGCTTCAAGCTCGGCAAGCGGCATTTTATGAGAGATCATATCTTTTACCTCCACTTGCCCTGCAGCTATCATTTTTAGGGCCGTAACCCCGTGGCGGTAACTGCATCCATACGCCCCAACTATGGTCTGTTCAACATAATGCAGGTGATTGAAGTCCACTAAGATCGATGAATCGTTTTTCGCAAGGCCAGAAAAGACAACAAGCTTGCCACGAGGACCAAGCCCTCCGATAGCCTCAAGGTAAGCATCTTTGTCTCCAACCGCAACAAACGCTGCATCAAGATCATTGCAATTAAGTTTTTCATGTCCCTCGGCAACAAGTCTTCTGCGCAGGTCTTTCTCTATAATTACAGTTTTTGCTCCAAGAGCTTTTGACGCACGACTTAATAGGGTACCTGCTGGTCCTGCTCCCCATATGCCGACCTTATCACCTTCTTTTATAGCTGCAAGCTCTATGGCATTCAGACAACATGAAAGAGGCTCTGTAAGGATGGCTTCATCATCCGAAATCTCAGGTGGGACAATATTCAGACTTTGAAGAGGTGCAACTACGTATTCTGCGAATCCCCCATCGCGATGGAAACCCATGATCTTCATGCTAATACAAAGGTTGCCTGCTCCATTTTTGCATTGCTTGCATGCTCCGCAGCTTATTCCCGGATAGATGTAAACCCTTTGTCCTATCTTAATATCCGAAGTTTCACTGCCAAGTGCCACCACCGTTCCTATGACCTCTTCCCCCGGCACTCTTGGAAGAGTCAAGTCTCTATGCCCAACCCTGATAATTTTAAGGTCAGTTCTGCAAAGCCCTGTCACCGTGACTTTAACAAGAGCCTCACCTATTGCCGGAGTGGGCATGGCAATATTCCCATAGATAAATGAACCAATGTTCTCAATCCAGACAGCTTTCAACTGTTCACCTCCAAATAAAAAAAGAGGTCCAATGGAAGGTATGCTTCCACAGGACCTCTTTACCATCGAGTGTCGTATTTATGCTTGTCTCAGCACGTCTTCTGGCTCTCGGGTCAACCACTTTCGACTGCGCCTTCCCAGCAGATTGATTTCTGCCAGTGGCCTCTATAGTAGAGCAGTCAGTGTACCGATTACAGCGGCGGGACCGCCACGGATTTAAACCGTGTTCCGTATTGCTAAGACGGTTTAATTATATGAATAGAAAAAAGTTATGTCAACAATTCGAACACAATTCGAACACAATTTCGAATGCATGGATGGGGCTGAAAAACAAGTCCATGTCATTTATTCCGAATAGAAACTTTGACTTTTGCTAATATCAATAAATATGAATACTTCAGTCAACTATCTATTAACGCTCAACCATATTCGTCCTTTTGTTTTGTGAACATTGACCGGCATCTCGAAAAAATCGGATAAGGTTTCGGTCGTAATAAGGCTTTCCCTTTTGCCGGCAGCATATATCTCTCCTTTTCTAAGTAAGAGCAGATGGCTGAATGAAGGGATTATCTCTTCTATATGATGCGATACATAAAGAATAGAAGGGACAAACGATTTTGTTGCTAAATGTTCAATTGTCGATAGCAGATGTTCCCTTGATACGAAATCAAGTCCGGCGCAAGGTTCATCAAGAATCAGGATATTCGGATCGCATATTAATGCCCTTGCGATAAGGATCTTTTGCTTTTCTCCCTGTGATAGAGTCCCGTATGTTTGTTCGGTAAGCTGGCTGCAGTTCATTTTTTCAAGGAGGGTCAGAGCGGATGCGATCTTTTTCTTGCCTGGGGTGTCATAGAGCCCAATTGTTGCATCATAGCCGCTCAATACTATCTCCAGAGAGGTCTCTCCAGAATAAAACCTCTGTTGCAGAGAAGCGCTTACTATTCCTATAGACTTTCTGAGATCACGGACATCACATTCACCGAAACGGCTGCCAAGGACAGATACCTCTCCGGTGGAAGGCCAGATATAGCCGCTTATCATATTGAGAAGCGATGTCTTCCCTGAACCGTTAAGACCTATTACAGCCCAGTGTTCCGCAGGCCTAACATCCCACGAGATGTTTCTTAATATGTGTTTGCCATCAATACGCCATGAGACGTTACGCATACGCATGACCATAACAGTAATAGAATCCTCCCGAATATGATTGAAGCCTAAAATAAAATATTCAGTCAGCACAGTGCAAATATTCCTGACAAAAACATGATAGAATTTAAATAAAGCCAACATAATGGCAGGAGGTCTATTGTTATGAACGAAACATGTTGCAGAGAGTTAAAGGTAGGTCAGGTCGTCCCGGAGTTCAAGATTGAAGCATATGACCCGTTAAAAGGAGATTTCAGGGAAATAAGCAGCGAATCTCTTAAAGCAAGCGGAAAATGGATCATACTTTTCTTTTTCCCTGCAGCATTCACCTTTGTCTGAGCTACGGAATTTGCTGCTCTGGGAGAGCAGTATGACAGATTCAAAAAGATGGGGGCCGAAGTAATTACTGTAAGCACCGATACAAAGTATGTTCAGCTTGCGTGGCAACGGGAAGAGAAAATGCTAAAGGATGTCAAATATCCTATGGGCTCTGATCCATCAGGTAAGCTTTCAAAGCTGTTCGGCGTGTATGATGAGGAAAAAGGGCTTGATTTGAGAGGGACTTTTATAATCAGTCCGGCAGGCATAATATTAAATGCCGAGGTCAACTTTTACAACATGGGCAGAAATATCGAGGAGCTCATGAGAAAATTCAAAGCAAATCTGCATATGTCAAAAAAGACTCACGAAGTCTGCCCATCCAAATGGAAGGAAGAGGGGGACCAAACCCTTTCTCCAACTCCCCAGATGGCAGGGAAAGTGCACGAGGCCCTCGAAAAGAAATAATGTATTGAGATGTATGAGGCTATAGCAAGGGTAATAAGTGCTCAGGGCATATACCGGATTTTAACTTCGTACACATAGAGCATGTATCTTAATAGAGCCTAAGAATTTCATGTGGAATTGAGTTATGGCTATCGAAACTCCAGATAAAGACAAACAGCATAACCGCCTAATAAACGAAAAGAGCCCTTATCTGCTGCAGCACGCAGCAAACCCTGTGGACTGGTATCCATGGGGAGATGAGGCCTTTGACAAAGCGGGACAGGAAAACAAGCCTGTCTTCCTGTCCATCGGATATTCAACCTGCCACTGGTGTCATGTGATGGAAAGGGAGTCGTTTGAGGACCGGGAAGTTGCCGGGCTAATGAACGAGACTTTTGTCTCGATCAAGGTGGACAGGGAAGAGAGGCCTGACATAGATCATGTATACATGGAAGTCTGCCAGATGATGTCCGAAAGCTGCGGGTGGCCCTTGACTATAATGATGATGCCGGACAAAAGACCGTTCTTTGCAGGAACCTATATACCCAAAGAAAACAGGTTCGGTCGTATTGGCATGCTCGAACTGGTGCCGCGCATCAAAGAGGCCTGGCAAAAGAATCACGACAATGTGCTGACGATCGCAGCGCAGATAACCGGAAAATTAAACAAAGAGGCGGCGTTTCCATCCGACACAGGGCCTGCTGAAACACTGCTGAATACAACATTCGATGAGCTTGCCGGCCAGTTTGACGAACAGAACGGCGGATTCGGCGGCGCACCTAAATTCCCCACCCCGCACAGACTGCTTTACCTGCTGCGCTTCTGGAAAAGAACCGGCAGCGCCGAGTCCCTCGAAATGGTAGAGAAGACCTTGCGGGGAATGAGGAACGGCGGCATGTATGACCATGTCGGATACGGGTTTCACCGGTATTCCACTGACGATATATGGCTTCTCCCGCACTTTGAAAAGATGCTATATGACCAGGCCCTTCTTGCTATGGCATATACAGAGGCTTACCAGGCTACAGGCAGGAAAGAATACAAAAAGACAGCAGAAGAGATCCTTGCATATGTCCAACGGGACATGACCTCTTCATCAGGTGGTTTTTATTCGGCAGAGGATGCCGACAGCGAGGGGGAGGAAGGAAAGTTTTATACATGGACAATTGAAGAAATAAGGGAGATACTCGGCACAGAGGCAGATCTTTTTATAAAGGCCTCACGTATCGAAAAACAAGGGAACTTTGCTGAACAGGCAACAGGAGAAAAGACCGGAGAAAATATCTTTCATATAAGCAAGCCAATAGAAGAACTTGCAGCTGAATTAAAGATCTCTGAAGCAGAACTCAAAAACAGGCTTGAAGATGTGAGGCAGAAACTTTTTAGCGTAAGGCAAAAGAGGATTCACCCGCATAAAGACGACAAGATACTGACCGACTGGAACGGTCTTATGATAGCCGCTTTTGCCAAGGCTGGAGCTGCCTTTGATCAGCCTGAGCTTATCTGGGTTGCCAAAGCAGCAGCCGATTTTATCCTTGCAAACCTAAGAAGAGATGATGGACGGCTTCTGCACAGATACAGAGACGGGGAGGCGGCTGTTCTTGCAAATGCAAATGATTACGCCTTTATGATATGGGGACTGATCGAAATTTACGAGGCGTCGTTTGATATAAAATATCTGAAAGATGCCCTTGATCTGAACAGCGATATGCTTAAATATTTCTGGGACGACAAAACAGGAGGTTTCTTTTTTACCGCCTCCGACGCTGAAAGCCTGCTTGTCCGCAAAAAAGAGCTTTACGATGGAGCAACTCCTTCAGGAAATTCGATGGCAATGCTCAATTTCCTGAGGTTGGGAAGATTGACCGGAAACGCTTCCCTTGAAAACAGGGCCGATCAGATAGGCAAGGCTTTTATCAATCAAGTAAAGGGAATTCCTTCCGCTTATACTCAATTCATGTGCGCCGTTGATTTCGCACTTGGCAGTCCCTTGGAAGTTGTAATTTCAGGGGACACCGGCGCTGATGATACAAGATTCATGCTCAATGCATTATTGTCAAAATTCCTGCCTAATGCCGTGTTTATCCTCAGGCCGACCGAACAGACATCTCCTGAAATCCTTGGCCTTGCCGGATTCACAGAGCATCAAACAGCAATACAAGGCAAAGCAACCGCATATGTCTGCCGCAATTACGCCTGCGCTTCTCCGACAACTAATCCGGAAGAGATGCTGAAATTATTGCAATAGCACTTCAGGCGGAACTTTCTATTAAAGGAAGTTTAAGTAGAAATGTTGATAGCCAGCTATAGCTTTACCTATAACAGTATAGCAGGAAGTAGTTTTTCATGGAATCGTCTTTTGGTCATATTTTGCCTTTGAAATTTCCCAAACATTAAGTATGCGATTTTCCAAACGTTGATGTTTTTATATTAGGAATTTCCAATCTTTAACATTTTGGACTTTTTTTATCCGGCAATATAAATAAATATGTTAGACAAACTTTTTTTCAAACTTTAATGGTTAATGACAAAAACATATTCGGCCTGATTAATAGATCAGTCTTTTTTATTTTACCCGTAAAGCTTTTCGAGGAAATAAGGAAACTGAATCCGCCACCACGGCCAGTCATGGTTGACGTCATGCCCCCAGAAATCTATTATGCATGGAATATTTTTTGACTCCAGGATTTCTTTAATCCTTGCGGTATCAGAAATCATCGGTTCTTCCCACGCTCCCTGTCCCACACAAATTACGATGGCGCTTTTCCGATATTTATCCAAATACCATTCGTCATTCAGGTTTGGGAGAAAATCGAGGGGAGAGTTGTAGTAAATATCCAAGCTGTTACCCTGATACCCATTCAGGAAAAACCTGAAGTTGTATATTCCGCTCAATGCTATGGTGCCGTTAAAAACATCAGGATGCTTGAAAAAGAACAGTACGGAATGTGAGGCGCCCATGCTGACGCCTGTGCACATAATTTGGGCATTTGCGGCACAATGTGTCTTGATAAATGGAACAACCTCCGAGATTATATATTGGTCATAATCGTTATGACGCCGGGCTTTTTCTTCGGGCGACTTCTGTGTATTGTCCCATGATTGAGCATCAATGCTGTCAACGCAGAACAACTTTATTTTCCCTTCTCTGATAAAACGCTCGGCCGCATCCACCATCCCATTGTCTTCAAAATCATAAAATCTTCCGCTTGAGGTCGGAAAAACTATGAAGGGCTGGCCTGAATAGCCATACACCTTTATTTCCATGTCCTGCCCTAGGCTTCGGCTCCACCACTTATGATATTCAACATTCATCAGCTTCTATCCTCCATTGCGTGAACAACACCTATGGCCTTATGTATTTCATCAAGGTTTTGTGATCGCACAAGATATACGTAGTCACCGATTGCGGACCTGAAAACACCACTCACAGGCATATGGTTCACAATTAATCCCGATAGTTTTTCGAGCACCTGTTCATGAGAATACAGATAGTGCTTGCTATGTTTTCTTCCAATGTAGCAGCAGTGGTATTTTCTTGAATTGTCCGAATCAAATTTATTATGCACGACAACATTTGCCCATTGCTGGTAGATATTCAGATCATTGGCATAGTTGAACATATCTGTTGTATAGCCTCCGGGAGGTCTCATATTGGCTTCAAGCGCGACTATACTCCCCTCCTTATGCGTTCTGAAAAATTCTATATGGAAAAATCTTTCTTTTATTCCGAAAGATTTAACCGAGTTTCTACCTGCCTCTTCGAGATCTTTCGGCAGTTCGCGGTAGGAGTAATAGTAGATATGCGTGTCATCGTTCACGGTTTCCATAATACCCTGCATATATGAGTGGCCTGTATAGAAAACTATATTTCCATCCCTGTCGGTCAACCCGTCAAAGCTTGATATGTCACCAGAAATGAATTCTTCAAAAATATATTCTGCGGACGGTTTATGCGCAAAAAAATCTTTCAGCTCTTTGTCGTCTTTTATCTTATAGGTGTTCAGCGCCCCCACACCTCTGTCCGGTTTTGCCACAACAGGATAGCCGACTTCAGCCACAAACGATTTAGCGGTTTTAATATCGTTAATTACCGTGCCCTTTGCAACCGGCACGCCTGCATCGATAAATTTCTGCTTCATTAATGATTTGCGTTTTATGACATCAATGCCGTCGGTTTTTATTCCGAACATATTAAAGTCGGTGCGTATTTTGGCTTCGAGGTCAAGCCAGTATTCGTTAAATGAATCTATCCTGTCTATTTTGCCGTGCTTGTGTGTAAGGTAGGCAACTGCCCTAAGAATCTGCTCATAATCCTCCATATTATCGACTTTGTAATACTCGGATATTGCCCATTTAAGTTCATCGCGCAAATTTTCATACGGCTCATCGCCTATGCCTAAAACATTAGCTCCGGCATTTTTAAGCCCAACGCTGAAAAGATAATAATTGTCCGGAAAGTGTGGAGAAAAATGTATTATATTCATGAAAGATATATTAGCATTTTGAGGGCTGTTCTAAGCAAAAGCATGTCTTACTAGCTTTGCAGATACCACGCTTTATCGTTTATAGTTATCTATGCGCCTGTTACACCGCTCCATATTAAAAGAGCTTCTTCTGAACTTTTCGCTGTCGCTGTTGTTCCTGACTTTTACGCTTATGATGGAACACCTTCTGCGTTTAAGCCGACTTTTATCCGGCGTCGGTGCATCTGTGGCCGACATAATAAGAATGATTTTTTATCTCCAGCCCCAGATATTAATATTAACGATACCTATGGCGCTTTTGCTTTCCACACTACTGACCTACGGCCGGATGAACTCAGACAACGAACTGATAATTATGCGCGGCGCCGGAATATCATTTAGAATGATTTCATTACCGGTAGGCTATTTGGGCGCAGCCTGCTTTTTTGCCGGAATTGTTATGAGCTTTTACCTGAGCCCCCTCGGCAGTGGCCTGCTGAATGCGAAGGTTTCGGAGATATTGACAACAAAGGCTTCTATGGCGATAGAGGAGGGCGTTTTCAATACAGCATTCAAAGATACGGTAATCTTGGTGAAAGAGAAGCCGTCTCCTAACAGACTGTCCGGAATCTTCATCGTTGATGAGAGAAAAAAGGACGAACCCAAACTGATTACGGCCACTGAAGGAATCATTGTGCCCGAAAATAATGCGCTTAGTTTTTCGTTGAAAGACGGTCAGATTTATATCACAAAAAAAAATACGGTGACCGAAATAAGATTCAAAACCTACAATTTCAAACTCAATCTTTTATTCGACCCTCCGGTCAAGAGCAACAGTGAACTTACTCCTAAAGAGCTTTTGAAAAGAGCGAAGGGAGATGAGCAGCGCCGCATACCGATAATGCTTGAGTTTCACCGAAGAATATCTATGCCGGCCATATGCATCATAATAATTTTTCTTGGACCGGCGCTCTCATTGCTTTCGGGCAAGTCGGGCAAGCTCGGCGGCCTTACCATCGGGCTTTTTGTCTTTGCGGTGTATTACACCCTTCTGCTTTACGGAGAGAACCTCTCACGTTCAGGAAAAGTGCCTGTTTTTGCAGGCTCTTGGCTTTCTTTTTTGTTGTTGAGCTTTTTTGCGGTACTAGTTTTTGAAAGGGTAAATAAACGCTGAATGCTGATAGTCCAGAGATTATACCTCAAAGAATTTCTTAAAACATTAGCGGTGCTGACTTTCGGGATCGCTGCGGTGTTTAGCATTATCGGCCTTGTGAACAGGGTTGGAGATTTCCTACAGTACAACCCGCCTACGGCAATGCTTGTTCAATACACGCTGTTGGGGTTCCCTAAATATGTCCATTATCTTCTGCCGATGGCAATACTTTTGAGCAGTCTTTTTATCTTTTCTCAGGCGCTTAAAAGAAAAGAGATTGTTACGGTGAAATCAGCTTCCGGCAGAATGAAAAAACTTCTTCTGCCCTTTGTTTATACCGGACTTGTTCTTACGCTCTTCGGCTTTGTGATAGGAGAGGTGGTAGTGCCAGCTTCCACAAAAAAGATGCACCAGATAAAAAACAAGATAATAAAAAAAGACAAAAAGCATCTATTTCGCGAAGGCACGCTTTACATGCGGGGGAAAAATAACTCGATAGTCAGGGTGGGGCTTTACCTGCCTGATAAGAATATATCAAAGGATGTTTCGATTTTTGTTTTTGATGAGGCAGGTCTTACGGAAAGAATTAATGCAGAGTCTGCCGAGTGGGATGAAGACGCGTGGGTGTTGAAAAAAGTGTCGATACAAAATATAGCAAAAGGCAAAACAACAGAAAAAGCAGCGCTTCGCTACGAAGGCATGGAGTCGCCGAAGATTTTTCAGGAAGACATATGGAATACCGAGGAAATGACTATTCAAGAACTTTTTTCGTACAGAAAACGGCTGAACGACGCTGGCTTTAAGAACGTGCGGCTCGTTGTTTATATCAACTCGCGTCTTTCGTATCCTTTTATAAACTTTTTTATGCTATTGCTTGGAATTTCTCTATCAATAGGCGGGGAGCAGAAGCTGTTCCAGAAAATATACCATTCGGGGATACTCTCACATTCGCGTGCCAATGCAGGCATAATATCGGCCGCAATAGGACTTTTGGTAAGCCTTGCATACTGGTTTGGCTATTCTCTGTTCCTTTCGCTGGGCTATGCCGGCACCGTGCCTCCGGCAGCAGCTCCATGGATAGTGCCTGCTTTGTTTGCCGGAATATCCGCTTATCTGTATAAGGAGATTCCTGAATGAGCATGCTTTTTGAACCTTTTACGCTTGCAGGAATCGAGCTCGACAACCGTATGGTACGGTCCGCCACCTACGAGAAGCTGGCGGATGTGGACGGTTTTGTAACGGAAGAGCTGATTGTTCTTTACAGAAGCCTCGCAAAAGGGGGCGTCGGGCTCATTATAACCGGCAATGCACTTGTGCATGTGTCTGGCCGCTCCGTACCTCAGGCCATCTGCATTCACAATGATTTTTATATCGATAAACTGAAAAAACTTACATATGCTGTACACAAAAAATCGGGCAAAATAGTTCTTCAGCTCGTTCATGGGGGCAGGCAATGCTTCCCGTCAATGCTCGGAGCAGAGCAACCGCTCGCACCATCAGAGGTGTACGAACCAACATTAAAAATGACTCCTAGGCCGATGACTGATGAAGAAATATGGGGGGTTATAGAGGCGTTCGGCGATGCTGCGAGAAGGGCGATGTATGCCGATTTTGACGGCATACAAATCCATGGCGCACATGGCTATCTTGTAAATAACTTTCTTTCACCTCATACAAACAAGCGGACCGACTATTGGGGCGGAGATGAAGAGCGCAGATTTCATTTTCTGGAGGAGGTATTCAAAGCGATCCGCAAAGAAGTGGGAGATCATTATCCGGTGCTGATAAAGCTTAACTCTGCAGATTTTGTGGCGGGGGGGCTTGCGATTGATGAATCTCTAAGAATAGCCAAACGGCTTGAGGACTTGGGGCTTGATGCGATAGAGGTTAGCGGCGGGATTTATGAATCTGAGCTAAAGTCGGCCAGAACAAATATTAAAACCGTAGAGCAGGAAGCTTATTTTAGAGAAGCAGCAAGCAGATTCAAAAAAGAGCTGAATATTACTGTTATCATTGTAGGCGGCATTCGCTCTAAGGCTGTCGCAGAAAAGATTCTGAAAGAAGGTGATGCAGACCTTATATCTTTTTCAAGACCCTTGATAAGAGAACCTGATTTGCCTAACAAGTTTAAAGAGGGCAAAGAAAAGGCCGACTGCATTTCGTGCAATGGCTGCATGCGGTTTATGAAGCTCGATATGGTTAAATGCACCCAGCTTGGAAAGGAAGGAAACTGATATGCTGCTCGGAATTATTGGCGGCAGCGGGATTTATGACCTTGAGGGCCTTAAATCAGCAGGAGAAACTTTTGCTGAAACCCCTTTTGGCAAGCCTTCTGCCGGCTACAAAACCGGAGATATTGATGGCCGGGAAATCCTATTTTTGCCGCGCCACGGCGCAGATCATTCGATAGCACCGCACAAAATAAATTACAGAGCAAACATCTGGGGATTCAAATCTCTTGGTGTGCAGAAGATAATCGCTGTGGGAGCGGTAGGCGGTATAAGCGGTAATCTAAAGCCTGGAGATATAGTGATTCTTGATCAGTTGATCGACTTTACTTTTGGAGCGCGTCAGTCAACCTTTTTCGAGGACAATAAAGTTGCGCATATAGATTTCACAGAACCGTACTGCTCCGAAATGAGAAGCCTGATGATATCAACCGCTGCAAAAACAGGGGTTGAGGTAAAAAACAGCGGCACCTATATTTGTGTAAATGGCCCTAGGCTTGAGACTGCTAAGGAGATTCAGTATTTTTCGTCAATCGGGGCTGATGTTGTGGGCATGACAGGTATGCCTGAAGCGGCTTTGGCAAGAGAGGCAGAGATTTGCCTCTGTGGCATTGCTGTTGTTACAAACTACGCAGCAGGAATTTCGAACCAAAAGCTTACGGTTACCGAGGTGATCGATACCATGAAGCGATCTAATGATAAAATCAAAAGGCTGATAAAAGAGTTTGCTCTTCAGTTTTCTGACGAACGTTTATGCACCTGCAAAGACGCGTTGAAAAATGCGGTGATGTAAGGATTGGGAAAAGTTTTAGAAGTTGAAAGAGTTAAGCTGTGGGGTTATTTTTTGAGTCTAGTTTCATTATGGCCGGAACGAATTCGGGCTTAATCTCGCTTTCGTTCATGTAGCAGTATGAAAAAATAATTATTTTATCTCCAACCACGCCTTTGCGGGCGGTGGGGCCGTTCAGACAGAACTCTCTTGCACCGCGTTTGCCAGGAATCACATATGTTTCAAAACGCTCTCCGTTGTTTAGATTGCTGATCATTACCTGCTCGTAAGGAAGAATTCCGGCCTTATCCATAAGTTCGCTGTCTATTGTGATGCTTCCTTCATAGGCAAGGTTCGACTCTGTGACGGTCGCCATATGTATTTTTGATCTTAGGAAGCAGCGGAGCATAAGGCAGATCTATTCTATTATTTTAGGAACCCTGTAAAATTTTTCGGTTCCGTCGGGAGCGTTTCTGAGAGCTTCTTCAATCGGTAGAGAATCTTTCACGAGGTCTTCGCGCATGACATTATTTAAGGGCAAAACATGAGAAGTTGGCTCAATATTGGCAGTATCAAGCTTGCCTAGCTGTTCAACATAATCAAGAATAGAGTTAAGCTGTCCGCGAAGTGTTTCGGCTTCTTTGTCCAAGATGCTGAGCCGAGAAAGACCGGCTATGTGCATCACTTCATTTGTTGAAATTTCCACCGCTACACCTTTTCGAGATTCACAAACTTGATCGCAAGACGCTTAAGGCCTATGCCCGGAAAGTTTACCGTAACTTTTGTATCATCGCCTTCACCTGAGCAGTCCCTGACAACGCCAACGCCCCATGCCGGATGTTTAACCCTGCATCCAATCACATAGGCGCAAGATAACTTTTGGGGTGAGGGCTTTAAAGGCTTGCAAGCTACGTCCGGTTTTTTCAATGCCTTCTCGGTCCAGTGGCAACAGTCTTTGGGAATGTCCTGTAAAAAGCGGGTTGGCTCCTGATCCTGAATCTTTGAATAAAGGCGCCTTTTTTTTACGCCGGTAAGGCAAAGCATATCTTTTGCCCTCGTCATTCCTACGTAGAAAAGTCTTCGCTCTTCATACATCTCATGCGGATCGTCCATAGCTTTGAAATAAGGAATTATGCCTTCCTCAAGGCCTACTAGAAATACAACAGGGAACTCAAGACCCTTGGCGCTGTGAAGCGTCATCAAAGATACTCCAGGCTTCTTGTGGTCATCGTCCCTTGTGGCCATAAGAGACACCCTTTCAGCAAAATCTTTTACGGAGAGCCCTTCTGCCGAAGATACAAGCTCCATTATATTCTGAAGCCTTTCTTCTTCGATGTCGTCAAGATAGCCGGTTTTTTCGGCAATATCCTTGAGCATGTCTGCCGCGGATTTGTAGTTTGCAGTAGAAATCTGATCGATAGTTTTTATGAAATCCTTAAGTTTTTCTTTTAGGGATGCTGCTACCGCATCCGATTTGAGCATGAATTTGATTGCGGTGTAAAGGCTTGTCGAGCTTTTTTTCGACTCCTGTTCTATTTTTGACAATGTTGAGGCTCCGATACCCCTGTGCGGACTGTTTATCACACGCCTGAGGCTAAGATTATCGTCGTGATTCAGTATAAGCCTTAAATACGAAAGGATGTCTTTTATCTCACGCCTATGATAAAAACTGATTCCGCTGACAACATGGTAGGGTATGCCTTCAGCTCTAAGGGCATCTTCAAGCGCCCGTGCCTGCAGATTTATACGATACAGCATCGCAAAATCTTTGTAGTTGTATTTGTCTTTAAGGTAGAGGTCTTTTATTATGCGGGCGGTGTATTTAGCCTCTTCCTCTTCTGTGTTCAGCTTGCAGTAGAAAACTTTTTCTCCGCTGCCCTTATCGGTCCATAGAGTCTTTGCTTTTCTATGCGGATTTTTAGCAATTACTGCGCCCGAAACATCAAGTATGTTCTGCGTAGAACGGTAATTCTGTTCAAGCTTGATTATCTTTGCATCCGGATAATCTTTATTGAAGCTCAGGATGTTGCTTACATCCGCGCCTCTGAATTTATAGATGCTCTGGTCATCGTCGCCAACTGCGCATATGTTTTTATGTCCGGCCAAAAGCTGCAACAGCCTGTACTGCGATTTGTTCGTGTCCTGAAACTCGTCCACCAAAACATAGGGGAACATCTCTTGATACTTCTTTTTTACCTCGGGATGCTCTTCAAAAAGCCTGACCGTCTGCATAATAAGATCATCAAAATCGAGTGCGTTATAGCGTTTCAGTTCGTCCTGATATTTAAGATAAACCCTGCCCAGCTTTTCATCAAAGCTAAAGCCGTCGCCCTGCGAAAGAAACTGTTCGGGAGAAATAAGCGATGCTTTAAGCAGGCTTATTCTAGATGCTACGCCTTTGTACAGAGCCTCATAGATCTTAAAATCCCTCAGGATATGCCTGATCAGATTACACTGATCATCATCATCATAAATCGAAAAATCTGATTTGTAGCCAAGAGGCTTTATATCTTTGCGCAATATCTTATTGCACTGGGAATGGAAAGTGCCTATCCAGGAGCTTTTTACGTCGCCTTCTATAAATTTTCCTATGCGCTCCTTCATCTCATTTGCGGCCTTGTTTGTGAAGGTGACTGTAAGTATTGATGTGGGGCGGTATTTCTTCTTTCTTACAAGATAGGCAAACTTATGGGTTATAACTCGGGTTTTACCGCTCCCTGCACCTGCAAGCACAAGCAACGGTCCTTTGCTGTGGAGTATAGCTTCTTTTTGTTGGGGGTTTAGATCTTCTAACAAGGCTTCTTTCGCCATCTTATGATTTATTTAATTATACCACAACCACCGCAGTCTGCGGTAGTCCTGCGTTAATATTTATAGCTTACGCCCAACTCAAGGCCGTGAGATTTATATTTGTACTGGTCATAATTAGAGTCTCTTTCAGAAAACCTGTAAACCATCTCAAGGCTCAAAAGCTGCACAGGAGACCAGCCAACACCGGCAACAAGATCGTTAAGCCTGTCGCTTCTCTGCTGAAAAGTGGTTAGTGCAAGATGAGAATCACCCCTAAAGGATTTCTGAGTGGCCAACCCGCTTAGGTATGTCTCGATTTTTGCGGTAGGCTTATATGTTGCGGTCAGACTGACCGATTCATCCACGCTGTAAAGCTGGTCAAGAAATATTTCTTCCTGAAGAAAGCGTTCGGCAACCGCAGACAATGTAATTTTGCCGGTCAACTGATGGGCAAGCTGGGCTTTTCCTATAATGCCGATAAAGTCTCTTGAACTGAACTCTTCATACCTTCTGCCTGAATATCCGCCGGAAAGAGAGACCACAGTCTTGCCGCCCAGTTTGCCGTTGTACCCAAGTTTAAACATTTCTCCTATGCTGTCATTGCTGATAAGACGGCCGCCAACAGCCTGTTTTTTGTCATAATTTATTTCATTTATATGATAGCTCGCAAAAAAAGTGCTGTCGGGTGAAGGCGCATATGAAAGCACACCGGAGTACGTGTTGTTAGTATATTCCTTTACTCCGAGCGCCTGAAGAGAAAAGTCTTTTCTCTCGGTTCTGACCAAGCCTTGTATAGCAAACCCTGAGGGCAGATCATATTCGATCGAAAACTCCTTAGCATCACTTATCTGCTCGTTTTTTTGGTTTGACATAAAATCCTTTTTCAATACCAATGCCCTTCTGTAGTTTTCACTCGCTGTTGCCTTGACCTTGTCAAGAAAGTTCAATTTAAGCTTCATACTGAATTCATCCTGATTGGAGTTTTGCTCTTTATAATGCTTGTATCTGAGAAATTCTCTTTTTATCATGGCTTCGAGCTCCTGCCTGCTCCACTTGTAGTTGAAGCTCGCCCCGACGGTGAGTTGATTAATCGTCTCGGACATTCTGTCATCGCCCGAGACAGCCTTGAGATATTCTTTGTCCTTTACCTTGAACACATTGCTGTCGTAATAAGTCCTTGCAGAAACGAATGGCTTGATTCTATCTCCTATAATTTCGGCCGAAAAACAGATATCGAGAGAAATTAAAAAGAAAACTACAAAAAAAACTACCGCTTTCAAATCAGTATCCGGTGCCTCTGAAGACAACCGCAATAGCTTTTGCCAGTATTATCGCATCAAGCTTAAGCGACCAGTTGTCAATGTACTCAAGATCATGCTTCATCCATCTGTCGAAATCTTTGTCGTTGCGGGCAACCACCTCATGAATACAGGCCATTCCCGGCCTCAGGCTGAGGCGGCGTCTCTGCCAAGATTCATATTTCTTGACTTCCGAAGGAAGCGGGGGGCGTGGACCTATAAGCGACATTTCGCCTTTAAGCACATTAATTAGCTGCGGCAGTTCATCGAGGCTGGTCCTTCTGAGAAAACGGCCTATGCTGGTTACGCGAGGGTCGTTCTGAAGTTTAAAAACAGGGCCTTCAAGTTCATTATGCTTCATTAATTTTTTCAGCTGTTTCTCTGCATCTTGAACCATCGTTCTGAATTTGTAGATTTTGAATTCACGGCCATTGGTACCGCATCTGACCTGCCTGAAAAAAACCGGACCTTTTGATGTAAGTTTTATTCCGATGCCAATAAAAATAAAAACTGGGGCGAGCAATATAAGACCGAAAAAAGAACCGCATATATCTATAAATCTTTTAATCGCAAGCAGCCCCGAATCTATAGGTGTAGTATCGAAGGTAAGCAACGGCCATCCATGCATCTCCTTTATAAGCGGCTTGGCTATTTCGGTATTAAAAAAATCAACGGCTATAGTTGCCTTAACGCCTATTTTTTCGCAGACCATTATAGAATCCTCAAGGCTGTTGAGCCATTTGCGGGGCATAAGAAAAACCACTTCATCAATAACATTTTTAACCAATATTTTTTCGATCTCATCAAATGTGCCTATAACCCTGCTGTTTTCTATTTCGGTGCCTACCATATCTTTTTCATCTATGAAGCCGAAAATCCTGATTCCCCATTCAGGATGGTTTTTGATGTTTTGGGCAAACAGCCTTGCCCTATCGCCTGTTCCAACTATAAGCAACACCCTGAAGTTGTAGCCGCTTTTTCTGATTTGATGCAAAAACATCAACACAAGCATTTTTTCGGCCGTAAGCAGAACGACAACTAAAACAAAGAGCGCAAAAATAAAGCTCCTTGTCAGTATCGCCCAGTTAAAAAGAAACGCTGTTGCCGAAAAAATAAGCACAGAAACCAAAGAGGCATCGAAAATGATCCAGAAAATTCTGAAGAACCCCTTCTCCCGCATAGAATCATAAACACCAAAATGAGTAAGAGTTGCACTCCACAAGATCAGAGTAAAGATCATCAGCCAAATGTATTCTCTGAAAGCATAGGCTTTATCGATAAAGCTTTGAGGCAAGAGGGTGATATCCTGAATTCCGCTGCTTAATGTGTATGCAAAGACGAAAGAGATCGCCACAATAAGGCAGTCAATAGAAACAGCCAATTTATTGATAAGATTTTCTTGCTCTTTAAGCATGGTGCGCGCCCGTTATCTGCATTTGTGGTATCATTTTATAAATCCGATGTTTGCAAAAGCACTCTTATATACAGCAACACTAGCAATCTTAATCCTTTCGGTTGTCCCTAATTATAAACATCTGCCTGAGGTATTTTCCTTAAGCGACATACTGAACCACCTTGGGGCTTTTGTTGTTTTATCTGCTCTGCTAGACTTTGCATATAGCAAACTGAAAACATCACAAAAGATATTTATGCTCTTGGGATACGGTCTGTTCATAGAGATAGTGCAGTATTTTATACCGTACAGAAAATTTTCTGTTGAAGATCTGCTGATTGATGCGTTAGGAGTTGCGGTGTATTTTTTAGTCACAAAGAAACTGGTTGCCTCTATGTTAAAGACTTTTTAATTATTATCTGCAGGGAATATACCATTTGATTTTGTGTCATTTGACAATTTTAAAATGTTGCAGTCGCAGTTGTCAGCTTATAAACTTCCATTGTCTGTTTAGCTATTTCTCCCCAGTTATATTTTTCAGCGATCATGTTTATCTGTTTTTTTCTGTCATCTTCTTCAAAAGGCTTATTAATAAATTCCTTTATCTTTGCTGCAAGAATTCTCGTGTCACCTGCCCTGAAAAACCTTTCGTCGCTCAGTTCCAGATTCCTGTTAGCCGGGATGTCGCTGGCTATGCATGACAACCCGTAACTCATAGCCTCCAGCAATACGATAGGTAGCCCCTCATAGTAAGAGGGCAGTACAAAAAGACCGGCATGGCTGTAAAGCTCTTTTAAAGGCTGACCTTTTAGAAAGCCGGTGAAAATGATGTTTTTGTTTTCAGATGCTTTTGCTTTTAAAGAAAAGCTGTATTTATCTTCATGGTCTGCGAAACCTACAATGACCAGCTTCCAGTTATTTATGTCGTTTTCACTAAATGCGTCAATCAAATCATGAAATCCTTTTTCTGGAACAAACCTTCCCACAGCAAGGATGTATCTATTTTTTTCGAGGCCGTATTGCTTCAAAGCATTATCTGTTTTTAACAGGACCGGTAGCTGCACGCCATTGGGGATAACCGTTGACTCTTTGTTGTATTTGCTTTTTATATCATTCGAAATATTACCGGCAATAGTTATGATCCTATCGGCAAATACCGCTCCCATCCGTTCGCAAAATTTCAGAAAAATCTTGGCGGGCAAAGACCATTTTTTTCTCATATAATCAGGTCCGTGATTTGTCACAACCACCTTCATGCCTAAAAATCGCGCCAAAGGCGCAAACAATGAAGGCCCTATTGCATGAATATGCAAGATATCCGGCTTCATTTTATGCGCAAGAAGCACGCATCTGCATGTATGTACTATTGCTTCAAGAAATTTATTCCGAGGACAGTCAACCGGCATAAGTGATACGCCATTGAACATTTGAGCATCGGGTGAAACATACGGTTTTCGGCTGAACACTGTGATTTTGCATCCAAGCTTGACGAGTTTTGGATAAAGATGTTCACAGTGAGTTTCAACACCTCCCTGGACATTCGGAAAACCACGCGTGCCGGTTACAGCGATTGTTATTGCAGTTGATTTCAAGATTTGCTGCAAAGGGTTAGATCCGGTTCTTTACCCATCATAACACGCAATTTATTCTTTAACACCCATTTAGCAGGGATATGAATGTGTTTTTTCATTACAGGCGCAACACTGCCAACCATCCAGCATTGCTTATTGCAGTTAGCAACAGCTTTGCGCACCTCAGCAGCCTGTTTGCTGTTCCAAATCTCATCAAATGACTGTTTTTTTATGTTGCCCATCGGCATTTTTTCATCCATGCCGTTACAGGCAAGCACATCTCCGGATGGATCAATAAAACAAGCCTCGCTGCCCATCTCACACTTAAGCAACCTCTCTACGCCATTTATATAGTTTATAAGCCCGAAATTGAAATATGCCCTAAACCATTTTTTCACAGAATTTGACTTCAGAAGTTCTTTAGCGAGTTTTGCAATTTCTCCGCAAACAATATCCTTGTTATCAATCTTATTATCCAGCTTGTGAAAATAATGCGAATTGTGCAATGTGGCCGTTGCAAATTCATAATTCAGTGCCTCTGAAAGCTCGTAAAGCGGCAGCAAGTCTTTACAGTTGTAGTCCTGAACAGTCATTCCAAAACCGATATCCTTGATTCCCATATTCCTTAGTTCAAGCAGTGTTCTAAGTCCGCGATCAAAACCATCCGGAATGCCCCGTATCGTATCGTTTGTTTTTGGCATCCCTTCAATGCTGATTCGTATGCCGATATCATGATACTTTTCGCACAGACTAATTATTTTATCTGTGAAAAAACCGTTGGTGCTTATCACAATACGCTCTGTCTTTTGCCGGACAATGTCTATAACTTCAGTAATATCCTGTCTTACAAAAGGCTCTCCTCCGGTTATATTCACAAACCTTAGTCCCGAAGGAAGCTTTTTAATGTCCTCAAGCGTAATTTCATCGCTCGCTTTTGTGGGATGGTGCCACACATTGCACATGTTGCACTTTGCATTGCAGCGGTAAGTGAGGATTATGCAGATTTCTTTAGGATATTTAAACACTCTTATTTTCTTAAAGCATTTTTCTCAATAGCCATATTATATAGTTCCATGAGTCTTTGATAATGTTTTTCAGTATTAAGTTCTCTTTCCGCAAAATCTCGTGCGTTTTTGCCCATTCTAATCCTAAGTTCATCGTCTCTCAACAAAATACCAATCTTTTCCGCCAGGTCATCAGCGTTGCCTGGTTCAAAAGTCAAACCGGTTTCATTATCTTTGACAAGTTCTGGGATACCGCCAATTCGAGCGCCGATTGCAGGTTTTCCCAAGGCAAATGCCTCTATAATAGTTCGTGGATTGTTTTCATACCATTCAGAAGGTAAGACCACAAACATAGATTGCCTGATTAATCCTTTTAATTCATCACCTGTTTTAAAACCCAAGAACTCAACATTATTATTTTTTTCACTTCTAACCATTGCCTCTAAATCATTTCTGCTTGGGCCATCACCAATAAGTCTCAATGTCGCATTAATTCCTTTCATCGCTTCTATTAAAGTGACAAGCCCCTTCTCATTTGACAGCCTTCCAAAATAAACAATTGTATTTTCTTCTTCTTTGTATTGAGGTGTAAATTCAGTTAGGTTAACAAAGTTTGGAAGATATTCTATTTGTTTTTTTAAACCCATCTCTTCACATTTTGCCTTTAAGAATATGCTAGGCGATATATAAGTATCTATCAAATCATAAAGATGCAGTATATTATGATGGAAATACATTTCCATTGTATTAAGCAGACTTTTAGAGAATGAATTTTGGACACATTTGTTTATGAGACACTGATAGTATTTGCCATCTTTACATTTTTCACACGGTTTGCCATTTAAAAGCATATTATAAGGCGCACATACTAACTTATAGTCTCTCATAGTCATAACTGATGGGATGTCGTATTTCTTTAAAACATGTAAAATGGATGGGGAAATCTGATGAGCAAAATTATTAAGATGAACAATATCCGGCTTAAATTCTTTGAATAATTTTTCCAGCTTTCTTTTGGCTTTAAAGGAATATAATAAATTTACAGCCATCATCATTTTTTTTTTATAACTGTTTAACGCATGGTAATCCACGTTCTCAACGAAGTAGTTTTTAAAAGGATAGTCAGGATTCAAAGGATGGTTCATCCCCCAATAATTTACGTGATGCCCCTTGGACACAAGAAGGACTCCAGTTGTTAGTGTGCTTACAGCATCGCCACCTTTGGGATAAAGAGATTTATTAATTAATAGTATTTTCATTAATGTTTTTGCATATTTTGCGGAACAAACTTCGGTTTTTCATTTTTCGCAAACCATGTTTCCAGTAGAATCTGTCTGTCTGTTTGCATTTTGATAGGCTTAGCATCTTTTCGATCCTGGTGGTGCTCTACACTCCATCCAGTCCATTCACGAAAGGCGTGATACGACCAATCCCAGCCGTTTTCTTCAAATATGTCAATTGCGTCTTTCAAGTAATTATATGTGCTATTGCCTGGTGCCCAGACAATAGCACTGAATTCACCAACATAGATATGCACTCCATATTTCTTCTGAAAATCTACTACAGGTTTCAACGCTATTCGCAATTGATCCTTATTCCACATTCTTCCGTTAATAATCCCAGGATAATTAAGGCCGACATCTTTAAATACCCCTATTTCCTGATGTGTGAAAGTATGGGGCACATACATGTGAAAGCTATAAACGATTCCAACTGTTGAGAGCGGCTTGAAGTCATTGAATCCATTTGGATTTCCCCAGTCCCCCGGTTGGACTATAATTGCATGGTCAGGGTCTATTTCTCTAATGTTCTTTGCCGTTAGCTCGGCCAAAGATTGCCAATCAAGTAGTCCACTAATCTTTTCCCTCCAAATAGGTTCATTTACTATGTCATATCCCCAAATTACATCATTACTCTTATAACGCAATGCGATTTTTTTCCAAACCGCTAGTAATTTATTTTGATATTTTTTTTCTTTAAATATCATTTGCTCATTGTCTTTATTCATGCCACCTGGTGGCGTATGAAGATCTATTACAACCATTAAGCTAGCTTTTTTTAAAGTAGGCAATAAATAATCAAGCATCTTCAATGACTTTTCAAGCCATTTGTCATAAGCTTGCATGTCAGTTTTATCTGCCGATTTATCAATCCAGTTGAGTTGCCACCTTACAAGATTGGCATTCCACTTTAATCCCAGTTCAAGCAAATCTGGTCCGCTTACATTGGCACTTATCATAGCTCCGCGTAGCCGAGGTAGATTGTGACCTTTGTAAACAGTAAGCGATGATGTTAGATCCATAGTCTTTTTTATAATAGGTGCATCTGGGGCATGATTAAATGGTGTTCCCTCGTTGGTCTCAAATGCATACCCAAGATTACTTATAAAAGAAAATGTGCAACAAAAAATAACAAAAAAAAGAAAATGTGCAAACATTCGCCCCCCCAATAAACATTTAGGCAAGTAATAGAATTTCTCTACTGCCTCTCATAGATCATTTTTGTTAGCCTGAATTTCCCCGAAGCTTCTTTCTCAATCTTGGGAACAAAAATAAAATCAATAATCATTTGGTTTCCAAATATCTGTTTCAGTCGCCTTATTAATATTTCTGTTGTTTCAGCTTTATACGTTTGTCTTCTTGCAATATTGACATTCAAGTGGTCAGGTTTATCCTGAACAAACTGAATTGCTGTTATATCCTCAAGATCTTTATAAGCTAAGGTAAGTGCTGGGGGAGATACGATACTGTTTCCTATAGAATAAAGTAAATCTCCCGTACGTGTTCCAGCAAGATATAGTCTCGAGGATGCAATACCGCAGGAGCAGCATTTATCTTCAAGCTTGCCTATATCTCCAATGTTGTATCTGATAAAAGGCATCCCCTTATTCAAAAGACTTGTAATAACTATATCGCCATAATCATCGCCCAACCAAGCATACTTTCCCTTGTTTACGATTTCGACATGCACCGACTGCCAGTTTATATGCATTCCATCATGAGTACGACATTCGTGAGCAATATTGCCGACCTCTCTACAACCATAGCGATTATAAACCTTACAAGAAAAAACCGATTCCAAAAAATCACGCTCTTCAGAACTGAGGGATTCAGCAGTTGACTCAACAAAATCCAGTGACATACGCAGTCCACTTTCAGAAATAAAACGACCGAATGCCAAAAGAGCGGATGCATACCCAATAATAAACTTAATTTTTTTTTGAATACATTTTTGGGCAAACTTTAGCATATTGGATTTGTTTAAAAAAAATGCGTTTACTTGAAATGAATTCATCATAATATGTTGCAACCGCTGCCTCAATGAATACTGTTTTTTAGCATCATAGTTACTGCCGTATATGAAGCCATGTGGGGTTCCTAACGTATAGCCAGCCCATGAGAGGTTATGATAGATAATTGCCCATCGTATGTCTCTGTATTCTTTGTTATATGCAAACTTCAAAGGGGAACCCGTTGAGCCACCAGTATTATCAAAAATCAGGTTTTTGGCTGCTACCTCCGGAGTCGATAGAAACTGGGTTAAGTTATCTCTAAGAATTTCTTTGTCAACAACAGGAAATATATGTTTAAAAGAATCTACAGACAAATCTATCGGCCTAATATGTTTATCAATATAAAAAGGCACATTTTTTATTGCATATTCACAAATACTAAAAATTGAGGACTGGTGCAATTCAGTAATTTGCTGTTGTGAAAGCCCTGACTGAGTTGAGAGATTAGTTAAATGTCCCAATATGTTTCGAGCAAAAATCGAATCGTATAATTTTAAAAGTAATATGGTTGGTATCATATTCGAGGGTTATTTATTTGTTTAGATTCGGTTAGAATCTGAAACAAATAAAACCAGTTAAACTGAATTTAGATATATATTTACCAAATCAGCACAATGACGATCAATAGCGTATTTTGCACGAAATAAATCGTAACCTTGCTTTGCGCATTCCAAAGCAAGTGCTGGATTGCATAAAAATGCATTTATGGAATCAGCAAGTAAAGTTGGATTTTCAGGGTTAACAAGCAATCCGGTAACATTATTTGCAATGAGATCATTATTTCCACCAACTGACGTTGCAACAATTGGTTTCTTATGAGACATCGCTTCAAGAAGCGTCATAGGGAGACCTTCCCATCGAGATGCGTTAACGTATACATCACAAATTTCATATAATTCATCAACGTCTTCAACATTTCCTACAAGTTTAACACTGTCATTAATGTTGGATTCAACTATTAATCGTTCAAGTCGCTGCTTCTCCGGTCCTTCACCTCCGATAATAAGAGAAGCATGTCTATCAAATCTTACAACACTCTTGAAAGCCTGAATAAGTATATCGTAGCCTTTTTGATGCGAAAGTCTGCCAAAACTAAGTATTAGACGGGAAGGTATAGCTATTCCATATTTCTTCAAAATTAATTCTCTATCATAGAAACGCCTATGGTATGCCGGAATCCCATTATTAAGCAATAATAGTTTATCCATCGTCATAAAAGTATGAAGATTACTGAACACTTGTGAGCCACATCCTATAATAAAATCGCTCTGTTTTATGCCCCACCTTCTGATGCGAGCAATAGGACTATCGACATGAACTGTCGTTATCGTTTTTATTCCCGCTAATTTGCCAGTTAATGGTCCCAAAATATCGAGCAAATGGACATGAAGGATAGCGAATTTATACTTAACTAAGTAGCGATAAATGTTGAAGTAACTATAGAACATTCGCACTGACTTGTGTGGGGCATTCCATACTCTCATTGGAATGCCAAGGGATGCAAATTTGTTCCATAATGGCCCCTTTTCAAATACGACATGCAGTTCAAAAAAAAATCGTGAATCTTTTCGAAGATAGTTTAATTCTTCGTACACTAATGATTCTGCACCTCCAACCTGTAGCGAAGGCAACAGTACAGCAATCTTAATTGGTACAGATGATTCCATCTTTGTTATTATTTATCAATTGAGGCTTCTGAACCCGTAAAATCTAATGCATGATCTGTCGTAGTTCGATTTTAACTCAGCTTAATATTTTCAAGATATGCACATGCTTGAAAATATGCACTCTCATATACACTCCAATTGTAGTAGCTTGATGCTACCCTGGTCGTCTTCGCGCTCCATTCGTTCCGATTTTTTTCTACATCAGCCAAAAAAAGTTCGATTTTTACCAGATCTTTAGTCTCAAATTCTTCATTTTCAAGTATATACCCTGCAAGTTCTTTTTTTATAATCCACGTAGCATCGCCAGCATGTTTGGTTGTTATTACAGGGACTCCACTTGATAAATATTCACCACACTTTGTAGGCGAGGCTACATAATTGATGGGAGATAATGCACGTAAAAGCAAGCCGGCATCAGCCGCTGAAAGCATACGAGGCACATCTTCTGCTGATAGACTAAGAATTGTATAATCTAAATCCGGATTTCCGATTTTTAATAATTCGCTATCATAAGCTGAGGTATCATCTGGAGTAATTAGTAGAAAATGTATGTTGCTTTTACGTTTTTTCAATTCAGCTACTAATTTTATTGTCTGCCCAACACATTGCCATGATGACAACCCTCCTAAATAACACAAAACTAACTTATCATTTAATCCCAACCTCTTACGAATTGATTCTCTATCTTGGAGATGACGAGTAAATCTATCAATTCTAGTTGCACAAGGCAATACAATTATATTAGATAAGATATATTCATGGCGATTATGAAGAACCTCAATAAGATTTTGTGAATTAACTATTAATAACTGCGCTTTAGAAAGAAGAACTTTTTCTCTAAAAGCTTCATCCGTAGTAGCAAGTTCTTGATAATTTTCTTTAGAAGGATTCTGCTCTGCTACTACATCTCCGTGAATATCAAATATAATAGGAACTTTAATATGAGTACACAGCTCCATAGCGGTAGAATTCTCTGCTTGAACAAAAACCGCATTACATCGGCTAACATAGTTAGGTACAAAATAGGCATATAGTCTGATAAAAAAATTTTTAAATAACGACAAGCGTGGCAAAGGCACCCATTTAACCTGCAATTCGGACATCGCGCACGAGTGCCGCCGCTTATATATCAATTGTTTGAGAGGATAAAACCAAATAATTTTTATTATGAATCCGAAAGAAGATAACGAATGAGCCATATTTAGAACCCGAATCATGTATCCATTTAGACGATCACTAAATCCATGAGCAACTATAACAATCACTTTAGCATTCATTTGAGACATTCATTTAGCTGAGCCTTTCAAACGCTTGTTTCGAGTGTTTAAACAATTATAAGCCCCCCTTACAACTCCAATAGCATACCCTTTATATGAATTAATTATATATCCATATTTCAATATCGGTATTATAAAAGCTGCTAATATATCACCATTTGAAAAAGCTTTAAAAATAATTCTGCGCGATGATATCGTTGCTTGTTTTAGCGCATCATAATGCCAAAGAATTTTCCAAGGTTGCGCTCCGTATCGTAGTGGGAATATACCGGCCTCTCCATTACCTAGGCCATATATAAAAGCTTCTTTCCAATATTTTCGTAACTCGTTAGGCCTTCCCCAATAACAAATTGCATCTTTGGCATAGTAGACATTATATCTTGCTGCAATAATCTGAAGGGCAAATACAGTATCATCCCCAGCAAGAGTTAAATCTTCAGGGTATCCTTTTAATTCCTCCCATACTCTCCTTCGATAGGCTATTGACCGACTTGACGGCAGAAACCCATCTTTAAGTATCGGACTATAATTATTGAAAATATAACACGCCGCCATAGCTACTGGGGTTTCTATTGTAGACTCATCAACTCCATAATTGCCTGCAACAACATCAGTACTTGAATCCTTCTCAAAAGGCTCAAGCAACTTTTGAAACCAATTTGAATCAAGGCGACACCCCATATCCGTTGAAACAATAATGTCGCTATTTGCCATTCCTATCGCCTTATTTCTACCTTGTGCTACATTACATTTTTCGCTGACAATCATACGAATCCGAGTCTCCCCTTTAACCCACGTCTTAAGTATTTCGAGAGTGCCATCAGTCGAACCAGCATCGACAATACAGATATCTTCAATATGCTTTGTCTGCGTATTTATATCAGATATCCAATTCGTCACGCTGGAAATCTCGTTGTAGCAAGTTGTCACTAAAGTTGCCGATATTTTATTCATTGACAAGAAATTTCTTTGAAAAATAGAACCTATAACAAATAATTATTACTATTATGAACGCAGGAACAGCAACCCCCATCCTTAGCTCAGGCTGCATCCATTGTGCCATTAAGGATGTTATTATTATTATTAAAACAGCAGAGGCCACATTATTAAACAATATGTTTGTAATCAGATTTTTAGTTTTAAGGAAAATAATACTGGAAAACAATAATACGAAATGCGCACACATAAACGCATCTGATAAAGCTTCGGCTCCTTGAGACTTATATTTTAATAAAACAATCGTCATATAAACAAAAGCCCACAGACAATTTTGCATTACACCTGCCCACATATTTCCTGTAGCAACGATTGCGCTGCCTATCACGGAACCGATGGCGGAAATAGCTGTACCGGCGACCATCCCGACCAACACAATCCAGCCTGCAGTGAAATCTTTTCCAAAAAGTGCCATTATTTTATCGCCTAGGAAAAAAAATAAGACGCTGGTCGGCAAAATCAAAATAATGGTTGCCAAATTACTTTCTTCTATGGCATATCCGAATGTCATCATATTCCTTTTCGAATATTCCTCAGTTAGAAACGGTAGCAAGACTCTACCCAACATGACCGGAACCATCATTATCATGAGCCGAAACTGATTTGTAGCATTGTAAATTCCTAATTCACCATAACCGTTCGGCAAAGATGTAAGCAGTGTTGTAGAAAACCACATAACAGGAATAGGAAGAGAAGACAATATAAGATTCGGTATTGCAAAATCTATAATAACGCCAAACTCCTTTAAACAATTTTTAAAGATAATTTCTATTTGGTTTTCTTTCAATCTTATAATCAGTGTATATATCAAATACGATATGCCAAGTAAGTTGGAGGCGGCTAAAGAGATAATCGCACCAATTATACCAAAGCTGCTTGTGAAATAAATTGCCAGAGGTAATAACAATGTACCTCTCAACATATCGCCTGTTGAAACAGATTTAAAATCTTCGAATCCGGCCAATATGCCACTTATTATTTCAAATGCTACGTTACTTAACAGCAGGAATATGCTTAATTTTAAAATGTCTGATAACGACGTATTGTGAAGAAATTGAATTGAGATGGTATTTGCGAATACTAAAATAATCCCGCAGAACAATATAGTAAAGAAGGAGGAAGACACTATGATCAGTCCAAGAATTCTGGAAATACGCATCTTATCTTTATTTTTTAATAAAGCAACATATCGTGTTCCCGTTAATCCCATTCCTGCACCTGCAAAGATACCTAAAAGGCCGGTTGTTCCCTGAACTATCCCCAACTCTCCATAGCTAACTTTACCCATATAACGGGCGAAAAATATCGATGAGCCGAACGCCATAATTTTCGAAATAAATGAGCCTATTAAGGACCATGAAAAACCTATTTTTATCCTATCAAAATTCTTCATTGTAAGCTGCAACAATTTTCACCTTATTTTTATCCAAAAAGAACCGCCATGGCTTGCAACATCTCTCATTTCCGATCGCTCCCAGAGAGGTTTCATAATTTCTGATAGTTCTTGATCCTCGCTTATAAACATATTGGGAAGAATAATATCAAATTTACTACCCTCTGACAAAAGATAGCATGCTAACAAATATTGCTCCGAATACCAGTTATTAGCAAATACTGATGAATAGTCGTATGGAAGAAATATGTCATGGAATTCTACTATCACACCTTTTTGTAGTTTAGGAATAATATCAAGAAATACGACTGTTACATCAGAATTTGTAAAACAACGATGTGAATTATCTATAAATAAAATATCGCCATCTTCAAGTGTGTCGAATATGTCCAAATCCATCTTTTCAAGAGGTATCCTAATAATTTGATCGCAGATTTTATCAATTTTCGTTCTGGGGAAAGGATCAACAGAAATAATTTTTGTTCTTAACTTATTGTCATCAATTGCTCTATACGCGAATTTTGTAGAGTTACCTGAACCAACTTCGATATATCTTTTAGGGTTATACATGGCAAGAAAGCAATAGATAGCAATAGAATCCAAACCTGGCAAATAACCATTAATATAAAAAGGCTGATTATCGCTCTCGTAGGTAATGGGTATTTGAACCAATTGCTCAGTATAGTGCAAAAAGCTGTTCAAATGATTTTTATATACTTCTCTGTTTTTGTTAATTATTTCATACAAATGAGCATGAGGAGGTTTGCCATGCCCATAACGAGGAACTGTCTCAACTTCATAATCTAAAAAAATTGGGTATTTACCGCTACGAATATTACGAATCGCATCTAAAAAGTAGTTTAATTTTTTACCTGCATAACTAAATGTTTGTGACATATCTGCTCCTTGCTGGACTGGGAACTATTACAATAAAGTTATGGGCATAATAACTATTGATGATTTTAATTTATGCTTATCAATTCAGATACTGCTTCAAAAGATCTTTTGATACAAATATCCATATTATAATATTGCCACTCACCCCAACGACCAACCGGCAAAATTCTATGCGATTTCAAATATTCTATGATTATATGAGTATTTTTCTGATGATTTCTATCAAATACTACATAGGCATATTCTGTAAATCTATGTCCAAGATAATCATCAATAGGGAAATGTTTTTTTAGCTCTTCCGGTTCATGGTTGCCAATCATTTCAACAACAAAACTGCTCATGCCCTGTGGACATGCTAAAGGTGATAAATTTCCTTGATACACAATTCGATGGTATGGCTGTTCTTGGTCAGGAAAATATTTCCAAGAAACATTTGTTTTTACTTCAGATTTGAAAAGAAAAGTGGTTATTGAGTTCCACTTAAGATTTGCTGCAGCCTCGCAGACATTTTGGGGGACATCTATTACAGTTGAAACAACTGGCAACGGAATAGTCCAAAAAATGTAGTCAAATCCCTGCAAATCATTTATTGTCCATGTTTTTCCATTAAACGATAATTTTTCTACAGCATAGTCAATATAAATATTCGTAAGATTATTTGACATACTATTTATTAAGGTTTCGATACCCCCTGATAAAGGATAATAGTATGAAGAGTGTGGCATCTTTCGTTCAGAACTATTTTTTGTTAAAACGGCTCTTAATAGTTCTTCTTTTGTAGGCAGTGGCATTTTTCCATCAATCCAGTCAATTGACATATCACTTAAATCACAATTCCATATTTTTTTGTTGTATGGAATCATATACTTATTCGCAATTGACTCTCCAAACATCCAAATTAACCATTGATAAAAATCTTTTGGCTTATCCCCCTTTTCCTTCAAAAAATCAATTAAACAAGGTATTGTCTCGTTAATAGGCAATTCGGACAGAGATAGTTCAAATGGGTATGACATTGTCAGGTTGCCATATTGAATCCTTGCATTTCTTGTACTATATTGCCATTTATCTTTTGGCAATAACCTAAAGATCCAGTCTAAAACATCTCTATGTCTACTATTAAAAACATGCCCCCCATGCAAGTCATAAACGTATCCATCTATAATATCAGTTTTGCATAGACCACCTATTCTTTTTTCTTTTTCAAAAAGAACTGTATTATGTCCTGCAGATATTAATCTATCTGCTACGGTTAAACCTGTTAGCCCAGCTCCAAGAACTGCAATATTCATATGTTTTATGCCGAAAGGTGCATTTTTATCTTAAGGTTATGTCTCATTAATTATTAGATTCTTATTATATGGCTGGTATTCTTTTATCAACATAGCTAGAATTAAAAAACTAAATATTTCTTTCTTTGTATCTATGAAAAAATCTAATGTTATTCCTGAAAATAAAGTAAATACGAAAAAGAAATAGCAACTCATAATTATTTCTTTATTGCTAAATTTTCGGAGCTTATAAACTACAAGATAATAGAAGAGAATAATCCATGTTACACCCAGCAAGCCATATTTATATGCAACTGTTGCTAATCCAAGATCCTCTGAGAAAATAGCATGCCCTCTATCCCCTCTTTCTTCATGCCTCCCCGAAGCATACCAAAACTTGCCATGACCTACTACTGGATGTTTGAGCAGTTCACTCACAAAATGTTTGTGTCCCATAACCCTAGCTGTATAAGAATTAATGCGTGAATAACTCCCATAGGTTTCCTCAACGGTTTGTTTTAAATACTTGTTAAAGACTGAACCCTCAATTAGAAACTGGCTTAGCAATATGATAACTCCTACAAAAAAAACTGCCATATTTAACTTATTACTAATACTAATAAATCTTATATATATCAGAATAAAAGTGGGAATTAAAGCAAACAATATAATCCTTGATTGCATAACCAGCACTACAATCATCAGGTAATAAAGGAATGCTATTAAAGATTGAGGTTTTTTTGTTTTTAGAAATAAAATAAAATAATAAGTCGTACAAAATATCATAAAAGGAATACCTATAAAAAATCTGTTAAATCCAAGCCTCGTCTCCGGGCTTATATTTGCTAAATAATACAGGTATTCATTTCGCGATAATGATGCATAAATAATGATAATAGATAATAATAGTCCATACAACAAAATAGCTTTTAATATTTTCTTAGAATCCAAATCGCTATATCTAATATAGAAATAAAATAATACTAATAAGTCGAATCTAACGACTTTTAAACCATAACTTATTGGCTGATTATCGTAAATTGTTGTTTTCCAGAGGCTTACAAATGATAGCATTACAAATGCAATTACAAGTAAATCATACTTATCAAACTTTAATTGTTTTTTTATTGCTATAGAAAAAAGCAAAATTGGCAAGATTATAAAATTAATATAATACGAGGGATATGGAAGTGTTCCGCTAAATAGCCAGCCAGCACTTGTAGTAAGAAGTAGTAAGAAAACTATCAAATATTCTTTTATTTGATCAAAAAGCAAAACAGAAAAACAACTTCCTATAATAAAGATTGATAACATTCCATTTATTGAAGTTAGTAGTCCAAAAAAAACACTAAGAATAAAAATTATTATTAATAAAAAAACTGGCATTTCAATACGATATTTTTAAAAATTATCTGATATGGTTTTTAATTGTTTGAAAATTAGCTGGGCAGACTTGCCGTGACCGTAAGGGTTATGTGCTTTAGCTATAGCATTATAATAGTTGATGTTATGAATCAGTTTGTTAACCGCATAAAAAATTTTACTTTTCTCTGTTCCAACTAGTATAGCTGTGCCTGCATTAACCGCCTCAGGTCGTTCTGTTATGTTTCTCATTACAAGTACAGGTTTCCCTAATGACGGCGCTTCTTCTTGTATTCCACCCGAATCGGTAACAATTAAATAAGAACGGCTCATAAGGTAGACAAATGGGAGATAATCTAAAGGTTCAATAAGATGGATATTGGTAAAATTGCTATTGCCAAGAATATTCCTTACAGGTTCCTGCACATTAGGGTTTAAATGAACAGGATAAATTATCTCAACATCTTTTTGTGTATTCGCAATTTCAGAAAGAGCCAGGCAGATATTTTCAAAACCTTCTCCAAAGCTCTCCCTACGGTGTCCTGTTACTAGGATTAGTTTTTTATTGGGATCAAGATAGTCAAAAGTTTTTTCAAGCTGACCTTTTATCGAGCTATCCGTTTCTATTCTTTTTAAGGTTAACAACAGAGAATCAATGACAGTATTACCTGTTATATAAATAGTGTCTCTTGGCACACCCTCTCTAAGAAGATTGTCGCATGCAATTTGAGTCGGTGCGAAATGATAGTCCGCTATCACACTTGCAACCCGGCGGTTAATCTCTTCAGGGAATGGCGAAAACTTGTTGTGCGTGCGTAGCCCTGCTTCAATATGTCCAATTTTTACCTTTGCATAAAAACCTGCGAGAGAGGCTGCCATAGCAGTTGTAGTGTCCCCTTGAACAAGAATAATATGAGGCTGTTCTCTTTCAAGCACCTTTTTTAGATCTGATAATACATTGCAGGTTACGTCAAAGAGGTCCTGACTGGGTTTCATGATATCCAAATCGTAGTCAGGCTTTATCTCAAAAAGATTTAAAACCTGGTCAAGCATTCGCCGGTGTTGAGCCGTAACACAAATACATGACTTAAATATATCTGGGTGTTTTCTTAGCTCTAAAATTACTGGGGCCATCTTTATGGCTTCAGGTCTTGTGCCAAATACAAATAGCACTCGAATCATAATAAATCCCCTATAAAAGAGACATTAATAATTAGAGATGCGTATCCTTTCAATTATTGCCCCCAAGCATTTTCTTTAGCGCAGGATTTAAGGATTCATGAAGTACGGTTATAAACTCTCTCTGCACATCATAATCTTTTTGAAAATCACGTTCGTTTGAAAAAGAAGAAACCCTCACAAGCATGCCGCCTGCATCTGCACCGAAGAAACTGTAATAAATCTGTTTTAGTTTGCGCTCAAAATGGTTTGTGACAACCTTGCCATTCAGTACTATCCAGTATTGAACGGTTTCTGTGCTTTGTGTTCCTGATTTTACAAGAAGCCTGTTAAGTTCAAGCTTTATATCGTCTAGCCGTCCGGTTCCAAACAATGTAACATCAAACCCTGCTGCCCTGTAACAGCCTTCTGGTGCATGGATGCTAAAATTTTGCCGCTGATCGCCCCCATATGCGATTGCAAGCATTATCTTCTTTCCGTCTGTTCGTTCATACACCCTGAAAAGAATGTTATTGAGAAAATCGTTTTTGTTGTTTTCTTCGCTTATCATCTTCCAATAGCCTATCTTTGTTGGGATTGCATTAAGGTCAATCTGATTTGGCTGAATGTGCCGCTCTACCTTGTAAAAAAAGGTGAAAACTGCTGCCAAAGCAAAAAGGGCAAGCACTACAAAATACTTTTTCTTATCGGTTATCTGCATAAACAGTTTTTCTGTTTAAAAATACATCTATAAGAACAAGGCAACCGATTGCAATAATAAAGAGCAGTAAGCCAGAAAAATTATGGAAAAAGCCCTGGCCTGCATGTTCTCCATAATAGTAAGTAATAAGCGCAAGTACAATAAGCCTTATAATATTTGCAATGATAGAAATCGGAATAATTGATAAGAAAAGAAAAGCTTTTTTAAGATTTGATATATTCTGCAGGTACGCATATAAAGCACCTACAGCTAATAGCGATACAAGGGAACGCAGGCCGCTGCATGCATCACCAACTACAATTGTGTAGTCGCCGATAAAAAGTAGTACCCCATTTCTGTTTATTGTATAACCCGCAATATGCAAAAATATCTCTGATGTCTTAGCCACAATAAGTTTAAGCGGGGATGTGACCATATCAATAAAAAAAAGCGGCGGCGGTATTAGGAAAACAAGAAACATGGCAGGAAAAAGAACCATCGCCAATGCCTGTCTGCCAAGGAGAAAGCCTGTTGTTCCAATAAAAATGGGGATTATAGAAAACGACTCAACAAGCAATGCCTTGTGTATTGATCCCATAACATAGCAGAAAAGTCCGAATAAAATTACGCAAAGATAGGATAGGTGAAACTTTGTATCTGTCGGCATTGATATAAACTTTTTCTCCCTCCAAAGAAGCCACAGAAAAGCACCAAGGATAAGAGGGCCATGGCTATAATCAGCCTGCCTCCAGCCATAAGAAAACAGTTTATAAAATGTCGGGACAAAAAGAGCTGCTAATGCAAGATACGTAAGAATAGTAAGCGAATGTGTTTTGATTATTTGTGCTTGCATATGTAAATATTTCGAACTGAATTACAGAAGAAAATTATAGGCTCTATCCCTGCTTTGCACAAAACCACTCGTACGCTTTTTTTATTCCATCCCTGAATCCGGTTTTTGCGGTCCAACCGAGTGATGTCATTTTCGATACATCCAGCGTTTTTCTCATCATGCCGTCAGGTTTTGAGGTGTCGAATTTTAATTCTCCCTCATAGCCAACAATATTTTTAACAAGCAGAGCTAGTTCTTTTATGGTTATTTCTTTTCCTGTGCCTATATTGACTATCTGGCTTTCGTTGTAGTTCTGCATCAGGAAAAGACAGGCGTCCGCAAGGTCGTCAACATAAAGGAATTCGCGGCGCGGCGTGCCTGTTCCCCAGATCTCAACATGCGGTTTTCGGTTTGCTTTAGCTTCATGAAATTTTCTTATCAATGCCGGTAGCACATGTGAATTCTGCAGGTCAAAGTTGTCGCCAATTCCGTAGAGATTCGTTGGCATAGCAGATATGAAATTTGTTCCATGCTGCCTGTTGTATGACTGGCACATCCTGATGCCCGCGATCTTTGCAATTGCATAAGGCTCGTTTGTAGGTTCAAGATATCCTGAAAGGAGATGCTCTTCTTTCATAGGCTGTGGGCAATTCTTTGGATAGATGCAGGAACTGCCGAGAAACAGCAGTTTCTTTGTTCCTGTCATATATGCAGAATGTATGACGTTATTTTGTATCGCTAGGTTGCTGTAAATAAAGTCGGCCGGATATGTGTTGTTGGCATATATTCCGCCAACTTTTGCGGCAGCCACAAAAACATACTCAGGCTTGCGTTCTTTAAAAAGATTTTCGACTTCGGCCTGTCTTGTAAGGTCAATATTTAAAAAAGAAACTTTCTCCGAGTATTTCTCTTCCGGTTTATTCTTGCTGTAGGTCGAAACCAGATTTGTAAAGCCTTCTGTTAAAAGCCTTCTTATTATGGCGCTGCCGACCATGCCGCTTCCGCCGGCAACGAATATCAAGGAATCTTTATTCATAGTAACCGAAAGTTTTAAAGCCCTCTCTTTTGCATAGCTGGTCGCGCTCCGCCTCGTTTAGGTCTTCCCGCACCATCTCGGCCACGAGCTCTTTAAAAGAAACAGTCGGTGTCCATCCAAGCTTTTCTTTGGCTTTAGTGTAGTCGCCGAGAAGTGAATCAACTTCGGTAGGACGGAAGTAGCGCGGGTCAACCTCTACCAAAGTATTACCTGATTTTTTCTCGATGCCTTTTTCTTCAAGACCCTCGCCCTTCCACTGAATATCAATGCCGATCTCGTTGAATGAGGCTTCGATAAACTCTCTTACAGAATATTGATGACCTGTCGCTATGACATAATCTTCAGGCTTTTCCTGCTGAAGTATCAGCCACTGCGCCTTCACAAAATCTTTTGCATGTCCCCAATCTCGCTTTGCATTAAGGTTGCCGAGGTAAAGCTTATCCTGCAGGCCAAGCTTTATACGTGCAACCGCCCGGGTAATTTTTCTGGTAACAAAGGTTTCGCCGCGTACAGGAGATTCATGGTTGAACAAAATCCCATTGCAGGCAAAGAAATCGTAAGCTTCCCTGTAGTTCACCGTAATCCAGTACGAGTAAAGTTTAGCTACAGCGTAAGGGCTTCGCGGGTAGAAAGGGGTGGTCTCTTTTTGCGGAACCTCCTGCACTTTGCCGTAAAGTTCGGATGATGAGGCCTGATAGAATTTTGTTTTCTTAGCCAGCCCCAGTATTCTTATAGCTTCCAAAAGCCTCAATGTTCCGAGGGCATCGGCATTTGCGGTATATTCTGGGGTCTCAAAAGAAACCTTCACATGACTTTGTGCAGCCAGGTTATAAAGCTCGTCAGGCTGAGCTTCCTGAATTATGCGTATAAGATTCGTTGAGTCTGTCATATCCCCATAATGCAGCTTGAAGTTTATATTTTTTTCATGCGGATCCATATAAAGATGATCAATTCTGTCGCTGTTGAAAAGCGATGCTCTGCGCTTTATGCCATGCACCTCATAGCCTTTACTAAGCAAAAACTCGGCGAGATATGCGCCGTCCTGTCCGGTAATGCCTGTTATCAAAGCTTTCTTAGACATTTGTTGATTTCTCCTTAAACTTTTTTTCGCGCTCCGCCCCCTCGGCTACATTTGCAGTATTCGAGCGGCGGAGAATGGAATTTTTTGTTTGTATTGCTAATTTATTTTTTCAAGAAGGTTTTCGTTAACCTGAACCTTTATGTCCTTCTTGAGTTCATCTATATGCTTTTTCAAAGATTCCTGAAACTGCTCATTCTTAAGCTGATTTTTCAATCCATCTTTAACCTGTTCAAAGGTGTAGGATACGGTTCTTCTGTCGGTTATTCTGTATATCTCATATCCACCGGACATTTTGTAAACGCCGCTTATTTCGCCAACCTTCATTTTGAATATATCTTCTCTAACTTCAGCCGGAAGCTGTTTTTTTATGAAATACCCTACATCACCACGCCGCAGCGCGCTGATTTTATCTGTAGAATATCGGGCCGCAAGCTCAGCAAACTCTTTTTTTTCTTTGAGTTTGAGAAGCATGTCGTCAGCCTCTTTTTTATCGGATAAAACAATCTGGCTTAGACGCACTTCTTCCCTGTTTTTAAACTCATCCGGATGGCTGTTGTAATAGTTCTGAACATCTTTATCTTCGACTTTGATTTTACTGAGCACCTCTTTTTGCAGATAGGTTGTTACTATAAGTTCTTTTTTTATATCTTCAAGCTTGCGCTGCAGTTCTGCATCTTTTTCTGTGCTTTTTTTAACCGCATCCGAATAAAGTATTTCCCTGTTAACCATGCCTTCGAGCAACGCTCGCTTGCCCTTGCCAGCCACCGCAAGCTTCTGAATAGACTCGGGAAGGTTGCCCAGCTGTCGTTCGAACGAATTTATGGTTATCTCTTTTTTGCCGACGCGGGCCAGCACCTGGCTTGATTTAGCCATGTCATCCGAGCCGCTGCAGCCAGGCAGAAAAATCAGCGTTGTAGAAAGGACTAAGGATAAATTTATTATGCGGTGACCTATTTCCAAGAAAACCTCCTTTACAACTATTCAACTGTATTTATGCTGAAGGCTTTATTCGAAAAAATCTTATAAGAAAACTGCGGTCTGCTAAAAAAATTTAAACCGCTTCGGTTGTTTTTTTGTGTCCGGTTCATTTATTATCGAGCCCAAGATTCTTGCTGCCGATGTTTTTAGCTGTTTTTTGACATTGTCGAACGATTCTTTTTTTGTATCTCCTTTAAGCGCAACCATCAAAATGCCATCAACAAGATTTGAAATTACAAGGGCGTCTGCTGTATTGCTAAAGGCCGGAGTATCAACTATAACAACATCATACATGCCTTTAAGTGATGTTATTATCTCTTTTGTGTCAGGCCAGCCTAAAAGCTCGAGAGGATTAGGAGGCTGAGGTCCGGAAGAAAGTATATGAAGCGTAGGGATTGGGGTGCAGGAAATAGCCTGCGCTAGAGACGCCCTTTTTATGATGACACTGCTCATGCCGCAGTTATTTTTTAGATTGAATATCTCATGTATCCGAGGCTTCCTGAAGTTCGCATCAACAAGGACTGTTTTAGATCCAAGCTGGGCGAAGGTCGCAGCTAAATTGGCAGAGATGAATGTCTTGCCGTCACCTTGGTTTGGGCTGACCATAGCGACCGCTTTTAAAACACTGCCTATTCCAGAAAGAACCAGTTTGCTTCGGAGCGACCGGAAAACCTCTATCTGATGGCTGAAGGGCTGAAGAATAGAAACAAGTTCCCGGCCGATAGGATATTTCTCATCGCCCAAATATGGATATGAAAACTGATGGGAAAGCGCTCGATTAACATCATCTTTTGTAAGTATCCCGAGATTGACAGCCGCTTCGCCAAAAAGCATGCCTTTCTCTTCTTGCAAAGCGACTATTTTTTCGAGATCTGCAGCAGTTATTTTTCCGGTATCTTTAAGGATGCTGCCTATATCTTTTGCTGAATTGGCATCCATGGTGCATGACGCTTTGTCGCTCACATCATATCTCCTCTATCCGAGTTACGGTTGCCAGCACCGGCATATTGAAATCCCTTTCGATTAGCTCAACCGATTTAATGGTGTCATCCATGTATTCGAAAAAGAAGGCCAAGCCAATTCCCAAGAAAGAGCCTACAAAAATCGAGAGAAAGAAATTAAGCATCACCTTGGGGCTGTATTTTTGGGTAGGAGGAACAGCCACATCTATTAAAAACACGTTAGTACGATTCATGTCGCTCTGGAGCACCGTCTCGTTGAATTTTTTCAAAACAGCATCGTAAGTCTGTTTGAATGCTTCTGACTCCCTGTTAAGAGAATCCATCTGGTACCGCGATGTGTTCAGGTTAAGAGCCTCTCCTTTTTGTGCGTTCAACGCCTTTTCAAGGCTCTGTACCCTTCCTGATGCAGCTTCGTATTCCTGTCTTATCGCACTTATTATATTTTGTATCTCGGTGTTAATCTTGGTGTTAATCGTCTGTAGTTCCGACTGCATTCTGCTGTACTGCGGATGTTTTGTTCCGACTTTTGCAGACAGGTCAGAAAGACTTTTTTCGATCTTTACTTTTTCCATCTTTAGGCTGTTGATTAGGCTGTTGGATATAACGTCTGGGATGCTGTCATAATTGCCTTTACTGTCTTCAATCCGTTTTATCGCCACCTTTGCCTCATATAGCTTTCCCTTTGCAACGATCATTTGGCTGTTTATTTGGTCTAGCCGTTGCACAGCATCATCGTAATAGCGGCCCTCCTGAGACACAAGCCCTTTCTTTTTCTGATACTCTCTAAGGTGTTCACTCGCTTTGTCAGCCTTGTCCTTTACATCTGTAAGCTTATCGGAGAACCATTTGCCTGCATCACGAAGAGGAATAAGCTTCAACTCAAGATTGTATTCCGTATAAACTTTCGCAAAGGCGTTGGCGGTGGCAGCCGAAAAGTCGGGGTCCGGAGAATAAAATTTAATGAACAAAAAACGTGCATCTCTCGCAGGCTCAACTTTTAAAGATTTTGAAAGGAACGAATCCGCAAGCCACACTTTTATATCCAAATCTTTTTCTTTTTTCCAGAAAAAAATCGGATTCACTTTTTTTGATTTTTCAAACCTATCGATAATTTCAGGTATTTTGTCCAGTTTGAGAAGTTCAACCACACCGACCGCAACCTTTCTGCTCTTTATGATTTCGATCTGTGTGTTCATGTATTCGATGGACTGTAAAATTCCTGATCCCATAGCATACATGCCGATATTCATGGGATTGCTGCTGTCATAATCCAGTACCAATGTTGCGGTGGCTTCATATTTGGGCGGCCAAACAAACGAGATTATCAAGGTGGCTAACACCGTAGTAACAAAGGCGGTAATAACAATCATCCGCCTGTCCTTAATCACATTCCAGTAATAGTTAAAGTTCATTAAAAAAGGCTTTCCTTTACCATTATTACATCATCTATCTCGATAGTATCATCAAGTGTTCCATCCCGGACAACATCTTTATCGTTTGTTCTGCGTGTAATCTCAACCTTTTTCTTTGCTGCCTTTTGGTTAAAACCGCCAGCAAGCGCCACAGCCCTTTTGACCGTAAGCCCTTTTTCTATTCTGTATGCGCCAGGCCTGTTCACCTCTCCGTAAACATAGAAGAAGCCTTTGGGCACAAAGATTATGTCTTTGTCCTTCATCTGAATGTTCTCTTCAAGTTCGCCTTTTCTGAGAAGCCGGTCAAGATCGATCTGAAGCTTTTCGAGCTTAGGGTTGTCGCCGCTGCCCTTTCTGAAAAGAGTGATTATATATCCGGCATTCTGTGTTGTGCCTAAAGCCTTTGATATGATATCCAGGACATATGTTGGGCCTGTGATTTCGTACTGCCCAGGCTTGGAAACTTCGCCTATTATTGTTACGCGCTGTCCCATGTATTGCTGAATCAGCACCGCCACTTGGGGATTAGTTATATACCCGCCCGACAGTTTTTCGGCTATCTTCTTTTCAACTTGTCTTGCAGTAAGATTTTTGATGTCTATTTCTCCAACAAGCGGAAAAGAAATTTTGCCGTCTTCGCTGACGCGCGTTTCGGTGGTTAGGTCCGGATGCTCATAAACAGTTATTTTAAGAAGATCCTGACTGCCGATGATATAATCCTGAGCAAATGACGGGCAGCTTATTGCAAAAAAAAGAAGGAATAGCAAAAAAATCTTTTTCAATAAATTCTCCCCATAATGTTAGTGATAACAAAAACAGCCATAACCTAAAACAAAAAAGTTATGGCTGCTGCAATTCAGACCTGCTTAAACAAATCAACCCTTGGCAATAAATCTCCGGAATCTTGCGGCAATAGGAAGCCCGAGAAGCCCAGCTCCTACCAGAGCCATGGATGTTGGCTCTGGCGCAACATTGCCGTAAAGCGTTGCGCGTCTCACCTTTTCTTTGTCATCCTCGTCTTTCAATATTAAGGCAAAAGAAAGCGGCGTCTTCTTTACATAACTTTCAAGAAGGGCTGCATTCAATGACTGCAATGCAGCACCGGTAAAATCAAATGTCTTGCCAAAATATATAGTTCCAAGCTGCTTAACTATATCTACATCATATTCAGTATGGCCGTCATGCATTGTTTTTGTTATAGAGGCAAGCCCAAAAGTCGCAGATCCCTTAAAGCTATCCCTAACATCGAACTTTAAATGCGCGTCTATAAATGTGCCGCTACTTGTGGGAAGCTGGTTTTTCCAGCCTAAATTATGGTCATCCTGAAAAAATGAGTAAGTTGAATCAGTATAGGAATAACTGGTAAGAGCAAATGCCTGCCCACAGATAAGTAAAACTAACGATACCGCTAAAATAGATATATGCTTCTTACTACACATTTTAATGCCTCCTAAAATGTTTTAAGACCTATTAGACAAATTATAACTGTTTTTCCTTTTAAAATCAATTATCGCTAAGTTTAATTCTTGAAAACCATAATGCCTTTTGCTTTTTCCCAGTCCCATGCGGTACGGACAATGTACTGAAGATCGTCGTGCAACGGCTTCCAGCCTAGGTTCCTGCGTATCTTAGCACTGTCGGCAACGATAACTGGGGGATCGCCTTCTCGTCTCGCACCCTCCTCAACAGGGAAGTCTATGCCTGTAACCTTCTTTACAACATTTATTACTTCTTTAACAGAATAGCCATGACCGTAGCCACAATTGAATACTTCGCTTTTTCCACCTTTGTCAAGATATTCGAGTGCTTTTATATGTGCGTCAGCAAGGTCGTCAACATGAATATAGTCTCTGATGCATGTGCCATCCGAAGTCGGATAATCGGTGCCGAATATTTCGAGTTTAGAAAACTCGCCATTCGCAGCTTTTAGGGCTCTGGTTATTAGATGCGTTGACTCTTTGTAAGCCTGCCCAATCCTGCATTTGGCGTCAGAGCCGGCCACATTAAAATATCTTAAAGAAACATATCTGAATGAATCATCCGCAAAACTCAGATCCCTTAGCACAAGTTCGGTCATCATTTTTGCTGAGCCGTATGGATTAATCGGGCGCATATATTCTGTTTCTGGAACAGGCGATTTTTCCGGAATTCCGTAAACAGAAGCTGTCGAAGAAAAAACCATTTTTTTTACGCCAAACTCGACCATAGTCTCTATAAGATTTAAGGTGTTTGCGGTATTGTTTCTGTAGTATTTGAGCGGATTCTGAACGCTCTCGGGCACCACTATGGATGCGGCAAAATGGATGACAGCATCAGGTCTGAATGCTTTAACTACGCCACGTAGCGTGTCTTTGTCGGCAAGATCTGCAACAACTAGGTCGCCATGCAACACAGCCCATTTGTTTCCGGTCGAAAGATTGTCATACGTAAGCGTGTCGAGCGAACGCTCGCCAAGAAGTTTGACCATATGGCTGCCTATATACCCTGCGCCGCCTGTTACAAGAATTTTCATTAAAGCATTCTCCGAAAATAATTTTATTTTTTATTATGGCGCACATTCATAAGTCAAGTCAAAACAACAAGTTTCATAAATTGGCCTGTTGACAAAACAATCATTGTTTTAGTAATGTTCACGAATTATTGTAAGTGTTGAGGTAAAATCGGTGAGTCAAAAAACAGTTCTTATTTTGTACCTCCTATTATTTTTGTTGGTCTGCGGCATCGGAACTGCAAGTGCTATATCAATAACTTCTGATGTGCAAAGGCTTGGGTCTGAAAATTCTAATCTTTTTCATTATACCTATTCTGTCTATAATAACTCTGTTGAATCGATCTACTCGTTTAAGATTGACTTTAATTCATCCATATATAGGCTTATTTCTTCACCAGAAGCACCACTAGACTGGAACACCAGAATTGGGCAATACAAAACTAATTCTGGCAACCCCATTCCCGGATATTATCAGGCTTACACAATTGGAGCAGGAATTCTTCCGGGACAAACGCTATCAGGCTTTTCTGTTAATGTCAGTTTGACTCAGCCCTCAACTAGCATATTAACAAGTCCACATAGTTTTATAGCATCCACTTCTTCAGGCAATTCAATATCTGGCAGTGTTTCTTCATCAGTTGTTGCACCTGAACCAAGTACGCTAACGCTTATGAGCGCAGGATTTGGCAGTCTTGTTTTCCTAAGAAGAATCATCAAACCTAAAAAAACAAACCAGAATACTTTTTAGTCTGGTAATGTCAAAAGTTTCATGAAAAAAGAGATGCAAATATGAAAAGAGTATGCAGTAGGAATTAGACGACGTAAGTAAGTGTGATTAAGCAGGCAAACTATG